>JAKLKB010000211.1 GCA_023150835.1 Myxococcota bacterium | reverse complement strand
CCCCCGAGAGTTTTCGTTGTTTTCTTCAACTGTCATGTCGCGAGACGTTCCTCTGAGACCTCTCATGTCAAGGGCAAACAAGCCATGAAGCCCGATGATACCACGTTTTTCGAAAAAGACCTCAAAACACAACATGAGCCATCTGCATCTGCGCGGCTGAGAACCCAGATCGCACGGGTGCGCCATTGTTCGACGGCTTGGCTCAACAAGAACCCGCGTTCCAAGAGTCTTTGGAGCCGATCAAGATCGATCGAAGGCGGGCGGGATCGCCGTCAAAAGTGAAGGGTCTTTCGTTTTCGGCGATCTCAATGCGTGTTTCGTCTTCTCTACGGATCATCTGTTCGCGGGTAGAGCCATCGGGCAAGCGGTAGGTGAGTTCCCAAACATCAGGGGCGATCAAGAAGATGGATTTGACGGAGACAACGATATTGGTTTCCACGCCTGTGAGGTTCATGCCGCGTTCGATCCGTTCGATCTGAGGGGGAGAGGGTGGGTGTGGATGGGGTTGAAAGGATTTCACAGTCAAGCCGTGCGGGGTTGGGAGAGAGCGCGTTGGAAGAGGCCGCATCGCAAGATCAGGTTGTTGCTGCGTTTTGGGATTGGCTAAATGCGATGACCTTTTGTTCATTTCTACGATACTTCGGTGAATTCTGCATTGAGGACATACGCACGAGTGGAAGACGATCAGCGGCTCCACACGGACGGAGGGAATCTTGCTGCGTACCTTGCGAAGATGGAGCGAAGCCAAGTTCTTTGCCGAGGTGGATGAGTATCGACGAGCCGGAACTTGGCTTGCATCCCAAGGCGATTCGGATGGTGGCGGAACTTGCCCGTTTTGTGTCAAGACACACGCAGATTCTGTTTGCGACGCAATCTTCGACATTCTTGGATCTTTTCGAGCCAGAAGAGATCGTCGTGGTGGAGCGAGAAAAAGGCGCAAGCCTCTTAAAGCGCTTGGATGCGGCGGATTTAGTCGGTTGAAGCGAAGAAGTTGAGATTGACGGTGGTGGAGTGGGGAGTTATGCTGCGCGTCGCTGAGGACGGGAAGTGATGGTTGCAAGAAAAAGCAGGGAGGCAGCGCGTTTGAGAGCGAGGCCACAGAGAGACGAAGGGATATGGGCGATGATGGAAGAGATGGTGTATACGGAGCCGCCGATTTATGGGGTGAATGAGTCGGGAGTGATGACGTTGGCGGGCCATGATGTGCGGGATCTGCTGGTACGATTTGGGAGTCCGTTGGTGGTGTTGTTGGAAGAAGTGGTGAGGGGGAATTGCCGAGCGTACAAGCAGCAGATCGAGCAGTATCCGCGAGCGCGGGTGTATTATGCAAGCAAGGCGTTTTTGACGACAGGCTTTTGTCGGTTGATGGAACAAGAAGAGATGGGTTTGGATGTGGCGTCATGGGGGGAGTTGGAGACGGCGAGGGCGGCGGGTTTTCCAGCGGAGCGGATCTTGATGCACGGGAATGCAAAGACGCGAGAGGATCTGCGGCTGGCGTTGGAGATGGGGATCGGTCGGATCGTGATCGATAACCTTGCAGAGATCGAGCGATTGGGGGAGATGGCGGAAGCGATGGAGAAAGAGGCGCGGGTGTTTATTCGGGTGACGCCCGGGGTAAAGCCTTCGACACATCAAGCGATCCAGACAGGACAAGTGGACTCGAAGTTTGGGTTTAATTTGGCGAGCGGTGCGGCAGAACAAGCGGTGTTGAAGATCTTGCGATATCCGCGATTGAGGCTGGTGGGTTTGCACTGTCATATCGGTTCGCAGATCTTCGATTTGAAGCCGTTTTCGGTGGCGGTAGAGTCGATGATGCGGTTTTATGCGTATGTGCAAAAAGAGTTGGGAGCGCCGTTGGATGAGTTGAATATGGGGGGAGGGATCGGGATTCGTTATACGGAGGATGATGTCCCGCCATCGGTGGGCGAGCATCTTGCGCGGATGCGCCGGCGAGTGATGGAACTGGCGGAAGAGTACGAGGTGGAACCGCCGTTGTTGTGCGATGAGCCGGGGCGTTCGATCGTGGGTCGAGCGGGTGTCACGTTGTACACGGTGCAGAGCATCAAAGAGATCGAGGGTGTACGCAATTATGCGAGCGTGGATGGCGGGATGACGGACAATCCGCGCTTTGCGCTGTACAACGCCAAATACCAAGTGGCCTTGGCAAATCGGATGAATGAAAAGCCCGATACGCTGTGGTCGATCTCGGGTCGTTGTTGTGAGTCGGGGGATATGTTGCAAAAAGATGTGTATCTTCCGCATATTCGGGTGGATGATGTTGTGGCGTTCTTGTCAACGGGAGCGTACACATACAGCATGGCGAGCCAGTACAATCGGGTGGCGCGTCCTGCGGTGGTGATGGTCTCCGAAGGACGGGCGGAGTTGTTGGCTATGCGCGAAGATGCCGCATCGATGTTGCGGCTTGATTGCATCCCAGCATCGTTGAAACGCCAAGGCGAATAAGCAGCGAAGCGAAGAGTCCGTATGTGTGGGCATCAAAGAAAGAAGCGCAGCGAAGAGGCTGTATGTAAAAAGTCAAGGACACGGAAGAAAGGCGGCATAAGTGAGTCGGCATCAAGGAAAAGTGGTGATGAAGTTTGGTGGGACGAGTGTGGGGACGCCTGAGGCGATGACAAGGACGGCGCAGTTGGTAGCGCGGGAGACGCGCTGGCCGATCGTGGTGGTGTCGGCGCTGGGCGGTGTGACGGATATGCTGTTGGAGGTGGCGGAGCAAGCGCAAAGAGGGGAGGCGTATCAGGAATTAGAGAAGCAGATTATTGGGCGGCACGATGCGATCATCGAGAAGCTGGGTTTGGGTTTTGGTTTGATCGAAGCGCAGTATGAGGAGCTGCGTCGGGTGTTGGGGGGTATTTTTTTGTTGAGGGAGGTGAGTCCGAGGGTGCGGGATATGTTGGCATCGCTTGGGGAGCGGATGAGTGTGAGGTTGTTGGCGGCGACGTTGCGGAAGATGGGGCATCCAGCGAAGGCGTGGGACAGTTGGGAATTGGGGATGCGTACAGATCAGCGGTATACGCGGGCGGGAGTGTTACCGGAGTGTTATCCTGAGATCGAGGGTGCGGTGGCGCGGTTGCAATCGGATGAGATCGCGGTGGTGACGGGGTTTATTGCGCGGTCGATTCAGGGCGAGATCACGACGTTGGGTCGTGGAGGATCGGACTTTTCAGCAGCGGTGTTTGGTGCGGCGGCGAAGGTGGATGAGATCCAGATATGGACGGATGTTCCGGGGATCTTGCGAGCGGATCCGCGAGTGGTGGGGAATACCTCGTTGGTGCCGGCGGTGAGTTTTGAAGAAGCAGCGGAGTTGGCGTTTTTCGGGGCCAAGGTGCTGCATCCGCGAACGATCGAACCAGCGCGTCGCAATGGGATTCCGGTGCGGGTGTTGGGGACGTTTCATGTCGATCCAAACGATCCAGATCCGCGATATCTGCAAGGGACGTTGATCGACGACAAGGCCCCGAGCGAGCCGTTGCGTGCGATCGCGCTGCGCAAGAATGTGCGTTCGCTGTTGGTGCGTTCGTTGGGGATGTTGGAAGCGCCGGGGTTTTTGTCGCGGATCTTCGAGATCTTGTCGCGGCATCAAGTGTCTGTCGATGCGATCACAACGAGCGAAGTGTCGGTTTCGATGACGTTCGATTATTGGGAAGGAGATCTGGACGCGGCGATTGCGGAGATATCGGCGTTTGCGAATGTCGAGCAAAAGAAAGAGCGCAGCCTGTTGTGTTTGGTGGGTTCGGGGCTGCGGCAAGATTCGTCGTTGTTGGGTCGGATCTTTGCGATGTTGGGGGATCGTCAGATCCCGTTGCACATGATCTCGCAGGGAGCTTCGCGGATCAACGTGACGTTGGTGACGGAACCCAACTACGCGATCGAGGCGATGAAGGCGTTGCATGAGGCGTTTTTTGTGAGCGATTCGGTGTACGCAGATCGCCAGATGACGTCGGCGGATGCGCTGCCTGCGATCGGTTGATGCTGTTGGCGGAAGTGCTGAGTGCGGTGGTTAGGGGCAGAGTGGGCGGATGCGCTGAGTGCGGGGGGCAGCGCCCCATACGCGCCTTGTGAAGCGGAGGAAAGCCCCCCACCCCGCCCTGCCCTCCCCCGTGAACAGGGGAGGGAGCGAAAGTCGGAAGCCTCGGGGATTTTGTTTTTTCATGACGCACGCTGTATGCACGAAATGCAGACGCTGCCCGTTCCAACTTCCCCCCGTTCACGGGGGGATTGAGGGGGGGGGAGAACAAAAGAAAAGGCGATCAAGACCGACTCTACGAGGTTTTCACCTTAACCTAACGCCTATGGGGCAGCGCCCCATCCAAGCAAAGCAAGACTTCTATTCCCCTTGGGGGGCGGAGCATCAACGGAGAGCGAATGACCCCTTGTCGATCAGAAATGATCGACGTGAAAGGAACAGAAAACTTCTATCCGCAGTAAGGAGCGGTCAATGGGATTGTTATCGACGTTGCGTTTTTTGTGGAATCATCCGATCAATCGGGAGCATCGGCTGGATGCGTTGTCTCGTTATGTGCGTTGGCAGGTGGGTGGGCGATTGGTGCAGGGCGAGTTGGCGTATGATTGGATCATGGGGCTCAAGTTTTTGCTGCGTTCGAGAGAGACGGGCCTGACGGGGAATGTGTATTGTGGTTTGCATGAATTTTCGTCGATGGGGTACGTGCTGCATACGTTGGGTTCGGAAGACCTGTTTGTGGATATCGGGGCGAATGTGGGTTCGTACACGTTGTTGGCGTGTGGGGGGAGGAAGGCGAGGGGGATTTGTGTGGAGCCTGTGCCGGAGACCTTTTCGAGGCTGTCGGCGAATGTGCGTTTGAATGATTTGAGCGAGCGGGTGACGGCGCTGAACATTGGATTGGCGGAGAAAGAGGGGGAGATGTTGTTTACGCGCTCGGAGAACACGATGAATCGGGTGGCAGGTTTAGAGGATCAGGGAAAAGAAACGGTGTCGGTGCAAGTACGGACCTTGGATGGGATCTTGGGGGGAGCGGTGCCGTCGGTGATCAAGATCGATGTGGAAGGTTTTGAGACGGCGGTGGTGAGGGGGGGAGAGAAGACTTTTCGAGAGCCCGGCCTGCATTCGGTGATCATGGAACTGGGGGGAGCGGGAGAACGGTATGGTTATGACGAGGGAGAATTGTTTCGGTATATGCTGTCTTTGGGATTTGGTGCGTATGCGTACAATCCGATGAATCGGACGCTGTACGCATTGGGAGACCAGATGGGCGCGGTGGAAGTGGAGGGGGTTTCGAGTGACAATGCGTTGTTTGTGAGGGATGTTGAAAGGGTGAGGGAGCGATTGCAGGGTGCGCCGCGTATCGATGTGTATGGGACGATGCTTTGATCACGCATCGCTTGGAGATCGTATAAGGTTAGAAAGCGAGGACGATTTGTCCGTCTTGGGGGCAGAAGGGAGAGAAGGTACCGAGAGGTGCGGAGAGTCCCCAGAAGAGGGGAGGGAGAGAGGGTGCGGATTCGGGTTGTGGGGAGCGCAGGAGTTGGAAATGGAGGTGGGGAGTGGAGCCGTCGCCGCTGTTTCCGACGCGGGCGATCCATTGTCCAGCTTTAACGGATTGTTTGGGTTCGACTTGGATGGAGCCTTGTTTGAGGTGGGCGAGCAAGGAAAAGAGTTGGTGTGTGTGTTGGATCAGGATGTAGTTTCCGAGGGGATTTTGTTTGTCGGGTCGACCGGGGTGGGGGTCGGGGTGGTGGCGTTCGATGGAGTGGATCTGTCCGTCAGCGGGGGCATAGACTTGTTCGGAGAATCCGAGGAAGCTTTCGTTTTGGTGGGGAGCGCCGCGATGGATGCGGTTGTTGTGGTCGATGCGCAAGAGATCGAGGGCAAAGCGTTGGGGGGCAAGGAAGGGAGCGGAGGGTTCGCGGAGCCGATGACGGTGGGGTGCGGCGGGTCCGTGTCCGTTGGCGACCCACCAGCGGCCACGGACGGGAAAGCGGAGGTGAGGAAGAGCGGGAGACTGGGGTTGGATGGAAAGGGTGCGTTGAAGGGCGCGGGGGCCTTGTTGGAAGTAAAGGCGGAGGAGCAAGGAATCGGGGGTTTGATGGCGTGGATAACGGAGGGGAGGGAGGGACAAGACAAGATCGCTGGAGGGCGGGAGGTCGGTTGAGTGGTGGGGGAGCCAAGCGCGTTGTTGGGAGTCGAAGCGACGGGCATAAGCGAGAAGGGTGTCTTTGGAAAAGACGTGGATGTGAAGGGTTTGGCCTTTGGAAGCGGCGTAGAGTTGGGCGAAGCGCAAGGAGAGGGGTTCTTGGGGAGTACTTTGGAGGTGGAGATCGAGGTGTAGGACGGCTTGTTGGGCATGGAAGCTCCAGAGGGGAGGTTCGGGGAGGATACGGATCTTGGGGAGAGGAGGAGTTTGGGCGAGGGGAGTGGTGGGTCGAAGGGGTGGTACGAGCAGAAAGGCAAGGAGAAGAAAGAGCGAAAGAGAGCGGTGGATGGGTTGGATGAACAGAGGAGAAAGAGAGCGGTGTGTGTGTGGGATCATCAGCGTGAGTGTCCTTTGTTTGAATTCGTGAAAGACTTCTATTGTCGAGCGGGGGGGAGTTGGCTATCATAGCGGCGTATGTTTCGCAACAGTCCCCCAAAGCCGCGAGAGAGGGCAGGAGAAGGCAGATGTTAAACTTTGATCTGAGTCCCGAGCAAGAAGAGTTTCGCCAACAGATCCGTCGATTCGCAGAAGCCGAGATCAAGCCGCGTGCGATAGCGTTGGATGCCAAAGAAGAATTTAGTGTTGAGTTGACCCGGAAGATGGGCGAGTTGGGGATGTTTGCCTTTTTGATTCCTGAGCAATATGGTGGGATGGCATCGGATTATCTGACGTATGTGTTGGCAGTAGAAGAGATCGCACGAGTGGATGGTTCGCATGCCGCGACGGTGGCGGCGGCGAATTCATTGGGTGTGGGACCGATCGCGTATTTTGGGAACGAGGAGCAAAAAGAGCGTTGGTTGCCGATGTTGGCGGAGGGAAAAGGGTTGGCTGCGTTTGGATTGACGGAGCCGAACGCGGGATCGGACGCGGGAGGGACGCAAACACGGGCGCGCAAGACGGACAAGGGATGGGTGCTGAACGGGAGCAAGATCTTTATTACGAACGGCGCGACCGAGATGACCGAGGTGATCGTGGTGCAAGCGGTGACGGAGGACTCGGTGGGAGGAAAGAAGGAATACTCGAATTTCTTGATGCCCGCGAAAGGAACGCCGGGATTTACGTCGCGCAGTATCCACGGCAAGATGATGTGGCGTGCCTCGAATACAGCAGAGTTGTATTTTGAGGATGTGGAACTGCCAGAGAGTGCGATGTTGGGTCGGCGAGGGGATGGTTTTCGTCAGATGTTGGCGACGTTGGACAAGGGACGTTTGAGCATCGGTTCGATGGGCTTGGGAGGGGCGCAAGGGGCGTTTGAGATGGCGCTGAACTATGCGAAAGAACGCAAGCAATTTGGCAAAGCGATCAGTCAGTTCCAAGCGATCTCGTTCAAGTTGGCGGATATGGCGATGGAGATCGAAGCAGCGCGCAATCTATTGTACAAGGCGTGCTGGTTGTGCGACCACAAGCGAGACTTCAAGAAAGAAGCAGCGATGGCCAAGCTATATTGCTCAGAAGTGATGAAGCGGGTGGTGGCGGATGCGGTGCAGATACACGGTGGCTACGGGCTGATCAACGAATACCACGTCGAACGTTTTTACCGCGATCAAAAGCTGTTGGAGATCGGCGAAGGGACTTCGGAGATCCAGCGTATGGTGATCGCACGTTTGTTGGGGTGCTGAGATGGGAAAACACGCCATAGGCATCGACTTGGGAACGACAAACTCTTGCGTTGGAGTGGTGGCCAACGGCGCACCGATCGTGGTACCGAATCAGTGGGGAGACAACTTGCATGCCTCGGTGGTGCATTTTCCCGGTGGCGACCGCGTGATCGTCGGAAACGAAGCGAAGCGGCACGTGATCCTCGATCCAGATCGGACGGTGTGGTCGGTCAAGCGGATCCTCGGTCGCAAGAGCTTTTCGCACGAAGTGAAGAAGGCGCAGACGTTTTGTGCGTACCAGATCGTCGAGTCAGACAACCACGCGATCCGCTTGATGATCGATGGCCAGCTTTTTTCTCCCGAAGAGATCTCCGCATTCATCTTGCGGGAGATGCGCAACCTCGCGTCGGCGTATGTTCAAGACGATATCGTGGATGCGGTGGTGACGGTGCCTGCGTACTTTAACGACAACCAACGCCAAGCGACGTTGGACTCGGGGCGGATCGCAGGACTGAATGTGTTGCGGATGATCAACGAGCCGACGGCAGCGGCCCTTGCGTACGGTTATGGTCGAGAGTTGCGTCAGCGGGTGGCGATCTACGATCTGGGCGGCGGGACATTTGACTTGTCGGTGATGGAGATCGACGGCGATATCTTCGAGGTGTTGGGGACGGCGGGAGACTCGTATCTGGGTGGTGACGACTTTGATATGCGGATGACAGAGTATTTGGTGGATCGTTATCTGCGGGATACGCGGGTGGATCTGCGTCAAAATCGGCAGAGCCTGCAAAAGCTGCGAGAAGCCTGTGAAGAGGCGAAAAAGCTGTTGTCGGTGCATCCCGAAGTGTTGGTGTCGATCCCAGATATCTTTGTGGATCGCGGTCGCAGCATGAGTTTGGAGTACATGGTCTCGCAAAAAGAGTTCAATAGCTTGGTGACGGACCTTGTGCAACGGACATTCAAGGTCTGCGATGAAGCGTTGGGGGCAGCGAGGTTGCATCCAAAAGAGTTGGATGGGGTGATCCTTGTGGGTGGGCCGACAAGGCTTCCGTTGGTGCGGGAGGCGGTGCAGTACTACTTTGGGCAACCGCCGAACGTCTCGTTGAACCCGGACGAAGTGGTGGCGCTGGGAGCAGCCATTCATGCGCACAGCTTGATCCAAAGCGGTGCGGCACGAGGCGGGCACATCGGAGCAGCGCACTTGCTGGACGTCACACCGCTGTCGTTGCAGATCGCGACGGTGGGGGGATACACGGAGATGTTGATCGAGCGGAATACGCCGATCCCGATCGAGCGTTCGCGGATCTTTACGACGGTTCGAGACGGCCAAGAGCGGGTGAATATTCGGGTGTATCAGGGCGAATCGAATCGCGAAGAAGAGAATGTCTTGCTGGGGTATTTTGATTTTGAAGGTTTCCGCATCGGTTATCGGGGGCAAGCGCGGATCGAAGTGACGTTTAGTATCGACGCATCGGGGCTGGTGCATGTGACGGCACGAGATCTCGAAACAGGCTTGCGCCAACGCATGACGGTTGCGCTCTCAAGCGCGCTAAGCGAGGACGAAGTGGTACGACTCAGCCAACGCGGCGCAGGGATGGAGTTGGCGAATGGATAAGCGCGGTGTGCAGGGGCGGTACGGTCTCTTGCGAGCGCCGAGAGGATGGGAACAAGTTGGCGGATGGATCGGTTCGATGTGTAGGGGAAAGGCGGAGGTTTAGGAGCGGATGGATATTCAGAAACTTATGGCTCTTGCGTCGCGGATCGACGAGTTGGACTATTACCAACTGCTCGGGCTACAACGCAACGCAAACAGCGGCGATATCCGCGTGGCGTATCATCGCCGCGCACGTACGCTGCACCCCGATTTGTTTTTCGAAAGCACAGACGAACAACTCAAAGTCGCGATTGATCGGGTATACAAGCGCGTGACGGAGGCTTATCTTGTGTTGCGCGACGACGACAAGCGCGCCTTCTACAACGAAGGTTTGACAGCACCCCAGAAAAGGCTACGATACACGGACGAAGACGAGAAGCGTTTGCGAGAGAACAAAGTGGCCGCAGGTGGCACAACCCCCCAAGGACGCAAGCTCTACCAAGAAGCGGAACGCCTCTATCAGTCGGGGGATCGGGTCAAAGCGATCCAGACCCTTCGCATGGCCTCGACGTTTGAGAGCAAAAATGTGTTCTTTCAAAAACGCCTCCGCGAGTGGGAAAGCGCCAAGTAAACGCCCCTCACTTCCACCGCGCAGCGAAACAGCGCGCAACGACGACAGGAGAACCGCAGGGTCAACGACCCGCCCCGACATGGAGCGGGCTTGCTTCGGAAAGCCCCGTTGACCCGCCCCCAGAAGCCGAGGGAAACTTTGGTGGAGGAAACGTTGGGAGAGAATAGAGAGGCACAGTCGGATGCTTCTCCAGTCCGATGCCTCTGCGCGACACGCGGACAGTCCTTGGGTAAGGCTGCT
>JAKLKB010000210.1 GCA_023150835.1 Myxococcota bacterium | reverse complement strand
CTTGTGCTTCGGCGCTTTGTGTGAACATCTCTATTCCCCTTTCGCGTTTTGAGGTGCGCCATTATGCCACAAGAATCTGCTTTTACTTCTTAACCTGATGCCAATGGGGCGGTTCGCGAACCGCCCGTCTATCGGGATATTGAGGAGCGAGCGGACATGATCACACAATCACAGGATTTCGTATCATACGATATCCGTGTGAAGTGTTCCCGTAGGATAGTGCGTAGACACCCGATCGTTGGGCAGCCACACCTGTCTGCCCCTACGTTTTGCGATCACACACCCTGCGGATCTCGTATCAAGAGGCGGATTTCGTATCACCCTGCAGATCACACCTTCACGCAACCCTACCAGCAAACCGCACTCCTGCGCACCCCACCCGCAAACAGAAGATAGCGCTTGACAGGGCGTGTGCTTTTGGCTATATCGGTTCCCTGTTTTTTTTAGGCTGATCCTGCTTTCTCGGGCGAGTAGTCCAAAGGTAGAGACAAAGGACTTAAAATCCTTCCAGTGTGGGTTCGAGTCCCACCTCGCTCATCCCCTTCCATCCGCGACTTTCGCCGCATCTACACATCGCTCCTTCCTCTCCTTTTTTCCCTCTGGTGACAAGGTGGTGACAAATCTGCACTCGCCTATTTCACCGCTCGCAAGGTCGGTCTTGTCCCTGCATGATACCCCTTCGCTATCTCTTCTGCATGTTCCTCCGGCACGATGTGACCGTATGTATCGACGGTTAGACTGATGGTGCTGTGACCGAGCCATTTTTGGACTTTTTCCATTCCCACTCCTCCCCTCAGTCTCATCGCCGCAAACGTATGACGCAATACGTGTGGTGAGGCCGATAACCCTTCACCATCCCACGGATAGACATCCCCACCCAGTTTTCCATCTACGGGCATGGGGCAGACTTTCTCTCGCCACCGATGCATAAACACCAGATCACCAAGACGAGTCAGCGAAGCCAAGGCGCTAACCACTTCGGGCAATAACGGTATCATCCGATCCTTCCCCCCTTTCGTTGTGTGGCCGTGAAAGGTCACGATGCCCTCTTCCAAGTCGAGATCGCTCCAGCGAAGAGCGCGTGTTTCGCCCCACCTAGCCCCTGTCCCCAGCAAAAACAAACATAGCGCCCTCCAAACTTCCCCTTTTGCTGTTGCGTTGGCGAGGGCGAGTTCTATCTCGTCTCTTGATAGCCAACGCACAGACTTCTTATCCTTTTCAGGAAGACGGCGAAACTTCGGTGGGGGATGGATAAGAAAGCCCAATTCATGAGCAACATTCAGTAGGTGCTTGATCTGCGCGATTCCTATGTTGACTGTTCTCGCCCTTACTCCCTCCGCTTTTCTCTCCGCTGCAAAGCGACTCACCGTCGCCGCATCCACACCATCCAGGCGCAGATCCCAAAACCAAGGGCCGATGCGTTTAAATTCTTGAACCTTTCTCTCTAACGTTGAGGGTCGATTGGAAGCCGCACAGTGTGGTAGGTAGATCTCAGTTGCGAAGTCGCCAATGGTCCAGATCCGATGCGATTCTTTTTCTCGTTTCTTCTCGTCTCTCCATTGAAGCGTCTCTTGGCGATCTTCTTCTCGCAGCTTCGCTAGATATGCCTCGGCACTCCGTAGGGTTGTGCCTTGTGGAAGACGTTCGCTGTAGATCATGCCTGGGTTGGTATGGCGTGACCGAAATTGAATGCGGTAGGTTTTGCCTGATCTCTGTATCCCGCTGGGTAATTTCTTGGCCATCTTGTTTCTCCAAAAAGACGTGTGGCAAGTAATACCAATGACCTCCCTCTTTGTAACAAGAACCTTTGGGAAGGTAGCCACGACAACGCGCTGCACGTAGCGCGTGTGCGCTCGGATAGCCGAGCATCTTGGCGGTTTCATCGCCGTGTCGAAGTCTAAGCGGCAGCATCAAGATCCACCTCCTCGGCGCGTTGACACGTCCGCGCATCCCATTTCTTTGAGAAAGAGTTGCTCTTTCATGTAATCTTTGAGGCGAACCAATGCCGCGCACGGATGGGCATCCCACGCCTCGCGTAAAGCCCCGATGTGCTTTGCACCAAGAAGCCTCATCACCACATCCAACATCCGCTGTTCTAATGTCCGAAAAGACCACTCCACCGGCAACAACGACTTGATACCAGCGTGATCCAACCCCACTTCCTTTGCAGCAGCGTGGAGCCGCGCAAGTGTCTTGTGGCGGCTCCATGCTGTGTCCTCTGGGGCGCACTCTTCCGCATGTTGCGGATTTTTCTTTTCTACTTGTGCTGCTTCGCACTTGGTTGAAAACATACTTTCGTCTTCGAGAGAGAAGAGAAAGTCTCCTTGTTCACCTGCCATCGCCCAAAAGACCCAATCCATCACAGCTTCCGACTCTTCGAGGCTCGTTGTGGAAACCCAAAAGCTATCATGCGAAAGTGCCGAAACGCCTTTGTTCAGAATCAGCTCGATGCGATGTTCGTTGTGCTCAGAAAAGGTCTGTGCTGCTTGAAGTTTGCTTGTATCCACGAGCAAAATCGGGGTCTTTTCGCGTTTTAACAAAAGAACCTTGTTGGCGATGGTCGCACAAAGTCGGCCCGTCTTTTGGCGGGGCAACGTGGCCACCGTCAAAAGCTTAGCGGCGCACATCGCATATCTCCATCTCTTCGGGGGTTGCGAGCGAATCAAGCGCAGATACAGCTTGGGGAGAGGGTTTGGGGAGCGGATCAAAGCGAGGGCATCCACTCGCGGGTGCGCGGCTCCCAACAGAATCGTCCACATAAAAGCAGTATCCACGGTGTTCTTCCACACCAGTTCTCTCGATACGGAAGTTCGCGCACTCTCCGCAAGTTCGGGACTCGTCGAGGCGAAGCTCCACCCAGCCTTGCTCGTTGCCCTGCTCTTTGATGGGGATCGAGGCGATGGCAGGAGTCGGCGGTGGTGGCGGAGGAACGGGCGCAGGAGTTGGGTGGATGGATGAAGGGGTCGGGGGGATGGATGAAGGGGTCGAGACCATCGGAGGAATCGGGCGAAGACCAAGACGAAGACGGTTGCGCCATGAGACTTCTGCGCGGCGTTGGATCTCTGCGTGGATATCCACGAGCGTTTGGCGTGTTGCGCTCAAATTCTTGGTGATCGTCGTCTTCTGTCGAGTGAGTTCTTCGGACTGGCGGCGTGCCTCTTCCATCCACGCAACCAACAAAGACGCAGGAACATAGCGGTAATTTGGGGAGGATGATTGGTTCATGGGGCCTCCTATGCCGTTGCGGAACGCAACGGGTGATGTTGCAGGCATAGGAGTGTTTTACATTATGTAAAATGTTTTGTCAAATTCTTTATCTCCAAAGTGTATAATGCGTTGACTTCTGTGCATGTACGCAGTATCTCATAAGATCAGCGTTGTATAAGTTCAGTGAGGCGGGTTGCACGGCAGGTGAGAAAATGTACGACAACTTATCCAAAGAAGAGTTGCTCAAGTGCGGGTTTATAGGGATTTTGGAATTATCAAGAAAAGATCTTAAGGTTGTTTTGAAGTTGATCGAAGACCTTCGATCACAGAGAGAACGATTTTCATTTGCTCACGCGACAGAGTCGCCATCCCTTCCAGCGCCCGAGAAATGTCCTCCAATTGTTCTGGCTCCACATCCTCTTGAAGAAGAGAAGGACTGACATCCAAGGCTTCGGCGATCTTGGCGAGTATCTGCATGGTTCCCGTCCGCTCTCCCCTTTCGATATGAGAGATCATCGACCAGCTTACGTCTGCCCTTTCTGCCAAGTCCTTTAGCGTCCAGCCTTTCTGCTTTCTTAGCGCCCTGATTCGTTCGCCTAACATATATCCCTCCGTGCTTGAATCTGTCTCATCTTATACATGGCGTACAGCGATAGCAAGACATTGCACTATTTGTACAACACGATCTTGACAAGTGATTCCGCATTATGTACAACTGTCGCAGGAGGTACCCATGAAGCTCAAAGACTATTTGAAGAAGAACCAGATCACGCTTCAGCAATTCGCTGACAAGCTTGGTGTTTCGTGCTCTACCGTTGGGCATTATGTGGCGGGTAGGAGAACACCCTCCATCGCGATGGCAAGGCGAATTGAGCAAGCCACAAACTTTGATGTGCTGATGTGGGATTTTGCACCCGAACACAACGAAGTTCCTCCCACAAGCGAAGAAACATCGATTCAAAGAACGCCTGCTTGCACAACATACGTGATTCAGCCGAATTGTTCGGAGAGATAACCCTCTTACCTCCTCTGCTCTCGCCTATATCCGAGAGTATCTCTTCTCCAACCGACAGGCCGAGAGGGCCACATCCCAAACAGCCCGACTCTCGTGCGTTATAACGGGCAAGGACAGAAAGATGACTGCTCACCAAGGCCAAAACGCCCGAAGGAACAGGAGTATCTCCACGATTCTAGGCCGTCTGGAAAGTGTCAAAGCGACCCGAAAACACGGTCAATGGGAGGCAAAGTGTCCCTCTCATGACGATCAGCACCGTTCGCTTTCGATTGGAACCGATGCCGATGGCAACGTCCTGTTGTGTTGCCACGCAGGTTGCTCTTTCGAGGACATCCTTTCGGCCTTGGACTTGCCGAATGCGGCTTCTTCCACCACAACCCCACCGACAAAACAGCCCGAAGGCAAGGCTTTTTCCACAGCCAACGAAGCGATCCAAGCCTATAAGCTCGGCAAGCCTTCGGGAACGTGGATCTACATGCGAGAAGGCCAACCCGCCTGTGTGGTTTGCCGATGGGAAGGGCGTGATGGGAAAAAGATCATCCGCCCCGTCTCGAAGATCGGGGAGCGTTGGTATCAAGCGCATCTCGAAGGGCCGCGCCCGCTCTACCAAAGCGAAGCACTCCCTCCAAACGGCCCGATCTATGTGGTCGAAGGCGAGAAAAAGTGCGTTGCAAACACCCAACAGGGCTTGTTTTCGGTGACGAGCGCAGGAGGCGCAAACGCCGCCGCCAAAACCGATTGGACGGCACTTCAAGGACGCGACATCGTGATCCTCCCAGATGCCGATATCGCAGGAAAAAAATACGCACAAGAAGTGGCGGATATCCTCAAAGGGGTTGGCGTACGAACGATCAAGATCGTCGAGCTTCCTGATCTCGAAAAAGGCGAAGATGTCTACGATTGGTATCACCGACTTGGCCGAACATCCGAGCAGATCAAACAACTTGTGGCGGAAACCCCCTTTGTCTTCGAGGATACCGCTGGTCTTTCTGGCTCCGCTGACAAGGGGGCTTTTGAGAACTTCAAGCGTTGGCCGGAGCTTTATCGCATCGCACAAGGTCTGCCGATGGATCCCCTGCCCATTGTTCCCGAACGCCCGAAGGCTGGGGAGTTTCCGCAGATCTCCCTCCATCCCGTGATCGAAGCAATCCATGAGATCACACGCGCTCCCTACGTTCTTTGCGCGCAGTCTGTTCTGGCCGCAACAGCGGTCGCAACGCAGCACATCGCCGACATCTCCATACCGGGTCTCGGTGGCCCCGAGACTTCTTCGCAGCCCACTTCGTGCTTTTTCGTCTCGGTCGCCCAATCCGGCGAACGAAAAACCGCGATTGATCGCCTCGCAACACTCGGCATCCACGAATACCAGCGGCAATTGGAAGCCGACTACAAACAAGAGAAGTTGGACTACAACGACGCGTTGTGGCGTTGGCAAACCAGCGAAAAAGAACGCTTACGCAACGAAAGTGGGCCACCCACAGAACCACCGAAACCACCGAGGCAACCGATCCTACAGGTCAAAGAACCTACGCAAGAGGGCTTGTTTCGCATCCTCAAGGTCGGGCAGCTTGCCCAAGGTTTGCTAAATGACGAAGGCGGTACGTTTCTCGGTGGTTTCTCCATGTCCAAAGAGCAACGGATGCGTACCGTCAGCACGCTCAATAAGCTATGGGATGGAGGGGATCTGGATCGCCCAAGGGCCGCAGATTACGAAGTGTTGAGTGGGCGGCGCTTGTCGCTGCATTTGCAGATCCAGCCAAAAGCCAGCGCCGATCTGCTTGCGGATGGGATGTTGACGGATCTGGGGTTTTCGGCGCGTTGTTTGGTGGCCGATCCCGAAAGCACCATCGGAACGCGCTTTTTACGGCCTACTCCAGAGGTTGCACATCGTTGGGTACGATGGTTTGCGGACAGGTTGAAGGTCTCTCTTCAACACAAAGCGACGTTGGACGAAGACGG
>JAKLKB010000209.1 GCA_023150835.1 Myxococcota bacterium | reverse complement strand
GAGGTAGGGGCAGGCCCCCGTGCCTGCCCTCGCTCTGTTGCGTCGCTGACCTCTTCATCGCTATCTGTTTTGAATGAACCCCTCGAGTTTTCGTTGTTTTCTTCAACTGTCATGTAGCGAGTTTCGCAAACACCCTCTCAGGCAGCTTGTTTCTTTTTGTGAGCGTGAAGGGAAAGCGTAAGGATCTGAAGAGATGCGGGTGTAACGCCCGGGATACGGGCGGCTTGGCCGATGGAGTGAGGGCGCGTCGCTTTGAGGATGTGTCGGATCTCGGTACTGAGGCTTGGGATGGTATCGTAATCGAGATCTTCGGGGATGGCGATGGTTTCGCCTTCACGGAAGATCTTGGCCTCGGCTTCTTGTTTTTGGAGATAACCTTCGTAGCGCTCTTGGATCGAGATCTGTTCGAGAGCTTCGAGGTGATCTTCTGTCAGCCCAAGATCGAGCGACAACAAGCGCGTGTAATCGACATCGGCACGACCGATCAAGCGGCGCAAAGAAGACGGATTGCGCATGGGCGGGATCTGAAGGATCTCGGCCCATCGTGTTCCTTCTTCGTTTGGAACAAGCAACGTCTTGTCGAGCTGGACGCGGAGGCGTTCTTCATCTTCACACTTTTGCAAAAAGCGCTGCCATCGGTGTTCATCGACCAAGCCGATAGTCCGACCGATCGGAGTCAGGCGCTTATCGGCGTTGTCTTCTCGCAGCAACAGCCGATACTCGGCGCGAGACGTAAACATCCGATACGGCTCAGGCGCACCACGCGTTGTCAGATCATCGACCATCACACCGATGTAGCTTTGTGTGCGATCGAGGATCAACGGATCTTTGGCTTGGCTTTGAAGGGCAGCGTTGATGCCGGCAAGGATGCCTTGGCCTGCGGCTTCTTCGTAGCCGCTTGTGCCGTTGATCTGCCCTGCGAGAAACAGCCCGGGTACGTCTTTGAGTTCGAGCCAAGGTCGAAGGCTGCGCGGATCGACGGCATCGTATTCAACGGCATAACCGGGAATCACGATGCGCGCTTGTTCGAGACCTTCGATCGAGTGGATCATGGCTTCTTGAACATCGGCAGGAAGACTGGTGCTGATGCCATTGGGATAGATCAGATCACTGTTTCGGGCCACAGGTTCGAGAAATATCTGATGCCGATCTTTGTCGGAGAAGCGCACCACTTTGTCTTCGATACTTGGGCAATAACGTGGTCCGATGCCTTCGATCACGCCCGAATACATGGGGGATTGATGAAGGTTGGATTGGATGATGTCATGCGTTTGTTGGTTGGTGTATGTGATGTAACAGTCGACTTGTTGGAGTGGTCCAAGTGTCGAGCGCATAAAGGAAAAAGGAAGCGGGCGTTCATCACCGGGCTGAGCTTCGAGGCGTTCCCACGCGATGGAGTTTCTGTCAAGGCGTGCGGGTGTGCCTGTTTTGAGGCGAAGCAACGGGAGTCCCAGCGCCGCGAGATGTTGAGAAAGCGCGTTGCTAGGTGCTTCACCGACACGCCCTCCCGGGGTCGATTGTAGGCCCGTATGCAAGAGGCCACGCAAAAAGGTTCCTGTGGTGATCACCACCGTTTTGGCCCGAACAAGCGAACCATCCGAAAGTGTCACACCTGCGATGCGCTCGCCTTCTTGATGAAGGCCGCCCACCATCGAAGCGATCACCGTCAAGTTGGGCGTGGATTGGATCACTCGCGACATCCGCTGCGCGTAGGCAAACATATCGGCTTGTGCGCGGCGAGACTGGACAGCAGGGCCTTTGCGGGTGTTGAGGCGACGAAACTGGATGCCTGTTTCGTCGATGTTGTGGGCCATCTCACCACCGAGCGCATCGATCTCACGGACCAGATGGCCTTTGCCAACGCCACCCACAGCAGGGTTACAAGGCATCCATCCCGAACGATCGGGTTGTGTCGTCACGACAGCCGTGTGGCAGCCCATGCGCGAAGCCGCAAGCGCAGCCTCACAACCCGCATGGCCCGACCCGACCACCAAAACATCAAAGGTGCGGAGGTTGGAAAACATCGAAAACCTCGTCATGTAGCGATCTACTGGCATTGTCCGAAGCAAAGAGCAGATCAAAAGAAGAGTCTGCGCCAAACCAAGCGATGTGGGGAGCTTTGTGTGGCGATGGCGTTAACGACGGGCAGACGCAGCGGCCTCTCGGATGGCGTGGATCTTTTGCGCATACAACTCAGAAGCTGCTGAAAAGACCGCATTTCCGGCAACAAACACAGAAGCCCCAGCCTCCGCGATCGCGGGGGCAGTTTGCGGAGAAACACCGCCATCGACCGCGATCAACGCATCTGGTTTGTGGTGTTGGAGAGCTTGCGACAAGGCTTGGATCTTTGGGAGTGTCGCCTGAATGAAAGATTGCCCGCCAAAGCCCGGATTGACGGTCATGATCAACACAAGATCGAGGCGATGCCAGACATAGTCGAGCGCGTGAAGCGGAGTCGAGGGATTGAGCGCAACCCCCGCCTTGCATCCCGCCTCTTGGATCTGTGCAAGGGTCCGTTCGAGATGGGGGCAAGCTTCGGCGTGAACCGTGATGTGATCCGCTCCCGCTTGGGCGAATACGTCGATGTATCGCTCTGGTTCGACGATCATCAAGTGGACGTCAAGCGGAAGCTTCGTCACAGGCCGAAGAGACCGAACCAGCGGCATCCCAAAGGTCAAGTTGGGGACAAAGCGACCATCCATCACATCGATATGAAGCCAATCCGCGCCACCTTGTTCAACGGCGCGGACTTCATCGGCAAGATGGGCGAGATCTGCGGAAAGAAGAGAAGGAGCGATGCGGATCGGGTGTACCGTCATCAGAAAAGCCTCCGAATGATGGGATGGATGGAACGCGAAGCGAAAGAAAGGTAGAGAGCAAAAGAAGCGGAGGGATCGAACAGAGAGCGTGCGAGAAAGCAGCTTCGGCGCGGTGCGCGCTATTTACTTTCTTTGAAGTTCACATGACGGCGCAAGATCGGATCATACTTGCGCAGTTCGAGGCGCTCTGTGGTGTTTCGCTTGTTTTTGATGGTGTGGTAGATGTAGGTGCTTTCGGTGCTTTTGAGCTTGATGTTGACGCGGTCGTCTTTCTTGGCCATGACGGAGTTCTCCTTTGTATGGTGTGACAAAAAGCCGTGATATGTGGCTGTTGTTTGCGCTTTGTGATGAGGCGCGGTATGAAAGGAAGCGCCCCAACGCTTGAAAAGGTTGGATTGCATAGCACAAGATCATCAAGATGGCAAGCCATTCTTTCAAAGAAGAAGGAGAAAAGTGATGGGGATCAAGGATGTGACGATCTTGGGAGGGGGTCTTTGCGGATTAACCACCGCATGGAAACTCCAAGAAGCCGGGGTACAAACACGCGTCTTGGAAGCCCAACCCGAAGTCGGCGGTCTTGCGAAAAGCCTGTTTTGGAAAGGGTTTCGCTTTGATGTCGGCCCCCATCTGTTCATGCCCCGAGAGGCTCTATTGCTCGACGAGATCAAGGCACTGATGGGCGGAAGTTATCAAGTGCCTGTGCGCCAATCACGGCTGTGGTTCAAAGGAAGATGGATCAATTATCCCTTAACGACGCGCTCTTTGGTCGATATCCCTTGGCCGATCTTGCTCCAAGCCACCGCCGAATTTGCCTCGTTGCAGATGCGTTATCGCCTCCAAGGCGAACAAGGCCGCGAACATCTCGCCCAAGGCAAAGCACGCTACGGCACCCTGCTCGATCAGCTCCTACTCAGCGAACAAACCCACCCGATCTGGCAGGAGGATTCTGCTTTTTTGTCGCCCTCGTGGAGCACCCAAAACACCCCACTACCTCCCTCAAACGGAGGTATCGCAAGCCTCTTGCGCGAAGCCTTTCGCCCACCCACCCCCTACACACAAAGCCTACACTTTCCAAGCGAAGGCATCGGCTCCATCGCCAAACGCCTCCAATCGCGCATCCTCCAATCAGGCGGGATCATCCACACCAACGCCCGCGTCCAACGCATCCTCATCCCTCATGGCGAAGTCAGCGCGGTCGTCTTTGATGACGGCCAACGCGTCCAACACGTCCCCACAGAGTACGTCTTTTCCACCATCCCCTTGCCTTCGCTGTTTCCGCTCCTTGATCCCCTGCCCAACCACGCACTCCTCGAACAGATGGCCCGCTTGCGACATCGCTCCTTGCTCATGCTCCGACTCATCGTGCAACAAGAAAAAGCCGACACGCAACGCTGGTTTTATTTCCCCGCCAAACAATACCCCTTTTTCCGCGCAAGCTTTGCCCAACCTCTCTCCTCTTCCACTCTCCCCAAAGATCGGGCTTGTTTGAGCGTCGAGTGCATCTTCCCCGAAGATCACCCCCTCCTTCGCGCCCCCGCCGAAGAGATCCTCCAACGTTGCCTCCCCGGCCTCCAAGAAGCCCAACTCGTCGTCCCTCACCAGATCCTCGAAGCCACCGTCCACCGCGAAGCCTTTGCTTTTCCCGATCCTGATCTCGCTCAAGAAGAAAACCTCCGCCCACTCCAAGCCTTCATCACCGGCACACGCAGACTCCGCGCCATCGGTATGCACAGCAGCTTTCGCTCTTGGAGTCTCGAACAAACATTTCGCGAAGCCCTTCGCGCCGCAAGAGCCATCCTCGACGAAAAAAATCCCCGACGGCCCACCAAGATCCGCTCCGCCCTACCCCCTCCCGCCTCTCCTTGACAAACCCGATTTTCCATCCTTGACACCCCACAACACACAGCCTACTTTCCTGCGAATGTTTTTTCGGTTGATGAACCGAAAAAAAATTGCATCAAAAAGGTCGCGATCTGTCGGTTGGTGGACGCACAAAGTCAGGTGGACCAGAACAAGCGAGTGAGTGTCATGGGAATGCGGTGGAGATCGGTGTGTTTGGTGTTGTGCAGCGTGTGGATGCTTTGGGGATGCAAAAAGCCCGAGACCAAAAAAGAAGAACCGCCTATTTATGTGCAGGTGGGGAAGGTCGTGCAAACGGATCTGCCGGAATTGCTGCGCTTTACAGGTGATATCGAGGGCGAAGCCCAAGTGCAGGTGTATGCGACGGTTCCTGATCGCATCAAATCGCTCCATGCGGATGTGGGAGAAGAAGTCAAACAAGGCCAACTGTTGGCCGTGATCGAACACACACGACTGCGGCAAGCGGTGGCCCAAGCCGAAGCGCAACTCGCAGCGACGTATGCAAATCTTGCGGGGGCGCGGGTGCAGCTGTCGGGGGCCGTGTTGTCGCGTGAATCGGCGCTACGCGAACTCAAGCGCCTGCGGCGCTTATACAAAAGCGGAGCCGTCGGCGAGCAACAAGTCGATCAACTCAAAAGCCAGTACGACAGCGCCACCACACAAGTGCAAGCCGCAGAAGCCCAGATCCGCGCCCTCCAAGCCCAGATCGCCTCGCTGAGAGCCGCCGTCGGTCAAGCCCAAACCGCCAAACAAAACGCGATCGTGCGCTCTCCGATCAAAGGTATCGTGGGTCGTCGCTATCGACAGATCGGCGAGATGGCGACCGCGCAGTTTCCGCTGTTTTCGATCGCCGATATGGACGAAGTCAAGGTCCAGATCAACGTCACCGAACGCGATCTGATGAAGATCCGCATCGGCGACAAAGCCTCGATCACAGTCGCAGCATACGGAGAGCGCGTATTTGAGGGGCGCGTGAACAAAATCGCGCCCACCCTCGATCTCGATACCCGCACCGCCCCTGTCGAGATCCGTATCCCCAACTTCTATCCCGTCCAGCCTGAGCGCTCTTGCACACCGCCTTCCGCCAAAAAACCCGCCCCCCCTTGTGCCAAAGGAACCCAGTGTCACCAAAACCGCTGTGCCGAGCTTCACCCCCTCAAACCCGGCATGATCGCACGCGTCACCCTGCTCGTCAAAGTGCATCGAAACGCACTGATGATCCCCCTTACGGCCCTTCTCAACAACTCTTTCGGCTACAACGCCGCCCTCCAACAAAAAGATCTCGCCGTCTTGTTGATGGAAGAAGACAATATCCCCCGCCGTCAACAGATCCGCATCGGGTTGGAATCGCCCGATAATACGATGGTTCAAGTGACATCAGGGCTACAAGCCAACCAGCGACTGATCATCGAAGGGCAAAACTTTTACAAGCCGGGCGTCCGCGTCAAGGTACTGGACGACAAGAAAAAAGAAGAGGCCCCCCCCAAAGCACCTCCCGCAAGATCCCCCCAAAAGACCGCTCACAGCGACAAAACGGGTATGTAGCCCGAGCAGATCCATTCGTCCAAAAGCACTT
>JAKLKB010000030.1 GCA_023150835.1 Myxococcota bacterium | reverse complement strand
AAGAGGTAGGGGCAGGCCCCCGTGCCTGCCCTCGCTCTGTTGCGTCGCTGACCTCTTCATCGCTATCTGTTTTGAATGAACCCCTCGAGTTTTCGTTGTTTTCTTCAACTGTCATGTAGCGAGTTTCGCAAACACCCTCTGAGGCCGTGCCCAAAAACGCTCCAACCGCGTCTCTCTGTTTAAGTTCTTTCCTCGCCATGCCGTAGCGATCTGCAAGAGCATCCTTTTTTGGAAGAGACTTCCACAAAAAGCAACAGCATTTGGATCTCGCGGGTTTGGTGATGAAGAATTTTTCATGCCTTTCAGACAAAGCAACAAGACGAAGAGCATCCACGCGCAAGCAAGGGCGCACAGCAAGGGAGGCAGCATTGCAACAGGAAGTCATATTCCACACAACACCACACTCCCCCCTCAACGAGCCGCTCGCAAGAGCGTTATTTGAAAGCCTCCAAACGACCAAAACCAGTTTCGCGCTGCTCGACGCAAGCGGAACGATCTTGTACGCAAACCGCGCTTGGTTCCGATTTGGCGAACAGAACGGGGCTTTCAAACCAAGCATCGCCCCGGGAGCCAGTTATCTGCGAGTCTGTGAACAAGCTGCTGCCTACGATCTTCACGCAGCACGCGCACTTCAATCGCTCAAGCAGCTACTTCATCGAGAAACCGATAGCGACACCTTTGAATACCCTTGTCACGGACCTGACGAAAAGCGTTGGTTTCTTGCGCGACTGTGGGCTTGCGAAGTAGACGGGAAACGCTACATCGCAACCGAACATCTTGATATCACGCAACGTGTCGTGGCCGAACAACGGGCCAAAGAAGCCACGCAACAAGCCGAAGCCAGCCAAGAGCGTTTCCGCCTCGCCGTCCAAGCAACCAGCGATGGGCTATGGGATATCGATCTGGCCAACCAACAGCTTTATCTTTCCGAACGCTTCGACGAGATGCTCGGATATCCAAAAGGATACATCCCGCGCACTGTCGAATGGATGGAGATATGTGTCCACCCCGAAGATCGAGCGGCTTTCTTCGAGTCCTTCATGCAGTGGTTGAGCGGCGATCAAACCTACCACACATGGGAACATCGCCTGCGCAAACACGATGGGACCTACATCTGGGCGCTCGGGCAAGGGATCGTTTTGCGCGATCCACAAGGCTCCCCCCTACGCGTGATCGGAGCCACATCCGATATCACCCACCAGCGGGAAATGGAGGAAAAGCTGCGGTTCAACGCCTACCACGATCCGCTCACAGGCTTGTCCAACCGCCTGTCTTTTTACGAACGGCTCCACCAAGTGGTCGCACGCTTTCAACGTTCTTCTCCCGAAGAAACCTACTCAAACTTTGCTTTGTTGCTCATGGATCTCGATCACTTCAAGCAGATCAACGATACCTTTGGACACCAAACAGGCGATCTCTTGCTCAAAGAGATCGCTTCCCGCATCAAGAAAAGCCTTCGCAGCCACGACACCGTCGCACGCCTTGGCGGGGATGAATTCGCGATCCTCCTCGAACTGATCCAAAGAGAACGAACACCGCAAGTCGTCGCAAAACGCCTACTTGACGCGATATCTCGCCCCGTCGAGATCCAAGGCATACAGCTCGACATCGGAGCCAGCATCGGTATTGTTTTCTCCTCCGCCTCCCAAATCAACGCCGACGAGCTCCTCCGAGAAGCCGATATCGCCTTGTATCGCGCCAAATCCAATGGCCGTCGCTCTTTTGTTTTCTATGATCAAGAGATGCACTTGCGTGTGCGACAACGTACGGAACTAGAGATGGACTTGCGCCACTCGATCGAACGCAACGAACTTTCCATCCACTTGCAGCCGATCATCTCTCTTGAAAACGGGATGATCTGCTCTTTTGAAGCTCTTCTGCGTTGGAAACACAGCCAAAAAGGCATGATCTCCCCTGCCGAATTTATCCCCATTGCAGAAGAATGTGGCTTTATCTATCCGCTCGGTGAGTGGGTTCTGCGCGAGGCCTGTCGCACCATCCAACAATGGAAACAACACACCGCAAACGCAGTTGTCCCAACGATCAGCATCAACACCTCTGCTCGCGAATGGAACGCATCCGCCGCACAAAAGTTTATCCGCCCCAACGAAGACCAAGGCCGAGCCTCCTTTTATCACCGAGTCTGCTCTATTCTAAAAGAAGAAAATACCCTATTTTCGGAGATATCTATCGAATTGACTGAAAGCGCCCTGCTCACAGAACTCGATCACACCGCCCACCTTCTCGAACAACTCGCCCAAGACGGGTTCCATTTCATGCTTGACGACTTCGGGACGGGCTATTCCTCGCTTTCTTATCTGCACCGGCTTCCCTTTCACGCCATCAAACTCGATCGATCTTTTATCCACGATCTCACTCAAAACAACCGATCCAAGGCTGTATTCGAAGGCATCGTCACCATGACGCGCAGCCTTGGGATACAGATCGTTGCCGAAGGCGTCGAAACCAACGAGCAACGTGCGGTTTTGCATCAAGCAAAGGTCGACAAAGCCCAAGGTTATTTGTTTTCACCACCACTGCCCAAAGACAAAGCCTTTGCTCTCTGGCAAGAACAACGATCTTGGTGAACGCAACCCAAACGTACCGCGATGGCACCCGAGAAAAAAAGCCGAGATCTTTTCTGTGCGTGGTATACTCCATTCGGTTGGAACGAAGACGTTCATTTCAACCGAACACCCGAGACTTTGCAGCATAACACTGCCCAACGGAGGAGACCATGCCGATGCACCCCACACGGCTTATCCGACGCGGACTTCTTTTGTTCTGTTTCCTTGCGATCCCGCTTACGCTCCTTGTCCAATGCGGCCCCCCCCCACAGCCCGAAGGTCAACAAGAATCCGCCTCCGAACCCAACAGCGAAACAAACAACGAAAACGCTCCGAACGAAACATCTCCCGAGACGCCCACAGAAACTTCCCCCGAAGACGGCGGCCTACTCCCCGAATCTTGCCCAAGTCCTCAAACGCCTTGTGCGGGAGGCTGCAAAGATCTCAAGACCAACCCCCAACATTGCGGAAAATGCAACAACGCCTGCGCGAGCAACGAGATATGCCTCGACGGTGTATGCCAAAGCAGCGTCGCCTGCCCAACGGGAACAACCCGCTGCGCCGATGCTTGCGTCGATCTTCAAACAAGCAGCCTCCACTGCGGGGCCTGCAACAACGCTTGTCCAGCCCAAACCACCTGCAAACAAGGCGTATGCTCCTGCCCGAGCGGAAAACAGCTCTGCCTTGAAGAATGTGTCGATCCACAAAACAACGCCCGCCATTGTGGAAAATGCAATAACGCTTGTCCCACCGGCCAGATCTGCCAACAAGCGGCTTGTCTTTGCCCAGATCAACAAGTGCTTTGCGGTGATCAATGCGTCGATACGCAATCCAACACAGATCATTGCGGAAAATGCGGGGAAAAATGCCCCACCCAATGCCTCAACGGTCGATGCGGCTGCCCCACAGGAGAAACCGACTGCAACAGCCAGTGCATCAACACGCAAACCAATGCCCAACACTGCGGAAAGTGCGGCGAGATCTGCCCGACAGGTTCAACCTGCGTTTCAGGAAAATGCGCCTGCCCCACAGGACAAACCGATTGCAGCGGAGCTTGCGTAAATCTCAAAACGGACAGCAACCATTGCAACGCTTGTGGAACCCGATGTACGGGAGGCAACACTTGCCAAAACGGTGTTTGTGCCTGCCCGACAGGGACCACAAAATGCGGAACGTCCTGTGTCAACCTCACGAACAACGTCAGCCATTGCAGCGCTTGCAACACCAAATGCCCGACCTCGCAAGTTTGCACCAACAGCAAATGCGGTTGCCCAACAGGAAGAACTCTCTGTGGCACCAACACCACTTGTCTTGACCTTCAAACAGACCTCGATCATTGCGGCGCTTGCAACAACAAGTGCGCCACAGGTCAAGCCTGCATCGCAGGGAAATGCGGTGATCCTTGCGGAACAACCGTCCGTTACGCAACCGACATCCAGAACCTCCTGAACGCCCGTTGTACCGGCTGCCACAGCGGCAACACTCCATCAGGAGGCCTTAACCTTGAGTCGACCAAATCCTTTGGTTCGCTCACAACGGGCAAAAGCACATGCAGCAACAAAACCTTTGTAGTGAGCGGAAACGCCGCTCAAAGCTACATCGTCGAAAAATTGGACTCCGCAACACCGACCTGTGGCGCACGCATGCCACGCGGTGGAACCCTTACCACCGCCGAGATCACGTTGATCAAAAACTGGATCTGCCAAGGCGCAAAAAACAACTAGCTGCCCCTTGTCAAGACGCTATCGCTTTTTTCAACCCAACGGCTCCACCACCCAACACCACTCTTCCCCATCCCACCCGCCCAAACGCCGCCACAGGCTCTCTTCACAAGATCAGCATCGCATCACCATAACTGTAAAAACGATACCCCAAGCGCACCGCTTCTTCATAAGCTCGCAACGTCCGCTCCCGACCGTGAAACGCAGAAACCAACATCAACAACGTCGACGCAGGCAAGTGAAAGTTTGTGATCAAGCCATCCACCGCACGAAACGAAAACCCCGGGTAGATGAAGATATCGGTCTCTTTGGCTCCCGCGACGACATGACCATGCTCCAACGCAGACGCTTCCAAGGCCCTCAAAGAGGTCGTCCCGACAGCGATCACGCGCCCCCCTTTGGCCTTGGTTTCTTGCCAAGCCTGCGCGGCTTCATCCGAGATCTGATAGCGTTCCGCGTGCATCCGATGTTCGCGGATATCTTCCACCCGTACAGGCAAGAAGGTACCCGCCCCGACATGCAGCGTCACCCAAGACAAGCCGATCCCCATCCCCAACAAGCTCTCCAACAACGCCTCGCTCAAATGCAGCCCTGCTGTGGGCGCAGCGACGGCCCCTTGCTCTTTCGCATACACCGTCTGATAACGCGTGGCATGATCCACCATCCCTTGGTGCGGGTTGATGTAGGGCGGCAACGGGATCTCCCCATGAC
This sequence comes from Myxococcota bacterium, assembly GCA_023150835.1. Taxonomy (GTDB): domain Bacteria; phylum Myxococcota_C; class UBA6777; order UBA6777; family UBA6777; genus JAKLKB01. The sequence goes on along the minus strand of JAKLKB010000030.1, from coordinate 50,532 downwards.
GCTCTAAAAGACCGAATAGATCGAGTGCTTCAGGGATACGGAGTAGCACTGCTCCATCTTCTGTTCGCGCTATGACATCCGCGCCATGTTCTTCTGGAAAAACCAACGCCATCCCAACGCGGATCGAACGAGAAGAACGCGCCATCGCCCGCCACACTTGCCCCCCTTCCCCTTTTTCACGCTGCAAAAACAACAGCTCAACACGCCCACCCGACGGCTTTTTGACAAAAAGTCGCGCAGGAAACACCTTCGTGTCGTTCATGACCAAAAGATCACCCGCTCGCAAAAAAGACGGTAGATCGCAGAAAAAATGGTGCGACGCAGGTGTGTCTCGCTCCCGCGACAATGCCATCAACCTCGATTCTCCGCGCTCACGCGCTGGACTGTGTGCAATCAACTCGTCTGGAAGATCATACAGAAACGAAGATAAATGCATCTAATTCCCCTATCCACCCGCCTATTTGAGCAAAAGATCCCAACCTCAACAGGAAACACACGCAACACACCTCAAGCCCATGCTTCGGCTGGCTCTTCCATGAAGATCTCGATCTCATCGAAAAGATCGATCAGTCCGCCATCTTCCAAAAAGCCGCGCAGCTTGCGTAACGCACGCGCTTCGAGTTGACGCACGCGCTCGCGTGTAATCCCCAGATCCTTGCCGATCTCGCTCAAGGTTTGCGGCTCTTCGATCAAGCGACGGCGGCGGATGATCAAACGCTCGCGATCAGACAGCTGCTCCAACGCATCGTAAAGATGTTGGCGACGTACATCTTCGTACTCTGCATCGCCCATCATCTCTTCCTGACTTGGCCCATTGTCCGGCAAGATCTCCGTCAAGCTACGCCCCTCTTCACCTTCCATCTGAAAGCGGCTGTCCAACGAGACTTCTTGTGCCCCCAAGCGCTGCTCCATCTCCTCGACCAACTCTTCCTTGACATTCAAGGCATCGGCCACCAACTTGCGATCCACTTTGTCGCGGCCCCCGTGCATCCGCGCCAGCATCCTTTTGGTCTTTTCCAACTTGTAAAACAAACGACGTTGCGCTTGTGTCGTCCCGATCTTCACCAACCGCCAACTTTGCAAAATAAAGTTCTGGATCTGTGCTCGAATCCACCACACCGCATACGAGATCAAACGTACCCCGCGATCAGGATCAAACTTCTTGACCGCCATAATCAAACCAATGTTTCCTTCTTGGATCAGATCCGAAAGGCGAATCCCATAACGTCGATACTCATAAGAAATCTTTACAACGAAACGCAGGTTGCTTGTTGTCAGCATATGCGCCGCATCGCGATCCCCCTGCTCGACCCACTTTCTCGCAAGCGTCTTTTCTTGTTCAGCCGAAAGCAACGGATAACGGTTGATCTCTTGAAGGTAACGTTCCAGCGAACCGGACGGAATCGGTAGTGACCTCTTCATCCCATCCTCCTTATATCTCGGTTCAAGGGGTCTCTCACCCCGTTTCTTCTTCTCTTGCCCTTACCCATACGGCACAGGCTCTTGACAAATTGACCACCCATCTCCTCTATCGTTCTCCCGTGGCCTTTCTTACATGACACCTTGCTTTTTGATGTGAAACGATAGATCCTGACTTCTCTCTATTACGAACAAAAGTGAACTTCGTTTTATTTTCGAGCAAAAAACATTCCAGCCGTTTAACGATCAATGCAAGCAGCCCAACTCGATCCCTTGGTATACGGACGTTACATCCTTCTCAACAAGGTCGCTGTGGGAGGGATGGCCGAAGTCTTTCGCGCCAAATCTTTTGGCGCAGAAGGCTTTGAAAAGCTCATCGCGATCAAGCGGCTTTATCCTCACCTGACGGAAAATCCCTCGTTCGTTCAGATGTTTATCAACGAAGCGAAACTCGCTGCCACCTTGAATCACGTCAACACGGTCCCCATCTACGATTTCGGCCTGCAAGACGAACTCTACTTCATCGCGATGGAGTACGTACGCGGCTGTGATCTGGCTGCGTTGCTCTACAGGTGTCGCGAATATCAACAACACATCCCGCTTGGCCTCGCTGTATGGGTCTTGATCGAGATCTGCAACGGACTCGATTATGCTCACCGAAAACACGATGATATGGGCCACTTCCTCAATCTGGTTCATCGTGATATCACGCCGCAAAACATCTTGATCTCCTACGAAGGCGAGGTCAAAATCACGGATTTCGGCATCGCACGCGTTCAAGTCCTCGGACGCGACGACACCACAGGCGGGGTCTTGAAAGGCAAGTTCGCCTATATGTCGCCTGAGCAGGTCCGGGGTGATCGCATGGATCATCGTAGCGATATCTTTTCGCTCGGCGTGGTCGCATGGGAACTCTTGACCTGCCAAAAAATGTTTGACGGACCCAACGACTATGTGATCCTCGAAAAAGTCCGTGAAGCTCTGTTTACACCCTTGCGCCATATCAACCCCAGCCTTCCGCCTGATCTCGATCACATCCTCATGAAAGCTTTGACGCGCTATCCAGAAGATCGCTACGCCAGCGTTGCAGAGATGCGCCTCGATCTCCTGCGCTTCCTCAGCCGCTCTCACCTGTTTCCTTCGCGTGCGCATCTTTCGGCTTTTATCCGCAAATTGTTCGAAGATGTGTTCGAGCGCGACAGCGCCGCCATTATGGAAGAAACCAAGATCGCCCGAGAGGTACACGCCAAACAACTCGCTGTAGGGCGGCCTCTCCATACGCCTACACCACCCACCACCAAACCACCTCTCTCTCCTGACGGCTCTCGCTCACAATCCGTCGAAGTCTTTGCCGGTGCAACGCCTTTTTCTCAACCGCCCAGCCATCTACACCCATTCCGAGCATCGCCGCCACCACTACAGATCCATGCACGCCTTGAGCACGACGAACCGACTTTACCTGACGTTCAGGCCGTGGCAGAAGATGCACCTCCGCTCAAAGATCCTTTGCCGATGCGCCCGCAAAAGACCGAACCATCGCAAAAACACACCGAAGAAACACCCAGCGCAAGCACATGGACAGCTTCTCCCGCTCTGCTTGAGATGCAAGAAGACGAAGAACTGTTCGCTGGAACCGCGATCTCTCAAAAACAACACGCTCCCCTTTGGATCGGCCTCGGCACCTTCGCAACAGGACTCTTGCTGCTCTTCCTTCTCGCACAATGGTTCTTGCCCTCCTCACCCACCCAAGTCGCCGCTCGTATCCCTCAGCCGCCCTCTTCCACACAACAACCCACCCTCCGCCCGATTGTATCGCCCCCTCCAAAAGGCCGTGTGATCATCCGATCCGTCCCGTGGGCTTACATCTTCTTTCAAGGCAAACTTATCGATCATACGCAAATTCCCTTTGAAAAAGAACTACCTGCCGGAAATTACACCATCCAACTCCAATACCAAGTCCCCAAAAAACAAGCCGACGCCACAACAAGACAATACCAGATCTCCGTAGAAGCAGGAAAAACCAATACATACCGCTTCCAATTCCCCTGAAACCCTCTATCCGCGCCACTCTTCCCCTCTCTGTCTCGCTCCCCTTCTCTTCGTTTGGGATCACCATCCGCTTGATCTTCGCAGGTGATTTCGATACAACAGACCAGCGCAAATGATCGTGTACTCGAAAACCAGCGCAAAAGCTGCCGAACACAGCACCGATCAACACACAAAACCCTGCGGATCCGACCACAAGACCAAGGCAACCACGAGGAGAACAAGCATGAAGCTTTCGGGTGGATGGAAACAATCTCTCAACATACCAGTCGGGCTTTTGGCCTCCCTTGCCCTCTCGCTTGCACTACAAGCCTCCGCCTCCGCCGCAAAAAAACGCATCGCGATCCTCCCCTACGCCTCCACCTCCAATCTCGATCCTGCCCGCGTTGGCATCCTTAAACTATACTTCCAACGCGCCATGGAAGGCCGCACACGCCTTGATCTGCTCAGCAAAAAACAAGTCCTTGATTCGCTCAACAACGTCAAACCCGTGAGCAACGAAACCCACGAACAGATCAAACGCTTTCAAGACTACCTTGACAAAGGTAAAAAATTGTGCGCCATCGGTCAGCCCCGCTTCGGCAAGTTCGCACTCAAAGCCCTCAACAAGGCCGAAGAGATGATCCCTGACCTTCAAAACGAACTCACTGATCCGCAGCTAATGACCGAATTCTATCTCTACACCGCACTCGCCCACTTCATCAGCAAAGACCAAGATCAAGCCCGTACCTACGTCACCAAAACCGTTCAATTCAATCCTGATTTCCAACGCCTCGGTGACGCTTTCCCCGCCGGATTCGTCGACTTCTTCGGTGGCATCAGCAAAGAAGTCAAAGAAAGCGCACAGTACTCCCTCACTCTCGCCTCTAATCCGCCCGGTGGACGCGTGTACTACAATCATCGCCTTGTCGGAAAAACTCCCACCACCATCCCCAACATCCCCCTCGGACGCCATCTCTTGCGCATCGAACTAGACGGCTACAACCGCTGGAACACCGCCGCCAACTTCGATAAAGCCAAACTCCGAGATCGACGTAGCCTCCGCACCACCGTCCCCTTGAGCCGTGATCCCCAAGCCCTCAACCTCGACGGCATCCCCATGTTTGAAAAAGGCACCGGCGAAGACCCCATTGTCCTCGATCGCCTCGAATCCATCAGCAATCGCCTCAACGCCGAATATCTCTTTATCGCACAACCCCAAAATATCACCGTCAATGGCGATACCCTCAGCGTTCTTCAAATCGCCACCTACCGCAAAGGCGCAAAACGTATCGAATACAAAAGCATCCGCGTCGGCGATACCAACGCGGATGGACAACGCGCCATCCTTTCCTATGTCAAAAAGCTAGAGCGTTTTATTGCCCGATAGTCCGCCTCTTGAGTACACACTCTCGTTTGCGGCAGGAGAAAAAAGCATGGCCCCACAGTTCACCCCCACCCTCCCCCCACAGCAACGCACCTTCTTTCGCTGCATAGTCTTGCCCCTGCTGTTTTTTCTCCCCTTGACTTGGTTCTCCAACTCCCACGCAAACACCAAGCCCAAGATCGCTCTCATCCCCTACAAATCCAACACAAACCTCGACAGCACCGAGGCCGAATGGATCCAACGCCTCTACCGCTGGGCACTTCGACAACGCCCCCGCCTCGACGTCATGGAAGAAGCGGATCTCACCAACCGCCTCAATAATGTCCAAACCATCGACCGAAAAACTGAGATCCGCATTACATACTTCCGCCGTTACCTCGAAAAAGGCCAAAAACTTTGCTCCTTTAATCAACCCCGCTATGCCGGCTTTGCCCTCAAAGCCCTCGAAAAAGCCAACAAACTTGCCCCACACATCGAAGATTGGGTGACGGATCCCAACCTCTTCACCGAGCTTTACTTGCTCCACGGCCTTGCCTACCTCCAGATGCGCAATGGCCCCAAAACACGGGAATACGTCATCCGCGCAGCTCAATTCAACCCCGAATACCAACCCGATGAAGGCAAATATCCCGAGCAATTCGTCAAATATTTCAATACGATACGCGACTGGGTCAAACGCAGCGCCAACTACTCGCTGTCTCTCGACTCCACCCCCAACAACGCAAAAGTCTACTACAATCAACGCCTTGTCGGAAAAACCCCCGTCACCATCCGCGAGATCCCTCTTGGCCGTCACCTGTTTCGCGTCGAACACAACGGCTACAAGATGTGGAAAAGTATCGCCAACTTTGATAAAAAAAAGCTCGGCAGCCGCACCAGCCTCAAAAACAACGTCTCCCTCGAACGTGATCCCAAAGCTCTCTCCCTCGACGGCATCCCCATCTTCGACAAAGCCGCCGCCGTCGATCCCCTCGTCCTCGATCGCCTTGAGTCGATCCGCGACAAACTCAGCGTCGATCACCTCTATATGCTCGAACCCAGACGCTTTTCCAAAAAAGATGGCGGAAGCGTCATCTTGCTCTACATCGCCAAATACCAAAAAGACGCCAAAAATATCACCTACCACAAACTCCCCATCGGCCTGTCTCGGGATGAACATCGCAGCGCCATCGTCGCCTACGCCCAACAACTCGAACAACGACTCTCTCCCCTCGCAGAACCCGTCCGCCGCCCTGACCCACCCCCTGTCATCCGACGCGAACCCGAACCCGAACGACGCGCCGAACCCATCGCCCGCAGTGAACCCGAACGCCGCTCCGAACCCGAACGCCGCTCCGAACCCGACCCCGAACCCGAACGCCGCGTCGCCGCCATCGAACCACGCCGCGAACCCGAAAAACGCATCACAGAAAAACCCCAAAAGCCTGAACCCAAGGGCGAATCCATCGCACAAAAATGGTGGTTTTGGACCATTATCGTTGTCGCCGTCGTCGGCGCTGGTGCCGTCACCGCTGGCGTCCTGATCGCACAAAATAGCGCACCACCTAGCGCCACTTTTATTGTAACCACCACCACCGCTTCTGGCACTCAATAAACCCATCGGCGCTTGATCGGTTCACCCATCAAGCCCTAAAGCCTCCGCATTGGGTGGTTCACAAAGAAAGGCCCCCCCAAAACGTCTCGTATGTACCGATAAAGTATATGGAAAAAGAATGAAACGTTTCGCTTGTCCCTCTTGGCCTTCTGCGTTGTTGTTTGTCTTGACCCTTACGCAACTCGGCAGTTGCTCTTATATCGAACGCTTCGTGATCCGCGTCGAAGAAAAGACCGACCTCCCATGCGTCGGCGTCTATCAGATGGAATTCACCGTCGAAAAACTCACCGAACAACAAGAAGAGATCGTCAACGCCAAGTTCACCGAAGGCTTTCAACCCACCGACCTTTTTTGGAACTCCCAAACAGGCAAATGCCAGATCCCACCCATCCCCCTCAAACAGATCCCCTACGGCGGCGAACGCAAACTCACGATCGTCACCTACGACTCGACCGGTCGCTCCGTGTCCAACGGCAGCACCCCAGCCTTTCAAGTCGAGAAATCGGGCGACAACATCCAAAGCGCAGTCACGCTCTCTCTCGGTCGCCGACAAGGCGTAACCACCGGAACCCTGATCATCCGCTTCACAAACGATATCCCTGAAGCCGCCAAACGCTTGCAATTTGTACTCAAAGCCTTCAACGACGTCAAAGAAGAAAACCTCTTCGTTCGTCTGATCGATGGACAGCCCAAACCCAAGTTCGCGATCTTAACCAACGTCCCTTTCGCAAACAACCGCAACGTCTTCGCCCGCGCCCTTGACGCAGGACAAAACCAGATCGCTTCTTCCGAAGAACTCAGCTATACCATCGAACAAGGCTCCGCCGACAAGATAGCCGCACGCTTGGCCCTCACCTTTAACCCAAACACCCCATGACATCTTCTCTTGCGTCTCCACTCCACCCAACAAGCGATGCGGCTTTTGCCCTTGCCCCAAAGCATATCGCTGCGTTGCCATACAAAACCGCACGCTGCTTCTTGAAATGCCTGTCGAATTGTGCTAGACACTCTCGACTTCGCGTGTGGCCCCCCCAATGGGGTTCTTGATGACCTCACAACGGCTTGTTTTGTCTCCTGACTTTTTGTTCGCAAGTCTTTATTGTTCGGCACGCAATCCTTGACCGCGAGATTGACGCGAATGCACGATGCTCTCGGACCCTTACGCTATAAGGTTCAGTCATGAAAAAGTTCACGCTTGTGCTTGTTGTTCTCGGCTTCCTCTGCCTCCCCCGCACATCTCACGCAGACAGTCCATCCGATCGCTTTCGCCCCGGTGACGACGCCCTCAAAAAGCGCCTCTACACCAAAACCCAAAAACAAGAACTCAACCTCAGTCTTGGTCTCGTCACCAACGATCCTTTCTATCAGGTCTATAACGTCAGCCTCGGCTATATGTACCATCTCAACGAATGGTTTGCGCTCGGACTCCTCGCCACAGGCAGCTTTGACGTCCCCACCGGACTCACCAACCAACTCCAAAACGAACAAGGCACCTTCCGCGTCAAACCCGACGTTCGCCGTCCCTTCTTCTTGTCAACCGTTGGTGCAGAGTTTCGATTCGCCCCATTCTACGGAAAATTTAACCTCTTCAGCCAAGCGATCATCCATTACGATGTCTTCTTTACCGTCCTTGGTGGCGTCTTTTTGACCTTCCCCCCACCCAGCGATCTACCCGCAGCCGAAAACGTGTTGACCGAAAAAGGTGCCAAAGGCAGCCCCGGCTTTGCCCCCTTTGGCGGCGTCGGCCTCGGACAACGCTACTTCTTGCTGCGCTTTCTCGCCTTCCGATGGGAGTTTCGTGTGCTGTTTATGCCCGATCACTTTGAAAGCCGAAAACAAGACTTGTTCCGTGTCGATATGGCACTCAATCTTGGCTTTAGCTTCTTCTTTTAAACCTTGGCAGGAGTGACGCATGTTGCAAAAAACCGGACGTATGTCGAGGTGGATGCTGGCGCTTGCTGCCGCCCTTCTTACCTCTTGTTTGTATGTTGAACCTGTGGCTGCACAAGCCATGATGACCGAACGCGAGATCCGAAGCCTCTTTAGCCGCGCCCGTGTCAAGTACAAAAGCAACGACTTTGAAGGCGCGTCCGTCGACTTCTTCGATATCATCGAAAACGGTACCGCCCTCCCTAAATTTCAACGCGCTGCCCGCCTCTTGCTCGCACGCGCCCTCTTTCGGATGCAACTCGGTATCGTCTCCTCTGGATACTTTAACGAAGTCTTGCGCGAGACCCAATCCCTCGATATCGCCGACCCCAAAAAACGACGCCCCGACGGCAACTTCCTGCTTGCGCTCGATCGCATGATCCAAACAGCCTCCGCAACAGGCGATGAAACCTTAACCCTCGAACGCCTTGGACGGATCCAGATCCTTCGACGTATCCCCACAAATATCCGTGCTCTTCGACTGACACGCACAAGCAAAAAAATCGAAATCCCCGCATTAACCGACCCCATCCCCTATCTGTTCCCTGTCCCCCCCAACGTCAAACGCAACCCCGACCTCACCCAACGCTGGCACAAACGTATCGACGATTTTAAGGACGCCTTCTCCTACCTCATGGGCCGCTACTACTTCGTCTTTGGCCGCACCAATACCGAATACATCTATATGCCCATCGTTCTCCTCAGCCAAGTCCGCAAGCGCGCCCCCTACAACTACTTCGCCAAAGCCCTCTATCTCATGGGCACACGCAACGCCCAAGTCGGCTACAACGAGGGAGCCATCGAATACTTCCAACGCATCATCGATCTCCCCCTACCCACCGGCGATAAGCCCGAAGAAAAAGCACTACGCCAAGAACTCCTCCAAATCAAAGAATTCGCACAACTCGGTATCGCCCGCTCTTATTACGCTCTCGGTGTTTTTAACCTCGACAACCCCAAAGGCCCAGAACACCTTGTCGCCTCCCTTCGGGAATACCGCAAAGTCCCCAAACAGCGCGGCCTGACCAAAGGAGAAGTCCTCTTTGAAACCTCTTGGGTCTTTTATATGCTCAAGTACTATCACTTCTCCCTTGGGCGCATCTTGGGCCTCCAGTCGGCCTTTTATCAGATCAGCTTCTTCCCCGAACTCCAGATCCTCCAGTCTCTGATCTACTTCCAAAACTGCAAATACGAAGAAACCAAACAATCGATCGCACGCTTTGAAGCGTTCTTTAAACCGCTCCAAGATAAACTCAAAATATTGGTTGCCCGACGCACCAAGGAGAACTGGATCGCCCAATACTACGAGTACTTCCGAAGCCAACAAACGCTGCTTAAAGAAGGCAAAACTACGGATCTTCTCCCCTCTCTCATTGCACTTGTTGAACAAGACAAATCGCTGCGCAACTACCAAAGCCTCATGGACAAAACCGACGCCGAGATCGAGATCATCCGCACTCGCGGCTCCGCATGGAAGACCTCAAACCTCGGGCGTGCCTTGCTTGAAACGGCCCTCAAAACCCGTGAAGCCCTCAAACGCCGAGCGGGCCTCAGCATCCACGCAGCCCTCGAGTCCATCCGCAAGGATGTCACCAAACAAGTCAATCAGGCCCAAGTCATCAAGCTCGAAACCTTGCAAAAACAAAAGCAAGAGCTCGATCGCTACGCACAAGGCGGCGGTATCGAACAAGACGAATACCGCTACACCTTGATCACAGAACAAAGCCATATCTTTTGGCCCTACCAAGGCGAGTTCTGGCTCGATGAAGTGGCCCACTACCGTCAATTTATTCAGGGAGAATGTAAGCGATGATCCGCCAAAACAACGCGTTGTATGCTTGGCTGCTTGGCCTCGGATGTGCCGCCCTCTGGGCGCTCTCTTTGGGCCTTGCTTCTGCCCAAAACTACGACCAAAAAGACTTTGAGCGAAAAGGCAAACGCGAAGGCTCGTTTCAAAAACTCAAGCTTCAACGTAAGCAAAAAGATAAGCTGCTGATCAACCTCAAACGCAAAAAAACCCAACGCGAACTCGAAGAAGAACGCCGTCGTGCCGAAGAAGCCAAAAAGCAAGTCCAACGCCCCGCAAAGGTCCAAGGACTCACCGCAGGCGTCTTCGCAGACAAAGCCAAAGCCGAGATCCGTCAACAAAAGATTAACACCTACAAGACACTCATCCCCAATGAAGAAGATCCCGCCCGTAACGCACAGTTGCGTTATCAATTGGCCGAAGAATATTGGGAAGAATCCAAATATCTCCGCTTCTTGTCGATGGAAGAACACAACAAAAAAATGGAAGAGTGGGACCAAGATTGCCGCAAACGCAACAACCAAAACTGCCCCCCCGCTCCCAAAGCCGAACTCTCCAAAGCCGACGTGTACCGCACCAACGCCGTTAACGTCTACAAAAAACTGCTCCAACTTTACCCCAAGTACGAACGCGCCGACGAAGTCGTCTACAACCTCGGCTTCAACTTCATGGACATGGACAAAAAGCAAGAAGCCCTCACCATGTTCACCCGATTGTTGAAAGATTATCCAAATAGCCGTTATGTTCCAGATGCTTATACTGCTCTTGCCGACTACTACTTCAACAACACCAAAAACAAAGTCCAACTCGCTCTCGAAAATTACCAATCCGCCCTTCGCATCACCGCAGAACGCACCAAAGATCCCAATCTTTCTCTCGATGACAAGGCCAACTTGCGCGGCATCAACCTTCGTTCGATGTACATGATCGGCTGGTGTCAATTCAACGTCGGCGAGTACGAAAAAGCCCTCCAACAATTCAAACACGTGATCAAACTCTCCATCCGCTACGCCAAAACCAAAGAAAGCAAAGTGATCCTGCGTGACGAAGCCTTGCGCGATCTGGTCCTTGTGTTCGCACGTTTGGACGTTTCGGATGATGCCTACAATTACTTCAAATCCATCATGGGGCCTGTGTACGCCTACAAAGCCACCCGCCGTCTCGCAGGCCGCTACTACAACCAAGGCAACTATCCCCTCTCCATCAAGACCTACAAGCTCTTGATGACCCTAAATCCCCAAGGCGAACCCGACAACTTTGGCCCCGACGCTCCGCTGTTCCAAAACGAAGTCCTCCGATCCATCGCCAAGATCGCCAAGCCCCAAGAGATCTTCAAAGAAGTCGAAAACCTCATGGCTTACTTTGATGATAAAAATCCTTGGCACAAACGATGGAACGGCGATAAGAAAGTTTGGCAAGAAGCCAACGAGTCCGCAGAACAAACGTTGCTCGAATACTCGACACGTTACCACCAAGACGCCCAAAAAGAAAAAGAAAATCTCAAGCGCCAAGAGCTTTATTACGACTTTGCGATCCAACTGTACGGAAAATATCTGGAGTATTATCCCAGTTCAGAAAGTGCTTACGAACTGCGCTTTTACCTTGCCGAACTGCTTTATCGCAAAGCCCAAAAACTCACCCCCAAAACCCGCAAAAACAATCCTCCCGAAGACGCTCGCAAGGTCTACGCCCGCGCTGCTTACCAGTACGACCAAACCGTCCAACGCAGCACCCAGATCCAAGGGCAGTTCAAAAAACAAGCCGCCTTCTCCGAGATCCTCTGCTATGAAGCACTCGCCGGACGCACCGGCAGCGTCGAGTTAAAAGGGGCCGGCAAAAAACTTCAAGGTCTGACCAAAGACAAAGACGGCAAGATCACATGGACTCGCCTCACGATCAAAGAATGGGATCAACGCTTAATGAAAGCCTACGAGCGTTATCTGACCATCCTCGATCCCAAAAAAGAGTCGGACAAAGAAGAACGCCTACAAAGTTTCTTTAAGACAGGTGCGATCTACTATTCTTACAAGCATTACCGCAAATCGATGAACATCTTTTCGATGATGGCAAAAGAGTTTCCGACCCACGAACTCAGCCGTCGTGCGGCATTTATGATCCTCTATTCTTACGAAGACCTCCAAGACTGGCCTCAGTTGGAGCAAAACGCACGCATCTTCATCGAAGATCCGCAACTCACCAAAAACGCCAAGTTCAAAGAAGAGATGTACCAGATGGTGATCCGCTCCGCATGGCAGCGTATCTTCATCGAGCAAAAAACACTTGGCGCACTCAAAACCGCAGAACAACTCGTGAAATACGAGGAAGAATTCGGAAAAACAGGCCCTTGGGTCACCAAGAAAAGCTTTGTCATGAGTCCTCGTGCTCCAAACGCCCTTGCCATCGCAGGAAACAACTTCAACAACTCCAAGCGCATCCTTGATGCCATCAAGTATCGCGAGCTGATGGTGAGCCGCTATCCCGAAACCAGTTTTGTGGATCAGATCAAGTTTGAACTTGGCGGCCACTACGAGCAGATCGCCAACTACGACAAATCCGCGTCTTGGTATGAAAAATACGTGTATGGCGAAAAAGACGTGATGAAGATCCTTGAAAGTGCCGAAGAAGACGGAGCCAAGCCGAAAAAAGGCAAGAAAAAGATCGTCAAAAAGAAAGTCGCAAAAAAGCGTGGAAAAAAGGGCAAAGCTGTTGCAAAAGAATCCTCTGAAGACACCGAAAAGAAAAAGCTCGCCCAACAAAACCGCGCCATCTACAGCGCAGCCCTCTATCGTCGTGGCCTTCAACAAAGCGAACGCGCCATCATCCTGTACAGGGACTTCATCCGCCGTTTCCCCGAGGACAAGGAAGCCTCCAAACTTTACCTTGCCATCGCTACCGTCCACGAAGACAACAAAGCATGGAAAGCCGCCATCGAAGCCTTTGAGGTGTACCTCGCCAAGTATCAAGATGCCAAAGTCTCCACGTTCTTAACGACCGCAGTTCGGCGATTTGAACGAGACCTCGACGCCAAGGGGGCCCCCGCCGTCTTGAAAACCCTGAGCACGTTGAAGAAGGACTTGGTGGAAAACGATCTGTTGTTGTACGCCCACGCGCACATCGCCGCTGCCAACGAAAAACTCGGAAACAACGCCGAAACCGAAAAACGCTATATGATGGTCGTTGCACTCGGAGATCAGATGGTTCGCCACAAGATCAAGGGCATTATGGGCCAAGGCCCCGCTCTCGAATCGCTCGCTCAAGCCCGATTCTTCTTGGCAGAGCGGCGACGACGCTCTTATATCTCCATCCAATTCACGGGAAACAGCCGCAAAGACAAAGGTGTTCTCAAAAACATCATCAAAACAGGAACGGCTCTGCGAGGCGACTATTCCGCCGTTGCAGGTTACGGCGTCGCCAAATGGACGCTTGCTGCGGTGTTTCGGATGAACGAGATCACCCATATCTTCGTGGAAAAGATCTTTGCCGCCCCCATCCCCAAAGACCTGTCACCCGACCTCCAACAGATGTACAAAAGCGAACTCGAAAACATCGCGCTGCGCTACGAAGACGCCGCCATCGAAGGATACTCCGCTGTGTTGAAGAGAGCCGCAGAACTCGGCCTTTACAACGAATGGACCCGCCAAGTCGAGCTGCGCCGCAACCAGATCACACGCAAACTCAACCAAGTGAACCCTTATACCGTCCTCAGCAAACGCAAAACCCGTTTCTGGTTGATCGAACCCACCCTCTCCAAGCTCGATCTTTCGAAGAAAGCCACACCAGATATGCTCAAAAAGCCCGCAGCACCGGCCAACGACGGAAAAGACGCCAAGGATGCCAAGGACGCTTCCCCCCAAGCCGATAAAGCCGCTGAATCCAAGCAGTCCAAAAAAGACGGCGACGCTGTGTTGGGGATGTGAACCCACCAAGCCGAAAGACTTGGAGCCTGCGGGCTAAACTGTAAAAAGAAGGATCGATTTGTATGCAACGCTTTGTTCTTTTCCTCGGATGCGCTGCCGCCCTTGCCGTCGGACCCGCTTGTACGGGCACACAGGTCAAAAAAGACCCGATCAAGACGGTCGTCCAAGAAAAAAGCGCACAAGAATATCTGATCGAGTGCAAAACCAAGATGGGCGATGATTCCGCTGCTTCCGTCACTGCGGCAACGGAACTTTGCAAAAAAGCTCTCGACAAAGACCCCAATCTAACCAAAGCCTCTCTTTTTCTCGGAAAGCTCTACGAAAAACAAGAACGTCATGACGAAGCCCTCGGTCACTACGAGAAATACGCAACCGCAAACCCCGGCAACCAAGAAGTTCGCGGTGAACTCGCACAAGCCTACATCCGCGCAAACAAGATCGACAAAGCACTCACCATCTTTGAAGATTTCAACAAGAATAATCCTGACAATCTTGAACTCAAAAACAACCTCGCGATGCTGTATCGGAAAGCCAAGAAATACGATCAGGCCGAAAAACTCGCCCAACTTGTTCTCTCTCGCGATGACAAAAATGTTCAAGCCTACCGCAACTTGATCCTGCTCTACTACGATTGGGAACGCTACAACCAAGCCGAGCTTGTCGCCACCATCGCCCTTCAACAAGTCGACAAAAAAGACCCCGGTTTTTACAACAACCTCGGGATGGTCTACATGAAGAAACAAGACCTTACCCGAGCAGCAGCGCAGTTCCACGAAGCCCTCAAACACGATCCCATGAACACCCAAGCGCACATGAACCTTGGAACCATCGCCATCCAAAATGGCGCTTGGAAAACGGCGATCGATCACTTCGGAAAAGTTCTGAAACAACAGCCCAACAATCTCTACGCCAACCGCAACTACGGCGTCGCTTTGATGGGCATGGAACGCATGAACGAAGCCAAAGAAGTGTATGACCGCATCCTCACCCTTCGCCCCGACGATCCCGAAGCCGTCTTTCAACACGGCGTCATCCTCTTCAATAGCAAGAACACGGACACTCAAAAAAGCTCAGAAAAATTGTTCGACAAGTTCCTTGCACACCCTGACGCCAAAAAACTCCAAAGCTTCGAAGATGCACGCAAGTTCATCGTACAAGCCAAAGACCGACTCTCCAAGATCGGCACCGAACCCACAAAAGAACCCAAAAAAGCTACCCCCAAACCTGCACCCACCACGCCCGCACCCACCACGCCCGCACCCACCACGCCCGCTCCCACCACGCCCGCTCCTACCACGCCCGCTCCTACCACGCCCGCTCCTACCACGCCTGCTCCTACCACGCCTGCTCCTGCCCCTCGTTCTTAAAAAGATCGGAACCCAACAAGAAAGCGGTTGTCCAAGCGCCAGAGAAGAGAAGAGCCGATCAGGACTTGACAAGGGCGGCAGAACCGAATTACACTCTGCCGGATTATGCACAGAGGATTCGGGGAATCGTTGATTCACTCGGATACAACGAGAAAAAGGAGCGACCGATGAAAAAAAGCATGTTGACCGCGATGGCTGTGTTTTTCGCGATGTCCGCGATGGCAACGGGTTCAGCGATGGCCCAAACCCGAATCAAGATCATCAAAGGCGAAGATCGCGTGATGTTCAAGAAGAACACGAAGATCGACTTCGATGGCAGCGCCGTGGAAGGTGAATTGATCAAGCCCGAAGGAAGCTACATGGTTCAACGCAGCCGCGTGAAGTTTGACAGTTTGATCCAGCCGCGCAAAAACTTCAATCCCGAGCTGATGCGAAACGCCCTCAAACTCTAATCATCGCTCCTCTTGACCCACTCTGCACTTCTCCTCTCTTCTCGAATCGACTCGAACACTCCGCGTCTATCCAGAGCGCGACACCTTCTTTGTCTCTTTATTGACCCCCGCGAGGCTGACGAACAAACATGGAAAAGAAAACGGTTTATATCCAGATATTGGATGGGGATAGTGTGGTTGATACCAACAAATATTCCCAAGAAAACATCATCATCGGGAGCGGCCCCGCAGCGCATCTGCGTATGGAAGACCCGCAAGTTTCTCGCATCCACGCCATGCTCAAAGTCAACGAGCACGGCGAGATCCTGCTGAGCGATCTGGGATGGAGCAGCGAAGGGACCCTCCATAACGGTCGAAAGATCGATGGCGAGGCCCAGATCGAAGACGGTGATCTCGTTCAGATCGGAAGCTCGTATCTCCGCGTGTTTGGGAATCCCCCTGGCGAAGTCGCGGCTCCCATGTTCGGAAGCATCGCAGATGCCGACGATGATATCCTCAATGTGTTCGGAGCACCCGGCGAAGCCGAAGGCCCCACCGTCAAGCGCCCGTTGCCTGACTTTGGCAAAGCTGTTTCGGCCAAAAGCAAGCGCGAAGACGACGATCTGTTGCTTCCACCCGTCATGGAAGAAGAAGACTTCGCATTCGACAAAAAAGCCGATCCCTTCGCAGGAATCAAGCCTTCTCCCTTTGACAACGAAGGTGACTTTGGTGGCGAAGCCGAACTCGACCAAGAGCCCGATTTTCCCGTCACAGACGAACCCCTGCCTCCCGCTCCAAGCAGCGTGATCATGGCCAATTTTGTCCGAGACGAGATGCGCATCCCCTCGGCAGCAGCGGCTCCTCCCGCAAGTGATTATGGCGCTCCGTTGATCGCAGAACCCGCAGCGCCGATCGTGATCGATACCACACCGATCCCAGACAATCAACTTCCCCCGAGTATCCGCCGAAATCTCGTTCAAGAAGATAAAAGCAAAGGTGAACGCCTTTTCCAAGTGCGCTTTCTCTTGGACGGAACCCCCGTCGAGGTCGGTCACTTCGATCGCCCCCGCATTGTCACGGTTGGAACGCACCCCCTGAACGACTTTTCGTTTGCCGATGAAAAGTTCCCCGATCAAAACTATCCCCTCGTGATCCCCTTCCAAGGGAGCTTTGGGGTGTTTTTTACCAATGCCTTCCATCCAGTCCTGACAAAAGCCGATGGGACGGTGGTTTCGGCAGACGCACTCAAAGGCCAATTCAGTAGCAAAAGTGTCCACGGACTTGACGGACAAGTGTATGCGGTGACCCCGGGCGAAGTCTTCGCTCTCGAAGGCCAAAGCCTGAACATCGAGTTCTCTTACACTTACCCCACCAAGGCTTACAACAGCGACGCCTACCACGACCGCGATTATCTGCTTTGGCGCGTGATTGCTTTTTCTGCGATCGTCCACGCAGCGATGATCTTGATGTTCCAATTCGTTCCGCTTGGACCGATGGCGCTCGGTGAAACCGTCCTCAAAGGCCGCTTTGCCAAGATGATCGTGGTTCCACCACCCGAGATCAAAAAGAAGCAAGAGAAGAAATTTGAACTAAAAAAAGAAGAGAAAAAAGACGAAGAGATCAAAGAAGACAAGAAGGACGAGACCAAAGAAGCTCCGAAAGAAGACGCTCCTGCGGATCCAAAACAACGAGACATGCAGCGGGTCAAAAAATCGGGTCTATTGGGCCTTCTCTCTAGCGGGATGGGCGATATGGGTCCCGGCGGCGATCTGTTTGGAAAAGCCCAAGATCAACAGTTCCTTGGCAAGCTGCTCGGTTCGGCGGGTGGCGCGTCCTTTGGGATGGGCGGCGCAGGTCGTGGCTTTGGCGCGGGCGGCGGCGGCGGTGGTGGCGGTTATGGCGGTGGTAGCTGGGGATACGGTGGCCGCAAGCGCGTGTATGGTCGTGGAGGGATGAACCTTCGCGGGCAAGGACGCGGCAAAACCATCACGCAGATCCAGCCGGGCCGCTTGATCCTCAAAGGCGCGTTGACCAAAGAGCAGATCGCTCGCGTTATCCAGATGCACTGGGCGCAGATCCGTTACTGCTATGAAAAAGAACTCACGAAAAACCCCAAACTCGGCGGAAAAGTCGTGATCGCATGGCGTATCGGCGGAACAGGTGCGGTCGATACGGCCAACGTCAAATCCACCACCATGAACAATGAAGCGGTGGAAAACTGCATCACTCGTCGGATTATCCGCTGGAAGTTTCCTGTCCCCCAAGGTGGCGGGGTTGTCGACGTCAACTATCCCTTCCTCTTCAAAGTGGCGGGCTGATCGCCTTCTTCTCTTGCTCACCAAAGCCTCTTCAACGCGACGGGCGGATCGCCCTCTTCTCTTGCTCACAAAAATATCTTCAACGTGGCGGATTGATCGCCCTCTTGCTCACCAAAAAATCTCCAACGTGGCGGACTGATCGCCCTCTTCTCTTGCTTACGGAAACATCATGCAAACATGGACGGTTCGCGGCATCCCTGCTTGGCGATCTCACGCTGCTCTTCAAATCTTCGGCGCGTTGTGTCTGGTGCTGTGGCTTGGGGGTTCATACGCCGCACAAGCCAGCCCAAGCTCCAAACGCGGAAGCTGCGGAGTCATGGTCCCCAAAGGCTCCGAAGATCTAGGCGGCGGGCGTTATAGTTCGGGTGGCTACGAAGATATCGATGGGATCTTGAAATTTTATCGCAAGGTCTATGGAAGTGATGGAAAGAATTACAAGCTGCGTCAGCTTTTTGTCTTGCGCCACGTCAGCG
Source organism: Myxococcota bacterium (assembly GCA_023150835.1). Classification (GTDB taxonomy): domain Bacteria; phylum Myxococcota_C; class UBA6777; order UBA6777; family UBA6777; genus JAKLKB01. Next base: position 31,865 of record JAKLKB010000030.1, on the reverse strand, counting down.
CCTATCACCTTCGCAGCCTCAATTCTTCGAGCGGCTGGAGCGGGATCAATGTTGCCTTTTATCGAAATCGCCGCAACTACCGCCTCCAGATCTACGTGATTTGTCGAAGCTAAGGAGCGCGGCGGCTCACACGTCGGATCATCGACCAAGGCTCAAGAATCGCGGCGGATCACTCGTCGGATCATCGACCAAGGGATCACTTCGCTGCCATGCTTGGTTTGTAAGCGCATTTTCTCTCCATCATCCGCGGCAAGAACCCCATGAAGAACTAAACCAAAGACGGAGATCACGATCAGACGTTCTCCGATGCGAAACCCACCCTCTTGCTTTGGTCCAAGAATAAATGTCCATTTGACTTCTTTGCGTTGGATCTTGACTTGTCGCAGCGCGGTGGGGTCGCTTTTGTTCTTGGAGACTTCGAGGGTGAGGGTTTCGCCGTCGATGGCAAGGACAGTGCCCTGTAAGCGGAAACCGTGGTGCGTGCTGAGCGTGATCGCATCCCCGGGAGAGACGGTCCACATCGGAGGATCGCTTTTGGGGGGCATTAGCGGCGGGAGTTCGATGTTGTTGGGTTCTTTGCAGTCGCTTTGTGGGGCGAGCGAAGCGTATTGCAACATCGAGGGTTCTTGATTGTTGGATTGGAGTCCGAGCGCGGAGATCAGCTTGCTGAGGCCACGTATACGGGCTTTGGTGGAGGGGGGAACGCTCCAACTGCCTTTTTGCATCTTGTCGCCTTCGAGAGCAAACCATTTGAGGTTTCCGACGTTGCCGTTGCCCGAAGGTTGAAAGCAGCCCACCAAAAAGCGCGTGACACGGTCTTTTTTGAGACGCAGCGTGGAAGCCGCCGCTTTCAATTCGTCTTTGAGTTGCTCATCGTTGGAGATGCTCGGGAACTTTTTACAAAGCTCCTCATAAAAATGGATGCGTGGCCCGGGACGATTTCGCGCAAATACACGTCCACTTTTACCGAGCGTGAACTTGCGTTTGTAATGTCGGTATCCGTCAAGCATCATCTTGATCATGTACTCGCCCGAGCGAAGGTTTTTGAGGTCGACTTTGCCTAAGCCAACGAACTTATCGTTGAGATAAAGCTCGGTGCGGGGATCAAAGGCTTGGATCGTCAGCGTAGAAGTGCGTTGCATCGAGAGTTTGCAACGCACCGCAGAGATCATCTCTTTTTCTGCATCGGAGAACGCTTCGGGCATATCGGCAGATTTGGGATCAAGGAGGATGCCTGTTTGCATCATCTTCATCCCGAGGGCTTTTTCACCCTTTCGCCAATAAAGCAACCCCGAAGCAAGGCGAGAGACGCGCATCGGCTCGATCACAGGGAAATAAGCGAAGGTGTATTCGAGAAAGCGACTGGCCTTGAGCAAAGGTTCCAAAGCAGCGGAAGGATCGGAAGCGTAGTTTTGCATACCTTCGTTGAGAGCTATCTGCGCTCGACGAAGCCAATTGCCCGCAGCAAGGGCTTCTGCGTTCGAGAAAAACAAGCCGCGATCCAACAAAGCCTCGCCTTTGTCCGCAAGAGAGGCTTGGCTCAACGCACGCAAGAGCCAGTTGATCTCGCCGCTGGTTTTTTGGGCGTTGGGGTTTTTGGGTTCGAGACTTTGTACAAAGATCGCGGTGCGATCTTTGGCGTATGCCACAACAGGCGCAGCAACGGCCAAGATCACGATCAACAGACGAAAAGTGCCGTGTAGAGAGGGCCACAGACGCATAAGTTGTCTCCTCAACGCGGAAGATCGCGGCGCAAAAACAGGTCGGTTTTTCCGAAGCTGATATCACGATCTTGATTTTGAGCCACCACCAACCCCACAGGGATGGCGACCGCAGCAGCGACGACGACCACCCCAACGACCGTCAACCAAGGCCAATTGCGTGCAAGCCAGCTTCGGTTGTCCGTCGATTGTTGGAGGATGCAGCGTTTGCGCTCGGACGCCCAGATATTGCCGTCTGGACAAGTGCAATAGCGTTTTTTCGCTTCTATTTTTAAGACTTGCCCCCCAAGGCATTTGCAGCTTGGCACGTCCTTGAGGCCGATGCTTACGGCACTATCGCCGATACTCAAGTCGCTCACGACGGTTCCACCGATGGTAAAGGCATACGACAGACACATCGGCTGAGGTATCTGCAAGAAGTACTCGCCTTTGGGTAGCCAAAGCGTCTTGGTGTTTTCAAACTGGATGCCCTTTTTACTCCAAAGGTCGGCGATAATCGAAAAGGCGCGGCGTTGGATCGAGTCAGTGAAGGCTTTTTGCGGCGTGAGCGCGATCTTGAGGATCTTTGGACTATCCGCGCCCGCTTCGGAGATCACCTGAAGCTCACCAAAGTCTTTGCTGATCTTTTTGAGCAAAGGATACAACAGTTCGCGTTGATTGCGTTTTCGGGCAAGCGCTCGCGCTGTGGTGAGTACCTTCATCGCTTGGGTCACGCTGCCGACGTGATAATAGGCCATCCCAAGGAAGTAGTTGGCACCAAAGTGTTTTTTTCCACGAGATGTTTTAAAGACAGCGGGGTACAACAATCGCACAGCGTCCATGTAAAGATTCTGACTCACCATCTCTCGACCTGAGCGATAGTTTTCGTCGAAGTCCACTTCGTCTTGTGCGAAAGCGGTTTGGCAGCCGAGTCCTACGGCCACCCAAGTCATCAAGACGATTCCCCACAGGGCGGGTTTCTTCCGCATATTCGGCTCCTTTCGGCGAGCGATCTTGGGCAAGGTGTCGCCTAGCTCAGAAGGGATCGATGGTTTTGATATAGAGTTTGCGGTAGACTTTATCGTTGGAGGAAGTTTTGCCTTGAGAAGAAAAAGCGATGTGCCACTTTCCACCACTCGCGACGACGGAAAGCTCGTTGTTGACTTGGGTTCCCGTGTCGATGGTGCGTTTGGCGTTGGTTTCGACGTGGATGGCGGTGATCACATCGGTATTTGCGGTGCTTTTTTGGACAAAAAAGATATGTTTGCCATCGGGAGACCAAGCAGGGCCGGATTGATCGCTTTTTGCGATGTTGCGGGCGAGGAGTTTTGGTTTTTCTCCAACGCCGCTGAGATAGAGGTTTGCGCTACCGTCTTCGCGGACACCAAAAAAGGCGATGGATTTGCCGTCTAAAGACCACGAAGGGCCAACTTCGGAGATATTGCTTTTCCACGAAGTAAGGCGAACAGGCGAAGGGGCAAAGATGTTGTCGATCAGGTAGATGCGATCGCTTTGATCGGTGTGTCGGACGTAAGCGAGGCGTTTGCTGTTGGAGGGGTCCCATGCAGCAAAAAACTCGGTGCTTTCGGGATTTTTGGTTAAGCGTCGGGGATTCATCTTGCTGACGTTAACCCAGTACAAGTCGCCTTTTCCTGTGCGGGCCGAAGTGAAGACGATGCGTTTTCCGTCGGGCGACCACGCGGGCTGCCCGTCGTTTTTGGAACGCGAACTCCATTTTAAGCGGCCCTCGCGGGACATATAGATGTCATAGACGTTGCCGCTACCGTTGCTGGTGTAGAGGTAGCGATGGCCTGTAGGAGCCCAAGACAACTCTCGTGCGACCATGCCGCGTTTGTCGGAATCTTCGTCGAGAACGGTGGTTCCGGCGCGGATGATCTTGGTTTCGCCAGAGCGCACATCGTAGATCCGCAAGTCGATGGCGCGTTTCTCGACGTGACGGACTTCAAAGGCGAGCAGTGCGCCGTCAGGGGAGAACTTGGGGTGTTGGCAGTGTGCTTTGGTCGCATCCACCGTGATCTCTTTGAGGCTGGCATTTGCGGAAGCTGCGGAAAGCACGAGAAATCCGAGCAACAAAAGCCATCGAGCACAAATTCTCTTCATCGATCTCTCCTTTTCGCACGATCAGCCCCACAGGGCGAAGGCGATGCTGATACGATATCCGGGTGATGTGTACACAAAGCATCATTCGTAGACGCCCGATTATTGGGCAGCCACAGGGGGCTGCTCCTACATTTTTACGATCACACAACGAGCGGATCTCGTATGACTCTTGTGTGGCGTTGAAGGCCGAACCCGTACGCCTTCTTGTGGCGCAGGTGTCAAGCCATACCAAGATGGCGTACGGTTATTTGAAGTCAAATCCTTTGGAAAATTCAGCTTTTTGCGGGCTGTTGTTATTCATCACAAGCAAGACAGGAACCGTCACACCCGCCGCCACAACGATCACCGTCAAGGCAGTGACCCACGGCCAGTTTTTGGAGATCCAAGAGGGCGGAGCAGCGGCATTTTTGGGGATCTCACAACGGTTTTCGCGTTGTGACCACAAGGTGCCTTCGGGGCAAGTGCAATAACGTTTTTTGGCATCTTGTTTGAGGACTTGCCCGCCTTCGCAGACGCAGGTCGGTTTGTCTTTGATCGCCAATTGGACGGTGGCATCGGCGACATCGAGCGTTTTGATCGGTTGGTTGTTGAGAAAAAAGCCATAACTCAGGCAAGTCGGCTGCTGCATCCCAAAGCGGTAAGTGCCTTTGGGTAGGTAATACGCGCCTGTTTTGAGTGAGGTGCCTTGTCTCCATTTTTTGGCGAGCATGGCGTGGGCGCGGCGTTTTTGTAGGTTGCTGAAGGGCTCGGTGGGTTCGAGTTGGATCACCACTTTTCCGAGTTCATCGGGGTCCACTTCGAGGGTGATCTGAACTTTGGTAAAAAGCTGCTTGATTTGTTCGAGCAGCAGGGCGGGTCGCTGGCGTTCGGGGTCTGCTTTGGCAAGCGTGACGGATCGTTCGAGCGCAAGGATCGCACGATCGATGATCGCAACGCGATAATAAGCCAAGCCTAAATGGTAATGAACCTCGGCGTTTTGTTTGCCTTCGGGCGTCTGGGATGCTGCCAAAAGCTCTTGAATTGCATCTGAATAAAGCTGTCTTTCGAGGAGAATTTTGCCCTTTTCGGCCATCTGGCGGAAGTCTTGAGCAGAAGCCGAAGAAAGAGAAAGAACCAGAACAAAGCCGAGAGAGAGGGGAGAAAAGAAGAAAGTAGCGATGCGAAACATCAAAGACTCTCCGGTGTAGGGGAAAAGCGGTGACAGGCGATGCGGTGGTTTGCAGCGACAGGCACCAAGGGGGGCCTCTCTTCAAGGCAGCGGATCTTGGGGACTTCATGTCCAGCCCAAGGGCAACGATGAACGTAAGGGCATCCTGCGCCAACGGCTTCGTTGTGGGAGGGCAAGTCAGAGAAGTCCACTTTGGATTGGGAAGAGTTGTGGAGGCTGACTTGACGAGCTGCGTGGAGAAGCGTGCTGGTGTAGGGGTGATGAAGCTCTTCCTCGAAGGTGGCGATGGGCAACTCTTCGACGATCAAGCCCAAAAACATGACCAAGACGCGATCCGCGACATAACGTATGACATGAAGATCATGGGAGACAAATAGATAAGCGACTTCGGGGGTGCGCGTTTCCATCATCAGATCGACGATCTTGGCCTTGATCGAGGCATCAAGGCCGGCGACGGGTTCATCGGCGACGATCAGCGATGGGCGCAGCAGCAACAAGCGCGCCAAGCCGACTCTTCGGCGTTCTCCACCGGACATCTCGGTCGGGAAGCTGTAGCGTTTGTGAGGGAGTCCGACTTGAGCGAGAACTTCTTGGATACGTTGCTCTTCGTCGGAAGGGGTGAGGCGGAGGTTGACGCGCAGGGTTTCGAGGAGGGTGTTGTGGACGTTCATCTTGGGGTTGAGGGTGGAGTAGGGGTTTTGGAAGAGCATCTGAAAGCGGGGTCGGAGTCGGCGAAGTTCTTCACCACGAAGAGAAGTGATATCTTTTCCCATGAGTTGGATCTTGCCGGAGGTGGGGGGGATCAGACGGCAGAGGATCTTGCCGAGGGTGGTTTTTCCGCAGCCGGATTCGCCCATCAATCCGACGACTTCACCGGGCATCAAGCACAAGGAAGTGAGATCGACGGCACGAACAAAGCGAGGCGGTTGGCGGCGGAGGCGTTCGAGGAGAGAACGGCGGATCGGATAAAACTTGCAGACGGTCTCGGCGACGAGGATGGGTGTGGGGCCCGTCTGTGTCGTGAGGGGCGCAGCGTTTTGGGTGCTGGAGTCTTGCATCAGCTCGACCTTTTCTTCCATGATCTCGCCCTCTTTACAACACGCGTGCGCGGCGCTCTTCGAGCGCAAGGCTGCAACGCAAAAGATCTTGTGTGTGCTCTGCGAATTCGTGGGAGGTTTCGAGGGTCTCCCCACGCATCTTGACATCCAAGAGGTCGGATGTTGCGAAATGATCGACAACATGGCCACGCCGCATCACGAGCACTCGCTCGGTTAAGCCCGAGATCAAGCCGATCTCATGGGTGACAAAGATCAGGCTGCTACCGTATTTTTCGCGAGCTTCGTGGAGCAAATAAAGAACTTGGGCTTTGGTGGTCATATCCAAGCCAGTGGTCGGCTCATCGGCGATAATGATACGCGGTCGCATCGCAAGCGTCGAGGCGATCATCACACGCTGACACATCCCCCCCGAGAGTTGGTGCGGATAAGAGCGCATGACACCTGCGGGGTTTTTGATATGAACGCGTTCGAGCCAGTGTTCGGCTTCTTGCGACGCTTCTTTGCGCGTGGCTTTGGGGTTGTGCAGACGGATGGACTCGCTGAGCGTGCGCCCGACCGACCACAGCGGATCTTGGGAAGAGATGGGATTTTGAAAGATAATGCCGATCTTTCGGCCTGCGAGAGCGGTAGCGCGTTCACGATACGCATGACGCCATCCTTCGGCCTTCCACGTCGGTTTGTAGGTGCCTTGTTCTTGTCGGAAACAAGCTTCGATACCTTGGAGCAGATCGGTTTGGAGCGTATCGTCTTGGTAGCGGATGGCTCCCGAAACAACGCCGGGTTCGCCGCCGACCAAGGCCAATGTCGCGAGCGCGGAGAGGGTTTTTCCGCTGCCCGACTCTCCGATCACGGCGATACCTTCGCCAGATCCGACGGAGAAAGACACGCCATCGACAGCCCGCACCAAACGCCCACGACTGCGAAAATGGATCTTGAGTTGTTCCACTTCGAGCAAAGGTTTGGGGGGGGAGTGGGGTTGTGTTTGCGGTTGTTCGCTCATGGAGATCCCTTCGACACGATCGTCTCAAAGCACCGTGGATTGGGGGTATTTGGGAGGTATGGAATTTAGCTATCCAAAGGCTGTTCTTGGTGCAAAACGCCCTTGCCTTGGCTCCATCGTTGAAGCCCTTCCGCAAACAGATACAGGCCGCTCATCGTGAGCATCACAACCAAAGTGACCACCAACGGACTCCAGATCTCGCCGCGAAAAAGTCCACTTCGGTAATCATAAAGCATCTTTCCCCATGAGATGCCTTTTTGCAAAACGCCGCGTCCGAGGTAGTTGAGGCTTGTTTCGAGGATGATCAAGGCGCTCCATAGAAACACCAATTGGCGAAGGATCAGGGGGAGGCAGTGCAACCAAACGATGTGCAAAAAGAGGATACGTCGTTCTTGTAGGCCGTGCGCTTCGGCGGCCATGACGAATTCTTCGGCTTTGAGTTGAGCGACTTTGCGTCGGATCTCTTCGGCGATATGGGGGACAAACGTGATGCCGACGATGGCCGCGATCAGATAGACGTTGGGTCCAAAGACGGTGGTACACAAGAGAACAAGGATGAGGTTGGGGAAGGAGTTGATTAGGGTGCTGAGGTAGCGTCCGATCTGTTCGATCCATCCGCCATAAAAGCCAGCGAAAGCTCCGAGGGAGATCCCGCCCAAAAGGGCAAGGAAAGAGGCGAGGATACCCGGAAAAAAGAATGCCTGCGTGCCTTTGATCAGCAAGATCAAGAGAGACTGGCCCGAGTGATCGGTACCGAGCCAGAAGCGCCAAGAAGGGTCTTGCAATGGGGTGTTGCCTTGCATTCGAGCGATGACGGGATCGTACGGATACAAGGCTCCGATCAAGCAAGACGCCAACAAGAGCAAGACAAAGGCGAGGCCAAAAAACAAGTGGGGATTCTCACGCAAGAGAACTTGGAGTCGCTGAAACAAAGTACCGAACCTTCCGCACGCACGGCAACGAGAGGAGGAAGACCAGACTCAAAACGTCCCTATTTTACCCATGAATGCGCGTAATGGAAATAATTAAAAGGGTGGATGGTCACTTTTTTCACGCGCACAGACATTGCGGAGTAGTTGGTGAGAGACCAGAGGAAAAGGTAGGGGAGGTCATCGTGGAGGATCTTGTGGATTTTTCCGTAGATGGCTTTGTAGATGACGGGGTCGGTGGTGCGGGTGGCTTGTTCGAGGAGGCGGTCGACTTCTTTGTTTTTGTAGCTGATGTAGTTGCGGTTTCCGCGTGAATGAAAGAGCGGATAGATGGTGGAGAGTTCATCAAAGTTCCAGATGTGGAGGACCATATCGAAGCGCTTTTGGGTGAAGACTTGGCGGTCCCATGCAGCGTCATCGACCCAGATCAGCTCGACGTTGACACCGATCTTGCGCATCTCGCCTTGGATCGCGAGGCACAGTTCTTTGTATGAATTTCTGCTACGCGGCAAGAGAAAATCCAGCTTGAGGACTTTTCCAGCTTTTTTGCGATAAGGCTGTCCAGAAGGGAGTTTCCAGCCGGCAGCATCGAGAAGTTTGGTGGCTTTTTCGGTGTCTTGGGTGCGGGCTTCTACGGAAAAGTTGTAGAGGGGATCGTTGGGCGAGAAAGGCCCGCTGATGATCTGGCCGTCTCCGAGGTGGGCATCGCGCAATCCGGCCCGATCGAGGGCATAAATGAAGGCTTGGCGAACGCGCAGATCCGCGAAGAGACTGCCTTTTCGATGATTGATGCCGAGGTACCACCAGTCGTTGGTGGAATAAGGCATCAAACCGACACCTTGGTCGCGTTCAAAGAGGGGGATATCTCTCGGACGGACGCGGATAATGGTATCAAGGCCGCCGTAGCGAAGGACTTCGCGTTGGATGTTTTTGTCGGGGATGGCTTGAAGAGCGACGCCATCAAGGCGGATCTGGTCGCCTCTCCAATGCCCAGAAAAGCGGCGCAGTTGGATCTTTCGCCCGATCCATGAACGGAATTGAAACGGTCCTGTACCGTAGGGTTTTTGGTTAAAGTAGTCAGAACGCTGAACGGTGCCGCCTTTGAAGCGATGTTTGGGGATGATCTTGAATTGCAACCATTTTTCAGGCTTGCTCAAGGGCTGTTTGAAATCGATTTTGATCTGGTGTGTGCCGAGGACAGAAACGTTTTTGATGATCTGCGCCAGATAACGGTCGGCGATCTGAGTGCTGCGACTGGTCATCGCTTTGATGGTGAAGTCGACGTCTTCGGCGGTGAAGGGCTTGGAGTCGTGCCACTTGACACCTTGTCGAAGGGTCAGGGAGATGGATTTTTTGTCGGGAGCGACAGACCATTCGGTCGCCAGCATCGGGGCTGGTTTTTGATCTTTGTCCCAACCGATCAGGCTTTCAAAGACCAGTTCGGAAGCACGCACAGAGTACATGTCCTCCGCAAACAGCGGGTTAAGCACCGAAGGCGTCCGATCTTCGGTGTATTTCAACGGGGTGGCGGAGACAGGAAGGACCATCGCAAGCAACGCCATGCCCGCCCACACAGAGAACAAACGAACAAAGGATAGATCTCTCTTGATGTTTTGCACGGATGGATCTCCTCGTACTGGTGCGATATCCGAGAGAAGTGTGCACGTAAGGGTGAGTGCGCTCCGCTGTAGCCGCCCTGTTCTTGGGCAGCCACAGGGGGCTGGCCCCTCGACAGTGAGCAGGGATTCAGGAGTGAATCCGAGTAGCCGCCCTGTTCTTGGGCAGCCACAGGGGGCTGCCCCTACCCTATTTCGCTCACACAACGGGCGGATTTCGTATGATCCGTATGGACTCGTATCGACTCGTGTCGAATCACAGAAGTGCTTATCGGCGCAAACGTGGGTCGATCAGTTTGAGCGCGATCTCGTTGAGCATCTGAAGGAGACTCGCAAGCACCGTTGCGAACAAGGCGATGGCGAGGACAACAGGTGTATCGCGCATCTCGGCAGCTTGCCAAAGCAGCCATCCCACGCCGTTGATGCTCATGATGGTTTCGATAATCACCACCGTACCGAGCAAAAGGATGGCACGCGTACTAAAGAACTGCGTGACAGGCAGGAGCAAGTTATGGAGAAAATGCGCCCAAAAAGACGCACCTTTCGCACGAACAGCCCGCATAAAGTCCTGCCCTTTGAGGTGTTCGATCTCGCCGCGCAAACTTGACGCTTGTTCGGCGAGGTTGTTGTTGCCGAGGGCAAGCAACACCATCGAAACAAAAAACGGGATCAAGGTCAGCCATCCCGCTTCATCGCTGACTTGTTGCCCAAAAGGGATCAAGTCCAGATCACGCCAACGTCCGAGGGTTTTGGGGTCAAGCCACCCTTGCTGAACCAACCAAGCCGGCCCACGGCTCGTCAACATCACCGACCAATAGGCGAGGATATACAACGGAGCGAAGGACAACACAACCAAAGGAAATTGGCCCAACCGCAGCAGCCACCGAGAAAAGAAGCGCAGGGGCCGCCAGCACAAAAAAAAGGCCAGAAACAACGTCAACAAAGCAGCCCCCAACACCATCCATGCGGTGATCCGCATGGCAGGAGCGAGCAGTTCGGTGACAGGCGCTCCTTGTCGCAAAGAGACCGACGTTCCAAAGCGAAAACGTGCAGCATCCCCCAACCATCGGCCATATTGAACGATCATTGGCTTGTCAAGGCCCCACGTTTTGATCAGTTCTCGGCGCATTTCTGGCTCGCAGCCTTTGGGGCAAAGCACGTCCGTTAGATCGCCCGGGGCAGCCCACAAAAGAGCGTACATGACAAAAGTCGCCCCAAGGATCACCAACAGATAAAAAAAGACGGTTTTTGCGATGATGCGAAGGATTTCCATGACGTCGAGATCGCTCCGTTGAGGGATGAACCAAAGAGAACATTACTCTGCGACGCGCTTTCTCCACTCCGACACATAATGAAAATAATTGAAGGGGTGGATGGTCACTTTTTCGACACGCGAGACCACCGACGAATAGTTGGTGAGAGACCAAAGAAAGATGTAAGGGACTTCGTCGTGAAGGATCTTGTGAAGTTTTCCGTAGATGGCTTTGTAGATCACGGGGTCGGTGGTGAGGGTGGCTTTGCGCAAGAGATTGTCGACTTCTTTGCTTTTGTAGCCGATGTAATTGCGCGAACCACGAGAGTGAAAGAGCGGGTAGATGGTGGAGAGATCGTCAAAGTTCCAGATATGAAGGGTCATATCGAAACCTTTTTTGATGAAGATCTCACGCGACCATGCGGCATCGTTGAGCCACACCAATTCGACGTCTACGCCGACTTTGCGCAACTCGCCTTGAATCCCCAAGACCAAGGGCTTGTAAGAGTCTTTGCTTTTGGGCAAGACCATGCGGACTTTTAAGGTTTTACCGCCTTTTTTGCGAAACTCGCCTGCTTTTTTCCAGCCTGCACTATCGAGCAGTTGGCCGGCTTTTTCGGCATCTTGGCTGCGCGGAGTGATCGAAAAGTTGTAGAGCGGATCATTGGGGGAAAAAGGGCCGCTGATCACCTGCCCGTCGCCGAGGTGGGCGCTGCGCAAGGATTCGCGGTCAAGGGCATACACAAAGGCTTCGCGGACACCGCGATCACGAAAGACGCCTTTGTGATTGAGGCCGATGTACCACCAGTCGTTGGTCGAGTACGGATACAAGCGGACGTTTTGATCGCGCTCGAAGGTGGGGAGATCTTTTGGACGAACGCGGATGATCGCGTCGATGCCGCCGTATCGGAGGACTTCGACTTGGATGTTTTTGTCGGGGATGATCTGAAGCGTCGCGCCGGAGAGTTTGGTCTTTTTGGGGCCCCAGTGGCTGCTGTTTCGCCGGAGGATGATCTTTCGACCGTCCCATTTGTTGAACTGAAAGATCCCAGTGCCGAAGGGTTTTTGACTAAAGTAATCGGTGCGCGTGACCATGCCCGATTTGAAGCGGTGTTTGGGGATGATCTTGAATTGAAACCAGCGCTCGGGCTTGCTGAGGGCTTTTTTGAATTCGATGAGGATGGTGTGTGGATCGGAGACTGTCACTTTTTTGATGATCTGCGCCAGATAGCGGTCGGCGATCTGGGAGCGTTGGCTGGTCATCATCTTGATGGTGAAGTCGACGTCTTGGGCGGTAAAGGCTTCGCCATCGTGCCACTTGACGCCTTGTCGAAGGGTCATGGTGATGGATTTTTTGTCTTCGCCGACGACCCACTTGGTGGCGAGCATGGGTGCGGGCTTTTGAACTTTGTCAAAGCCGATCAAACGTTCGAAGATTAATTCGGAGGCGCGCTCAGAATACATATCATCCGCATAGATGGGATTGAGGCTTGAAGGGGCGCGGTCTTCGGCGTATTTGAGGGGAGGAGGAGCAGCCCATCCCATCGTCCATCCGAGACACAGAGCCACCGCAACGCAGATCAAGGGGCGATGCCCTTTTTGCCATCGATCTCTAGCTCTCACAGCAAGTTCTCCTTGTTTGCGCGAATTCAATCGCCTTTGGGTCCCGGTCCGCCGCCGCCGTCATTTGCGCTCATGCCTCGGAAGATCCGAAGAGTTCCAAGCAAAGCCCATGGCTGGTTGAGCGAGGGGTAGGTTTGGCGATTTTTACCGAGGAAGAGGTAAGCGACACCCCAACGCGACATACGCAGATAAGCGCGTGTGGTGGAGAGGATCTGCGCGGCTTGGTTGTCGCCGCCGATCAGATAAGGTTGATCTTTTTGGTGCAAAAGCTCGAACCAACGGACGGCACGTTCGCGGTCGCCGTGAAAAAGTGCGGACTGTGCGGCAGTTTGGAAGAAGGCCCGCAAAGCATAGCGAGTCAGGCGATTTTGGGCGACGTACTTGGCACCGTCGGTCTGTTGATCGAGCGAAGATTGCAATTGTTTGAGCAGATCGGTGGAAAGGTCTGCACAGGCAAGGATCGTGTTGTAATGTTTGGGTGTATTTTCCCGATACAAGGACGTTTCAGCGATCCAAAGGCGAGCAGGGCAATGTGGGTGTTGATCGTGGAGTTGTTGGAGGCCATCGAGCGCGGTTTTGTGAGCAGCTTTGTTGGTCGAGGAAAGAAGGCGCAGACGCAGCAAACGTGCGCGAAGGAGCAGATCGTTGGGGGAGAGGAAAGGCGAAAACACTTGCATCGCCCAATCGATCTGTTTGGGTGGTGTTTTGAGAAAGAGATGGACGGCTTGTGTGGCTTGTTGGTGCAGGCCGAGCAAAGCGAAGGCTTCGGCTTGGCCGAGAGCAGCGCTGGGATCGGCGGGATCGATCTGTTGGAAAGCGTGAAGGGCTTTGCGGGCGTGGTGTTGTGCAAGCAACCAAGGTAGGCCGGGATCGTAGTATTCGAGCGTTGCGTCGACGTCGCCTTCTTTGATGGTTTCTTCGTCCATGACGGAACGAAGGGCATCATAGGGGATCTTTGGGGCATCTTGGGTCAAAGCAAAGTAGAGTTCGGCGCGGGGAGTGGGGGATTGCGGTTTGTTGTTTGGAGAGAGGCTCCAAAAAGCGCGAACGAGCATCCAATCAGCCCAAGTATCGGGATCTTTTGAAAAGTCGGATTGTTCGAGAAGGCTGTTTTTTTGGGCGAGGGGGGAGTCTTGGCAAAGGGCCTTCCAAAAAGCAAGGCGGGATCGGCGGTTTGGGGGGGTGATTTTTTCTGCGAGGCTCCACTGTTCTTGTGCGGCTTTGAAGTTTTTGCGAAGGCACAGCAAACGGCCTCGGTAAAGAGGAAAGAGTTGGCCGATTTGAAGGCGTTGTCGAAGAGCAAAGCGTTGAGAAAAAACATCCTCGCTAAGCGCAAGCACAAGTTCGGAAAGCTCTGCGTAAAAACGTGCGGCGCGAAGCAACAGCCGTCCGCGAAGGATCTGCGCATCGCGAGACATCTTTTTTTTCGGATCAACGGGCTTTTTGAGATAAGCCATCAGATCGTTTTTTCGCAAAGCCATCGCGGCTCGATGCGTCTCTGTTCCTCGGGCTTGGGGACCGAGCAAAGGAAACAGCACCTTGTAATCCGAAACGATGGCCGCCAACCAACTTTTCGGCCACCATGTCGGATCGAGCGTTGCTTTGGGCAAAACAACACGCGGAAAAGAAGATGAAGAAGATGCGTTGGAAGAAGCACCTTTGCGCGTGTTTGGTGGGTTCGTTGTATTCGTTGTATTCGTTGTATTTGTTGTATTTGTTGTATTCGTTGTTGGAGGATCCGTTTTTGTGCATCCGATGTGAGCCAAAAACAACCCGATCAAAAACCACTGTGCATAGCGCAATTCAAACCACCTCCAGAGATCGAACATCCGTTTCAGGAGAGCCACTCAAAAGCTCCGAGGAAAAGCCCCAAGACCAAACCACCCAGACAAGGGCGGTTTGATCAAAGGGGGTCGGCGCATCGCGGCAAGAGAAAGAGAGAGCGAGTGGCGAAAAGCGTCCCTCGCGTGGCTCAAAGCGGTGAATTACTCTTCCAAGCCACCGCGTTTGCTGAGCAGGGATTTGAGGCGCGTGATGTTCTTTTGCGCGTAAGACTTGTCGTCGTCATCCCCACGCAAGATATCGCCCAAACGTTCGAAGGATTTGAGCGAACGGCGAAGATCGGTAATGTTCTTTTTGCTGTAGTATCGGCGTTCATAGACTTCTGCAAGGGCTTTGTAGAGGGATTTTTGGTTGACGTACTTGTCTGCGGCGGCGAAGCGGTTGGCGGTGCGTTCGGCCTGACGGAGAAGATCAAGCGAGCGATCGTAGCTTTTACAGCGGCTGTACTCGATGCCAAGACTCATGGCGGGATAGGGTTGAAAGCGATTGCGCGGGTCTTTGTAGAGTTCATCAAGAACGCTGATGCCGTTTTTGTAGGCGCGTTTGTGGCAGTAGAAGCGAGAAAGGGAGGTATGCGCAGAGAAGTATTGCGAATTGGATTTTTGAACATTGCGCAGGCAAGCGACTTCTTCTTCTTCGAGGAAGATGCTGTTGCGGATCTTGGCTTGGATGCGGTCGAGGTTGCAACGCTTGCCGCCTTGGGAGAACGAGACGGTCATATTGCCACCGCCATCGGCGACTTCAAAGGTCTTTTCGCTTTTGGCCCCATCGGGGAACTGAGCGATCACGCGCACAAAGC
Organism: Myxococcota bacterium; assembly: GCA_023150835.1. Taxonomy (GTDB): domain Bacteria; phylum Myxococcota_C; class UBA6777; order UBA6777; family UBA6777; genus JAKLKB01. Next base: position 16,757 of record JAKLKB010000030.1, on the reverse strand, counting down.
CCGCAGGCATCTGGACTTTGATCAAGCCAGCCTTGCCTGTTTTGGAGAGGGACTCGCCTTCGCAATCTACGCCTTCGGAGCTTTTGAGCGAAAATGCCGTACCTGCCGAGGCTTTCAACACGACAACGCGTTTTTTTCCTTTGGAACGGCGAAAGCAGTTGGGTTTGAGGGTGACTTCGGAGCCTGTGTCGACTTCGCTAAACTCGGCGCGGACTTCGTATTCAAACACACCGCTTTGGAGGCGAACCGTTTTGGTGACTTTGCGGGGTTTGAAGCTGTTTCCGGGAGGAACAAACAGGACGGTGAGGCTGCCACGCGGAGAGCCGTCGTAGTCGATCGAGAGGGGCTTCTCAGGCTCGACGATCTCGCCTTGGGGTTTTCCTTTGAGCGAGATGCGAGTGCCTTTTTGGTTGGCGTAGGCTTTGATGACGATGCCGGGCCGTTTTTCAAATTGGATCTCGGAGGTGTAGGTTTCGCGACCTGCTTCGAGTGCAACTTCTTGTTCGACATCGCGTTTTTTGAAGGCATCGGCTTTGGCTGCGCGAACTTTGATGGTGATGGGTTTGGGAGAGGAGCTTTTGTCGGTGTGTTTGACCACGTAGCTTCCGCCATCGGAGGAGATCGAGCCGACTTTGCGGCCATTTTTGTAGACGGCCCCTTTGGCGGTGCTGGTGACGGTGATGGCGAACTTTCCGCTGAAAGTTTTGGCGGGTTCGCGGGTAAGAACAGGCACGACAGGTTCAGAATCACGTGCGGCAGGTTCACGATCACGGACAGCGACAGCAGGATCGCGATCGCGTGCGGGTGGTTCGGGGTCGCGGGTAGCGGCGGCAGGTTCGCGATCACGGACAGCGACAGCGGGTTCGCGATCGCGTGCGGGTGGTTCGGGATCGCGGGGGGCGGCAGCGGGTTCAGGAGCTTTGAACTCGGCGGTATCGGCGGTGTATTCGAACTTTCCCGCTTCGAGTTGGACTTTTTTGGTGATTCGTCGAGGCTTGACTTTTCGATCGGCAGGGACAAAGACCAAGGTGAGGGTTTTGGGTTTGCCTGTGTATTCGAAAGCAACGGGGTTGTTGGGATCGGCGATCTCTTGTTTGTCTTTGCCCATCGATACGCGGATTCCGGGGATATTTGCGCGGGCCATGATCTTAAAGGGCGGGGCTTTTTCAAAGTCTACGCGGATCTCGTATTCTTCTTGGGAAACATTCAGCGCGACATCTCGTGTGACTTCGGGCGTTTTGTAAAGCCACGGTTTACGGGCTTTGAGTGTAATGGTGACGGGCTGCGGGGACTCGCTTTTGTCTACGTGTTTGACAGAGACGATGCCTTCGGGGATACGGATGACGCCTTGTGGTTTCTTTCCTTTGAGCACTTGGATACCGCTGACATTGGCGATGACCTTGATGCGGTACTTTCCGCTGATGCGTGGCTTGGGTGGAGTTTCGGGGCCAACAGGTCGGGGCGTTCGGATCGGTGGAGAATCCGTACCTCGCTCTTCGGCCGGGGGGGGGGGTCTTTCGGGGGTGGGATCGGGGCCTTTTGAGGGGACGGTGGCTTGGTTGCTGCCTGTATTCGAGGCTGTGGCATTGCTGGCGTTGCCGGTGGCGTTTGGATCAGCAGGAGGGGGGTTGGGAGGGGGGTTGGGAGAGGTTTCGGCATCGGGAGGGGGCTGACGCAGGAAGGCTTCGACTTTGATCTCAGCAGGCGCAAGGCCATGCGCGGTTTTTCGCAGGCGCAAGCGGCTGGTCATGATCATGTAGTTGTCTTGCCCTGCTCCTTCGACTTTGATGCGGATCTTGTCTTGGACTTTCCCGCGATAAGTTCCCACAAAAGTGCCGAACTGGTCGGTTTCTCCGAGCATCGTATTGTTGATGCTGACTTTGGCTTTGGGGATACCGACTTTGTCGCTGGTGAGGGCAACCACCTTGATCGGGAAGACGCCTACTTGGGGAGCGGTGCTGCCCTTGCATCCGAGCGTTGCAACGCTCGATGCGACCACAAAAAGAGCCAGCACCCATCCAGCAAAAGGCTTTTGGAGGAGAGCAAGCCTTTGTCTATCACGCATCTGTGTCATTCAAACGTCTCCAAAAGATAAGTGGACATCGCTCCCATCGGATACGCGAACGGTTCGAGAAAACGCATCGTGGGATCAAACACATTGAGGGATGTGGAACGCAAGGGTTTGTCGCCAAGATCGGCGTCACCAAAGGCTCCTCTCCTCGGATGTACGGTTCATTCCGAGATCGGCGCTTTGGGTTCAAGTCCCGAGTCGCGCTTCCCTTCTTTGACTTTGGTTTGCACAACGGTGGGGAGGGGTCGTGTTTTTTCGACCATCACCAAGTTGCGCAGCTTGATATTGGTGCCGCTGTAGTCGAATTTGAGAGGTCGCGCATGGTAGCCATCTTTGTTGAGTTTTAGGGTGTAGTTGGCGTCTTTGATGGCTTCTTTGGCAGTTTCACCCGTCTCTTCGTTTTTGATCACGCGGCGATTGCAGATCTCAAAAAACCCCCGGCTGTCGGAGACTTCGGGACTGGTTGGAGGATCGGTGCTGACGAGGACTCCCGAGAAACCTTGTCCATCTTCGTTGACAACACGACCACGAATACATCCGCGTTGTTTGATGGTGGTGGTGTTGGCATCGCCCTTGGGATCGGGATTTGCGTCATTTTTGGTTTGTGTCTTTCCAGAACAATGCAGAAACAAAACGCTACACAAACAGATCGCCCATGCGATGGATATGTTTTTCGTCTTTTGCACGACGACTCTCCTTCAAGATCACTCGATTTGCGTGAAAATTTTTCAGGCAAGCCAAACGCTGCCCTTGGTATCCTTCAAATGAGGCACACGATTCGTTACGAGCTGCTTTGAATGGCCAAACGATTTGCTGTTCTTGTGGTTTTTTGTTGTTTGTTCTTGCTTTTGGTTTCCACACAACGCCCACAAACAGAGGGCCAGATTCTATTGTAAAGATTCGATCGCAAGCCGCGAAGCATCCGAAGTTTCGGATGCTTCGGGTACAGATTTTCATTCGGAGTCCGAACCTCCGTCTGTTTCGGGTGCGGCTTCTTGTGCGGGTTCTTCGGATGTGGCCTCTTGTGCGGGTTCTTCGGGTGTGATCTCTTCGGAAACAACAGGTTCTTCGGGGTCGAGTTCTTCGCTTTGCTCGGGGGTGGTTTCCTGTGCAGGTTCCTGAGGAGAAGCATCTCTGGCCTGAAAGGGTTCGAGACCGTTGCCATCTTGGAGGCAGACACCGTTGGGCAATTGAGAGACCACATAACAGCCGTAGCCGCTCGAACAGTCGCCTGCTTTTGAGCAAGCCAACCAATCGTAACGAAGTGGCTCAACGATGCACGAAGCCATCGCAGCCAAGACGATCAGGATCAGCACCCACCAAAAAGAGGTTCGCATCTTTCTTCGCCATCCCAAACATAAAACACGATATGCCCAACAAAGCACGAACAGCAAGACAAGCCCAACGATAGGCGTCCCAAAAGCACATCTGGCCCGCTGTGGTAGCTTTCTTAGCACGTTCACACGGCAAAAGGCAAGATGTTGGCGAGCAGCCCCCCGCAAGCCCACAGAAATTTAGGCTGCCGCGCCGTTGTCGAGGGCTTCAAGCGTTTCTTGGAGTTGTTCCCACAGGGCATAGGCTTGGGCGATCTCTGCTTTGATTTCGTCGTACTCTTCGATAATCGGCCCTGATCGTTCAAAGTCTTCGTAAAATCCGCTTTCGGACATCGCCAATTCCAAGACAGCGAGCCGTTCTTCTTTGCGAGCAAGAGCAGACTCGATACTGGCGATCTCCTCGGTGATGCTGCGGCGTTTGCGTTCAAACTCCCGTCGTTGCTGTTGGGTTTCAAAGTACTGTTGTTGGCGCTGTTCTCGCGGTCCCGAAGGTTCTTTTGATGCGGAGGTTGTAGGAGAGGCAACGGCTTTGGGCTTGTTGGTTTCTTCGCTGCTACGGGAGGTTTCTGTGGTAAAGCGGACACCCGTTTCGCCTTCGAGCAAGCCAAGGCTGATCTTTTTTTCGATATAAGCTTCGTAGTTTCCGAGATAACTGGTGGTTTTTCGATCTTTGATCTCGATGATGCGGGTGGCTAATTGATCGATAAAGAAGCGGTCGTGGGAGACAAAAACGATGGTGCCATCGTACTGTTTGAGCGCTTGTAAGAGGACTTGTTGGGAGGACATATCGAGGTGGTTGGTGGGTTCGTCCATCAGCAGCAAGTTGGCGGGCTGCATCAACATACGTGCGAGAGAAACGCGGCTTTTTTCGCCTCCTGAGAGGACACTGATCTTTTTGAAGACATCGTCTCCTTGGAACAAAAAGCAACCGAGCAACGTCCGAAGTTGCGGCATCATCTCATAAGGGGCGACCTCTTCGAGACTTTGAAGCACCGTATGTTGGGGGATCAGGACTTGGGTTTGATCTTGGGCAAAGAAGCTCAGTTTGACTTGATAGCCTTCTTGGCGCTCGCCCACAAAAGGCTCACGACCCGCCATCATCCGCATCAATGTGGACTTTCCAGCACCGTTGACGCCAACCAAAGCGAGGCGTTCGCCGCGTTCGACGGTGACGCTGATATCTTCTAAGACACAAAGCGCGTCGTAATGCTTGGTGGCATGGGTGATTTGAAGGACTTCGCGTCCCGAACGAGGGGGCTTGGGAAACGAAAAGCTCATTGTCTTGGAAGGGCGGGGAGGCAAGACGATCCGCTCGATCTTTTCGAGTTGTTTGACGCGGCTTTGGACTTGCGAGGCTTTGGAAGCCTGATAACGGAAGCGATCGATAAAGCGCTCGATCTTTTCGATCTCTTCGGCTTGGCGGCGTGCCTTTTCTTCGATGGCTTCGTAACGGCGTTCGCGCTCGACTTCGTAATAAGAGAAGTTGCCTTCGTAATCAGACAGCTTTCCGTTGTAGATCTCGGTGCATCGGCGCACCAAGGAGTCGATAAAAAAGCGGTCGTGAGAAACCATCAAGATCCCAGAGGGGTATTCTTTGAGGTAGCCTTCGAGCCAGTTGCGAGCGTCAAGATCGAGGTGGTTGGTGGGTTCATCGAGCAGCAGCCAGTTGGGGCGTTGAAGCAAAAGGCGCGCAAGCGCGATCCGCATCTGCCATCCCCCCGAAAAGTTTTCGCATGCACGCTCCCAATCAACACGCAAAAAGCCCAATCCATCGAGAACTCTGCCGACTTCTGCTTCCAAGTTGTATCCGCCCAGATAACGAAAGCGCTCCGATAAAACGTCGTAACGCTCCATCAGTTGGGATTGTTCGCTTTCGTCTTGGATGATCTCCATCGCTGCTTCAAGAGACTTGATCTCTTTTTCGATCTGCAACACTTCTTGTTGGGCCGAGACCACCTCTTCATACAGCGTGCGCGCTCGAAAATGGATGCCATCTTGCGGAAGGTAGCCAAAACTGGTCCCCTTCGGAACCAAGATCGCCCCTGCATCGGGCTCCATCAAACCTGCGATCACCTTCATAAAGGTGGATTTCCCCGCACCGTTGCCCCCGATCAACGCAACGCGTTCTTGTGGCTTCATCTGCCAATTCACTTCGTCGATCAGCGCACGCCCACCCAAAAACAACGAAAGATCCTTCAACACCAACATCGTTCCTTCTTCTCCTCCGTGATACGTCGGCCCATGCGGGCGGAATATACCACAAAGCCAAACAAGGAATACTTGAAAAACGTGCTTTTGTTGGAATCGCGGGTTGGATGGTTTTGTGGGGGCGCTGCCCCATACCACTTGGACCAACTCATGCCATTCGTTTGCGATCATCATTCCTACAATATCCGTCAAAAGCGTATCCATAAGCGTCGATGCGGTTTGTTGTAAACGCCCTGTGATTAGGCAGCCACACCTGTCTGCCCCTACGTTTCGCGATCACACAATGGGCGGATCTCGTATGAGGGGTGTGTCAAAGAAGCCGAGGGGAAGGGATGTTGATTGGAGGCATGAAGAAAAAATGGAGGAGGAAAGAGAGAGCAGCGGAAGAAGACCATGTACCGGCAAAAAGGAAGCACACCGATGAAAAGAATGAAGCCCGCAACCTATTCAAAAATTCACACCGATGGCTTCGCTTTTTGCCGTCCATGCGCCTGATGTAAGTAAAGAAAGACTGTGTTTGTTGTGAAGCCCGCAACCTATACCTTGCCTGCCCGTCGGATGACGAACACGGCAAAAACGCGCACAATCTCTCCAACCCGCATCATGCGACACCTCTTCGCGTGGAGCGAAGCGTGTTTGTTTACCGCCTCGGCACTAGCGCAAAGATCAGACCAAGAGACCTCAATCCAAAGGAGAGGCGGGATTTGTCGGTGGGGTCGGCCTGTGGGCAAGGGTCTCTTTTGGGATGCCTGCCTTTCAGCTTGCGATCTGTGGTAGAAGGTGCCTCCACAGGGTTGGAGTAGAACCCCACCGACTCGCCGAATCGCCTCGCGTCCGAAAGCAGCGAATCGCGTGATCCCTCGTTATATCGGGCGAGAAGACCAAAGAAGGCAGAATAGATGCGCTCTTATCAACAAAGAGAGTTATGGACGTTGATGCTTGTGGGCTTGGTTCCGTTGAGCGTGTGCTTGATCGTGGCGTGGGCTTTGTTGGAGGGATCGGGACTTGCGCAGACCTTTGAGCAACATGGGAAAGAGTTAAAGCGAGCGTTGGAGGCGAATGATCGGGCGTGGCAGAGACAGATCGGGGAGTTAGAAAAGCAAGCGATCGGCTTGTGCCTTGGTCGTATCGAGGAAACACAGCGCGAGCAGGGGTTTCGTGTACTACGAGCCCAAGCGGGGTGGTTGCGGGAAGTACGGTGGGGAGAGAAACGTTACCTTGCCGATCAAAGCGCGCTCCCATCGGGATCTTCGATCGAGGAGCGCGTGATCGCTGTGGGCGGAAAGAGACTGATCTTACGGGTTTGGCGATCAATTCCGCTGGTAGATATCCCGCAGTGGCGTGTGGTGCTACAACAGATCAGCCAACGGATCGACGCCAAATATGCCGGAAGGACGGGATTTTTTTGGGCAGCGGTTTCGATGTTTGGTGCGTCGATGTTGTTGGCGATGTTGTTGGGGACGGCCTTGACACGATTTTTGTTGCGGGAGTTGCGGGAGTTGCGGCAGCTAATCTGGCAAGTGACCCCACAGACGCCGACGATCATCGATCGAAAACGCGCCCCACGCGACGAGTTAGAAGGATTGCAGCGCGATATCGCCTTGATGATCCGCCACCTTCAGCAACAACAGCAAAACGAAGTGTTTAAGGAACAAGTGGCGCGATGGCAAGATATCGCAAGGCGCTTGGCCCACGAGATCAAGAATCCATTAACCCCGATCCAGCTTTCTATCCAGCAGTTGGTTCGCGCTTACAAAGGCGAAGATTCCGCCTTTTTGCGCAATCTACAGATCGCCCAAGAGATCATCCAAGAAGAGATCCAGACCTTGCGGCGTTTGGTCGAAGAGTTTTCATCCTTTGCCAAGCTGCCTCCCGTCGAGCCGAGCCTTTTGGATCTCAATGCCTTGCTGCGCGAATACCTCGATGCGTACGACTGGTTTCGAGGCAAGGCCAAGATCCACCTCGATACATCGGAGGGTTCATTGTGGGTGATGGCGGATCGGATGCTGTTTCGCAGCGTATTGCATAACTTGGTACAAAATGCGATCGAAGCGGACTCTCCGATCGTGATCTTGCGAACAGGCCGCATCCCGCCCCAACAAGTGATCTGCCAAGTCGAAGACCAAGGCCCGGGGATCCCTGTCCATTTACAGAGCAAGATCTTTACCCCATACTTCACGACCAAACAACTCGGAACAGGACTGGGACTCGCGATCACCAAAAAGATCGTGATCGATCACAACGGAAGCATCACCGTAGGTTCCAATGAATCGGGTGGAGCGACCTTTTCGATCTTGTTGCCCGAAGCCGCTTCCAGCGCAAATGTCCGAGGCCCCGCCCTTCGCCCTCGCCCCCAAGTCGGCGATGCCCTCGCTAATCCTGTGTCCATAGCCCCCGCGTCAAGCAACCCACACGGAGCAAAACGTTGAGTGCAAGAGATTGGAACCCTTCTTATTTTCAAGTGATGGTGGTGGATGATGAGAAAAATATCTGCCGCACCGTTCAGATGGTTCTCGAAGGCGAAGGATATCGCGTCCTCACCGCCTTGCAAGGCGAACAAGCCCTCGAAGTGATCCAACGCGAAGTGATCGATCTGGTGTTGTTGGATATCTATATGCCCGGGATGGACGGCCTCAAAGTCCTCGAAGCGATCAAGCGATTCGATCCAGATATCGAGGTGATCATGATCTCGGGGCATGGGACGATCTCGGATGCTGTAGAAGCCGTCAAATTGGGCGCGTATAGCTTTATTGAAAAGCCGCTTGAGCGAGAGCGTTTGTTGTTGTCCGTTCGCCAATCGCTCGAACGACGGGAGATGTTGCACAAGGTACGAAACCTTGAGAAAGAATATGCCGATCGCTTCGAGATGGTCGGAGACACCCCCACGATGAAGACGATCTTTCAGCAGATCGAAAAAGTCGCTCCCACCAAAGGATGGGTGTTGATCACTGGGGAGTCTGGGACAGGGAAAGAACTGGTCGCACGCGCCATCCACAACAACAGCCCACGCCACCCCCGCCCATTTGTCAAAGTCAATTGCGCTGCGATCCCCGAAGAATTGATCGAGTCCGAACTATTTGGTCACGAAAAAGGCGCATTCACGGGCGCGATCCGCACCAAGCAAGGAGAGTTTGAACGCGCCCACACAGGCACGATCTTTCTTGACGAGATCGGCGATATGTCCCTCCATGCCCAAGCCAAAGTGTTGCGCGTCCTCAATACAGGGGAGTTTTCGAGGGTTGGAGGCGATCGCACCATCCAAGTCGATGTGCGCGTGATCGCCGCCACCAACCGCGATCTCCAAGACGAGATCCGCAAAGGCCGATTTCGCGAAGATCTGTTCTTTCGATTGAATGTGATCCCCCTGCACCTACCGCCTCTTCGCGAACGTCGAGAAGATATCGCCCTACTGCTCGATAGTTTTACACGTCACTTTTGCCAAGAATACAACTACCCCACCAAAAGCTTCACCCCCACCGCCATGCGCCAACTCTGCCAATACGCATGGCCGGGAAACGTGCGCGAACTCAAAAACCTTGTCGAACGACTGGTGATCCTCAGCGGCGAACAGATCGACGTACACGATCTGCCCGAAGATCTCAAAGAAAAAAAGGCTGTTGTGGATATCAAAGCACTCGGGAATCAAACCCTCAAAGAAGTGCGCGATGAAGTCGAACGCAGCTACATTATGCTCAAATTACAAGAGAACGATTGGAATATCTCACGAACTGCCGATGTCCTCGGCATCGAACGCACCAACCTGCACAAAAAAATTAAAGCCTACGAGCTGCACCGTCCCAACGGTTAACAGCCATCAATCGGGCGCGATCGCAGGCCAAGGGCAGCGTTCGCGTGGATTGAGCAACGGATTCATCGGGGCTTTGTGACGATAGCCATACTTTTTGAGCAAAGCAGGAACAGGCTGGCCGTAGCGTTGAAGTGCGCGCACAGCCTCAACAAAACTGCACAGCGCAAGAACATTGCGTGCAGGATGAGAAGCGAGATCAAGGCTCACAGCTTCTTCTAATTGTTCGGTGGTCATGGACTTGGCCTTGCGGCGTTTTTGTCGCAACATCCGTTGACTGGTTTGGAGATACGCTTTCCAATCGCGTGTATAGCGCCGCGTGATCTGCCGTAGCAACGGAACGACTTTGGTATCGGCGAGCCGCCCGAGGGTTTCGACGTAAGTGGGTTCGGGAGGATAAGGCCCATATTTCAGAGCGGCGATGTAGACTTGGACGTTTTGTTGATCGCCGAGCAACAGCAGTGTCTGGATGGCCGCCAAGACGACGTTGTTGACGGGGTCAGTCAGCAGATCACGGGCGTGTGGGATCGCGGCGCGATCGCGTTGTTGGCCGAGGGCTTCGATCGCCACGATGCGGATCTTGGCCGAGGGATGTTTGAGTTGTTTGATCAAGGCGGATACAGCGTTCGATGAGGGGATCGCGCCCAACTGCTGGATCGCGGTGTAGCGGAGTTCTTCGTCTTCGACCTCTGTATAAGGCAACAACGTGGAAAGTGCGGGGCGTTTGATCTGCCCAAGCGCCCGAATGGCGGCGATCACCATCGCTCGCGTTTGAGACGAAAGATGCGGACGGATCAGATCGATGGCTGGTGTACCTGCTTGCCCAAGCGCCAACAACGCGGTTGTACGGCGCGCAAGATCGTCTCCTTCGCGGGTATAGCGCGACAACAACCGCCGCCCTTCTTCTCCGCTGCGTTGGGCGATCTGTCCCAAACAAGTCCGAAATAACGGCTTTGCCACGACCGGCATATCATCCCACATCAAAAACACCGCATGTACCGCCGCCAACGATCCCACCGCAGACAACTCTCGGATCACGGACTCCGCTTCTTTTTTGTCTTGGACTTGCGTCAAACGCACCAGCAGCGGCCAACTTTGACCATCGCGAGTGAACTCGGAAAGCGCACGTTTTGCGTTTTCTTGGCTGGTGCGTTGCCGAAAGGCTTGGATCAAGGGGACAAAGACAGGCTGCCCAAACTCTGGCAAAAATCGAATGACGCGATCTTGGAGCGAAGACGAAGGCTGCGAGAGGATCGGTAGCAAACGTGCGATGGCTTTTTCACCGAAGCGCAGCAAAGACTTTTGGGCAGCGCGTTGAACGTCATCGTTTTCATCATCAAGCGCACGGATCAAAAACGGGATGGCGCGATCAGCCCCAAGCTCCGCAAGTGCCGAAGCTGCGGACGCACGCACCGCAGGACTCGGATCTCGTGTCGCCTCCACAAGAGAACGCAGCGCACGTTGATCGCCGAGTTTGCCAAGTGCCGCAGCAGCGGTCATTCGGACGTCTATATCGCGATCTTTGAGCGCTCCACGCAGTTCGGCAAGAGCTTGCGCAGAACGCAACACCGCCAAACCACGAATCGCATCGCGCCGCAACAGCGAGTCCGCCTCGTGCATCAAGATCATACGCAACGGGCCGATGGATCGAGGCAATCCCGTATCGGTCACAAGCTGCACAGCTTCTTGTCGCTGCCCCACCCCTTCGCGTGAACCTGTCGTCTTGCTGATGTAATCGATCAGATAATCAAGCGCACGATTTCGCGCCGCCATATCGTCACTCTTCGCGTCTTGCCGCACCTCTCTCCAGCCGTACGAACACCCTACCCAACACGGCAGGCCACACATACACCACCACAACATCCTTCGATATCGCCTCAACAGCACCATCCCACCGATCCTTTCTGATGCTCTCCACGCACAAAAACAACCAGTCTTTGACACGCGCCAAAAACAGCCTTTGACACGCGCCAAAGGATGCCTATCCTAGCACACCTTCCTCTCACAACAAGAAGATGCCCCCACAGGGCGCTTCGTTGTCGCGATACGTCTTTCGCTCTTGACAAACAGAGAGAAAGTATGTTGAAGAGGGCCGACTTTTGCTTTCTATGACTCACCCCAGTTTGGAGACACCGATGAGCTTCGGGAAACGAAAAGACGATCAAATGGACGCTTTAGAACAACGCTACCAACGCGCACTCGAGATGATCGACGAAGATGAACTCGAAGAAGCCCTCGAAGAAAGCCGCAATCTGCTCGCTCAAGATGATCAAAACCCCTTTTTTTGGTGCCTCGAAGGCAAGATCCGCCAGATGCTCGGCGAAGAACAAGCCGCAGAGCGGGCCTTTGAACGCGCCTGCCAACTCGAACCCGGCATGGCCGAACCCCAACTGTACAAAGCCGGCTTTCTGATCGAATTGGGCCGATACGAGGACGCCATCGGCACACTCAAACAAGCCCTTCAATTCACCGAAGATCCGATCGATAAACGCGATGCTTATTTTATGTGGGCCGAAGCAGAGATCCATCTCGGTCGCGAAGCACTCACCCAACTGATGGAAGAGATGTCTGAAGTCGTCGAAGAAGGCTCCGAACCACCGACTTTGACGATGCCCCCCGAGATCCGCGAGCAGTTTGAGCGCGGCCTTGAACTCACCCAAAAAGCGATCAACCTCAACCCCGAACTCGCCGACCTGTGGCACCTTCGCGCTGGCGTATTGATGGATCTCGAACAAAGCGACGAAGCCATCCAATGCTACGAAGAAGCCTTGCGTCTCGAACCCGATCGCCCCGACTTTCTACATGATATGGGCCTTGCCTGCGAGATCGCCGAACGCTTCGACGAAGCCCGCAAATGTTATCGCGCTCTCTACGAAGTCGAAACCGACGAAGAACCCGATGGAATGGACTTTTCACGCGCCGAATTCGCCGAGATGACCCGCGAAGTCTGGCATACCCTTGAAAACGCCCTGATGGAGATGCTCGAAGAACCCCTCCCCCCCTTTGAAGTCGCCACCGAAGACTTCCCCACTGCCGACCTGCTCGAACAAGCCCCTCACGATAGCCCCTTCAATCCATGGTCTCCGTTGCGCATCGAGATCACCCAAAAAGAAGAGGACGATCCACAGATCCGCTGCATCTTTTACCAACGCAACGTCGAACGCGAAGTCGGCTCCGATGACCCCCAAGAAATGCTCGAATACCTCCGCTATCTTCTCGAAGATGTCCTCTTCAACCTCCCCACCGCCGAAGATCTCGGACCCATCGAAGCCTAAACCATCCCCCCTCGCTTGATTCAACAAGAGCCAAGCCCCACCCCTCGCCTCTCTCACCCGCGCCCCCGCCCAAGAAAACTTGGCAAACCCGCCTGTCTGTGCTACACCCTTCAAAACGATCCAAGCATCCCCCCAAGAACTTGGATGTCCCCCCCACCGATACAAAAAGTAGGGCCTCATGGCTTCCCGTGAACACCTCGATCCAACACTCCAACGCTATCTTCTCCAAGACGAGCGCATCCAAGCCCAGATCCGCCTCTCACGATGGCTGTCTCACGATCTCAACAATCTCTTCATGATCATCCTCAACTACTCGCTGATGCTCAAAGAACACTTTGAAGACACCCCCCACCAAAACGACGCCGATATCATCGAACGCACCACACGGCGCGGACTCGATCTCGTTCAACAACTCCAACGCTTCAGCCGTGACGGCCAAAGCGGCCCTCCCATCGAACTCGATCTCCATGCCCTTCTGTCTCAACACCTTCCCCGCTGGCAAGAGCACCTCGGCACCCAACATCTTTTGCAATTTCTCCCCAGCCAACAATCCTTCTTTGTCTTGCTTCCCCCCGCACGCATCGAAGAACTGCTCGTTCCCCTGTTTGACAACTCCAAAGAAGCCCTCCCCCAAGGCGGACCTATCCGCCTCAGCACCGAATACACTGAAGTCACCGCCCAAGAAGCATGGTCCCGCATCCCTGCCGGACCTTACGTCTGCATCACCGTCCAAGACGAAGGGCGTGGTATCCCTCACGACCTCCAAGAGATCGCCGTCGAACCCCTCGCCACTCACCATCCCCGCACACAACGCAGCGGCATGGGCCTCGCCTTAGTCTACAGCACGCTTCGCCAACTCAGCGGCTGGATGGATCTGCGCTCCCAAGAAGATATCGGCACCGAAGTTCGCCTCTATCTCCCCCTCCTTCAATACAGCACCTCCAACAACCACACCGCCGTTCCACGCCCCCAGATCATGCGCCATATCATGCTCTGCCTGCCTTCCCTCTCCTTTGCAGAACGCGACCGCCTTTGCAGCCGCCTCGAAGAACAAGGCTACACCACCCTCGAAGCCGAAGACAGCATGGAGATCCTCCAGATCCAACGCCGCTTCCAAGACGAAGTCCACTTGCTGATCACCGAAGCTGCTTGCGTCCTCACCCCCGAAACACTCGATACTTTGCGCCTTGCCAGCCCTGCCCTCCAAGTCCTGATCTTCTCTTCACACACCCACCCTTCCGCTCCCCCTTGGTTGCACCATCTCCCCCATCCTCCGCACCTTCAAGAGATCCAACAAGCTGTCCACAAACTCGAACAACAGCAAACCGCCCAAAACATCCCCGAAGATCCGAGGCGATAGTATACGAAAGGCCCCACGATGTGGTGGTTCCGTCGTCCTTCCCATTCTCCCCTCCCGACGGCCCCCTCGCCTTCTCGCGAACTGTGGGATGCTTGCCCGCGCCTGTTCTCTCAGTGCCTCCATCAAGGCAAGCAGTGTGGGTTGTGTGGCTTTGAGCGCAACGGAAAAGACCCGCTACTTGGCCGCCAGATCGGGGGCTATGTGTTGATCGAACGCGCCCGTGAAAGCCTGTTTGGGACTGTCTACCTTGCCCAATCTTCCGGGCGTTCCGATCTCAGCGCCTTCCACCTCCTGCGCCCTGCAAACCTCGAATACTTCGACGATCCCGACGCACTACGCCAACGCGTCGCAGCATGGGCAGGCATCATGCACCCCGGCATCGCTTTGGTCGAAGCCTTCGGAACCTCTGAACTCGGCTTTTATTGGGCCACCCGATGGATCGAGGGATTCAGCCTCCAACAACTGCTGCGCGACTTTGCTGGCGGCCTTCCCGACCACTTGTGGCTCGATATCCTCCAACAACTGCTGCGCGTCCTTGCTCACCTCCATACCTCCCGTCTGATCGTCGGCCAACTTCGCCCCGAACATCTCCTGCTCTCCCCAAGAGGACGGCGCCTCCAACTCCAATTGATCGACATCGGATGTGGACCCTTGCTGTGGACACGCAAACTCCAAACCCTGCCCTCTCCTCACAAACTGCTTGCGATCGGAGCCTATCTACCGCCCGAACAGATGACTCCCCTCCCCACCCCCATCGACACCTACAGCGATCTCTACACCGCAGGCATCCTGTGGTTTCAAATGCTCACAGGACGCCTCCCCTTTCGCTCCCCAAATTGGGAAGATCTTTATAAAAAACAGCGATACGCCCCGCTGCCTCGACTCCAAGACCTCGCTCCACCCGCCCCCTACATCGAGGCTCTCGAAGCCCTTTTTCACCGCGCTCTTGCCAAAGAACCCCACCAGCGGTTCTCCACAGCAAACGCCTTCCTCCGCGAGATCGCGGCCTTGCCCTTTGAGCCTCCCCTGCGCCATCTCGCCCTTGGATGGGATCACGCCTTTTGGATCGCACAAAAAGATCTTGACAATACCCAAAAGCTTGAGGCATTAAACGCCGCCCGTGCAGCGTTCCAGCGACTCCCCGAGGCGCGTTCTCCTGCTTACGAGCGTTCTCCCTCTGTCTTTTCTTCCCAATGGCTTCGCGCCTCGCAGATCCTGTCCTCTTCCACGATAGCGCACCCAAGCCACCCCTCGCTCCAACCCGAACACGCGCTCTCAACCCTCAAACGCACCCAACGGCGCACACGCTTTTCTTGGATGCTGCTTGGCTTCCTGTTGTTTTTTGCCCTTTGGTGGGCTTGGTTGTTCTTGTTTTCTTTCCCGTAGGACTTACGCGGTTCGATGCTTTTTGTGGGGTGTCACCCCACGCCCCACTTCCAAAGGCGCGGCTCCCTTGACCCCGCATCGGCGAACTGATCACTGTTTTTCAAAACAGCGGAAATGTCGCTCGAAGTGTCGCGAACACGGCTTTTTTTGGCCACCACGCAGCCCCTATCCCATAGGAGTCTGCTCTTGTTTTCTTCTACAACAGGCAACACTTTTCGCGTTTGCCGCGATCCTATCGTAGCGATGTATTGCCTCGTCATACGAAATCCGCCCGTTGTGTGATCAGAGGTAGGGGCAGCCCCCTATGGCTGCCCAATAATCGGGCATTTGCGTACTCTCCTTTGTGTACACGTCACCCGGATATCGTACCACCCTGCAAGAATCTCTATCGACGGAGCGACAGCCCATGTCCCTCCATTGCTTACTGTAAAAAAGGCCACACGTCATGCAGCCCTGTCCGCGATGCCAAGAACCCAATAGCCCCGAAGCGACCTTTTGTAATCGCTGTGGCTCCCACCTGCGCGGCGCAGAAAATCCCCTGATCGACCGAATCATCGGAAAGTATCGCCTCAAAGACAAGATCGGTGGCGGAGGCTTTGGCTCCGTCTACCGTGCCGAACATATCGACCTCCCCATCCCCTTTGCCGTCAAGATCCTCCACCCTCACTTTGCCGGAAACCCCCTCATGGTCGAGCGATTCAAACGCGAAGCCCGCCTCCTTGCTGGACTCCGCCACGAAAACATCGTTCAGATCATCGACTTCGGCCACATGCCCAGCCTCGGCTCTTATCTGATCATGGAATGGCTCGAAGGCAAAACCTTTCAATGGCACATCCAACGCTTTGGTATCCCACCCCGCCACATCTTGATCCAGATCTTCGAACAACTTCTCGGTGCCCTCGATTTTGCCCACCGACACGGCATCGTCCACCGCGATCTCAAACCCGAAAACCTCATCCTGATCGAAGGCTCCAACGATCGACGCACCCTCAAGATCCTTGACTTTGGTGTCGCTCGCATCCTCACCCAACGCGATGAAAATGCCCCCTCCCTCACCGAAACCGGCCTTGCTGTCGGCACACCACGCTATATGTCCCCCGAACAAGCTCGCGGCGATATCGAAGAGATCGATGGCCGCACCGATATCTACGCCGCTGGCGTCTTGCTCGTCGAACTCCTCACTGGACGTACCCTCTACGGTGGAACCACCAACGAGATCTTAATCCAACAAATCGAAGCCCAACCTCCTTCCCTTCAAGCCCTCGCCCCCCAAATGTACATCAACCCCCGCCTCCAAGCCGTCGTTGACCGCGCTCTC
>JAKLKB010000208.1 GCA_023150835.1 Myxococcota bacterium | reverse complement strand
GAGAGAAGGATGTGGTGGGTTCGGAGTGTTGTGGTGGTGTTGTTGTGGGTGGGGGTGGTGTTTCGGGTGGAGGCGGATGCGTTGTATTTGCGTTTGCCGTTGAGGGGGCAGAGTGTGGGGTTGGTGGGTGGATTTCCTGAGATATCGGTGGGGGGTTGGATCTTGGAGTATGTGGGGGCGAGTTTGGAGTTTCGCCCGTTGGATGCGGCGATTGGTGGATCGATGGGGGGTCGGATTCCATTGTGGGGGGAGGGGAGGGGTTGGCAGATCGATTTGTTGTTGGCGGCGAGTGTGCGGTATCCTGTGAACAATCCCTCGGTGGAAGGGGTCTTTTCGCCGGCATTGGGGGGGCATTTGCGTTTGGATCGGTTGTTGTTTTCGGTGCAGCTGGTGTTGCCTGTGGCGTTGCAATCTACGCAACCGATGCAGTTTCGGCAGTCATCGCTGTTGGATATCTGGTTGATGGGGCGGTTGGGTCCGTTGTGGCTAGGAATTCAGGGGGGAGCGGGGGCGAGAGTGACGGTGGCGGGAGGATCAACGCGGGTGGAGGTGGAGTATCAAAGCTCGTTGGTGATCGTGTATCAGATCGAAGGAAAGAAAGAATAGGGTGCGTTGTTTGCGCCTGAGCAGGGCCTGTGTGGCTTGTGGACAAACCCCCCGTGTTCGCGCCCTATCAAGCGACAGCGTTGTTGTTTTGAAAAACGATGATCTGTTCGCCAACGCGGGGTCAAGGGGCGACAGTCTATGGCGGGGCGTGGGGCAGCGCCCCACCAAAACAAACTCTAAGCCACATTCTGTTGGATCAGGAAGCAGGGAGGGGGCTGATCGAGGGGAAGGTGTCGTCGGGTTGGATGTGTCCGTCGGGATAAGAGAGGACAAAGCCTTGGATGGAGGCGATGCGTTGATCTTGGATATCGTAGATCAAGTATCCACCGGGGTGATGGCGTGCGGAGCTTACGCAGGTGGCGGGGCCGGGGTTATGGACGGGGATGGGGCGATGTGGTCCGTCGAGGGAGTAGCGGTAGCGGGCGTGTTCGTGGCCGTGTAGGACGAGTTCGCACCCTTCTTTTTGGAGGATGGAGAGAAGGGCGTCGCGGTTGCGCAGTCCGCGTCGTGGGAGGCCGTGATATCCGTGACGATCGAGCAAAAAGTGATGTAGGACAAGGATGCGGAAGTGGTCTTGGTGTGCGCGAAGCAGGGCAGGGAGGCGTTGCAGTTGCTCGTCGTCGAGCAGGCCCCATGCTCCTGAGAGGCCGGTGGGAACGCAGCTATTGAGTCCGATGACCGCGATATGGGGGTGGATGATCTTGACAAAAGGGTAGCCGTGTGAGGACTCGGAAGGGCCGTGTGTTTCGGCGAAATAATGTTCGTATCGGCGTTCGTCGGCTTCGCGAGGGGTGTAGATGTCGTGGTTTCCGGGGATGGTGGTGAGGGTGTGGTTTTTGAAGAAGGGGTTGAGTTCGAGGCGAGCGTGTTGGAATTCGGCATGGAGGGAGGTGGTGGTGAGATCGCCCGAGAGGATGATGTGATCGACGTGTTGTGCTTCGAGGTGATGGAGGAGGGCGGGGAATCGGAGGTTTTGGAGTTCATGGCGGCGGAATAATAACATATTCATGCCACCGAGCAGGCGTTTTCCTTGCCACAGGCGAGCGAGGGTGGCGGTGGGCGAAGAGATGTGGATGTCGGACAGATGGGCGATTCGGACCATTCAAAGCTCCTGATCAAGTGCAGAGATCGAAGACGGGGAGGCATCGGTACATCGGCCTTTTTGAGCCGAGCACTTTACAAGGTGTGGGGAGGATTGGCGAGAGGGAAAGAAAGGGAGAGGGCAGAGAGGGCGGATTATTCGAGGGTGAGGCGGAGTTTGGGGGAGGTGTATCCGACGGCGGTATTTTCGAGGTAGGCGTCGTAGTTTCCTGCGGTCATACCCGAAAGATCGATCTCGGCGATGAAGTAAGTGTTGCTGTATCCGGAGTAAGCGAGGTTGGCTTTTTTGGTGCCGACCACAAGGGTGAGGGCGGAGGAGAGGTCATCGCCTTGGACAAGAAAGCGGGCTTTGGTGTTGGTGCCTTTGATGGTTTTGGAGTCGAGATAGAACGGCCCGAATATCTTGAACTTTGGCACAGCGGTGATGGGTTTTTCGCCGCTGTTGATGTTGATCCAGATGGTGTTGGTGCTTTTGCCGTTGGTTTCGACCCACAAGGGATAGAAGCCGGGGGTGAGTTCGCGGGTATCCAACTCGACTTTGGCGGTGCCGGGTCCGTCGACGCTGCCTGTCACGGTACGACCAGCAAAATAGAAGGTCGTGTTGCTCTTTTCAAAGCCTTCACCGACGAGAACGATGGTGCGTTTGAGGTCGGGTTTGATGAAGGCAGAGAAGGTGTAGTTGAGGGTGCTGGTATCGACGAGATAGTTGCGGATGATCGGCATACCTGCGGTGTGAACGGTAAAGTACAGGCTGCGGGTTTTGGTTTTGTCGGGGTTTGCGAATTGAACGGGGAAGACGCGATCGGCTCCGTCGATGGTAAGTTCTTGGGTCTCGACGTAGCCGAGGGCGGTGCTTGTGGGGGCTGTCACGGTGAATTCGGTGGTGGCTTTGCCGTCGTAGAGGATTTCGCCTTTGTTCATGCTGGCGTCTTCTTTGAGGAAGCCGGCACCTGCGAGGCGTAGTTTAACTTTTTCACCGGGGTAAGCAGCAAGTGCTTGAGAGAGGAACATCAACTCTAGCGGCAGCTTGTACGTTCCCCAACCGTTCGCTTTGGCGGAGATAAACTGGTAGATGTTTTCGTTGCTGATCTTGGTGCCGGTGCCGTTGGTGAGGAAGTAAGCAACGGGGCCAGCGGTGGGGAACTTGGTGGGGAAGACGGTGCTGGAGTACGTTTTCCAACGGTAGTGGGTGCTGCTTCCCGACAAGGTTTCTTCGACGCCGCCGACGGAAACTTTGTTGCCTGTTTGGCCGATCAAATCGCCGTAGATTTCGAAGTCGACGCTTGTGGGGGTATCGATATCATAGACCATCTCGTAGGAGCTAGAGAAGCCGTTGCTTTTCATCCGAACTTTGCTGGTCGCGTCCACATGGAGTTGGAGGGTGTTGGACTTTTCAGCTTTTCCGGTGAGGGCGATCTCGACGGTGTGAGCGGTATCGTTGGCGGGTTTGCTGATCGTGAGCGTGAAGTAAGAACTGGTGCGTGTGAGCGTAAAGTTGGTATCGACCGTGGTATCGAGTTTTACGCCGTTGAGGTAGACGTCGATGGTGTCGGAGGTTGCGCCGGCGTTGTAGTAGTAAAGTTGTGTGGAGATCGTCGTCCCGCTGGGATTGACGAAGGAGGAGGGACTGGCATAGCGCAACAGCGGGTAGATCGTGGCTGTGGGGGTTGTGGTGGATCCGCCGCCGCCTTTGTTTGTGATGAGGTAGAGGTTGGAGTAGCGCTTGGTGCCGGCGTCGTCTTTGACGACTTGTGTGTAGAAGTTGCCGGTGGGCAAGGGGGGCAAGCCCGTCTCACAAGAGAGGGGATAGTCCACATAGATCGCGTCGGTGTAAACGCCGCTGTTGGTGGAGGACAAACCGTTGGCGGTGCAGACAGCCACTCCATTGAGGTCAAAGAACAGCACGAGCGGGGTACCTGCGGGGCCTTCGCCGCTGCGCAGACCCGTACCACCGAGGTAGATATAGACGGTGCTATCAGGTGCGTTGGCGATCACCATGCCGGGGTCAGGTGTGTTGCCTTGGATCATCTTGGCGGTGAATTCATCGGATTTTTTGCCGCCTTTGTTTTCGACGACGAACTTGTAATCGCCTACGGCGGTGAAAGGCGTGCCGGGGATATCGAGGGTGTAGCTGTCGATGCGTTTGACGGGGGTGACAGCGGTTCCGTTGACGGTGACGATGGGAGCGAGGCCAAAGCCTTCGCCGACGATCGTCGCTTTGGTGGGCGGTGTTCCGCTGAAGACGCCGATGTCGACGCGGGTGATCTTGGGTTTGTCTTCGTCGATGGCTTGGACTTCGATGGGAGCGCTTTTGCGTCCACAAGAGGCGGAAAGTTCAAAGGTGAGTTTTCCGGCTTGTGTGACGTTGGTGGTGTCGATCTCAAGTTCGTAGGAGACGGAGTTAAAGGCTTTCGTCACTTTGCCTGTAAAGCCGGTAGCGATGACGCTTGCGGATTTGTCGAGGTTGAGTCCTGTGACGTATACCTTGGTTTTTCCGCCATAGAAGAACTTGTTGGGCAAGATGCTGAGGACTTCGGGTTTTCCGGGGGGTGGAGTCACCCAGAAGCTGAGCGGCTTGCTGGCGGGTGTATCGGGGTTTTTGACGATCACGTCGTAGGCCCCGACAGGAACTTTGGTGAAGTCGAATTCGAGTTTGACTTCGGCGAGCGAGACGACGTCGATCTTGACGGCAGGAAACTTCTTGGAGGGGTCGGTTTTGTCAACGAGTTCGGCAGAGAGGCCCTGTTGGAAGTTGTTTCCGCGAACGGTAATGGTTTCTTTTTGACAATCGCTTCCTGCGCGATCGAGCGATAGGTCCGTGAGGATGGCTTGGACACCTGAGACGACCACCTTGAGCGCGGGGCTTTCTTTGGCGTTGGGGTTGACGACTTTAACGTCGTATTCGCCCGGTGCGGGGGCTGTGAGCGCAGCGTTGAGTTTGGTGGCGGAATCAAAGAAGGTGGTGAGGTCTTTGTTGTTGAAGACGACCTTGGCACCGTCAATGAAGTTGGTTCCCTCAACCACAAGGCGGAGAGACTGGCCGGTGATCAACAGTTCGGGAGAGAGCTTGGTAATGGTCGGGGTGCCGCCTTCGACGACTTCAAAGTCGAGGGCGTTGGAGGTTTTGTTATCGGGGTTGGTGACTTCGATCTTGTACTTGCCAACAGGAACAGCGGTGAGATCGAAGGTTGCGACCAGTTGATCGGGGGCTTTGAACTCATAGCCAGCGACTTCTTTTTTGTCGAAGAGCAGTTTGAGACCAAAGAGGAAGTTCTTTCCGGCGATCTGGACGCGGGTTTTGGTTTTGGTGGCACCCGCAGCAGGGTTGAGGCTGCTGAGTTGGGGAGCGGGGTTGTTGATGACGGCCTCGATAAAGGCGGTAGCGCTTGCGGAGAGCGAACCATCACTAACAGTCAAGCGGAGGCCGTAGCTACCGACCTTGTCGGGTGTAATGGAGGGCTTTTCGACTTTGGAGTCCGAGAGGTTGGCGCTGCTACCATCGGGCTTTTTGAAGACTTCCCACGTATAAGTGAGTTTGTCGCCCGTATCGGGGTCCGAACTCTTGGAGCCATCGAGATCGACCTTGTTCCCGACTTCGACACGGACATTTTGGCCGGCATTGGCAACGGGAGGGCGGTTGGCGGAGGCGACATTGACGGTGACTTCGTCAGGATCGCTGGCTTTACCGTCATTGACGATCAGACTGGCGACATAGACGCCGACTTTATCGGGGGTGAACTTGGGGCCTGCTTGATCGGCCCCGTTGAGGCTGGCTGTGCTGCCTTCGGGTTTGGTTTTAAGTTCCCACTTGTAGGTAAACGGCTTGCCTTCGATGCTTTTGCTGCCGGAGCCATCGAGCGCCACTTCTTCGCCGACTTTGACACTACGATCGTTGCCAGCGTTGGCGGTGGGTTTGCGGGTATCGTTCGGCAACCGCGCATCCACGCATTTGCCGCTGTTGCAGATCAGACTGCTGTTGCAGTCTTGGTTGGTTTTGCATTCTTCGCCCTTGTTTTTGGGGGCGGGTGGTCCACAAGCGGAAGTGACGACGCTTACGCCTACAGACAGGCATAGTGCGAAAACCATCCAGAGATTCGTTCGTCGCATATTCACTGAAACCCTCCTTATGTATCTGACGGAGCGTTGACATAACAAAGAAATGAGCGGAGGAACGTCACCCAAGATCCCCATGTATCGGGGATCTTGGGTTGAAGGCGAATCGATCACTCGACGACAAGTTCCAAGTCGAAGGACTTGAGTTTGCCCGAAGCGTCTTGGATACTGATCGGGTAGTTGCCAGCGGCCACGCTGCTCAGATCAAGTTCGACAAACACGACTTGGCTGCTGTAGAAAATCACGTTCAGTTGCTGCCCGTTGAAGTTGACCTTGTAATCTTCGCGGAAGCCCTCACCCGCGATGGCGAGACGCATCTTGTTGTTGAGGCTGGTGAGCGAAGTTTTGCTAACGCTCGCAGGGATGAGCGCTTGGAAGCGCGGTGCAGCGTTGGGGTGGATGCCGGTGCGTACAACGTTGACGAGGATAGTGTTGGAGCGGCGGCCTTTGGATTCGATCCACACAGGGTAGGTACCATCGGGCAGATCCGCACCATGAAAGTCTACCTGTAGGTAGTCATAGGTGCTGCCGGAGTAGTCATAGGTGATCTTTTGGGGGAGTCCAGCAAG
>JAKLKB010000207.1 GCA_023150835.1 Myxococcota bacterium | reverse complement strand
GTGTCGTAGCACTGGGCATCATCTATCAAATTCTGGATATTGACGTTCATCTTGAACCTCTCTTCTCAAGGAGAAACAAGCCATGAAGCCCGATGATACCACGTTTTTAGAAAAAGACCTCAAAACACAACATGAGCCTCGACTCCAACAATCTTGAGAAAACCCGGATGGGAGAGCGTTTGCGCGATCTTGATCTCTTCGATAAAGCGCTTTTGAAGAGTCGGATCGTGCGCAAGGTGCGGATGCAAGCGTTTTAGGGCGAGTTGCTGATCGCACAGGCTGTCGTGAACAAGAAAGACTTGCCCCATCCCACCTGCCCCAAGCAGACGAAGGATCGTGTAACGATTGGCGATGCGCTGCCCCGGACTTGGCGTAGGTTGCGCGCCTTGGAGCATTCCGCCTGTTGCGAAAGCGTCCGCGCCGATATCCCCTTCAGAGCGGGGCGTCGGTGTCGATGGGCTGGGGCCTTGTGTGGCAAGAACATCGCCACCGTGTGGAAAAGCAGAAGCGTTCGGTTGTTTCATGGATTAGAAGCCAGCCTTGGTTAAGCGTCGAGCTTCGTTGAGGTAAAATTCGAGGTGGTTAAAGGCGGTGTTGTTGGTATCGGCGATCTGGCCGACTTCATCGAAATGATCGGCAGGGATCTCGCCAAGGAAGGTTCCCCACTTGGCGCTTTCGACGGTGACGATCCCGTCGTTGGGGCCGCGCAGTTCTTTGAGCGTCACGTAGATCGCGCTGATGAAGGGATCGACGACTTCATCTTTGTATTTTTTTCGGCAATCGCTATCGAGCAAGCCGCAGGTCACGCCTGCCCAAGAGTAGTATTTGACACGCGGATCATCGGGGTATTTTTTGTTGTAGTCTTCCATGTTTTTTTCGCCGAGTTCTTCGGAGGGTTGGATCAGCAGGTTGGGGACGGGAACACCCCGATGGGGCGTGCTGATCGTTGTCAGGCTTGCGACAAGGTTGGCGTAACTTTGCGAGACGATCAACAGCCGCCCGTCCACGCCTCCTTGGCTGTGTGCGATCAAATTGACCTTGCGTGTACCCGTCTGGAGAAAGATATCGTCGATCTGGCCTTTGAGGCTTTGGACGCGGGTGCTGGAACTGGCGATGGGTTGGACAACTGGGGTAAAGATGCTGTAGCCCTTGCTTTCGAGATGGGGCTTGACTTTGTAGTAGTAGTCGAGAAAACCGAAGTATTTGTCTGTTCCCATAAAACCGTGCATCAAAACAATCGGAAAACGCGAGGTTTCGAGATGGCAGTTTTTGGAGCAGTAGGCTTTGAGGCCATAGCGGATCGGGCGATTGGAGCGGGCTGCATCAAGCACCACACCGATCTCGCCTGAACGATCGATGGTGGCTTGGACATAGATCCAAGGGTCGGCTTTGGCATCGCCTTGGGCGAGTGCTTTGTCGGGGGCGCGTCCATTCAGTCGGCGGGTGTTGTAAACGGTGAGTGTGATCTCGTCGCCCTTGGTGAGATCGTAGACTTCAAACGTGATCTCCATCTTGGCGGGTGCAACGATGCGAAAGGCGTCTCCCTTGCAAGCGTCGAGTTGCCCATAAAGCAACAGCGGCGCGTCGATCTTGAGATCGTCGCGCCACCGGTACACGCGATCGATCGGCTCGCCTTTTGGAGGGGGACAAGTGATCTTTTCGGGCGTGGGTTCTGGGGCTGGCTCAGGGGCGATCTCGGCGGACATTTCGGCGGATGCTTCGGGAGTTGTCTCGACGGATGATTCAGGAGCTGCTTCGATGGGTGATTCAGGAGCTGTATCGACCGATGATTCGGGGCTTGCGTCCTCGGTGGTGGGAGGCTCGCGGTCGTTGGATTCTTTGCCGCTTTGGGTCGATGTCTCGCTGTTCTGGGTGATGGGGGCTTTGCCATCGCAAGCGAAAGACACAACAGCGAGTCCGACACCCAAAGCAAGCCACAAAAAAAGACCGATTGTTCGAGGGATACGCGATGCGTTTGATTGGATGCTGTTCACCCCATCCTCCTTACACAGAACTGCGTCATCTATACAATAAAGATCAAAAGAAAAATCGCCCCTTAACTTAGCGGGGTTGCAAAAGGGCGTCAATCCTGAATCGCAACTCAGCGAACACTGCGCAGCAGCGGTGAAGGTTTTTTGCGCCGATCTGAGATTGGAAAGGCAAAGGCAGGGTCATAGGCGAAGGGGGAGATGTTGTGCTGATCCAAAAAGAATGTTGTCGTGTTGTTGCAAAGGTGTCTTCAAAGTTTTTCTCGAAGTTTTTGATCTTCCGTGTTAAGACAAAAAGGGTGCGGGGGGGGCGACAACCAAGCACCGATCCATCGTCTTGTTTCGCGGTGAGGGTGCTTTCACGAAAAGGAGTTCGACTATGCAGCGGTGGAGAGCGGTTGGGTTTGTATCCGTTCTGGCGTTCGCGATCTTGTTTTCCAACACAGTCTTTGCTTTTTGTGATCCCCCAAATATCTTGGTGATCCTCGATCGATCGGGGAGTATGCTGACCAACAATAAGTGGACGGATGCCAAAACAGCCCTCAAAAGCGTGACCAACACCTACAGCACACAGGTACGCTTTGGTTTGGTGACCTTTTCGGATGCGGCCTCGGTGGATGCTCCGTTGCCGACAGCCGTTGCTGCGCTGCAATCGGCGTTGGACAACATCAATCCACTTGGGCAGACCTTTATGGTCTCTGCTCTGAACACCGCAACAACCGAGATCAATCGCTCTTTGAACGCAGATCCGATCCCGGGGCGGCCCACGTCGGTCTTGTTTATTACGGACGGGGAGCCTTCGGATCGTTGCCCAAGCGCGGAAGTGACGGCGTTGCGTACGTTGAATGTGAAAGGCTTGGCCTACGACGTAAAGACCTATGTGGTGGGCTTTGGCGCGTTGGTCAACCCTGTCTGCCTCAACGATCTCGCCACACGCGGTGGGACGGATCTCGCAGGAAATATCAAGTACTACGTCTCGAACAGCGCTGCCGATCTGATCGCGGTGATGAACACGATCATCACCAACGCAACAAAAAATGCGAAAACCGAGATCTGCGACAACAAGGACAACGATTGCGACGGCAAGGTCGATCAGGGCCTTGTACGCGATTGCAACAAGCTCGGCTGCAAAGGTCAAGAGACTTGTACCGCCGGAGTCTGGGGGAATTGCAACGCACCCTCTCCGAGTCCCGAGATCTGCGACAACAAAGACAACGACTGCAACGGAAAAATCGACGATAACGTCACTCCACAAGCCTGTACCAACGACTGCGGAACAGGCACACAGACCTGTAGTGCCGGCAAATGGGGGACTTGCAACGCAACAGGACAGCGCGCTTGTACGAACAATTGCGGAACAGGCACGCAAAGCTGCTCGAACAACACGTGGGGATCGTGCAACGTCTCGGGTACTCGGCCCTGTACGAACACCTGTGGAACAGGCACCGAGTCATGCAGCAACAACACATGGGGTTCGTGCAACGCAACAGGGACACGCCCTTGCACCAATGCTTGTGGAACAGGCACCGAGTCGTGTAGCAACAACCGTTGGGGAACATGTTCGGTGTCGCCCAAAACCGAGACCTGCAACAACAAAGACGACGACTGCAACGGAAAGATCGACGACGGACTGACGCGTGGTTGTTGTGGTGGCGGGACACAGACCTGTAGTGCCGGTCAATGGAGCGCTTGCCAAGGTTCGCAAGGCGTTCCCGAGATCTGCAACAATCAAGACGACGATTGCAACGGAAAGATCGACGACAACATCGCCCCACAAGCCTGCACCAGCACTTGCGGAACAGGCACACAGACCTGTAGTGCCGGCAAATGGAGCACTTGCAACGCAACGGGTAATCGACCTTGTACGAACAATTGTGGAACAGGCACGCAAAGCTGCTCGAACAACACATGGGGATCGTGCAACGCCTCGGGTACTCGGCCTTGTACGAACACCTGTGGAACAGGAACCGAAACGTGCAGCAACAATGCTTGGGGGACTTGTTCTGTGCGCCCGCAAACAGAGGTATGCAACAACAAAGACGACGACTGCAACGGCAAGATCGACGACGGCTTGACGCGCCCTTGCGGAACGTGCGGCATCGAGACTTGTAGTGCCGGTCAATGGGGCGCTTGTGTCAAGGTCAATGCCAAACCCGAAGAATGCAATAACAAAGATGACGACTGCGACGGGCAGATCGATAACGGTCTCTCTCGCCCCTGTGATACTGGCAAGTGCGTTGGGACGCAGGTATGCAGCAAAGGCCAGTGGACGACTTGTACGCTGCCAAAAGAAACGTGCAACGACAAAGACGACGACTGCAACGGCAAGATCGACGAGACGTTTCCCGAAAAAGGAAAAAGCTGTGGCGTTGGGACAGGGATCTGTTATCGAACAGGCGTGTTTAAGTGCAAGGCCGATGGGACGGGCGTCGAATGTAGTGTCACTCCCGGAACGCCTGAAGCAGAAGTCTGCGATGCACGCGACAACGATTGCGATGGACAGGCTGACGAAGATCTTGTACGCGATTGCCAGCACGTTTGCGGTGAAGGCACACAGACCTGCAAAGAAGGCTCATGGACTGCTTGTGTCCACAAGCAAGGAAAGACCCCAACAGCCGAAGTTTGCAACGGTCAAGACGACAACTGCGATGGAAAGATCGACGAAGGTTTGACGCGCAAGTGTACGACCGCTTGTGGTGAAGGCGAGCAAAGCTGCATACGTGGCGATTGGAACACATGCACCGCCCCCCAACCACAACCCGAGGTCTGCAACGGAAAAGATGACAACTGCGACGGCCAAGTGGACGAAGGGACGGCCAGTTGCGACAGCGGAGCCAAATGCGTGGATTCGGGTTGTCGTCCCAAGTGCCGCAACGAAGAGTGTCCACAAGGTCAGTCTTGTGAAGGTGGTTTTTGTGTCGGGAAAACGTGTACAAACGTCGCTTGTCCAGACGGCTATGTGTGCAAAGAGGGCCGGTGCGAGGATCTTTGTGTGGGGGTGAAGTGTCCGAGCGATCAGCTTTGTCGGCGGGGCCGCTGTGTGCCGCCCGATTGTTATGCGTATGGTTGCGAGCCCGGGAAGCAGTGCGTCAATGGGAAATGTACAGCGGATCCTTGCGCGGGGATCACTTGTGCGGATCGCGAATACTGCCGCGAAGGCAAGTGCATCAAGGCATGCGATTGTGCACCCGATGAAGTCTGCAAAGATGACAAATGCGAGAAAAACACCTGTGATGATCAAAACTGCGGTGGGGCCGACCAAACCTGTCGAGAAGGGAGCTGTCAAAAGCGCTGTCCCGAAGGGGCTTGTCATGGTGGACAGTACTGCAAAGACGGCGTTTGTGCGCATGATCCTTGTGCTTCGATCACTTGCCCTGCGGGGACGGTGTGTCGTTCGGGCCATTGCACCAACCGCCCCCAAGATCCCAAACAAGGCCCCCCCGGTGAGCCGATCTACGAAGAAGAACCTCTCGCCCCAGAAGCCACCGACGAAGTCGTCTCCGAAGACAGCGGAAATACCATCACAGAACCAGCGACCGGAGGAGATCCCGAAGTCGTAAAAGAGCAGGGTATCGAACAAACCACGACGGAAGGAAGTGGCGAAGGTGATATGCCGGGGTGTAGCTGCCAAACGACGCAAACAGGCGGTCATTCGTTGCTGTTGATGTGGCTGTTGTTGGGCGTGTTGTTGTGGTCCGTGCGTCGCCGTTTCCGCTCGGTGTAAGTTTTCTTCTCGCCTCTCCCCTCTTCTTTTGTCCCTCCTCCCCCTGTTGCTTTGTTTGCTTCGTCCTCCTGCGTGCTTCTTCGCTGCCAATTTCCGATCCAACGCACGCTCGGGCAACCTTTGCGTCGACTCGGCCACTTTCGCGATGGTCAAGTCGGCGAAACAAAATCGCATCTTGTCGAGGTGAAAAAGCAAGTGCATTCGCCATGTTGAACCCTTCTCGCCGAGGCGGTTGACGACAGAGCCGTCGAACAAAAAGATCGAATTCTGGGCGAGTTTGAGAGAGTTCTCGGACAGATCAAGCAAAAGCTCCCGCAACAAGGGCTGTAACGAGCAAAGGCGCTCGTAAAGAGAGGAATCGCGTATCGGTCGAAATAGTCCAGAAAACAATTCTGCGGCAGTGCGCAAGCAGGTGTTGGCTAAAGCAACGAGTTGTAACGTTTGACATCCTCCCTCCACCAAACCAAGAGACTTGCTTGCGCAAGGTCTCAAAGGTTGTGGTGGGGGATTCCCAAGTATAGCGTTCCATGCCCTGAACGGTCAGCAATTGCCTGCCTGACTTACTTCAACATGGCGGTCGGAAAACAAGCCGATGTCTTGCTGTCGTCCGCCATAGCAGACGAGGTGGCTTCAACCTCGCCCAACACAACACAGCCCTCGCCTTATCCGTCCGGCAACCTGCCATA
>JAKLKB010000029.1 GCA_023150835.1 Myxococcota bacterium | reverse complement strand
CAGGCACGGGGGCCTGCCCCTACGAAACACCGTGTGATTTCCAACACGTAGGGGCAACCCCCTGTGGTTGCCCTGTTGTTGGGGTTAGTTCAAAACAGATGGCGATGAAGAGGTCACCGACGCAACAGAGATCGGGCAGGCACGGGGGCCTGCCCCTACAAAACACCGTGTGATTTCCAACACGTAGGGGCAACCCCCTGTGGTTGCCCTGTTGTTGGGGTTAGTTCAAAACAGATGGCGATGAAGAGGTCACCGACGCAACAGAGCGAGGGCAGGCACACCTGTCTGCCCCTACGAAACACCGTGTGATTTCCAACACGTAGGGGCAACCCCCTGTGGTTGCCCTGTTGTTGGGGTTAGTTCAAAACAGATGGCGATGAAGAGGTCACCGACGCAACAGAGATCGGGCAGGCACACCTGTCTGCCCCTACGAAACACCGTGTGATTTCCAACTCGTAGGTAGTGTGTCGCGTGAGGTGGAACTCTACAAAAACTTAGCGGTCTTCGAGGAGGGCGGGGCTGCGTTGTTGGAGTTGAGAGGAGAGGGCGAAGACGCCGAGGATGGCCCAAAAGACGTGGAAGAGGAGGAAGTTAAAGCGTTCGGGGAGGGCGTGGTAATGGATGGCCATGCGAAAGAGGCAGAAGGCGAGGAGATAACTTCCAGCGATGGAGGTGGCGAGGATCATGGTGGGTCGGATCAGGAGGAGGGCCATAAAGCCGCCAGCGGCGAAGGTGAGGAGCAAGACGAGCCAACCGTAGGGTTTGGGGATCAGGGGGATGACGGGGTGGACAGCGAGGCCGATGGCAAAGCCACCAAGGAGAAAAGAAAAGAAGCGGAGGAGTTTGGGGGCGATCAAGAGGCCGACGAAGGCAAAGATAGCGCTGACGGCGAGTTGCAAGCGTTCGGGTTGTGCGGCTTGGACGGGGACGGCGTCGACCAAGAAGTAGCCAAGCGCGCCACCTGCGGCAAGGCCAGCGAGGGCGAGAACCCAACGGTAGACCTTGTACCCGAAGAAGGCATAGACCACGCCGCAGATCAGCACAGCTCCCATAAGTGGGAAAAAGGCGGCTTCGTTGCCTTGGGAGGCGTTTTGGATGAGGTTGGTGAGGACGGAAAAAAGCGCACGCGGATGAACGGATTCCATCGTCGATCCTTTTGTCGGTGAGCGGGGGGGCATCTTTGGCGTCTCGTAGCGTTCGGAAGGTTTGCGGCGTGCCGCGATGCACCCTGTTAAAAACTGCGGCCAAACAGTAGCGGAAAGCGCCGTTGTGGGGCCAAAAGCTGTTTGGGGCTGCGATAACTTCGGCGATACCCCACAAGTTCTGCGGTGACAGCCCCAAGAAAACGGACTTGGCTTTCGATCTTGAGGGGGATACGCAAGGGGTCGTCGCTGAGCCAGACGGTGATGGACTGGCAGTATTGGGGGTTGTTGAGGTGACAGGCCCGCGCTTGAAGCTGATACGCACCACGAATACCAAAGATCGAGGTCATCTTGGTGTGTCCAGCCACAACGCCTTGGACTTTCCAGACGTAGCCCACGGAAAACAGGTGCGTTTGGAAGGTGCGTCCCTGTTTCATGGGCAGCGTTCGGGTGTAATACAGCAAGCCGCCCAGATCGTGCGTATCGAGTGGGACATAGTGCAGATGTTCGTAGGGCGCAAGCCACTGGCCTTTTTGGGTATGCCAGTTGGTGCGGGTAAAGACAAGCTCTGCGCCGAGAGAGCGGGGTGGAACTTGGACAAAGACCATTCGAGCGTTTGAGCGGGCTGAGTGGATGCGTTGGCGATGCAGCAAGGTTTCGTGTGTGCCATGCACGCGAGCAGAAAACAGGACATCTTGTTTTTGTTGCCATGTGGCTTGATCGATGTGGACCTTGGCGCGGAAGGCCCCTGTGGCACCCAACACAAAGTCGCTCTCGAAGGTATTGTTGATCCGATAGACTTTGTCAAAGAAGTTGTTGGTACGGGCTTGGATGTGGGCTTGGAGGCGTTGTGAGCGCCATGTTTGACGGGCTTGTTTCAACGTCACGACCAGATCGCCGCCTTCGATGCCGCCTGCTTTGGCTTGGAAGCGCATCCATTCGCCCGTTTGGAAGCGGGGTTGCGCAAAAGCCCACGAAGTCCACGCCGCCCATCCCCACACCGACAGCCCAACCCACCGAATAATCTTTCCCATGACGCGCTCCTTTTTGTTGCCGTATCAAGGTGTTTGTGTTCTCGACACCACAACACTCCAAAGAGCATGCCAACCCGCCCCGCCAAGAACAAGCGGCGTTGTTCCGACAGCCTCGCCAAGGCGGATTCGCCACAGCGAGGAGAGAAGGTGTTTGGGGGAAGGTCCGTCTCATCTTGGGACGATTGTTTGAGAATAGGAGTGGGGTGGGTACTAGGGCAGGAGGTCGGAGGCATCCAGATCGGGCATATGTTTTTGGAGATACTCGCGGAAGCGGAGGGTGAGATCTTTTTCGATTTGGCGGGCGCGTTCGCGGGTGACGCCAAAGAGGTCGCCGATCTCTTGGAGGGTGAGGGGTTCATCGGAGGTGAGTCGTTTGATCCAGATGATGCGTTCGCGGTCTTTGAGACCTTTGGCGAAGTCGTTCATAAAGCCGCGAATGCGTTGATGGAGTTCGTGTTCGATGACGCGTTCGTCGACGCTTTTTTCATCGGATGCCATCATGTCGGAGACACGGCTTTTTTGGTCATCACCGAGGGGAGCATCGAGAGAGACATCGGAGCGAGCGAGGCGTTGTTCCATCTCGTTGACTTCTTCGACACGGACATCCAAGCGTTCGGCGAGCAGGGCAGGTTCGGGCTTAAAGCCCATGGATTCGAGTCGGTCTTTTTCTTTGCGGAGATTGAAGAAGAGTTTGCGTTGGGCTTGGGTGGTCCCGACTTTGACCATGCGGGCGTTGTTGACGAGGTATTTAAGGATGTAGGCGCGGATCCACCATTGGGCGTAGGAGGAAAGGCGGATGCCTTTGAAGGGGTCGAACTTTTTGACGGCCTGCATCAGGCCGATGTTTCCTTCTTGGATCAGGTCGAGCAGGTTGGCGACGGCGCTTTGGTATTCCATGGCGATCTTGACGACGAGGCGGAGGTTGGAGGTGGTAAGGCGGAAAGCCAAGGTGGGGTCGCCTGTTTCGCTGAATTGGACGGCGAGGTCGTACTCGTCTTCTTTGGTGAGGAGCGGATATTTGCGGATCTCACGGAAGTATTTTTGAAGGAGATCGAGTTGATTGGAGAGGTCTTTTTCTTCGTGGACTTTGACGGGCAGGGAAGGTCGCATCGAAGAGAGATCGTCGTGGTCATCGGGGTCGATCAATGCGCTGAGGTCTTGGCTTTCGAGCAAGGCGTGGTCGCCTTGATCCGACATCTCGATGGGATGTTCTTCTTCGGTGTGTTGTTCTTCGGTATGTTCCGCGATCTCTTTGGGAGATGCGGTGGTATGTTTGTGTTTTTGTTCGCGGGCTTTGGCTCGCTTATCCATTCCAACGCTCCTTGCTCAAACCCCGACACGCCAAGGAAAAAGCACTTTGTAGAGAGAAATCCTCAAAGACGCGCAAGAGACGAGGGCTTTGTTTAGGCATCGATCAGTGCTTCAAGAGGGGGCAACAACTTGTCGGTCCAGATCTCCAAGATACGGTTTAAGATCGCGCTATAGGTGGGTTCAAACTGGGAGATGAATTGTTCGAGGGCAAGAACCATCTGTGCAGTTTCCTCGGGAGCTTCGGCTTGGTAGAGGGTCATGGCGCGTTTCAAGGCTTCTAACCACAAGGCCCAAGCGGTTTCGATGCTGCGGGGTTCTTCGGCGCGTTGGAGCTTGTGTAGCAAAGAGGCGGAGAGAAGGGGCTTTTGACGAGAAAGTTGAGCGGAGATCTGATCGTTGAGCAAGAGCAGCATGCTATCACGGGCTTGATCCAAGCGTTCGAGTCGCTCAACAAATTCTCGGAAAGGGGTTCGGATATCGCTGGCGATGCGATCGCGGCGTTCTGGGTCGAGGATATAGGGTACGCGGGAGGCGACATCGAGTTGGCGGGCATCGGCGATCTCGTCGAGTTTTTGGGCGTAGACTTCGGCGATCTCTTCGACGACTTGTTGGGCCGTTTCGCGAAGGGTCATGCGGATGGGGGAGAGATCCAAGGAGTGAAGGAAGGCGATCACATTTTCGTTGGAGCATTGGGAGCTGAGATCGCGGAGCTTGGACCAAAACATACGTTTGACAGCGCTCAAGACTTCGACCATGCGGAGTTCATCGACTTCAAGGGATTCGATCATGACTTCGAAGGTGGGATCTTCGTCAGCCCAAGCGTCGGGTTCTGTGGGGCCTTGTGTCAGCCATGCGGAAGCCTCGACGGAGGCGAGCAAGACACCGGGGTTGGTGCTATCGACGCTTGGAAGGGGAGGGGGTTCGATGCTGGAGAGGTCTTGTCGGGTTTCGCTTGGCGAATCGTGGGGCGGAAGGGCGGGTGCAGGAGCGACCAAGGTGGAGGGTTCGAGATCGTGGGCATCGTTTGCAAAAGCCGAAGGGAGCGAAGCGATCTGATCGTCTATGGAGACGGAGCCTTGGGAATGTGCAGATATCGAGACACCGCCGATCTCGGCGCTTTGCGTGGACGGAGAGGCCGAAGGCAAGGAAGATTGCGAGACGATAGAAACGGCATCCGAAGAACGAGAGGCGGAAGAGACCGAGGAGATGGATTCTTTTGAGGGCAAGTCGTCTCGTGAGTCGTGTTGTGCGTCGCGTTTGCGCTTTAAGAAGGCCAGACGTTCGTTGAGGATCTTGGGATCGGAGGTCGAGTCGGGGGGACTGGCAGAAGTCGATGGAGAGGGTGTGGTGGTGGTTGATGGGGAGGGTGTGGTGGTGGTTGATGGGGAGGGTGTGGTGGTGGTTGATGGGGAGGGTGTGGTGGATGTTGGGGCGGTCGTGTTGGCGTGAAGTGTGGGAGAAGGGGCTGTGTGGTGGGTTTGTTGGGGAGTGGGTTCGCTGTGGTGGTTTTCGTCGAGGTCTTGGTTTGTGAGGTCGGTGGTGAGGGTTGCGTCGACGAGGGCGAGGTCGTCTTTGGTGTGGGAGTGGATGGCGTTTAAGGAGTCGGAAGAGGCGAAGGCAGCGCGATCTTTGGATTTGGCGGCGTTGTAGAGTTGAGGATTGGAGGCAGCGCGGGTGGCGATATCCAATTCGCCGATCATATCGATCTCGATGGAGGGGAGTAAGATATCGACAGCGGCGCTGATAGAAGAAAGGGGATCACGGAGGGGGGGGTGTACGGAGGCTGCGGCATCGGTGGATTGAGGGAGCGAGGTGCTGGAGGGTGGTCGGATGGATACGGCGGGTGGTTGGGCAGTGTGGTGTGTATGGGGAGTCGAGGAGAGTACTCCTGCGGGGGAGGAGAGGGAAGGGAAGGGGGGGATTGCGGGGAGTGCTGTGGAGGGGGAGGAGAGTGCTGGAAGCGCGGGGAGAGCGCTGGATGAAGGGTTTGTGGTGGGCGGAGCCGTTGGAGGTGTGGTGGCGGGGACTGGTGGAGTCGTCACGGGGTTTGTGGCGGCTTCTTGGACAGCGATACGAGCGGTGGTTGCTGGGTAATAGGAGGTTGCTTTACTTGTCGTGATAGAAGCGGCGGTGGGCTTCGAGGTCGGGGAGGCTGTTTGGGAAAGAGGGGGAGCCGCAGGGATCTGTGTTTGTGAAGGTGCAGGCTTTTGTGCGGATGTAGGCTGAGATTGTGAAGGTGCGGGCTTTTGCGTTGAGGGAGGTTGAGATTGTGAAGGTGCGGGCTTTTGCGTTGAGGGAGGTTGAGATTGTGAAGGTGCGGGCTTTTGCGTTGAGGGAGGTTGAGATTGTGAAGGTACGGGCTTTTGCGTTGAGGGAGGCTGAGATTGTGAAGGGGTGGGATGTTGTGTGGAGGGAAGCTGAGATTGTGAAGGGGTGGGATGTTGTGTGGAGGGAAGCTGAGATTGTGAAGGGGTGGGATGTTGTGTGGAGGGAGGGTTGTGTGGGAGGGCATTTGTGTTGGAGGAGGGTGCGGTAGGCAAGAGGGCCAAAGGCAGGGAGGTGGTTTGTTTGGGTGTGGCCATGACGACGAGGTTTTGTGTGCGTAGGATGGAGGGCCACTCTTGGATGCGGTGGATCAAGGCGTCAAGGGAGGAGGTGGAAGGGGTTTGGATCTTGAGGAGGTGTGTCCATTCGCCGCCAAGGGTGTGGCATTCTTGGATCTCGTCTTCGGTGAGGGTGAGAGCGGAGATCTCGTCCCAGAGGGTGGAATGTTGGCAGGTCAAGAGGACAAAGGCGGTGACATCGAGTCCGAGAGGACGTCCAAGGAGTTGGCCAAAGAAGCCACGCAGCCAGCCTTGTTCTTGAAAGAAGCGCAGGCGTTGTTGGAGTTGAGGGAGGGAGATTCCAAGATCGGAGGCCAGCGAGTCGAGATCGGGAGACATCTCGTTTTGT
Source organism: Myxococcota bacterium (assembly GCA_023150835.1). Taxonomy (GTDB): domain Bacteria; phylum Myxococcota_C; class UBA6777; order UBA6777; family UBA6777; genus JAKLKB01. The sequence continues at coordinate 50,206 of JAKLKB010000029.1, read as the reverse complement.
AAGCGCAGCAAAAGAGCGAGATCGGTGGTGTGGATGGCAGGGTGCATGCGTGACTCCCTATGGGTAGGGCCGAAGGTTTCGCGAGAGGGTACGGAGCGATATGGAGAAGGCGAGAAGAACCTCCAAATAGACTCCCTGCGAGAGACGCAGCGGGGTGTTTTGTGGCGACGCAGAGGTCGGCAAAGCGCCCGACGAAGCGGCATCGATCGAAAGGAGAGCGAAAGGCAGAAGCCGCAAACTAGAAAGAGTCGGGTGCTGTGTTGCGGAGGATCTCTTGGATCGAGGTGGTTCCGGCCTTAAAGTGGGCGAGCGCGGACATCCGAAGGGTCATCATGCCAGCGCGCATGGCGGTGGCCTTCAATTCGATGTTGGTGGCACCATTGAGGATCATTTCTTTGAGGGAGTCGTACATGGGCATGACTTCGTAGAAGGCGATCCGTCCTTTGTAGCCGGTGTTGTTGCAGGTTTCACAGCCGCGTCCTTGGTAAACTTTAAAGCCGAGTTCTTCTTCTTTGAGGCCAAGGTCAAGGAGGCTTTGTTTGGGGACTTCGATCTCTTCTTTGCATTTGAAGCAGATCTTGCGGCCAAGGCGCTGAGCGACGATCAAGTTGGTGGCGGAAGTGACGAGGAAGGGTTCGATGCCCATGTTGAGGAGGCGGTTGACGGTGGCGGGTGCGTCGTTGGTGTGGAGGGTGGAGAGAACCAAGTGTCCTGTGAGAGCGGCTTTGACGGCGATCTCGGCGGTTTCAAAGTCGCGGATCTCACCGACCATGATGATGTCGGGGTCTTGGCGGAGGAAGGAGCGGAGGGTGGCGGCAAAGTTGAGGCCGATGTCTTCGTGTTGTTGGACTTGGTTGATGCCGTAGAGGTTGAATTCGACGGGATCTTCGGCGGTGGAGATGTTGGTATCGGGTTTATTGAGTTCGGAGAGAGCGGAATAGAGGGTGGTGGTTTTTCCCGAACCGGTAGGGCCCGTGACAAGGACCATGCCGTAGGGTCGGTTGATGGCTTCTTGGAAGTCTTTGAGTTGGGCGTCAAAGAAGCCGAGTTTGGTCATATCCAATTGGAGGTTGGATTTGTCGAGAAGACGCATAACGGTCTTTTCGCCAAAGAGGGTGGGCAAGACGGAGACGCGAAAGTCCATCTCACGGCCTTTCCCGAGTTTGAGCTTGATCCGACCGTCTTGTGGCAAGCGGCGTTCGGCGATATCCAAGTTGCTCATGATTTTGAGGCGGGAGGTGATGGCGTTTCGGTGATGGAAGGGTGGTTTCATCATTTCGTAGAGAAGGCCGTCGATGCGGTATCGGACGCGCATTTCTTTTTCATAGACTTCGACGTGGATGTCGGAGGCGCTGCGTTTGATGGCATCGAGCAAGATCATGTTGACCAAGCGGACGATGGGGGCTTCGTCGGCGGAGCGTTCGAGATCGAGAGCGGATTCGTTGTCGCCGTCGGTGTCGACGACATCGACGCGGTCGGCGTCGAGTTCGGCCATGAGGGTGTCGTAATCGTACTCGGGTAATTTGGCTTCGCCTTGGGGTTGTTGTCCGGGGCGTTTCTTTTCTTTGATGGTTTCGGGGAGGTGGGCGTAATATTTTTCAAAGGCGCGTTGGAAGGAGGACTCGGAGGTGACGACGACATCGACACCGTAGCCTGTGATGAATTTCAAGTCGTCGATGGCGTAGATGTTCGAGGGGTCGACCATGGCGACGATGAGGGAGTTTCCGACGCGGCTCATGGGGACGGCCATGTGCTTTTGAACAAGTTCGCGGGAGAGCAGAGACAAGACTTCGGATTCGAGTTCAAAGTCATCGAGATTGACGGCAGGCACGCCATACTGCTTGCTGAGCCAATCTTTCATTTGTTCTTCGTCAAGCGCCCCTGTTTTCATGAGGTACTTGCCGTCGCGTCCCACCCCGCCGCTTTTTTGCTTGAGGTCTTGCGCTTGTCGGACCTGTGTGGATAGGCCTTTTTCTGAGCGAACCAGTAGCGCTCCAGAACGCCGTGCGTTGGGATCTCCGGGTTTTCCTTGACTCATGCGGGGGGTCTCCTTTTTGGGGACGTACCAGAGGGTTCGTCGTATGGTGCGTCGCGTTGGGTGGTTTATGCTAGACGATTCTGTGCTGTAGACGCAAGAAGGATCTCATCCCCCCAACCAAGGGGCCTGCGAAGGGGCCGTCATTGGGGAGAGCAATGTGCGGGTGTTTTGGATATCTTGTTTGATTTGGGCGATCAAAGCGTCCACGCCTGCGAAATCTTGCTGTGCGCGTAGCCTTTCGACAAAGGCCAAGGCCAAGGGTTTTGCGTATAGATCGGCTTCGACATCAAGGAGATGGGCTTCGACGCGCCATGCGTCGTCTGAAAAGGTGGGGCGTAGTCCGACATGGACAGCGGCTTTGTGCCATCCGAGTCCCCAAGACGCCCAACAAGCGTAGACGCCACTTGCGAGGCGTATTCCTTGCCAAGGTTCGAGGTTGGCGGTTGGAAACCCAAGGGTGCGACCGCGTGCGTCGCCGTGTACAACCAAGCCACTCAACTCGAACAATCGGCCCAACAAGGAAGCGGAACGGGGCATATCTCCTTGTGTGCAGGCTTCGCGGACTCGGGTGCTGGAGGCTCGGATGCCCTCGATGTATTGGGCTTCGACGACACAGACATCCATGAAAAAAGGTTCGCCCAGTCGTCGCATCTCTTCGGGGGTGGCGGAACCACCACGTCCAAAGGTGAAGTCGGGGCCGATCCAGACCTCGCGGGTCTGCAAAGCATCGATGAGTACTTGTTGGACGAATTGTTCTGGGCTGTAAGAGGCATAGGTAGAGGTGAAGGGTTCTTCGACGACACCGTCTACGCCGAGTTGTCGAAGGAGTGAGGCTTTTTGTGGGTAGGTGGTCAACAAGAGGGGGGCTCGTTGCGGAAACAACACGTGCATTGGGTGTGGGCGAAATGTGTAAACCAGCGCCCGACAGTCCAAGGTGCGTGCGCGCTCGACCAAACGCCCGATTATCGCCTGATGCCCGCGATGAACACCGTCAAAATTTCCGATGGCGACCACCGATGGCGCTCGCTGTTTCGCTGCTTCTCGATATCCCGAAAGCACCCACAAACCCGTTGTCTCCTTGTGTGTTGGTTTTTGTCTGCCGTGGAGGCTGTTGTTTTGGTGTGCGACTGTGGTGGTCGATCGTTCCACGGCGTTTGTTCTGGCTCTTCTATACCCGACAACCCGCTGTGTCAATCCACGACGCTTGCTTGATGTGGGCTTGACCGCACTACGGACCTCCGTTATGCTTGCAACAATTTTGTGTTGGGGCAAAACGCCGTTGGATGTATAAAGCATCCAAGTCTTGGTGTTGCTTGGTTTGAAACCCGTCAACAGCCACACTCTGCGTGGTTCTTCCAGTTTCCTCTAACGGATGGCTCTTTACATGAGTGACTCTCTTCAATTTGGGCAACTCCTGATCGCAGACGGCTTGATCCAACGCCACGACTGGCAAGCTGCGCTCCGTACCCGTGAAAGACAGGGAGGACACCTCTTAGAGATCTTGATGGGCCTATGTCCTGTTTCCGAACAAGACCTCTACCGCGCAATTGCTCGGCAGCTCGGCTTGCGGTTTTGGACCGAAGAAGATATCCTCCATCTCCAGCTAGACACCGGGCTGCTCCAACAATTTCCGCCCTTTTTGTTGCTCGAACACTCGTTTCTTCCGTGGAGATTCGACCAAGACCACGAAGTCCTTCACATCCTTTTGCCCAACCCCCTCGATCACCAAACCATCGAAGCCATCAAGCTGTACGCGCAGATCGACAACCTTTCGATTGGGGTTGCGACACCTTCTTCGATCGTCAATACCCTCCAGATCCATTTTCGTAACGAGCAAAACAACGCATCTGCCGAGAAGACAGGTAGTCTCGAATTTACCGAACTGGAGGATGAAAACGATCATCCTCCCAACAAATTTCATTCGGAGTCTGCGTACAATATCGCTCCGCCCAAGCTACAACTTCGCCCCTGCCCGGCTTGCGGGCACCAAGAACCCGTTGAAAAAGAAGCGTGCTCTTATTGCGGCTCGCCGATGGATCTGGCCCAAGCCGATCCTCTGTTGCACAAGAACGTCAGCCACTTTCGCCTTGATCGAAAGCTCGGAGAGGGCGGGATGGGTTTGGTATACCAAGCGGTCGACATCGACACGCAGCGCGAAGCCGCCGTCAAGATCCTGCGCTCGCATCTCAACTCGAACGAGCGTGTGGTACGGCGTTTCCATCGCGAAGCCCAAGCCCAAAATCAACTTCGCCACCCCAACATTGTGTATGTGCATGACTTTGGGTTTGAGGACGGGGTGGGCTTTTTTATTGCGATGGAGTTCTTGCGCGGACAGAGCCTTGAAGACGTCTTCGAGTTTGAACCCGAACGCCTCAATATCCATTTTCTCCAAACGATCTTTCGCCAAGTTTGCGATGGGATGGGCTTTGCGCACTCTCGGGGTATTTTTCACCGCGACCTCAAGCCCGATAACCTTTTCTTGATGGAAAACCCCTCGGGGGATGTCCTCCAACAACGCCTCAAGATCCTTGACTTTGGGGTGGCCAAGATGGTCGCAAGCGACGAAGATCAACGCCTGACACGAACAGGCATGACCATCGGGACGCCGCGCTATATGTCGCCCGAACAAGCCGGCGAAGGCAACACCGACCATCGTTCCGATATCTATTCGTTGGGCGTCATCCTTTTTGAGTGCTTGACAGGCCAGCCTCCGTTTGAGGGCAGCAGCGCTTATCAGATTATGTTGCGCCATGTGTACGCCGAGCCGCCGAAGCTGGCTCAAGTGCGCTCGGATCTCGCTTATCCCCAAGAGCTCGAAAGTCTCGTGGCGCGTGCGTTAGCAAAAGATCCCCAAAAGCGCCCCCCTTCGATGGATATGTTTTGGCACGAACTCTCGAACTGCCTCGATCTCTTTAAGCGCGCCGAAGACCCCCATCGTCCGCTCTTGGTGTCTTCACCCCACGCACGCAACAACAAAGACAACAAAGACGACGAAGACGACGAAGACGCTCCCGTGATCGTCGGGCGGATGATCCACCACGACAAAAGCGCTCCCGTCAAAGCAAACCCCCTGCTTGCCGCAGAGACCGATGATGTCGGGCTTGGGCATACACCCAGTACTTCCAATCTGCTCGTCTCGCTTTATGAATCTCCCCCCGTCCAAAGTCCTCTCCTGAGTTCCACCGATTCCAGCAACGATCTGCTCGCTTTCCAAGCCCCCGAATCTCCTCTCCCGATCCTCGATCTCAACGATACGCCCGGCTCTTACGCGCATTCTTCGACTCCGCTCACCCCTTCGTATGGCTTCCTTGATGCCCAAGCCACGAGCGGTTTGCGCCGTACACCCAAGCCTGCTTCTTCGGCCCCGCGCACGCCCCCCCCCCCTGCGCACTTCCATGCAGAACAAAGCCCTTCGTCGGGCATTCAACGCGCCCCTGAACAGCATTTCGCTGGAAAACAAACACCTCCCCAACCCGCCCCAACGAGTTCGATGCTTCGGCGCAAAAATGTCGGACCGATGGCCCTCAAAAGCAGCGATGAAAAAAGCGGCCCTTCCTTTCTCGCTTTGTTGCTTGGCGCGTTGCTTCTCGTCTTGATCGGTGGTGGTGCGACGCTCTTGTTTTTGTATTTCCTTTAGCCTTGTGTTTCTTGCCCACCTCTCCTTGCACTCCTCTCCTCGCTCACATTTCCTGCTTGGTGACTCGACTTTGTTGACAAGCGATTGGCGCTTATGTTAGCGTTTGTTGTATCTGTTTCTTTCGGATCATGCTCACATTTTAAAGCCAATACATCGGCCTTTTTGGCACGCCTCTGTGCGAGGATGTCAACATATCCCTGTTGTATCCGATGCTTTCGCGAGTTTCGGTGCGGGGGCCGTACCCGTACGCTGAACAGAACAAGAATCCGAGGCTTTCGCGATCCTCGGATGTCTCGCTACAACCAAGAACCTTTCACCAAGGAGGCTCTATGCCCACGCGTGCGAACCTGCCTGCTCGACAACATCGCTCTCAACGCCATGCTTTGCTTCTCGCTTGCCTCCTTGCGGTCTGTTGCTGTGTGCTTCCTTCGTTGTCCCACGCCCAAGTCAACCCCCAACGTATCCTCCAAAAAGACCAGATTACGGGCTTTTACGCGAACTTGGGCTTGACTGTTTCATACAACCTTTTGGGGGTTCGGGCCCTTGGCGATGTGGGCTATCGTTGGCGTCTTTTTGAGAGCCAAAGCGCCATCCTTCAAGACAATTACATCCTTCTTGGGGCGACTTCGGCGATGACTCCTGCGTGGATGGACTTTGGCGCATTTGTCCATCTCCAACCCTTGAGCATCTTTAGCGTGCGCGGGATGTATCGCTACCGCTTCCAATTGCCAACCTTCTTTAGTGGCGTTGTGTTCGAGGATGTCAAAAAAGTGGACGAGGTGTTTGGTGGTACAACCGGCCACTTGAGCGGCGAACAGAAGATGCGTGATCGGATCAAAGAAATCGCCGACAAAGAGGGCGGTCGCGTGCTTCCTCACAGCCACATCATCAGTGCCGACGCGACTTTCCAATTTCAACTCAAAGGTGTGACGGCCCTTGTGAACGCTCGCTATGAAAAGTGGATCTCCCAATACAACAAAGACAGCCTGTACAAAACCTTCTATGAAGGCGGTCTCGACTTGATTATGAACAAAGACGACGATGTTTTGACCGTCAACGCTTTGCTCGGTTATCAGTGGAATATGTTTTTGTTTGTGGCGTACACCAACTATATGAAAGCCTTTCAAAGCGGCGAAGAGATCTGGCGGGTGGGGCCTGCGGTTCGCTGGACGCTCGCGCCCAACTGGGGGGCCTTCAAAAAACCCAACCTGTTCTTTGTCCTCAACTGGTACGTCAAACACCGCTTTCGCGCAGCGTCGTTGGATGGTGTCCCCCTTGTTGCCGTCGTCTTTGGTGGTCTGTTTTAGCAGGATGGGTGCGGTTGGGTGGGCGGATATCGTGGTGGGGCGGCGTTTCGCGGTGGGTGCGTAGGTGAAGGCCATCGCCCGAAGTGATGGGACGATTAGACCCATCCGTAGGCGAGGTTTTAGGAGGTGGGGCGTAGGTGAAGGCAATCGCCCGCAGTGAGGGTGTGTCGTTGGCCGTGTGTGTCTTCGATCACGAGAGACAAATCCTCTGCGAGATCGACGGCGCAGCCCTCGATCTGCCCGCCATCTGGGCGCAAGACACGTACTTCGGAGCCCAATGTCCAACAAGCCGCTGCCCATGCCTCTCGCAAGGTCGCGCTTGCGTGTTCTCCTGAAGCCCCCATCGCATCGAGGCGGCGACGCAAGGCTTCATAAAGGGCTTGCGCGATCTCTTCGGGAGAGTGGTCTTTTCCTGTGATCTGTTTCCATGATATCGGAGGCAAAGCGCGTTTCGCGGTGTCTTCTTCGGGAAGATGGATCTCGGTGTTGAGGTTTAGGCCGATTCCCACGATGGCATGGGGGCCTCCGATGCTCTGCGTGAGGTACTCTGATAAGATCCCACCGAGCTTTCGCTCCTGAGAGCGCTCCGCTCCGCGCACACGCACGATGATATCGTTGGGCCATTTGAGGCCGACTTCGGCGGCTGGTTGCGCCCATGCCTGCGCAGGGCCGCTGTGTTCGCGCCAAACATCCAACACCGCCAAACCTGCCAACGGCTGCAACCACACAGGCGGCCATCCACCCACAGGAACAGCCCAAGAGAAATACAGCCCTCCTTCGGGAGATTGCCAGATCCGCCCCAATCGGCCTCGTCCTTGCGTTTGCCGCTTGGCCCAACAGACCGCTTCTTTGGCGCGGCCTGCCATCACTTCTTCTCGCACGATCGCGTTGGTCGACGTGGTTTCTTCGAGCGCCAACCACAAGATATCCCCTCGCATCTTGATCTCCTTTGCGCTGAGTCCGATCCCTACGGGAAGATCACTCTCCTGCAAGTGTTGCGAATGATTCTCCAAGGGCTTGTGAGCAGATCCCATCGTGCGAACGGCTCTTCGTTTGGTTGTAATACCAGCTTTGCGTTGAAGTACTCATGCCGGTGCGGACCGCAGCCCGACCGTTGAGCCACATCCCGCGTTTGGCCTTGATCGCATCGGCTTCGGCGCGGCAATATTCGGCGGTTCGCGCAAAAGAAAAACTCGTATAGGTCCATCCAGCCCCACCGCGCAAGGTTTCTTCGGCGAGATCTTTTCCATCCTCAAAGCGCAAAGTCGCCAAGTAACGGTCGAAACCGTCTTGCTCGCAGGTGTCGCCGCTCATTACACAAGTGATCGTTACCTTGTCACCGTGTTTTTCGACGTAATCTTTGACAAACTTGTAGGCTTCGAGTCCGTAGGCTTCGTCGTCTTTGTCGCAGTATTGGAAGGTGCCGTTGAAGGCTTTGTGGCATTCGGGGGCGTTGATGCCCTTGAGTCGGATGCGTTCGTATCGGCCGCCGATCCCTGTGCGGACGTAGATCGTATCGCCGTCGGTGACGTGTACGATGGTTGCCTTGATGCCGTCGCTGACAGGGGGAGGCGGAGGGATCTTTTCGATCAGTTGGGGTTCAGGGGAGGTATACTCTTCTGGATCGCTGGCGTCGACTTCTGCGGTCGGTTCGGAGAGGCCGTCCGTTGCGGTCTCTTGGGGAGGGGACTCCGCAAGCGGCACCACACAACCCACAAAAGGCACCCCCCACAACAACAACAGCCCACACAACCCACAAACGATCCATTCACGCCAGCGCTCCATGCGACGATCCTCCTCCATGCTCTCGAAACCGACTCGCAGCAAAACGCCCATTGTGGCGCAGTCTGTGTGCATCGTCAAGTCGGGCCTATTGCAACAAGCGAAGGATGTGGTTTTCCGTGTCTGCGATCACCAGTCCGCCTTGTGCGTTGATGGCGATGCCGCTTGGGTGATGAAAGTGGGCATCTTCGGGGCGACCGTCATAAAAGCCGAGGGTGGGGCGCCCGGCTATCGTAGAGACTTGGCCCGTTGGAGCGATCTTTCGGATGCAATGGTTGTCGGTGTCGACCACCCAGAGGTTGCCTTGTGGATCGATCACAAGGCTGTGAGGCCGAGAAAAGCGGGCTTGTAAGGGGGTTCCGTCTTGATGGCCTTTGTCTCCGCTTCCTGCGTATGTCGTGACACCGGTTTGGGGGTCGAGCTTTCGGATGCGGTGGTTTCTTGTATCCGCGACAAAGATCACGCCGCTTTTGTCGACCGCGATCCCCAAAGGTTCGTAGAATCGGGCTTGATCGGGCGGTCCATCTTGGTATCCGCTGTACCCGTCACCCGCGACAGTAGAGACCACCCCGCTGGGCTCGATCTTTCGGATGCGGTAGTTGTCGCTGTCGGCCACAAAGATGTTTCCTTTGCTGTCGGTGGCGATACCGTGTGGACGGTTAAAGAGCACTTGTGCTCCAGATCCATTGCCAAAGCCCATCGAGCCACATTTTCCTGCCTGTGTGGAGATATTGTTTGTGCTATCGAGCTTTCGGATGCAGTGGTTGTCGGTGTCGGCGATGTAGAGGTTTCCCGAGACATCAAACGCAAGCCCCGAAGGTGCCGAGAACTTGGCTGAAGACGCGAGGCCATCATTGGAGCCTGCTTGTTTGGGGGTGCCTGCGATGGTGCTGACGATGTTGCTTGCGTTGATGCGGCGGATCACGTGGTTGCCACGATCCGCGATGTGGATATCGCCGTTGCGTGCGAGCGCGATGGCGTAGGGCTGATTGAATCGCGCCGAAAGTGCCGAACCATCGGTGTATCCGTGAAGCTCGGAACCTACGAAGGGTTGGTCGGCTCCACCTGACGGGGAGATGTGGTGGATCAGGTTTTTGCTTTGGGAGGCGATGTAGAGTCCCTTGTCGTTGGAGGCGATGCCTTGTGGATCAAAGATCTTCGTGGAATGCGTAGTCACCAAAGATCCCTGAAAGATGCGGAATACATGGTTGCCTTGATCGGTGATGTAAAACAGCGGACCCGCTGCGACGATCTCGAAAGGTTTGTTGAATTGGGCCGATGTAACCGCCCCATCCGACGCCCCCTTACCGGCAGTACCCACGAGTGTGCTGGTGGAGCCGTTTGAAAGAGTGACGTGGCGGATGCGGTGGTTTTCGCTATCGACGACGTACAACGAGCTACCCACCACAACAAGGCCCGTGGGTTGGTTGAATTGAGCGACAGTTGGCCCACCGTCGGTGTTTCCAGCGCTTCCTGTGCCTGTGAGCGTGGAGACCGCCCCTGCTAAGTCGATCTTGCGGATGGTGTGGTTGCCGCGTTCTGCGACATAAAATGTTTTCGTTGCGCCATCAAAGACGATCCCTGACGGTTGAGAAAATTGTGCTTGGCTTGGTGATCCGTTGTTTCGCCCCGATGTTCCCGTTCCCGCAAATCGGCTTACGTTCCCGAGCGCGTCGATTTTTCGGACGACATGGTTTCCTGAGTCTGCGATGTAGAGGTTGCCTTGGTCGTCGTATGCCATACCATCGGGGAATTTGAACTGCGCAGACAAAGCAGAGCCATCTTTTGCTCCTGCGATCCCCGAACCTGCGAGCGTTGTCACTTTGCCGACGCTGTCTACTTTGCGGATGCGGTGGTTTTCGTGATCGCTAACGATCAAATCCCCTTTGGGAGAAAAGAGCAGCCGTCGGGGTTGGTGGAAACGCGCTGAGATGCCCGATCCATCGAGATAGGGAGGGATTCCTGCAAGGGTCGTGACCGCCGCTGCAACACAGACACCATCCTTGCACAGCGAAGAAGGCGCACAAACAGTTTTGCAGGAGCCACAATGTTGTGGGCTGCTTTTTGTATCGACGCAATCCCCCGCACAATCACTAAGACCCGCAGAACACCCACCGCATCGCCCGTTGGTGCAGTTCTGGCCTGTTGCGCAGGTTTTTCCACAACCACCGCAATGTTGGTTGCTTGTTTGTGGGTCGATGCAGGTTCCATTGCACAGCATTCGAAGTGCGGAGCAGGCCTCTGTGACACATTTCCCTTGTTGGCAGGGCTGGCCTTGGGGGCATGACGCGCCACAGGCTCCACAATGAGCCGAAGATTGGGTGATATCGACACATTCTTCGCCGCATGGAGTGAGGTTGGCTGGGCATCGACAGAGGCCGCTTTCGCAGATCTGGTTTTGCGCGCAGGCTTTCCCGCACTTTCCGCAATGTTTGTTGTCTTGTGTTGTATCGACACATTCTCCATCGCAGGTTTTGCGACCCATCGGGCAGACGCAGGCTCCCCCTTGGCAGAGGCTCCCTAGTGAACAGGCTTTGTCGCATTTACCGCAATGTTTGGTGTCATCATTTGGCTGGACGCAGATCTCACCGCACCGAATGAACGGGGAAGGGCAATCGGCGCGGCAGGTTCCATCTACGCATCGTTGAGCGCCGCTGCAATCGGGTTTGCAGGCTTTGCAAGAGGCGTGATCGTCGATCTTTCCATCGCAATCGTTATCGATTCCATCGCATCCTTCGGGCTGTGGGAGGACTTGACCAAGGCAGCTTCCCCACACAAACACGCCCTCTCCGACCACTTCGCAGTATTGTACGCCTGCTTGACAGGGCGGGGTGGGTTGTTGTTGGCCCGCAGCGATCCGCCCACTATAACAAGGCCGCTTGGTGCCGGGGGTGCTGCATGTGCAAGTTCCGCCTTGTACGTTGTCGACGAGGCCATCGCAATCGTTGTCTTGCAGATCACAGATCTCCACTTGTGGGCCGATCTCGCCAAGGCACGATGACCAAACCCCAAAGTCATTGCAAAAGCGGAAACCTTGTTGGCATGGGTAATTTGAACGACCTGATGCTGAGCAGGTTTCTGATGCCCCCGGCTGACAGAGCGTTGTCTGGCATGTCTTGTGGGTGTCTCCTGTACGAAGACGGCAATACACGGCAGGAGCGCTATTTTTGCAATCGGCTTCCTCCTGACAGGCTCGCCCCACTTCGCCCACACAAGACACCCCACCACCGAGTCCCAAAACTCCCAACCACAACGACATACGCACAAACCAGTCTCGCATAAATCCGAACCTTTCACCCAAAGAGAAGCGAACCTTTCACCCAAAGAAAAGCGAACCTTTCACCCAAAGAGAAGCGAAATTGTTGGGTAGATTTGTGGGGTGCTCCCCGATACCCCGCAAGAGGTCGCGGCTCCCTTAACCCCGTGTTGGTGGGGTGAATCGACGTTTTTCAAAACAACGGCAGCTTCGTTTGAATTGCCTCGAACACGGCTTTTTGTCAACGCGTTGTACCAAGAAAAAAGAAAATCGCTGTTCACTAAGCACGAAATCCGCAGGGTGTGTGATCGCAAAATGTAGGGGCAGCCCCCTGTGGCTGCCCAAGAATAGGGCGTCTACGCGCTGTTTTTTGTGTACACGTCACTCGTAGATCGTATAAGCACGAAAAAGAAGGAAGAGGCAAGCCAATCGGGGTGAATGGGGATATCGGGGGGAGGATTGAAGGGGAGATCGATGTTTCGTTTTGATGCTCATCCGCCCTGAAAGACGGGCGAACATCGCAGAGAGGAAAGGGCGGATGAGGGGAAGGGTGGGGGAGGAAGTTCGCCCTTCGGCTTGGGAGGTCTGGTGACAGAAGCGGATTAGGGGAAGGGGACGGGTGGTGGGGGAGGAGGGGGGGTGGAAGAGCAGCGGCCCGAAGTGCCGTCCACGTTGATGCAAGTTTGGTTGGGGGCGCATCCGGGCTTGGAGCAACAGAAGACGGCAGGAGAGACGCGCAAACAGACGCTACCACGGCAGTCTTCGCCTTGGTTGCAGTCGCAAGCATTTTTGCACGTTTTGCCGGGGCAAGTTTTGAAGTTGCCGAGTTTGTCTTCACAGGTATTGCCCGATGGACAGGGGGTTTTGTCGCAACAGTACGTGGCTGGGGAGGTCGAGACACATCGCCCACGCAAGCAGGCTTGGCCGACGTTGCAGTCGCAGGCGGTGGTGCATTGGACACCCGGGCAAACGCCAGATTGTCCCTTGCTATCGAAGCATGCGGTTCCAGAGGGGCATCCTGTTTTTTCGCAACAGTACGTGGCGGGGGAGGTGCGGATGCACTGGCCTCGATAGCAGTCTTCGCCTTGGTTACAATCGCATGCGGAGGTGCAAGCGGGTTGTCCGCCGCAAGTGGACCACTGGCCGCTGGTGTTGATACAGGCCGATCCTGTGGGGCAGTTGGTGTTCGAGCAACAGTACACAGGCGGGAAGACGCGGGTACAAGTGCCGTTGCGGCAATCGTCGCCTTGGGTGCAGTTGCAAGCCGAAGTACAGGAAGCAACAGGGCATCGGCCCGAAGAGCCGTTGGTGTTGTAGCAGACTTGGTTGGCGGGGCATCCGGGTTTGGAGCAGCAATAACCTACGCCAAATTGGGCGGTACAAGCGCCTTGGACGCAGCGTTCGCCTTGGTTACAGTCGCAGTTTGTGGTGCAGGGTCGGGGGCAAGTGCCGCGCAAGTTGTTTTTGTCGAAACACTCGGAACCAGCGGGGCATCCAGCGGCGGTACAGCAGTACACAGGCTTGGTGGTCGTGGCACAGAATCCGCCCGCGCAGGCTTCGCCTTGGACGCAATCGCAGGGTGAGTTGCACTTGCGTTGGACTTGGGGGCAAGTCTTGAGTGTGCCTGCTTTGTCTCGACAGGCCGCACCTGCGGGACATTGCGAGGGGTTGTCACAGCAGTACACGGCAGGGGTGGTGCTGCTACAAGCGCCGTTGATGCAGTCCTGTCCTGCGGGGCAATCGCAAGCGCTGAGGCAGGAGCCTTTGCACAAACCGCCTTGGTTTTGGGTATTGATGCACTTTTCACCCGCAGGGCAGCCTGCTTTGTCGCAGCAGTAAGTGGGTGGGTTGCTTTGGACGCAAACGCCCGTTCCGACGGGAGAGGCTTGGCAAGACTGGCCTTGTGGGCAGTCGCAAGAGATCCGGCAGAATGTCGCGGTTTGGCACTTGCCATCGGGCGCACAAGTGCCGACTGTCGAGCTTCCTGTGCCGATGCAAGTTCCGTTGCTGCAAGCAGGGATCGTTTGTTGACAAAGTTGTCCATTTTGTCGGCAGGATGGAGCGCCACAATCGCTATCGGCGCGACATTGGGCTGTACGCGGTTTGCAAGTGTTGGTGGCGGCATCGCAGATCGCGTTGCCTTGGACGCTTCCGCTTCCGAAGCACTGGCCTTGGGCGATGTCGCATCGGAAACTTTCTTGGATACAGTCGTTTCCGGCGTTTCGGCAGATCGTGCCGCCACAGTCGGCATCGCTGCGGCAAGAGACCTGTTTGCAACTGGAGCCTTGACCGGCGCGATCGATGCACTTGGCCCCGGGGGGACATCCCGGGTTTTCACAGCAGTACATTGGAGCCGAAGGATCGGTGATGCAGCGATTGTTCAGACAGTTTTGGCCTTGGGCGCAATCGCAAGGCGTCTTGCATTGGATCGGAGCGGGGCCACAGATCCCGTCGGGTCCACAAAGCGAATTGACCGAAACAGCACCGCGTGAAGTGCCGCATTGACCGGAATCATCGCAAAAGGGCTTAAATTGGACACAGTCTGTTCCGAGAGATTGGCAGGTGGGTGGGCCGCAGTCTTCGGGGATCTGGCACTTGGCGCTGGGGCAGAGGCCGCGTGTTCCGTTGGGTTGGACGCAAGATTGGCCTGTGGGGCATCCCGGCTTGATGCAGCAATATGTGGGGCGCCCGCCGGGCGGGGTGATCTCGCACTTGCCGTCGACACAGGCTTGGCTTTGAGGGCAATCGCAGTCGACTTTGCATTGGCTTTCAAGGCGGCAAGTTCCGTTGTTGGGGTCGCAAACGCCCGGGCCTTCGTTGACGCTGTTGGTGCAGATCCCGCGTTGGCAAGTGGGCCTGACTTGGCTACAGCGATCGCCCGCTTGGGCGCAAGTCGGTCTTCCACAGTCGGCATCGCCTTGGCAAGAAGGTGTGCTGCACGTTCCTTTCGATCCATCGGGGTTGGCGCATTCGGCGTTGGGCGGGCATCCCGCCAGTCGGCAACAATAGACAGGGAAAGGGTTGACCACGCAACGGCCATTTTGGCAGTCTTGGCCTTGGGCGCAGTCACAAGGGCTTTTGCATTGGACTTGCGAGGGGCATTTGTCGCGTTGCCCATCGGAGCGATCGCACACTTGACCTGCGGGGCAAGCATCGGGCTTGTCGCAACAATAGACAGGGATCGGTTGGGACTCGCACTTGCCGCTGTTGCAGGCTTGGCCGGCGTTGCAATCACAAGCGGTTTTGCAGGCTTGTTGTTGTTGGCAAAGATCGTAGCCGCCTTTTCGGTTTTGGCAGCGTTGGCCCGTTGGGCAGTTGGTGTCTTCGCAACAGTACACAAGCTGGCCTGTTCGTGTACATTGGCCGTTGGTGCAGGCGATCCCTGCGATGCAATCGCACGCTGTGTTGCAAGCCGCACCTTCATCGCCACAGGTTTTTTGTCCGCCGCGTGCGGACTCGCAAGCTTGTCCCGGCGGGCAGCCGATGCGCTCGCAACAATACGTTGGATTGCGTGTCGCTGTACAGAAACCATCGACGCATCCGAGACCTTGCTTGCAATCACATGAATGTTTGCAGGTTTGGCGGGCGGCACAGACGCTTGGCTTGTCTTCGTGATCGTTGCAGGCTTGGCCGACAGGGCAGCCGTCTCGATCGCAGCAATACACAGGAGTCGTGGTGGAAACGCACTTCCCTTCGCTACATTCTTGACCTTGCGGACAATCGCAGCGTTTGGAGCAAGTGCCGTCGAATTCGGGTTCGTTCTCCTTGATGATCTTTTCGGTTCCGCCATCGGTCGATATCTCGGTGCTTTCGGTGTTTTCGCCCGTGGACTTGTCGTCGCACCCACATCCACCCGCAGAAGCGGCCATCAATAACAAACCAAACAAGAGAGGAAGCCATTTCAAAAAGTCTCGCGTTCTTTGCCTACGCATTGCTTTATCCTTCCGTTGCAAGCAACCTTGCGGGTCATGGGGACGCCGCGTTGGGGGAATCTTTTCCGAAGCGTATCACAAGAAGGGAGCTCCCTTCGAGATTTCTTTTCGTGAGGCTTTGACCTCTCTGCTGCCAAAACCGCTTTGGCAACAAAGAGGCCAAAACCAAGCAGCGACCGATGCCGTTTGAGATCTTTTTTGGTTGGGCTTTCGCCCATCAATCGGCGTGGTGAGGTGTTGAGAGAAATGTGGAAATTTTGTGCGCCAGAACGGGGTTTCGTAAGATGCCGTTGCGCCTGCGCACTCCTTGATGCGCCAAGTGAGCGATCTTTTCCATCTTTTTTGTTTTGCTGTGGGAGCGATGTGCATGAGAGATGACAACACGACCCTTTCTGCAGAAGAAAAGTTGCGCCAACGGGCTGCGATCCGTGCGCTGCAAGCTCCGAATGTGCCGACCGCTGGGGGGGGGCTTCCGCCCAAACGTCTCCGCAAAAAATTATCGGAGCGTGGCTTGGCTGCGCAAAGCGCTTTAGAGACCTTTCGGGAGGCGGCTTTGTCTCCTGTTTGGGATGGTTGGTTGGGTCGGTTTTTGGACTACGAACGCGCAGGACGCCAAGCTTCGGAACATACGCTGCGCGCTTATGGGCGCGATCTCCAAGACTTTCTTGCGTACCTTGATTCCTTTGAAGTACCCGAAGTGACAGGGATTACGCGCTTTCATATCCGAGGATTTCTCTCTCTGCTACATGAACAACAGATGGCCGCCACCACGACGAAGCGCAAACTAAGCTGTTTTCGTAGCTTTTTTCGCTACTTGATGCGAAGCGAAGCGCTGGAGGTTAATCCGATGGATGTGATCGACAACCCGCGTGCGCCTAAGCTTTTGCCGCGCTATTTGGAACGCGGAGACGTCGAGCGGCTGTTGGAGGTTCCTGATCGTACGAATGTTTTGGGGCTACGTGATCGGGCGATCTTGGAGTTGTTGTATGCGACAGGGGCGCGGGTGAGCGAGTTGGTGGGATTGGATCTGGATGCCTTTTCTTCGGATGGTATGGTAAGGCTTTTTGGAAAGCGCCGTAAAGAGCGGCTGATCCCTGTGGGGAGGTTTGCTCGGGAGGCGTTGCGGGATTATCTGGATCGGCGCGGGGAGCTTTTGGAGGCAGGAGATCCTGCGGAAGTGATGCCATCTGCGCTGTTTTTGAATTACAAAGGTGGGCGCTTGACGGATCGCAGCGTGCGTCGGATCGTCGATCAATGCGTGTTGTCAGCGGCAACGCGGTGTCGAATCAGTCCGCATGGATTACGGCACAGCTTTGCGACGCATCTGTTGGAGGCAGGGGCCGATATCCGAGAGATCCAAGATCTGCTCGGCCATGAAAGCCTCTCTACCACGCAGCGTTACACACATCTCGATGTCGCCGCGCTGATGAAGGTGTACAATGCCGCGCACCCTCGCGCACACGTCAAGCCCGGTCCCTGATACGAAATCCGCAGGGTGTGTGATCGCAAAACGTAGGGACAGCCCCCCGTGACTGCCCAACAACAGGGCGTCTACAGCGGATCGCATCGACCCTTACAACCACACTTTGCTCGGATTATCGTACAAAGAGTTGAATTCCTGTCCTGTGGAGGAGCGACGTTGCCTGTACAAGAACAAAGGATGGTTCTTTTTTGGTTGGGATGTTGTGTCTGGCTGTGGGGGTGCTTGCAAGAAACACCGATGCAACCGCAAGATCCCGCTGAGGCTCGCCAGACGCCTCTCGCAAAAAACTCGCCTCCCTCAAAGCATCCCCCACCCTCAAACACATCAAGCGCACCGAAACACGCCGAATCGACCGATGCTAGGCCATCTGCGCGCCGTTGGCCTCCGCCGATCCGCAACCTTCTGCCTTGGTTTGAGCGCGTTCTTCAACCACCGCCTCCCCGTACTCGCCACGCTCATGATCCGAAAACGCCCCAACCCTCGCCGTCTTCACCGACAGAGCCGACGCGGCCTCAAGCCTCCCCACCGACAGATCCGACGCGGCCTCAAGCCTCCCCACCGACAGATCCGACGCGGCCTCAAGCCTCCCCACCGACAGATCCGACGCGGCCTCAAGCTTCGCCAAACAAGCCAGTACCTTCGACGCCTTTTGGGGCTATCAGATCCGAACCAGAGGTCCGTCCCAAGGGCAAGATCAAGCGTGCTATGGAGGACGATAATAGCGATGAAGCCTTTTTGCGGCAGCATCAAGGGCGGCGCACTCGGGTGACGTTAAAGTCGGGAGATACGCTGGATCGGGTGCTTCGAGAACGGCTACGGATCGAGCCTGCGCGTTTGCGTGTCGAGATCCGTGATGAACTCGCGGAGTTTGTCGAGTTGCGCTCGATCCGCCCCGGAAATCAGGCCGAAGCTGTGTTTGACAAAAAAGGCCGACTGATGCGCTTGATCTGGCACAAAGACCTGCTCAACGAGTGGTGGATCACGGTGTGTTGGAAAGGGCAGCGCTGCGATGAGCATCTTGCGGACAAACAAAAAGAGGCCGACGAGAAGGCCGAGTGGAGCTTGTTTACACAAAAGCTCGAAGTACAGGAGCGGCTGGTGCGGCGAGAACTGCGTTTGCGCATCTCGTCTCGTACACCCAGCGTCAGCGCAGGAGTTCAACAAGCAGGGGAGGGCGCAGAACTGGCCTTGCGTGTGGCGCATACCTTCCAAAAATACCACCCTGTCGGCAAGCTCTTTCCCGAGGATCGCCTTGATGTGTGGTTTGAACAGATCCAAGTGGCGGGACGTGTCGCAGGGTACGGACGGATCTTGTTTGCGCGGTTTGCAACTCGGCGCAGCGGGGTGTTTACGTTGCTGCATGGTGTGTTGTTGGGGCCGCGAGGTCCCGAGCAGATGTATCGCGTCGATGGAACGCGGCGTCGCAAACGCCGATTTTTTGGCCCACCCACGCGGCCTTATCGGGTGAATAGTCGTTTTGGTTGGCGATACCATCCTGTTTTACGAAAGCGCCGAATGCACCGAGGAATCGATGTCAGTCTGCCATGTGGTCGTCCTGTGTTTGCGGTGGCAGCGGGCCAAGTCATTACACGCGGTTGGCGCGGTGGGGCCGGGCGTATGGTGTCTGTTCGACACGCCCAAGGATGGGTGACGCGCTACTTCCACTTGTCGCGTTATCGTGTGCAGCGTGGGCAACGTGTACGCCTCGGGCAACGCATCGGAGATATCGGTGCATCGGGCCTTGCGACGGGATGCCATCTGCACTTTGAGATGATGCGCGGCGGGCGCCACGTCGATCCTCAACGCTTCTTGCACTTTCGTCCCGATGATTCGATTCCATGCGCCAAGATGCCCTCTCTATGGGGGTTTCAAATACAGGCTTGCTCTTCGCTCGGGCTTTCTCTGCGTGACTGTGGCTTGGTTCTCCCCCAACGCTGTTATCGACCGATGCGCCGACGCTTTTGGCAGATCGCAGCCAAAGCCTGCCGCACCCGCCACCGCCGCTGCCCTCACAAACCACCCCTCCGCCCCGGGCCTTGGCCTGCCATCCAACGCGACGAATAACTGCGGCTTGCTTTTCCGCCGATAGATGGGGCCTTGCACCGTTCGGTTTGTTTTGTCGGGCGCTTCCCCAAACTCCGCTATCGGTCTCGGCCCCCTTAACCCTGTGAGGGCGAAGAGATCACTGTTTTTCAAATCAACGACCCTGTCGCTTGAAACAGCGCGAACTCGGGGTTTTTCGTCTATCGCGTCGCTCTTCTGTTGAACTCAATTCCGCTAATCGCTATTATGTTGACGCTTCGGGTTCATTTTTGAGCATAATAATCAAAATATGAGCGATTAAAGAAAACGACACGAAAGGCAAGCGGGTGATGAACTCTTCTCCCTATGAACTGATCACGATGAAGCAAGTGGAAGAAGGTCTGGCATCTCGAATGCGTGCTTTGCGCTTGGCAGCCAACTGGAAACAAACAACGCTCGCTCTGCGATCAGGCGTTTCACTTGGTTCCTTGCGAAGGTTTGAAGCAACAGGTCGGATATCATTACAAAATCTGCTTCGATTGGCTTGGGCATTGGGCCGATTAGAAGAATTCATGGCGTTGTTTGAATCCCCAGAGATCACAAGCCTTCGAGAGCTTGAGCAACAGAGCAAAGAGCCCCATCGAAAGCGTGGCATGGCATGAAAAAGCTGGAAGTGCGCTTGCATCGCGGCCCTGAGACGTTTCAGTCGGTGGGTGTGTTGGTAGAAGAAAAGCGAGGTATTTTTTTCGAGTACGATCCGCTTTTTCTCCAAAGCGGGCTTTGGTTGTCTCCGTTCAAGCTTCCCCTACGAGCAGGCGTTTTCCAACACAAAGATTTCGGATTTGGTCCGATGTTTGGGTTGTTTGACGATTCTTTGCCGGACGGTTGGGGGTTGTTGCTGATGGATCGCTATCTCAAAGGCAAAGGAATTTTACCTTCTTCGGTATCGGTTCTGGAGCGTTTGGCGTACCTTGGGTGCCGCACGATGGGAGCATTGGCCTATTTTCCTCCCACAGAAAACAACGTTTCAAATCAGACGGTGTTGGATCTTCACCACCTTTCCAACGAGGCGAGGCAGATATGGCAGGGGAATACAACGGAACTTTTGCCCGAACTTTTTCGTTTGGGCGGAAGCCCCGGGGGAGCAAGGCCCAAAATCCTCGTCGGCATCAAAGAAGACTCCATCCTTTCTGGTGAAGACGATCTACCTGAGGGGTATCGGCATTGGTTGATTAAGTTTCACGGAAAAACAGACGATCAAGAAAGTGGCGCCGTCGAACGGGTATACGCTCTAATGGCCGAATCTGCGGGCATAGCGATCCCACATACGCGGTTATTTGAAACCAAAGAAGGGGAGCGTTTTTTTGGGATCGAGCGATTCGATCGACAGGCCAATACAAAATTCCACGTCCACAGCTTTGGCAACCTGATCCATTCGAATTTTCGTGTGCCTTCTTGCGATTATGGACAATTTCTTGAAGTTGTACAGATTTTAACGAAGAATTATCATGATGTCGTACAAGGTTTTCGTCGGATGATTTTTAATATCGCGACATACAATCGCGATGATCATGTGAAAAACTTTGTTTTTCGGCTCGTGGAAGGAGAATGGCGACTGGCTCCTGCGTTTGATCTGACGTTTGCAGAAGGCCCGGGTGGAGAACATAGTATGTCTGTTGAGGGTGAAGGCAAAATGCCCCGCAAACAGCATGTTTTGTCTTTGGCGAAGCGCTTGTCGATCCCCCAAATAGAAACGGAACAGATGATCGAAGAAGTGTGCGACGCAACACAAGGATGGAAAAAAGCGGCTGCGTTGATTGGGATTTCTAAAAAGCGTATCAAACAGATCGCCCAAAAAATCGATCAAAGTATCAAGGCATTGCGTTCGGATTGAGGGTGTCTGTTGTCCTACTCAAAACAGTCGATGGGCGTCTGCTGCGTGTATTTGTTTGTTGCGTCGGCGCTTTTGTAGATCGCAGCCAAAGCCTGTCGCACCCGCCATCGCCGCTGCCCTCGTAAACCACCCCTCCGCCCCGGGCCTTGGCCTGCCATCCAACGCGACGAGTAGCTGCTACTTGCTTTTCTGATCGTTGATTCCCCCCCATTGGCCTAACGACGAATCACAGAGGGCATCCTTGACGCTGTCGATCTCCTCGGTTATTCCTGATCTCCGTGTAGTGATATCCAATCGGAGGGCACATTCTCAAATGGAGACTACCAAGGATATCGTCCCCTGCGCGAAATAAAAGCCTTGATGGAGCCAAGTTTTGAAGAGCCAGAAGCGAAAAGCCATCAGCCTCTTTTCAGGGGCGGGCGGTATGGATATCGGTGTGCGGGATGCAGGCTTCGATATCCTTGCAGAGATTGAATTTGATCCACATTGTTGTGCCACATTAGCGGCCAACGCAGAAATCCACAAATACAACACAAAAATCATCCACGCCGATATACAAACGATCGCTCCTGAACAGCTATCAGACGAGTTTATATTAAAAAGTGGCGAGCTAGATTTACTTTTTGGTGGTCCGCCTTGTCAGTCTTTTTCTTTGGCAGGTAAGCAGCGTGGTTTGGAAGATGATAGAGGGCGACTTCTTTTCGAGATCGTTCGGTTTGCAAAAGAATTACAGCCAAAAGTAATTTTTATCGAGCAGGTGAAAGGGTTGCTTTCTTCAAAGGGCGAGGGCAATAGACGAGGCGAGACATTCGAAATATTCTTGAGAGAACTGGAAGCAATCTATTACACACCCAAATGGCGCGTAATTGTGGCAGCCGACTATGGTGTTCCTCAGCTAAGGGAGCGGCTTTTTGTGATCGCTACGAGGGGGGGCAATGGATTTTCTTTTCCAGAAAGAACTCACGCGCCTGTCGAGGAATGCAACGGGCTATTTTCGTACAAACCGTATCTTGGGATAGGTGAAGTCTTAAACGGGCTATCAGAACCAGATTCAAAAATAAAAGGAAAAACTGTTTATGATCGAGCGGATAGTCACGTGGATGTTACTCCACCACGAGATCGTGAGCGGATTGCTCAAGTCCCTGAAGGCTCTTATTTGGCAGCCCAAAGCCATCTCGGAGAGGATCTTCGCTGCGGTTTGTCTCCAAAAGACACAACCAAATATCTGCGCCTTCACCGAAAACGTCCATCAAACACATTGCGATGTGGAGAAATATTTTATCATCCGACCGAAGATCGATACTTGACACCCAGAGAATATATGCGAATACATGGTTATCCTGACAGCTACATCTTGAAGGGACCCATCCGATCAAGGACAGGATCCGTTCCGAATTTGGATCAGCACAGGCAAATTGCTAATTCTGTCCCCCCCCCCATAGCAAACGTTCTGGCGCTCCAGATTAAAGGGTTTTTAGATGAGCAAAATCTTTGAGTTGTACGGATATCGCCTTGATTGCTGGAGTGCCGAAGCCTCCGCTGACGAGGATGAGGCAAAGTCCTTTGACTACACATTTGATTACGTTATTGCTGGTTCGGAAAAAACTCTCTGAAGTTGCCGAGATCATCGGGCAAGGACTTCGTGCTGCTCAAAAAATTGCGGAAAAGAATCAGTACACTTTAGCATCCCGAGAGGGAGAGCTTTGGGTTGACGATTTTCCTTCGGATCCGATCGTTATTGTCGAAATCATGACATCGAGTACGTCAGGAGGAGACAAAAAGAAACGGACTCAGATCGCGATGGCTTGTGAGGATGCTGTGATTTCCCCCGAAACTCATAACGGACCCGGAATCAATTATCGCCAAGTATGGGCGCGGATGGTTAGCCAATTGATCGCCAAATCCCAAGTGGGCCTTGCTTGGAATGGGAAAACGATCTGGCTTCTTCAAGATCTCCTTGCTCAGTACATCTCGTCGACTACTGCGTTGGACCTGTCGAAATACACTGCCCAACATTCTAATGAGGTGAATATTCTTGCGTTCGGGTACGGTGAGTTGGAAAAAGAATCGACATCACCGATCATCGAGCTAAGTGATTTTACCTTTTACGCGGGTCCTATAACCGATAATCCTGATGATCTCACGTCAAAAGGCTTTATCGAAATCGTGAAGATCGGCGCTCCGCCAGAGAAAGAACACTTGTGGCGTTCTTTGTTCAAGAAAGCACCGTGTGGGAGTGTTGCGTGGAAAGAAAGATAGAAGCGACGCAGTGGACGAAAACTCCTCGTGTTCGCGCCGCTTGAAGCGGCAGAGTGGTGGGTATGAAAAGCAGAGTTCTTTTCGCCAAGCGTGGGGCAAAGGAGCCGAGTTCGTGGTGGGGCGCACGAGGTGGCATCCCACAATATCTATCCGAACGCGGGTCCATGTTGTCGCATCCGAAGCCTGTTGGCGTTATCGCTTGGTGAAGATCGTGCGGTAGGCGGGTGGAGCCGCGACAGGGTTGCCTGTGATCACGAAGGTTTGCGCGATGTCAAAGGTGTCAAGCGCCTGTTGCAGCCGAGGATTTTTGCAAGAGAGATGTTTCCAAGGTGGGTGGGGATAGATGTGTACTTGTCCCCCCACGCGCAATAGCCGCGCAAACTCCGTAAAGATCCCCGCCAACACCTCTTCATCGTCCACCCAAATAAACAGCGACATACTCGCCAAGATCCGATCCACACACGCCGTCTCCAAAGGGATCGCATCGGCATACACCCCCAACATCCGCTCTTGGCCCGGGGGATGCTGGAGGTAGCGCCCAAAACTTCCCGCGAGGTGCGCAACCGTTCGAGAATACCAAGGCGAGCGCATCCCTTCCGCCAATACAGGATCCACGCCGTAAAAGGCGATCCCTTCGGCCTCACAGGTCTGAAACATCGAATCGCTAAAGTACGGTGTGAATCCGCATCCGATATCCACCACGACTTCGTTGCGCACCGTGTTCAAGACTTCTTGCGCAGTGCGCCCTTCAAAAAAGATCCGCCGATACAGCCCAAAGCTGCGGCTTGTACTCAACATCGACATCCCAATCCATCGAGCCGCCACCACTTCCGCACGCAACGTCAAATAGGTCGTTCGTGCGATTCCATCTTTCCATCCCATCCTTGCCTCCGTCTGTTTCGCTGATGATCTTTCTTCCACGACGAGTACCATATCCGAGAGAAGAAAGGCAGGTGCGATCCGCTGTAGACGCTCTGTTTTTGGGCAGCCACACATGGCGAATACTCGGACACTTCGTCTGTAAAGCCCATCGGTCGGGGGGTCTCTGGCATGGGCAGATTTCGTATCAGCCCACGGGCATCGGGTGAAGAAAAGAAACGGAGATGTCATACCGATACGAAAAAGGCCCATGTTCAGGCGCGGGCGGTTGGGGAACCGCCCCGACAACGGGTTCAGGCGCGGGCGGTTGGGGAACCGCCCCGACAACGGGTTCAGGCGCGGGCGGTTGGGGAACCGCCCCGACAACGGGTTCAGGCGCGGGCGGTTCGCGAACGTGGCTCTTGTCAACCGCGCAAATCCTGTTAGGACTTACGCAGTTGGGTCGTTTTCGTGGGGGTTCACCCCAAAACCCACCCTAGACTGTCGCTCCTTGACCCCGTATTGGCGAAACGAGCACTGTTTTTCAAACCAGCGACGCTCTCGCGTGAACGTCCGCAAACACGGCTTTTTTGGCTACTGCGTAAGTCCTATCCTGTATACACGAAAAGCGCGTACACAACACGCTTCTGCGATGTTGTTTTTCAAAACCCCCGCCACAACGAGGATGGTATGCTCTCTCAAAAACGCCGCCGTTGGCCGCTTGTTTTGCTTGCCTTGTTTTTGTCGATCCCTCTTTGGTATGGTTTGCGAAAGCTGACGCTTCCCAAACCACCCCCACCCACCGCAGCGATGCTTCAACAAGCCAAACGTGTCACGATCCTCCGCGATGATTCGGGGGTTCCGCATATCTTTGGTGAAAGCGATGCCGACGCTGCGTTTGGCCTTGCTTACGCTCATGCGCAAGACGACTTTCCGACAACACAGCTTGTTCTTGCGGCAGCGACGGGGCGATTGAGCTTGTTGCGGCTTTCAAAGATGGCGGTGGGGAATGATTTTTATGTCGGATTGATCGGCGTTCACGAGCAAGTCAAGCGCCTGTATCCCAAGCTGCATCCTGCCACCCGCGCTGTTCTCGAAGGGTATGCTCAAGGCTTCAACTTCTACGCCGCCTTGCATCCGCACGAAGCCGATGGTCGGCTGTTTCCCGTACGCGGAGAAGATATCGCGGCGGGATTTGTTCATAAGATCCCGCTGATGTTCGATCTGCCTCGCGTTCTCGGCGAGCTCAATCAAGCCACCCCCAAACAGGTCGGGCAGCCCGTGTTTTCGCAACGTCTGCCTTCTCAGCGCCTTGCCGCCCGATGGCCCGTCCATTTCGCGATCACAGGCTCCAATCTCCATGCCGTCCACAAAGACCGTTTTGTCGATGGAACGACGCGGCTGAATATCAACTCCCATCAGCCGTGGGAAGGCCCTGTGGCGTGGTACGAAGCGCATATCTCCTCGAAAGAAGGCTGGAATATGTTAGGAGGGACGTTTCCGGGCGCACCGTTGATCTTGCACGGACACAATGATCATCTCGGGTGGGCGCATACCAATAATTTCCCCGATCTGATCGATGTCTACAAACTCGCCAAACATCCGACCG
This sequence comes from Myxococcota bacterium, assembly GCA_023150835.1. Lineage (GTDB taxonomy): Bacteria > Myxococcota_C > UBA6777 > UBA6777 > UBA6777 > JAKLKB01. The sequence continues at coordinate 24,129 of JAKLKB010000029.1, read as the reverse complement.
ATCCACAGCGCTACAAACTGGACGGTGCGTGGAAGACGCTGCAAAGCAAAGAGATATCGATCCCCGTTGATACGGGATTTTTTGTGCTTCCGTACAAGATGACCACTTATCAAAGCCAGCATGGCCCTGTCTTTCGTACGCCTCACGGAGATTACGCTATCCGTTATGCGGGGATCGATCGTGCGATCTTTGCGGTGGAGCAATGGTTTCGGATGAACAAAGCCCGCGATCTCAACGAATGGAAACAGGCGATGCGGATCCACGCTCTCCCGATGTTTAACACGGGATATGCCGACAAAGACAACATCTTTTATGTCTACAATGCGCTGATCCCTCAGCGAAAGCCCGGATGGGACTACAAAACCATCTTGCCGGGAGATCGCAGCGACCTGATCTGGAAAGCATATCTCCCGTGGGAGCGGCTTCCACAAGTGCATAACCCTCCTGCGGGGTTTGTTCAAAACTGCAATGCCACGCCTTTTCAGGCGACCCTTGGGGCCGCCAACCCCGATCCCAAGCGGTTTCCCAAAGAAGCAGGCATCGAACAGCACCAAAACAACCGCTCCCTCCGTTCGTTGGCGTTGCTTGCCCCCCCAAAAAAGCTCACACGTGCAGACTTTCTTGCGATGAAGTTTGATCGTGTGTACGACAAACGCTCTCCTTTGTATCGCGATGTTCTCGATCCGTTGTTTCGGAGCTATCGGCCCCAAACACCCGCTGAAAGCAAAGGCTTGGCGTTGCTCAAAGCATGGGATGGCAAAGCCGAACTTCAAAGCCCCGCTGCTACGCTTGCTTTGCTTACACAACATCCGCTTGTTGAACCTTCACGCAAAGGTCGGAGGGGTGAGCCTCGTACTCCTGCTGAGGCGTATCGTGCGGCTGTGGCCTTTTTGTCTCGGCGCTACGGGCGGATCGATGTCCCGCTGGGCCGACTTCAACGGCTACGGCGCGGAAGTACCGATCTTCCGGTCGATGGGGGGGCGGATACGATCACTTCGGTGTATACGCGGCTTTCACGCGGAAAATTCATCGGCTACAAGGGAGATTCTTACATCTTGATCGTAGAGTTCACCCCCCAAGGTGTCCGTTCGTTTTCACGCCACCAGTACGGAAACGTGAACCGACCCCAAAGCTCCCATTATGCCGACCAAGCCAAGGCTTTTACGCAACGCACCCTCAAGCCTGTTTATCGCGACCGCGCCACGCTCGAAAAGCATCAGGCTCGTGCTTATCACCCGGGCCAAGAACCCTGAGCGGGCCACATCAAGGGGAGTTAAGAGCGCATACGCAGAGCGGAGAGATCAGCGAGGGTGGCGAGGGGAGTGGGACGTCCGTTGTATGCGCCTTTTTTGGCGAGCTGATCGACGTACTCATTCCATCGGACGCCTGTGTGGCTTTCGACTTTGTGCCAGCGCAGCTTGATCGGGCAGGCGCGAACAAAGTCGCGGTAGGTCTGGGTGAGGCTTTGTTTGGCTTGCCACGCTCCCGTCACCCATTTGGCGACGCCTTCGTAATCATAATAGACCTCGGCGTGCTGGATGCCACGTTCGATGCACCACAACAGGCCGCGTTGCGTCGCGATCAACTCTCCGCTGACTTGTCTTTGTTGGCGAAGATCGGGATCGGTGATCGCCCCGAATTCATCGAAAAGATGGTTCCCTTGTGGATCGAGAGCGACCCAACCATAACCGATCTTTCCTGCGATGTAGGAGCCGTCAACGTAGAGGTGAACCACCGATATCCCCGATGTATCGACGTCTTCGCGCTTCTTGAGAATGGGTTTCGCAGCCGAAGAGGCCGATGGGGGCGAAGAGACCGATGGGGGCGAAGAGACCGATGGGGGCGAAGAGACCGATGGGGGCGAAGAGACCGATGGGGGCGAAGAGGCCGATGGGGGCGAAGAGACCGATGGGGGCGAAGAGGCCGATGGGGGCGAAGAGACTGCGGTTGCGGATGTGGCGGAGCGAGCGTGTGTTGCGAGAGAAGGGGGAGCGATCAACGGAGGGGTAAAGAGGTTACCTTGGTGGCGGTGGGGCGGGGTTTGAAGGGCAGCGGCGGCGCGGAGGTCGCCTGACGATTCGAGAGCGGTCCAGATGCGTTCGATGTGCTGAGCGTGATGAGGTTGATTAATCTGATGGGTACGCATCGTAAAGCCCGCACGTTTGGGACTAAAGTAGAGATTGATTAGACCGATTCCTTGGTCTTTTGTGCGTGCGGATAGTTTTACGGAGTATTCTTGCCAAGATCGGGGATCGAGCTTGGCGTCGATCTCGGCTTGGGCGAGGGCTGCGATAAAAAGTGTTGCGGCTTCTTGGAGTTGGGCTTCAAAAGGGGATTGCATGAGGGCTCTCTAAGGGGTGAGGGAAACCAAACGGCTGTGGGCTGTACGGTTTCGTGTGTGGATTGGTTTGTTTGTCGTTGGGTGAGGGGGGGGGGCGGATGCAGGAAGAGTGCGCAGCGGTGGGGATTAACGTGCTGCTGGGCGAGAAGCAGGAGCGATTGGACGAGAGGTGGGCGCAGCGGGTTGTACGGTACGCACACTCGGTTGGGTCGGCTGTACAGGGCGAACAGCAGGTTGTGCAGGTCGGACAGCGGGCTGTGCAGGGCGAACAGCGGGCTGTACAGGGCGAACAGCAGGTTGTGCAGGTCGGACAGCGGGTTGTGTGGGTCGGACAGCGGGCTGTGCAGGTCGGACAGCGGGTTGTGTGGGTCGGACAGCGGGTTGTGTGGGTCGGACAGCGGGTTGTGTGGGTCGGACAGCGGGTTGTGAAGGTCGGACAGCGGGTTGTGTAAGTCGGACAGCGGGTTGTGTGGGTCGGACAGCGGGTTGTGAAGGTCGGACAGCGGGTTGTGTAAGTCGGACAGCGGGTTGAGTCGGTTGAGTGGGCCGAACAACGGGCTTGGTGGGGCGTGGTTCGGGTTTGGCGGGGGCTTTGAATTTTGCGCCGAGTTCGGTGAGGGTTTGTCGGGCAGCTTTGAGGTCTTTGTCGGCACCGTCGAATTGTTTTTTGGCGGTTTTGAGATCTTTGTCAGCGTTGACGGCTTCTTCACCGGAGCCTTTGCGGTTGGCGAGGCTGAGTTTGGCGCGAACGGCGGTGATCTTTTTGGTGATATTTTGGGAGAGTTGGATGATCTCTTGGGCTTGACGGCGGGCTTTGTCGAGTTTTTCTTGTTGTTTTTTGTCGATTTTCAAGCCTTTTGCGGCGTCGAGGGCTTCTTGGGCTTGTTGGAGAAGTTGCTTGTTGTCGGTTTCCAGTTTGGTGGTTTTTTCAGCGGATTTTTTAACGATTTCGCGGGCTTGTCGTGCGGCGAGTTCGGATTCGGGGCCGCGAGTTGCAAGCCATGCAAGGGACATACTGGTGGTCATAAAGATGCCCGCCAAGACGGCGGTGAATCGGGTAAGAAAAGGCGCTGCGCCACTTCCACCGAAGACGCTTGAGCCGCCGCCGCCACCGAATGCGGCGCCCATGCCACCGCGTCCAGCTTGCAAGAGAACGACAACGGTGAGGAGCAAGCAAGTGAGGATGTGGATGATCTTAATCACGGAAGACAAAAAAGCGATCATGCTAGGATTCTCTCTCAGAGTTGAGGTGCGCGAAGTCAAGCCGCAGGAGATTGAAAGCTCACGATGCGCACGAAGGAGTCGAGTTTGAGTGATGCGCCCCCAACGAGGGCACCATCGATATCGGGCTGTTTCATCAAGTCGTCGATATTGTCGGGTTTGACGCTTCCACCGTAAAGGATGCGGATACGCTGTGCGGTGTCTGCGCCAAAGGAGTGATCGAGTTGTTGACGCAGGAAAGCGTGGACTTCTTGGGCTTGTGCGGGGGTGGCGGTGTGGCCTGTACCGATAGCCCAGATGGGTTCGTAGGCGATCACGATCTGCTCGGCTTGTTCGCGATCACGGTTTGCGAAGGTAGCGTTGAGTTGGGTGGAAAGCAAAGAAAAAGTCTCATTGGCTTGGCGTTGGGCGAGGCTTTCGCCGATGCAAAAGATCGGTGTGATGCCTTCGGCGAGGAGAGCATCGACTTTTTCTCGAACGAAGGCATCGGTTTCGTGAAAGTATTGGCGTCGTTCGGAGTGTCCAACGATGCAATAGCTACAGCCAGCGGCCTTGAGCATGGTGGGCGAGATCTCACCCGTAAATGCGCCTTCGTTGGCGGGGTAGACATTTTGGCCGCTGACGGCGATGGGTGCGCTTTCAAGGACTTGTGCTGTTGGAAGGAGGGCGACAGAGGGAGGGGCGACCACGACCTCGACGTGTGGAGGCAGAGAGGTGAGGGCTTTGCGCAAAGCCGTTGCAAAGTCCACAGCTTCGGGGATGGTCTTAAACATTTTCCAGTTGCCAGCGATCAGTGCTTTGCGTGAGGTCATGGGTGTACCTTTGTTCGTTTGACGTATGCCCAAACAATCCCGTAGGGCGGTCTTGTTGGAAGGCAACAGAAAAGCCCTGTGCGTACGAGGTGCGGAGGCGTTTTGGCGTACGGGGGAAGGGCGTACAAAGCGAGCGGATCAGTCTTTTTTCGGGGGATTGGCGAGGCGGAGGGCTTCAAGTCCGGGGAGGACTTCACCTTCGAGGAAGGTGAGAGAAGCGCCGCCACCTGTTGAGATGTGGCTGATCTTGTCGGCGAGACCGAACTGTTCGACGGCGGCGGCAGAGTCGCCTCCACCGATCAGAGTGTAAGCGTTGGTTTTGGCCATGGCTTCGGCGACAGCGCGTGTGCCTGCTGCAAAGGGGGCGACTTCAAAGACGCCCATTGGACCGTTCCAAAAGACTTTGCCTGCGTTGTGGATGATCTCGCTGTAGGTGGCGAGAGTACGGGGGCCGATATCCAAGCCCATGTCTTCGGGTTGGAATTTGTCGGTGACGATGCGGGTTTTGGCTTCGGCGCTGATCTCGGTGGCGACGACGTGATCTTCGGGGAGGAGGAGTTTGACGCCGCGAGCTTCGGCCTTTTTGAGGAGAGTCGCGGCGAGAGGGAGTTGATCTTCTTCAAAGCGGGAGGCGCCGACGGGGAGGTCGAGGGCTTTGAGGAAGGTGTAGGCCATGGCTCCGCCGATCAGGATGGATTGGCATTGTCCGAGCAGATTTTGGATCAGTCCGATCTTGTCGGAGACTTTGGCACCTCCGAGTACAGCCACGAAGGGGCGGGCGGGATCGTTGAGTAGGTGAGTGAGAGCGGCGATCTCTTTGTGCATGAGGAAGCCGACGCCAGAGGGGCCTTGGACAAAGGGGATCATGCCGGCGGTCGAAGCGTGGGCGCGGTGTGCGGTGCCGAAGGCGTCATTGATGTAGACGTCGGCGTAGCTGGCGAATTGTTTGGAGAGTTCTTCGTCGTTTTTGCTTTCGCCTTTGTCAAAGCGGAGGTTTTCGAGCAACAAGATCTCGTTGTTGCGGAGTTCGGAGACGAGTTTTTGGGTGGCGTCGCCGACGGGATAATCGGAGAGTTTGATCTCGTGGTTGAGGAGTTCGGCGAGTTTTGCGGCGACGGGTTCGAGGCTTTGGGAGGGGTCCACGCCTTTGGGTCGTCCAAGATGAGAGGCGAGGATCAAGCGGGCATTTCGGGCGAGAGCGTAGTTGATGGTGGGAAGAACAGCGCGAAGTCGCGTATCGTCTTTGACTTTTCCGTCTTTGATCGGGGCGTTGAGATCAAGGCGCATGAAGACCCGTTTGCCGGTCAAATCGATCTGATTGATCGCGGGGATCTGGCTCCAGTCCATCGTCATGATTTTCCCTTTTCCTTTTATTTCTAGGGGCTTGACCCCGTTGGGGGTGCCGATTCCTTTTTGCAAGACCTAGCGTTCTACCATCCTCCATCGCCCCCGTCAAGCAGAAGAACGCAAAGGGTGTGGGAGGCAAGCGCTCAGCGGAGTTTGGTGCGTTGGAGGACAAAATCAAGGCGGAGGGGTGCGCCGCGTGGAGGGGGAGGGAGAGGATAGCGCCAGAGGGCGAGGCGGATACATCGTTCGGACCAAGAGCGGAAAGGGTTGGACCGAATGATCGTGCGGACAATGCGCCCGCTTGAGCCGATATGGAGTTCGATCTGTAAGGGGGAAAAGCCGTGTTGGTGGCAGCGATCGAGGCGGGGTTGAAGAAATTGGAGGACTTGGCGGAGGTTGTTTTGGTAGGTCAAGGAGACGGGGGAAAGGTCGTTCCATCGGGAGCCTTGGGTTTGGCGTAGTAGGCGTGCGAGTGCGATCTTGCGGATCTCTGTGCTTGCGAGGGCAAAGGAGCCTTTGGGGGGAAAGTGGATCAAGAGGTCGGCTTCTTCGGCGTTGGGTGTGTCGAGGGCAAAGGCGCGCAAGGGCCAACCGAGGCGTGCGAAGGCAAGATCCCACAGATCGGGTTTGGAGCCGCCTGCGAGGCGGACGGAGTAGGTGGGTGTGGTGGTGGGCAAAAAGCGTGGGAAGCGTTGTTTACGGATGTGGTCAGCGCCCCACATCAAGGCGATCACGCGGCGTTTTTGGGGCTTTTGTTGGAGGCGGCGTTGGATGATTTGGAGGCCAAAGGCTTCGCGCAGAGGGTAGATCCAACAATAGACATGGTAGAAGCGTTGGCGAAGAGAAAGCGACATATCGGTAGCGATCACATCGAGAGGACCGTTGGGATGGTTGCGGGCATGGCGGAGCGTCGCTTCGATCTCGTTGAGAAAGGAGCGTGAGTAGGCGCGGCCAAGCAGAAAGCGATTGACAACGGTCAGGAGACGAAAGGCCCAATCTTGTTTGCGGTGAAGATAGAGATCGATCAGCGGTTGTTGGCTGGTGAGCAGGAGGCGCGCAAGGTGTTGGCGACGGGATGGATCGCGCAGCAGATCGCGTTGGTTTTTTCCCCAGATATCGCGCAGCCATCGGGTGGTTTGACGAGACAAGGGCGGAGAGTGAAAGTCTGTGACAAAGGCTTCGAGGGCAAGATGGGTGATGCCCGTGAGTTGGAGTCCGTCTTTTCCGAGATGGAGGGCTTCATTGAAAAAGCGGTAGTGTGTTGTGATGGTGTGGTTGTTGCCGAAGAATAGGTAGAGATCGCCTTGCGTGTGTTGGTCGATCACGCTTTGTAAGTGGCCGAGGATCGCGCCTTGTTGGAAAAATAACCGCCCGCGTTTTTTTGCCGCAAGCAGCCATTGGACGGCCTGTTCAACCGTTTTGGGATAGTGCCGATGGGGTCTTGATGGCCGCAGTTGATGGCGTCGGACGTAGGGCCAACAGTCGGCGTTTTGGGTGGGAAAAGCAGAGCGGGGAAGGGGGGCGTCTTCGATGATCAGTTTGCCGCTTTGGATGGTTCCGTCCGGGAGGCGAGCGTCAGCGTAAAGGCGGCGATGGTCTCGGACAGATGGGTGGTTTTGTTTGCTTCGGATACTTGGGTGGTTTGGGTTATCTCGGGTACTTGGGTGGTTTGGGTTGTCTCGGATACTTGGGTGGTTTTGTTTGCTTCGGGTACTTGGGTGGTTTGGGTTGTTCGGGTAGGGAGGGGATGCGTGAGCAGATCCAAAGAACGCGGAGAATCCGAGGCATAGAAAGAAGCGTGTTGGCATGGTGGCTGCCTTGTGAGTCGGTCCCATCGGTGATGTTCGAGCGATGGAAAAACGGCTGTTCTGGAGACAGGATCTGGTGGATCGGCGGGTCGCTGTCAAGGCGAGCGATGTTGAATTGTGGAGAGATCTCAGCCATGATGGTTGGGGATGGGGCTGGTGTATTTTTGGAGTGAGTGCGGAGGTGTCGGATGTTTGTCGGAAAAGAAGTACTTTTGGGGGTGACAGGGAGTATCGCAGCATACAAAGCGGCGGAGTTTGCGCGATATCTGGTGCGTGCGGGGGCGCGGGTGCAGGTGGTGATGACGCGCTCGGCAAAAGAGTTTATTACGCCGTTGACCTTTTTTTCGCTGACAGGGCGCGAAGCATATAGCGAGATGTACAGCGGTGGGCCAGAGGTGGCGACAGCGCACATCCAGTTGGCGCGACGTGCGGATCTGGTCGTTGTGGCACCTGCATCGGCTAGAACCATCGCAAGGATCGCACATGGAAACGCAGAGGACTTGTTGTCGACAGCGGTGATCGCGTCGCACGCGCCTGTGGTGTTGGCTCCTGCGATGAATCCGCAGATGTATGCTCATCCCGGGGTTCAAAACAATCTTCGAGAGATCGGTGGATGGAAGAATTATTGGATCGCGGCCCCGGGAGAAGGGGAGATGGCGTGTGGTGAGACGGGATTGGGGAGGTTGGCGGAACCGCAAGAGTTGATGGATTTTTGTGGATGGGTGCTTGGAGGGGGGCGTCAGGATCTGCGTGGAGAGCATCTGGTGGTGACGGCAGGTGCGACGTTTGAGGATCTGGACCCTGTGCGCTTTTTGTCGAATCGTTCGACGGGGAAGATGGGCTTTGCGATCGCCAAGGTGGCGGCGATGCGGGGGGCCAAGGTCACGTTGATCACGGCGATGAAAGAGCGGCCTGTGCCTGCGGGTTGTGTGCGTGTTGATGTCCGTTCTGCCGCACAGATGGCGGAAGCTGTTCATGCACATCTTGCGCAAGCAACGACGCTGATCATGTCTGCTGCGGTGGCGGACTATCGGCCCGCAGAGGTCTCCATGCAAAAGATCAAGAAAAAGGAAGGCCCGTTGGGGCTTGAGCTTGCGCGCAACATCGATATCTTGGCTTCATTGCCCCCGTCGCCCTTGCGGATTACAGTTGGGTTTGCGGCGGAGACAGAGAACCTGATGGAAAACGCGCAAGATAAGTTGGTGCGAAAACATCTCGATCTGATCGTTGGCAACGACGTGACACAACAAGGCAGTGGTTTTGGGACAGACACCAACCAAGTGATCTTGTTTGAAGTGGGGCAGGAGGCGATCGCGCTGCCTTTGATGGGAAAAGAAGAGGTGGCGCACGCGATCTTGGATCGTGTGGTCGCGTTGCGTCAGAAACAACAAGCACACCTGCTTTAGTGGTGTGAAGAACGTGAAGGAGAAGCAAATGAGGACACGAGTCGAAGAGATTATGGACGCGGTAACTACGTTATCGTTATCTGAGCAACTGGAACTTGTTTCAAGGCTTTCATCAAAACTGCAGAGCAGATTTCAGGATATCGAGGAAAAACGGAGCGTGTGGAAAGGGAAAACTTTGGAAGAATACATCGAAGTACAGCAAATCCAAGCTAAGCCAAGCCTCCAAGCGTACCGAAAAGAACTCTGGCCGAAGCAGGAGGGAGCGGACGAGTTCACAACGTTTTTGGAGGAACAAAGGTTGGCCGACAAACAAAGGGAAAATTCGTGAGGACTGTACTTTTGGATACCAATATTGTTTCCTTTTTGATAAAAGCCGATACGCGAGCAGAAGCGTACGCTCCTTTTCTTGAAGGAAAAGTCTTGGCGATATCTTTTATGACGGTCGCTGAGCTGTTTCAATGGGCTGAGATCAATCGGTGGGGAGAAAGGCGAAAAATAGAATTAGAGGAAGCTTTGCGGTTGGATTATTTGATGCTTCCGTACCATGCCAATGTGTGCAAAGAGTGGGGGAGAGTGAGGGCCGTTGCTCGTTCGAGTGGGCAGCCGATTTCCGTTCAAGATGCGTGGATTGCCGCGACAGCGATACACTTCCAAATTCCCCTTGTCACGCATAACCCGTCTGATTTCAAGTGCATCGACGAACTCATTTTGATGACAACGCTGACCAATTTTTGACAACGCAGGAAGCCTAAAAAAGCGGACGACTTGGACGTTGGTTTTGGGAGCAGGAGAGCCTTGTTTGAGAGGAGCCTCACAGGAAGAAAGAGGATGCGAAGGATGTGGAGAGAAGGTGTTGAGAGAAGTCGGTTGAGCGCGGGGATGCGTGGTTTGGGGGTGATGTGTGTGATGTGTGTGCTGTGGGGATGGGAGGCGGAGGCGGAAGCCAACACGCGCTCGCTGTCGTTGATGCGTTTGGTGTATCGCATTCGGTCGAGTAGTGCGGGGTTTCAGCGTGCGACGGCTCGACAGATCCGACGACAAGGAGATGTGCGTGCGTGGCCTGTGTTGGCGGGGCTGTTGAATATGCCCGAGGCTTCGATGCGACGGGGCGCGGCCATCGCGTTTGGTGAGATGGGGATCGGATGGACGGCGGTGTTGCTGCGCCCCTTTGTCAAAGATGCTGATGCCGAAGTGCGTTTGGCGGCGATCCGCTCTTTGGGGATGTTGCGCGATTCGGGCGCGGTATCGGATCTTTTGGAGGTTTCAGCCCAAGGGAGCCGAGCCGAAGCGGTGTTGGCTCTGGCTTCGCTCTCTGAGATCGGCGAACAACAAGCGCGTCAGGCTTTGGAGGGCTGGACACCTGCGTTGCAAAGCCGCGTGGGGATGGCGTATTCGCTCACGCTGGCATCGCTTGGTCATGCGGGCAGACAAGTCCGATGGGAAGGATTTTGGAAACGCAGCCCTCAAAAAGCCCTTTCCCATCTGATGCGATGGCGCAGTCGGTGGGCTTCGGCCTTCTTGTTTGCGCGCTTTCAAGATACTCCCGCGATGCGGTTGGCGATCGCCAAAGGCCTGTTGCAACACAAAGATCGAAAGCATTCGCGCTTTTTGGAGGATGAGTGCGAAAAGAAGACGTTGCCTTCGGACTTTTGCGAAGGGTCGTTGCGGCGCTACCAAGCGGAGATCTTGCCAAAGATGCCGGATGTTCCGCCTTCGTTGTTTGCGATGAAACCGTCGGATGTTGCGGCATGGTTGGAGAATCTACACAAGCGCCATGCGGAACCTTCGGAGCGTTTTGTGGCGATCACGCAGCGGATGTTGGGGACGAAGTACGTATTTGATGCGCTTGGAGAAGGCCCGACAGGGCGCGTGGACAAGGATCCGATCTTTTCGCTCGAAAAGATGGACTGTGTGACTTTTTTGGAACAAGCGATGGCGATGACGCAGCATTCGCGTTTGCGCGATGCGGTGGCGTTTACGCAAAGGCTGCGTTATGTGGGCGGACAGATCGCTTATGAAAAGCGCAAGCACTTTCCGATGCTGCAATGGATCCCGATGATGATCCGCGAAGGCTTTGTTGAAGATATCACGCGCAAACACGGGGGTGATCAGACGCGCTCCGTGACCAAGCAGCTCAGCTTGCAGAGTTATCAATCTTCGCGTGAGGGGCGGATGATGCTCGAACGCTTGGGGGTGGCGAACCTTGTGATGGGGCGGCACAGCCTGCCGTATCTGCCGTTGGAGGTTGCTGTGCGACAGGCACACAAGATGCGCACAGGAACGATCATCAGTGTGTTGGTGCCGATGCCATCGAATTCTCCGTTTCAGATCGTGCATCAAGGCGTGGTCGTGTGGATCGACGGAAAACCGTACATGCGCCATGCGACGAAGGTCTGGAATAGTGTTATGGATATGCCGTTGGTCGAATACTTACAGAGCCTTCGTCGGTATCGCAAACCTCGTTTGGGTGTTCATCTCTTGCAGATCCGCCTGAACCTCCCACCCCATCTCTCGCGGATATCCCCGTGACGCTTGGGTTTGCGATAGAGCAGACGGCTAGGGGGCTGGGGGGGGGAGGGGTAAAAGCATCGCGAGTCCTCTGCTTATTTCGTGTTTTGTACCCCTGTAAGGCTAGGGGATCGGGGAGGGGGTGCGTTCGGCCAGCCACTTTTCCCAATAACCCGTCTGATCAGGGGCCTTTTTGTAGAGGCGACGAACGCCTTCGATCTCGCCCATCTGTGCGTAGTTATGGAGCAGCCATGCCCATTGTTGGGCATCCCATCCGAGGGATTCCAAACGATTTCGGAGGTTCGAAGGCGCTGTTTTTGTGCTGCAAGCCGCGTAGGGAACCGACACGCGCCATAAGCCTTTTTCTGCTGCGGAGAATCCGTTGAAGCGGTGCGCTGTGTGGTTGGGGGGAGGAGCGGCGAGAAGCGTTGGGTTGGGGGAAGGAGAGTTTGGTGGAAGTGGCCGTAGGGACGACCGTCGTTGCATCTGTGCGCTGGTTTGGGCGATGGCGGCGGAATGGCGTTGGATGGCGCGCAGCAGCCGATCACAAGGGACGCGAGACCATGTTTGACTTGTATTCCTCGATGGGGAGGACTTTTTGGAGCGTCTTGCTTCAAAGCGTTCGAACCATCGGAGCTTTGCTTTATTCAGTCGGGCTGTGGTTTCTTGTTCGGCCCAGACTTGGGCGAGATGGAACAACAAGGCTCCAAACTGACCAAGGTTCCAGCGCGGCTCGTCCAGATGAAGTTCGACGAGCGTGTCCCATCGGGCATGATCGCCCATCTCTCGAAACATCTTTTCGAGCCAGACAAACGCTTCTGCGTCTCCCGCGCTCAAGGCGATCATTCTGTTGCGCACTTTCGAGGCTGTTGCGTCTTCTCCCAGCCAAACCAGCCAAGGCTCGAAATTGCGCAAGGCCTCCAAGCTTCCGTTGTATTGGCGCACAGCGGCAAGCAAGACACGTCGCGCACGTTGGATGTCTTGTTTTTGCGGCTCTTTGGCTTCATAGCGCCACCAAAAGTCCCAGCGGCGTTGGCGATATTCGGCCCAGTCGTCTTGGCTTGAGCGGTAACAAGCTTCGCCAAAGTGTTCTTCGGTGCTGTAGTGCATCCACAGGCTTGGTTGGCGGTGGTAGCACAATAACCCCCGATACAAGGTCGCCCACGACTCTTTCCAACGCCCTAACTTCGGTCGCCCCGAACGTTTGGACAATGCTTCGACGTAAAAGACGATGTGTGCGGGATCTGCGCGTTGGCTTTTTAGGAGGGCATCGTACTGTTGTAGGGTGATGGTTTGATCGCCGCGTTGTTGTGCGTCTCGTAGGCGTCGCAACAGCGCTTGCACATCTTGCGGATGCGCCGACAAGATCTGTCGATCCCACAACGCCGCATCTTCTTTTTGTCCGATCTCTGCGGCGATTCGGGCCAACCAGTCCAACCTTCGGGTTTTATCTGTTGTTTGTGATGGACCCCATGCAGCTTTGCGTTGTGCGTAAAGTGTGCGCAGATCTCCACCGCGTCGTGCGATCCGCTCCTCTAATCCGTACAATTCCCACATCCACCAAGACGGACCTTGGGGGCTTTTGTAAGCGTGCGCGAGGTAGGTCTTGGCTTGTCCGAGCGCTCCTGTATGCAATGCGGCCTCACTGGCTTCTTTCCAGTCTTTGGTGCTGTGGGCCTTGCCTTGTTGCAACATCACCTCGTACACCCGCAAAGCATACGAGGCATAACCGCTGTTCAATAAGTGCCTCGCCATCGACAACAACACGCTTCGTGACCACCTCCCCACCACTACGCCGCGCATCAGATCCGCCAAGGCTTTGTTTTCTCGTAATTGGATCGCCATCCGCATCACTTCTTGGTAGGCTTTTTCTCTCTCTCCCGCAGGAACTTGGGACAAGCACTTGCGGCTTTGTTCGAGTCCCCGTTGTTTCTCTCCAGCACAAGTCCACGCTCGGGCTTTGCCTTGACAAAGCCGCCAATCTGCACGGTAGCTTTCGGCCTTCTCCCATGCTGCCAACGCTTCTCCGCAACGTTTCTGCGCCATCTTCCATCGCCCCCAAACCACCCATCGCCACCACGCTTGGGGTTGCTTCTTCAGACCCTGACGTAGGGCTTTTTCTATGCGGATCTGGGCGGCTTTTTTTTGAGAGGCCCGCCAAAGCGCCTCAAATGCTGTTCCTGAAAAAGGTTGTTGTTGTAGCCTCTTGAGAGCCTCTTGTTGGCGGCGCTGGTTGGTTTGACGGAGTCGCCAGTTCTCGGCGTGGGTTCTTGGGGGAGTGAGGCCCCCAAACCAGACCAACAGACTCCATTCTCCAAGAAAAACCGCCCAAACCCATAAACTCAAACTGCCGCGATCATACACGAAAAATCCCCTTTGCTTTTTGGGAGGTGTCCTACGATATCCGAGAGAAGTGTGATCGAAATGTCGTGCGTAGACGTTCTTGGGTTGGGGGCTGCCCCAACCTCTTTATGATCACATCGTGGGCGGATTTCGTTTCGCTGGTTGGCTCCGCTTCAATCCAAACTCAGCGCGTAGTTTGCAACGCCCAACAATCCGGGTTCGGGATGTGTGATCACGGAGATCGCAAATTCTTCCATCGTTCTTGCGTAGCGTCCTTTTGAGCGAAAAGCCCCCAAAAAAGCGGGTTCGCGGAACATCTCACGTGCGCCTACAGCCAACCCTCCCCCGATGTACAAGCCGCCTGTTGGTAGCACCTTGAGCGCAAGATTGCCAAGTTCCGCCGCCAATATCCGCGAAAACAAGCGCATGACTTCCTTACAAAACTCTCCAACACGTCCTGAACGCCCCGCTTCTTCTGCGATTAGCCGCGAGGCTTGTCGGCTATTTCTTATCACCGCTTGGTCGATCTCTTCGTGCCCATCGAATCCTCGAACTTCTTTCAAATAACGGTACAAATACGCCATCCCCAACCCCCCCGAACATACGCGCTCATAGCTCACATGGGCATGCTCTCGCATCACAAAGCGCAACAACCCTACCTGTTCTTCGTCGATCGGCGCAAAGTCGCAATGCCCGCCTTCCGAGGCCATCGCATGATAACGCCGACCATCCCACCACAATACGCTTTCCCCCAAGCCTGTCCCCGCTGCCACCAACCCGATCACTCCCTCTGCTTGGGGCTTTCCTTCTTGTAAGACTTCGCGCTCAAATGGCGACAAGACCGGGATCGCGTAGGCCATCGCTTGCAGATCGTTCAACAACACGATCCGCTCCACCCCCAGCCGCTCCCGCATCTGTCGGATATCCAACACCCAGCCCAAGTTCGTGAGTTCCACACGCCCCTCGCGCACCGGCCCCGCCACTCCCAAACAGATCCCTTCGATCTCTCCCCCAAAAGACTCTCGATAAGTCTCCACGATCCATTCGATTCCTTCGTAATCTCCGCTCTCATATCGCTGATCGTTTCTCCATACGCGGGGGCCATCGCCTTTGTCCACCATCGCCATACGGGCGCTTGTCCCGCCGATATCACCGATCAACCACATCGCTCCGCCTCCTCTTGGTTTGTCTTCTTTGTGCGGCTGCTTGCCAAACCCGATCTTTGCCCACCCCGCCAACAAAACGCAACCCCCATCCCTCCTTGCCACCAAACCCCTCCATCAGTTAACTTCCCTTTCGCTTGTTTTCTTCATGGCTTTTTTTTGTTGAACGTGCGTCCATGATTGAGATATCCTGTCCCGTTCCAAGGACTTGCCCTGTGAGACTGTTGGTTTCTTCACTTCCTTTGTGAAATTAAGGAGTTTTCGATGGCTTGGAGAAAGTATCTTTTTCATTGTATCGGTTATCTGAGTGCCTTTTCGGTGCTGTTGTGGGTTCCTGCTTGTGGTCGCTCTTCGGGGCCTTCCGAAGAAACCGCGAAAGCGCAGCAGGCGATCATCAACGGCCAACCCAACAATGCCTATCCAGCGGCGGGTTCATTGACAGCGGCCCAGCGGTCTTTTTGTTCGGGGACGTTGATCGCTCCGCGTGTGGTGTTGACGGCAGCGCACTGTATCGACGCTTTCGCGCAAACGGGCGGTGCAGCGTTGGAATTTCGGGTGGACGTTCCTGTCGATCAACGAAATTACAAAAGCATCTTTGTTCCGATCGATCAAACCAACAGCAAGCGCCATCCCAACTATGATCGCCAACAAGTCCTCAACGATATCGCGGTGGTGATCTTGACGCGTGGTGTGTTTGAAGTGCCTTCCGTACCCTTCAATACGCAAAAGATGGATGCTTCTTGGGTTGGGCGTGAACTCTTCTTTATGGGCTACGGTCGCTTGAGTGCTTCGGACACCAATCCCGCACCCTTCAAATACTCCACCAAGATGCCGATCACAGGGGTCGATCCGACCAGCCCCCAAGGCCCCAAGACCAACACGGTCTCTTATCTCGGCAACAACACTGCCGTTTGCCAAGGGGATTCAGGCGGACCCGCCATGTACGAGAACAACGGCAAGATGTACGTTGTGGCCGTCACTTCGCATGGAACCTCTCTCAACTGCAACGGCACTTCTTATTCTTATCGAACAGATCCCTATGTTGCTTGGATTCAGGGGTTTGTGGATCAGTTTTCGACGTGCGAAGGGGCGAACCCTACTTGTGGAAAGTGCGCTTCTTGCGACGCAAACAAACAATGCGTCCCCAAGAGCGTCTCAGCGGATCCCAAAAATTGCGCGGTGTGCAACAGCGACGCAGATTGCCCAAACAACGGCTCTTGTGTCCAGATCGGCTCAGGCAAGCGTTGCGCCCAAGCCTGCGACGGAGACGATTGTTGCCCTGCCGATCATGTCTGTACAACGGGCCTCAACAGCAAAAAGTATTGCCTCCCCAACAAGATGGAATGCCCACCTGTTTCTTGTACCCAAAACTCCCAATGTAGCGCGGGGGAAACGTGCAAAAGCGGCACTTGTGCGATCCAACTTCCCACACGCAAGGCGACACTCTGCCAACCTTGTGCGACCAACGCAGATTGTGGCGGTGATTACTGCGAAAATCCCGAAGGGCGAGGGGGTCGTTGTCTCCAACCCTGCGACGCAAGCGACCGCTGCCCCGAGAACTTCCGATGCAAAGACATCGCCCCCGGCTTCAAGCAATGTATCGCCAACGACGGGGTGTGCCGTTCGGTGTGTAAAACGGACGCAGACTGCAAAGGCGGCCTGTTGTGCGATACCCGTGACGGTGTTTGCAAACGCGATGGCGGCGGTGATCCGGGCGAACCTTGCGCCCAAGATCTGCCCTGCAAGCCCACCCTGCAATGTACCCCTGCCTCCGAAGGCGCTCGCTGTTATCAGACCTGCGGTTTTGCCCCGGGATCGGCTGGCTCGCCTTGTCGCCCCAACGGGACATGCGATGCAGGTCTTCAATGCTTCCAAAACCCCGCAGGTGGCGGAAACTTTTGCGTAGAACCTTGCTCGACGGGAACGACCTGCAACACAGGCGGATCTTGCGCACCTTTCATCAACATCTGCTTTTGCCAAAACGACGCAGCCTGTGGAGCGGGACGATCCTGCAACCTGATCCTCCAAGGACTCGGCGGTGCTTGTACCGCTGCGGTGGCCAAGCCCTGCCCCCAAGGAGAAGAGTGCATCTCCAACCCCGGCCAACAAAGCATCTGTGTCCAAAACAGCGCAGGAAGCCAAGATGTCGGGCAAGCTTGTGATGCCGTTAAACGCTGCAAAAAAGGCTTGCTCTGCCTTCCCGGTTTGAACGTCTGTGTCGAGGATTGCACGCAAACCAACACTTGCACACAAGGCGGGAAATGCCAAAGCATCCAGTTCGTTCCGAACAAGTTCTGCACATGCGGCCAACCCGCCGACTGCCCCAGCGGTAAGTTGTGTCGCGTTGTAGGCCAAGGCATCGGCTTTTGCGCGCCTGATGACTCCAAAGGCTGCCAATCCACAGGCTGTCCAAGCGGATTCAAGTGCGTTGGAACCCAGTGCGTCTCCGAAAATGCCGAGCCTCTGCCCGAACCTGACGCCGAACCCCCCGTCGAGTCTGTCGCCGAACCCTCCGCCGAGCCTACCGCTGAACCTACCGCCGAAACCACCTCCGAGTCTTCCGCTGAGGCCAGTCCAGACGGCGGAACCGCCGACAAAGGCAGCGGAACGGACGAAACCACAAGCGAATCCAACATCCCACCCAAAAGCTGCGGTTGCCAACAACCCACTCCCTCCGAGATACCCGCCTCTTTCGTCTTCCTTTTGTTCTTCCTTGCCACCCTCCAACTTCGCCGCCGTTAAATCGTCCTGCGGTGGTCGCCGTCGGTTTGTGTATACCCTCAGATTTTTGAGTCTGCTCTGGCTTCTCTGCCTTGGTGGAGAAGGCGGGAACAGCCTGCTCGCAGGGCATAGTGCCTTGACACAACAGCGATCTCGGCGGATCGCTGTTGTGTGGGAACGGAAATGGATAGCCTCTCGCGCCTTCCTGCTGTGGTTTCTGCGTAGGCTTGTTCAGAGTTTTTTTGTTCATCTTTGTGAGACAGGACTGACTTGTGGATAAAAAAGCCGTGTTCGCGCCGCTTGAAGCGGCAGAGTCGTCTGTGTGAAAAACTCTGATCGCCCCATCCATACGGGATCAAGGGAGCCGCGCTAAGGAAGTGGGGCGTGGGGTGACACCCCACAAAATCTTCCAACAAGTCAGTACGATGAGAAAGGGGTTTGCGATGTTTCGTTTGTTTGCGTTGAAGCCGTTTGTGTCTCTTTTGTTTGTGGTGTCTCTGTTTGCATTTGCGCCTGAGGCTCAGGCGACGTGCATGGTGCGGTGTTCTGGAAAGCTGATCTTTGAGGATTGCAGCGCGCCTGTCTCTCCCAACACATGGCCTGCGAACTTGCAGCCGACGTTTCAAGTCGACTGCGAGACGTGTTGCTCGCCTCCCGGTGGACCCCTTCAATGCTCGGGTTCAAGCTTTAACGTCACCGACTTTGTTTTGCGCGACGCTCAAGGAAAGCCGCTGCCCGGGAAATTTGGGTTACTCGCCAAGACCTGCAACAACAAACTTTCGATCCAATACAGCCAAACCCTCACACCCGCCAAGGGCTACGACCTCCTCAGCAGCGTCCCGGGTGGAGGCAATCTGATCTTGCTTCAGTTCGATGTGGTTTCTTCCTCTCAAGAATCTCCTGCCGAACACTCAAGCGAAGTGATCCCCGATCCAGAGGGCTTTCCCGAACACAGCGAAGTGATCCCCGATCCCGAGGGCTTTCCCGAACACCGCGAAGCTGGCAATCCCGACGACCCCGTCCATGATAACGACCTCACCGACACTCCTCCCACCGATGCTCCTCCCACCGATCGCAACACCGAGGATGGTGGTCCCGATGCCGTTCCTGATGCGTGTGGTGCGGCACCTGATGGAGGTTCGTCCGATGATGCGCCGCGTGATGGCTGTGGCCCTACGTCTCCCCCCGATAATCCGCCCGTTGATAAGGCACCTTCCGACAACGCACCTTCCGACAACGCAAACAACGACAACGCGCCTTCCGACAACGCAAACAACGACAATGCGTCCTCGGATAACGCAAACAACGACAAAACGGGCGGTTGGTCTTGTGAGGCCACGTCTCCTGCCCCCACAGGTTTGTTTTTCTTGCTCTTTGGCCTAATCTTCCTTAAGCGCCGACGTTCCGCATCGATCGCTTAGGGCTAGGTGCTTTTCTCTGGGGCCGTTTTGTGTGGGGCGTGGGAGGGGGGGCTGTGTGGGGTGGTACGATATCCGAGTGAAGTGTTCCCGTAGGATAGTGCGTAGACACCCGATTGTTGGGCAGCCACACCTGTCTGCCCCTACGTTTTGCGATCACACGCCCTGCGGATCTCGTCTTACAGGGGGACAAATCGCGTGACCCTCACCCCTGCCCTTCGCGACACCCCTCTCCCTGCGACGCTCGCAAAGCCTCGCTGCTGCCGCGAGGGGGAGGAAGGCAGAATGTCTGAGCGCACAGAGAAACCCCGTCGCCGTACTTTCCGTGCTTTTCGTACTTTTCGTGGACTCTTCTTTTCGATATCCTCTGCGTGATGCCCGCGTTTTGTACTCATGTAAGAGGGGCCAGATGTGGCTTCACCTAACGCCTATGGGGCAGCCCCCCGTGACTGCTCAACCACAGGGCGTCTACGCACGACTCTTCGTGTACACATCGCTCGGATATCGTATGAGATATCGCGAACCTTTAGGGTTTGGTGCTTTTCCAAGCAGGATCCGCTTTGACCATACGTTCGACCCACAAGGGGAGGACCGTCCCGTCGGCTCCTGTGAATGAGGCTGGGCTACCAAAGAAGGTGTGTGTTGTACCTGCAAGCACGAAATAAGCAACGTTTGTGAGCGTATCAAGGCGAGTCAACAGCTTGTCGTGTTCGGCTTTGTAGGCGTCCCCCTTTCCGTCGAGGTAGCCAAAAAACGTGCGAATGACTTGATCTCGATCGTGGCCCAAAAATCCCATCTTTCGGCCTTTTGCGAGCATATTCTTTTCAAAGAACGTCAAGATCTTGTCGATGCTTTGCGTGCAGTCTGTACAGTCGGGGGGAAGCTGCATATTCCACGCTTTGACCCATTCTTCCCAGCGACCCGGCACAGGATTCATCGGAGGGCCCGAGTCATTGAGCAGATCGACCTTGACTTTGTCGCCAAAAGCGTGTTGAGCCAGCCACCAGTTCATCGAAGAACCGAATCCACCGGCACTTGAACCCGATATGATCACGTGTTCAACGTCTTTGAACGTGGGAACGAGGCGCTTAAAGTAGGCGAGCATATTTTTGTGGCCGTGGAAGTACATGGTCTTGCCGTTTGGAAACTTCGTTTCCTTGTCGCCTGTGTACACATCCCCCGTACAATAGGGGATAAACACAAAGTGCGCGTCTGCAAACACGTTTGTCGAAGCGTTGCGATCGAAAAACAGGGTTTTTGTACCGCTCAAGCCCTCGAACTGCGTCTTGTTGAACCCGCT
This sequence comes from Myxococcota bacterium, assembly GCA_023150835.1. GTDB lineage: Bacteria > Myxococcota_C > UBA6777 > UBA6777 > UBA6777 > JAKLKB01. The sequence goes on along the minus strand of JAKLKB010000029.1, from coordinate 3,741 downwards.
GAGGTTGGAAGCGCTGGAGTTTTGAAAGCAAGAGCCGATGATCCCGGACTCCAGCCAACACGCCCCACCACCTTGCATATAGATCAACAGGCGTTTTGCGCCCGGCACAAGGTTCACACCCAAGCCTGTCGGCGAGCCATAGCCGCACTTGGTGTCAGGAAAATCCACCCATGTCCATGTTTTTTCTGCCGCTTGGATCGGCGTGCCGTCAAAGGGGCCGATCTGTGTTTCGGGCGTCACTTCGGCGACGGCTTCGGGGATCGATTCACCCGCATCGCTCGTTTGCTCCGCTGCTGGTTCCGCAACGGTCTCTGCAACGGTCTCTGCAACAGGTTCCGCAACGGTTTCTGCCGAACCATCGGCTACTTGCTCTGTGCTGCTTTCCGTTCCAGAAGTTGATTCTGACGCGCTTTCTTCGCCCACAGGTCCGGGCGTTGCACAGCCCACCATCGAAAGATGCGCTCCCCACAAAAACACCAACAAACACATACTCCATCCAAGCCACGATCGCTTCATCAAGAAAGCCTCCTTTGTTCCGCGCTTTGGAAAAGAAAAATCCCAAAAAACCAACGCAAACAATACCTTTTCCGTTTGGGGAAAGCAACGTTTTTTCTTGAAGCGCAAATTGTCCTTGCGTGATGTTCAGTAGATCGCTATCCTGCACAAAAGTCCAACACCGTTTCCGCACACCGCGAGACAAGGAGACGCGTATGTCTTCGGAATCCCCAAGCCCACGAAGAAAATATGGAACCAAGCACAAAGGCCGCGCTCGTCTGCTGCTTTCGAGGGAGGACGTTGTTCGGTCTACCCAGACCGATACCCCGCCTGAGTCGACACATGCCTCTTTTTCGCCTCACGGTGTATCGAGCCACCCATCCACAACCAAGCAGGTCGGCTTTTTTTCCGAAGCCACACAGCCATACGCTCCAACGACAGAGCCGTATACCCAAACAACGCAAGCATACGCCCAAACAACACAGGCATACGGCGAAAACTCGCAGTCATGGGGGGATTCAAACAGGGCGAATGAGGCGGATACACCGAGCCGCAAGCGCTTGTCTACCCAGATCCGCAATAGCCTTGATGGTTATCCAACCTACCACGAGATGCGGCTCTGGCTTGAACTGGCCCAAGCGCTCGAACAGCAGATCCTTCAACAAGAGCGGATGTTGCGTGAACAATCCGCACGCTTGGGGACGGCAAACAAGCCTCCAAGCATATCCTCTCTGACGACCGAACCATCGACCTTTTCGCCGCCGCTTCCCACCGTTCCTCGACGCGCTCGACAACGCATCCATACGTCCCCTGCACAGATGGCCCTCTTCCAAAAAAAGCGTTGATGATGCCTTAATGGGGTGGGATTTGTTGTTCTTAGATCGCTACGCAATCGAAGGCATCGTCATGATCAAACAACGCATGGTTTCTGTGTTCTCAATGGTTTCTCCTTTTGGTCTGAGCTTTCTGCTCGGTTTTCTGGTGCTTTCCACAAGCCATTGCACCACCAATCCGCCAAGCGAACAAGTGCAAGAAAACGCATCGACCGAACCGACGCAAGAAAAAAGCGCGGAAGCGGTGGCAGAGCAAAGCACCGATAGCACAAACGAACCCGCACAAGACGCTGGAGAACCCGTCCCCGAGATCGAAGACAAACGCCCGCCTCGCCTCTGCAAGACCCCCAAAGCCTTGACCGCAACAGGGCCTTACTTTCGGAATATCGCGGGCGAGATGGGGCTCGGTGAAGGAAAGATCGAAGCATACGGAACACGCCTTGCTGCGGTGGATATCGATGGCGATGGCTATCCCGATCTGATCGTCCACCAAGGCGGCTCCAATAACCGCGATGATCTCAAAGCCACCCCTCCCAAACGCTTCCGTTGGATCCTCATGAATCGGCCTGACCCCAACCGCCCGGGAAAGCGGATCTTTGTAGACCAAACCCTCAACAGCGGTTATCTCGATATCCCCGATGATCCGAATACCAAAGGCCGCGCAAGCCACTTTGCGATCTTTGCCGATGTCAACAACGACGGCCACCTCGACCTTTTCAGCGCAACGTACACTGATGCCAACAACCCAAGCACTGATCCCGGCGATCGCAGCCAGATCATGCTCGGTGATGGCAGCGGAAAGTTTTCTTTTGCCCCCAAGACAACGGCGCTAACTCCCGCAGCATCGAATCTTTGGAGCACGACCTCTGCGACCTTCCTTGATTACGACCGTGACGGCTTGATCGATATCTTCGTTGGCTTTTGGTACACCACTTACGGAAAGTCTTATGAATCGCTCCAAGATCGCCTGTACAAAGGGCGTGGCGATGGAACCTTTGTCGATGTCACCGCACAGATGGGCTTGACTACAAAGAAGTTTGAAGACGGATACAAGGACGGAACCAACCACAAACCGACGTATGGCGTGACTAGCTGCGATGTCAACGGCGATGGAAAGACCGACTTGATCGTCACGGCGTACGGTCGTCAGTATAATATGCTCTACTTGAACCGAGGTGATCGCTTTGAAGAGGTCGGCCAATCCTCGGGATTTGCGGGAGATGACAACCACGATCTCAGCAACAATCAGTTCTACTTGTGTTATTGTGCTGCCAACCCCACCAAATGCCCCATCGGTACGCCGCGCCCTGTGATCCAATGTTCCAACCCGCCCTCTTGGTCTCCCGGGATCGATGATCATCCTTTCCGCCTCAACGGCAACACCTTTACCACCGTTTGCGGTGATATCAACAACGACGGAAAGATGGACCTTTACAACACGGAGATCCGCCATTGGCACATCGGCAACTCGTCCGACCCAACGCAGCTTTTGCTGAATATCTCCGAAGGTGATCAATTCAAACTCAAGCGTATCCCTCCCGCACAGGCAGGCATGGAACGCCCCAAGGCCGGCTCTTGGAACCAAGGCGATATCATGGCTTCGTTTTTGGACTTTGACAACGACGGCAAGCCCGATATCTATCTTTGCAACTCCGATTATCCCGATACATTTGGTTCGTTGTTCCGCCAGACAGATGCTTCAACCCCAGAAACACCGATGTTTCAAGACGTCGCGCAGATCGCAGGCATCCGCCATCCCCGTGCTGTGGGGCTTGCCATCGCTGACTTCGATCAAGATGGCGATCTTGACGTCGTGATCGGCTCTAGCACCGCACGTTGCAATGCCGCAGAAGGTTGTCCTTGGAAAAAGAATGAAGTGTATGTGTACGAAAACCTTGTCGGGCAAGACAGTAACTTTGTGCAAATCCGCTTGCGTGGAAAGGGCAAGGGCGGTGCGAATACCTTTGGGATCGGCGCTCGCATCCGCGTGACAGCGGGCGGGATCACACAAACCCAAGAGATCCAAGGTGGCTTCGGTCACTTCGGTCTTCAAAACACCTTGACCGCGCACTTTGGCCTCGGCGCAAACTGCGATATCGACAAGATCGAGATCCTCTGGCCCAACGCACAACAGACCCTTCAAACCTTCACCAACGTCCGCGCCAACTACCGTCTCTTGATCGAAGAAGGCAAGGACGAGATCACGTATTCCCCCTGAGTCTCGGTCACAGAGCCGCTGGGTCGTTTCAGTGATGTTGTGGGGCTTTGCCCCGTAGGCGTTAGGTGAAGCGGAGGAAAGCCCCCCACCCCGCCCTCCCCCGTGAACAGGGGAGGGAGCGAAAGTCGGAAGCAGCGGGGATTTTGTTTTTTCATGACGCACGCTGTTTGCACGAGACGCAGACGCTGCCCGTTC
>JAKLKB010000028.1 GCA_023150835.1 Myxococcota bacterium | reverse complement strand
TATTCTTGGGCAGCCACAGGGGGCTGCCCCTACGTATTCTTGGGCAGCCACAGGGGGCTGCCCCTACGTATTCTTGGGCAGCCACAGGGGGCTGCCCCTACGTATTCTTGGGCAGCCACAGGGGGCTGCCCCTACGTCTTTACGATCACACAACGAGCGGATTTCGTATAAGCTCTAAGAATGAAAGAGATGGTTCAAAGAATGAAAGGGATGACAGCTTTGCGTTGTTTTGGATAATCCGAGAACTTTTCGTGGTACCACCGATGATTTGCGATCGCACGAGGGAGCAAGTTGGCGGCGGTAAACAAAAAGAAAGAGAGGCCCGCAAGCGACCATGTGGCGATCGCCCATCCAGCCCAAAGCAGACACTCGCCAAAGTAGTTGGGGCAAGAGATCCACGCATACAAGCCCCCATAGGGGATCTTGTAGCCTGTTTCGCCGGGTTTGCGCAAAGCGCGGAGGATGGCGTCAGACTGGCGGTTGATCGCGTATCCGATGACGAAAAGCACGATCCCAACGAGGAAACGCGGATCGGTGAGCCACGACAGCGTGTAGTGGGCTTCGGGGCTGGAAAGGTGAGAGGCGTTGAGGTAGGCGTTGGCGAGATTAAAGACGATCGCCATCAAGGCGATCACAAGGGGGGTTTGGCTGTGGCTTGCGCGCATCTGCCAAGGGTAGATCAAGGTGCGGTGGATATAATGGGACTGCCAGATCGCAAGCAAGATCAGTGGCATGGGAGAAAAAGCACGCGGCCCAAGAAAATAAAACAGCGCAAAGCCAAAGACGGCGGGGGATTCCATGAGAACCCAAAGCCAGCGTGTATCGATTTGGGGGCCCCATCCTTGGCGGACATAGCGACCGTAAGGAGCCGTCACAAACAGCGTCGAGAGGATCACAAGCGGACACAAAGCGAAGACAAAGATCAGCGTGGAAAAATAGAACCAACCTTGGGGCATGGTGTTGTTTCCTGTGTGGACTGGAGTGATGCCATAGGCAAAAAACCCCGTGTTCGGGCCAAAGCAAGCGGCGTAGGTGTGGTACGAAACCCGCACACGGTGTGATCGACCTATGTAGGGGCAGCCCCCATACGCGCCTTGTTAAGGTGGAAACACCGGATAGTCTAGCCTGATCGCCGTTTCTTTTGTCGCCCCCCCTCAATCCCCCCGTTGCATACAGCGTGTGTCATGAAAAAACAAAATCCCCGCTGCTTCCGACTTTCGCTCCCTCCCCTGTTCACGGGGGAGGGCTGGGGTGGGGGGGCCAACAAGCGCTTAACCTAACGCCTATGGGGGCAGCCCCCTGTGGCTGCCCAAGAACAGGACCGCCACAGCACACGGTGTGATCGACCTATGTAGGGGCAGCCCCCTGTGGCTGCCCAAGAACAGGACCGCCACAGCACACGGTGTGATCGACCTATGTAGGGGCAGCCCCCTGTGGCTGCCCAAGAACAGGACCGCCACAGCAAACCGTGTCGACGTTTCGTGTACACTATCGTGTGATATGTGGCCAGAAAAACCCGTGTTCGCGGCACTTCGAGCGGAACCGTTGTGGGTTTGAAAAACGCTGTTTGCTCCGCCGATACGGGGTCAAGGGGGCGGTGCTCCCTTGTGGGGTGTGGGGTGAAACCCCACAAAACTCGATCCATCCGAGGTTGTGTGAGCGTGTAGAGTAGTGTGAGGCAGAGAGGGCGGAGGAACAAGGGTTTTGGAGGATCAGAAGCCGGGGCGGGTGCGTTTCTTTTGGGACTTCATCGCGTCGATGGAGGCGCGGTTGGCGTCGAGGAAGGCCATCATGGCTTCCATGATCTGGCGGAATTGGGTGTCGTTGAGTCCCATCTCTTTGGCGGTGCGTTGGAGGAACTTGCGTTCTTTGGCGTCTTGTTCGCCGTCGATCATGGAGGCGATCACAAGCTGGCGCAGAACAAACATTGCGACCTCTGGATCGGAGAAAGATTGCACAAATTCTTTCGGGACGGCGGGGGTGATCATCGCGTTGAGAAGTTTGCGGGTGTCCTTTTTGTCGAGGTTGAGGACTTCGATCTGTTTTTTGATCAGGTTGCGTTCTTCGGATTCGAGGAGTCCGTTGGACCAAGCGAGGGCGATGGTGGCTTCGATGAAGCGGAGTCGATCGCTTTGGGTGAGCATCATGATGCGCTCGATCTCGTGGCGTTCGAGCTGTTGGTCATCGTGGAGAGCTTCGGCGAGTTGTCCAGCCATGCGGATATCAAAGAAGCTGATGCCTTGGCTGATCGGGAGAGCGAGGAGAGGATCGGGTTTGAGGACAGCGCGGGACTTGAGGTGTGCGCCGAGAGGTTCGATGTGGCTATCGAGATAGCCCGAGATCTCGGACGCATCGCGATGTCCTTGAGCGATCTGTGTCCAGAGTTGGGCGAGGGCGTCGGCTTGATCGAGTTCGCCGAGGGCCGCCCACCAGATCATCAACAAGGCAAGGCGGGCGAGTTGGCCTTCGTAGGGACGGCCAAGGGAGACCGCGACATCCAAAGCGACTTCGGATTGGATGCGCAAGGTGGAGAGGAATTTGACGGAGGGAAAATCAGAGGGATCTTCGGAGAGTTCAGGATAGAGGGCAGGTAAACCTTGCGAGACGTTGCGGCATTCGAGGGCCATCGAGATGGCAGCCACACCGCGTCGGTTGTCTACGGGGAGTTGTGTGGCGCGTGCGCTTGCGGCCTGCGTATCGTAGTGTTCGAGGGTATATCGGATCAGATCGGCCAGCCAAGTCGGTTGCTCTAGAGAGATACTCATCGTTGATAAGGCGCGGAGACCCCCTTCTTTAGAGGGGGGAGGAAGCGCCGTCCTTTCTTCGTGTGTAGGCGTATCCGTCTGTGTGTTGAAGGATACGACAATGTTTGTAAGAAATGCCTTGTGTTGTGCCACTTCGGGTTTTGATGTTGAAACTGCCCGTACTTCGCACCGCCACCCGTCCTACGTATCGACCTGCTTTTTTTCCTCTCGAAACCACCGCCTCCACCATGTCTCCGGTCTGAAAACCGTACACCTTCTTTTGTCTTGCTTTCGGGCCTGTTCGGGGGAACCCGTACTGATCCATTCTGCACATCTGTCGACTTCCCCGTCCCATCGCCTTGATCTCCAGCACTTCTTGCTCTGCCTCCACGAGCACACGTTCTCCCGACACGCCGACACACACGGCATCGAGCCAGTGTGTTTTCGCATACCCTTGCACGCTTCGGTTGTACTTCGTCTGCCCGCCGCTGCCCACTTCCAACGCGATACCCAACCCACATAACCGTTTCCACAACGCCGTTCGTGTGCTGTTGACCGCCGCCGCATCTGAGAGCCCTCTCTTGGATGCAGCCCTCAACGCTGCGTATTTTGAGGGCTGTTTGGCTAGAAACGTCTTCGCGTCCGTGTTGCCCTTCTTCTGGTTGCACGCTGCACAGGCCAACGTCAGGTTGCTCACACGATCCGTCCCCCCCTTCGAGCGAGGCATGATGTGGTCGATTTGTAAAGGCACCTCTGTGGCCTCACAATAGAAACACTTTCTTCCCCACTTTTCCAGCAGATATTCCCGCACTTCGTACCCAAACAACGTGCCTTGTTGGTATTGGACGCCCTCGATCTCTGGATTCTCTAAGCGTTGCAGATCGAAACGCACCGATTCCATCGACAAGTCCGTCAAAGGCATCCAACGCCTCAGCCGTTTGGCCCACTGCACCACGTTTTGCACACGACTTTCCAAACTGGGGGCCAGCCAGCCTTTTCTTCGTTTTCGATTCAGAAAGCGCGGTTTGCGATAACGTGTGTGGCGATACCGCCGCGAACGCCGAACACCACGACGTTTGTAGAGAGCTTCTTTGATCGCCATGCCGCGATGTTGGAGTTCTGCGGCGAACACACAGACCTGTCCGCGTTGGTAAGTGGCGACGACCGCGAGCCCAGAGGTGCGACTCCCGGGATCGACCTTCAAGCGCAGGGGTTGTGTGTGAGAAGTGGTGGGTTGTTGGAGTACGATGGCGAAGGGAAAACGCCGCCAAACGGCGGCTTTGCCCTCCGAGAGCAGCTGACGAGCGCGAGCAGGATGACAAGGCATCAGGGGTTGATGGTCAACGTCCAAGACGAGGACTCTGTTTTGTGCCATGAAGACGTTACCTTTCCCCGTGTTGACGGGGTGTTCTCGAAACTTGCGTTTCGGTCAAGTTCTCCTTGCCCAGTTGAACGAGAGGTTTTGAAGACACGAAGCAGGCTTACCCAAGGACTGTCGACGTGCCCCGCAGATGCGTCGGACTGGAGAAGCATCCGACTGTGCCTATCTATTCTCTCTCAACGTTTCCTCCACCGAAGTTTCCCTCGGCTTCTGGGGGCGGGTCAACGGGGCAAGACTCACAAGCCCGCTCCCTTTCGGGGCGGGTCGTTGACTTCCCACTCCTTCTCGCTTTCGTGAGCGTAAGGCTTTTGCCACGCGGTGTATCTCATGATACAGATCGGGATGACCGTATACCACAAAAGCCAAAAGAATGGCGAGAGGCCAATCGCAAAAGTCCCAACGAGATCCAAGATCGTTGCTCTAATAAGCCGATCTTAAAGGAAAATCATCTTTTTGCGAAAAGTAAGAGGGCAGGGCCGATCTGCGGATCATGATCCGCAGATCGGAGGCGGGCGCAGTCGGGGGTGGCTGCCCAACCATCGGGCGTCTACAGCGGATCGCAGCAATCCTTCGAACACACCTCTCTTAGAGAGTGTGTTAGGGGGTGGGGCGATCAGAATGCCCGAGAGAACGGTGTGGATCGATGATATCGCGGAGGGCTTGTTTGATCTCGCGGGGCTCGGGGAAGCGTTGTTGTTGTGCGCGAGAGAACAGCAAAGAGCCGTTGAGGAAGACATCAAAAGTGCCGGAATCTGCGGGACAAAGAGCGACTTCGTGCAGATCGTTTTCAAAGGTGGTGAGGAGTTCTTGGGCAAGCCAAGCGGCGCGCAATAGCCATCGGCATTTTGTGCAAAACTGGATCGAGACGCGCCACGGTGGTTGGGGCGTTGTCAAGGGGGGGTTGGGATTAGAGGTTTCCACGGCGTGCTTGCTCGCGTTCGATCGACTCAAAAAGCGCCTTAAAGTTGCCTTTTCCGAAGGAGCGTGCGCCTTTGCGTTGGATGATCTCATAAAACAAAGTGGGGCGATCTTCGACGGGTTTGGTGAAGATCTGCAAGAGGTAGCCATCTTCGTCGCGGTCGATCAGGATGCCGAGTTCTCGCAAGGGGGCGAGGTCTTCTTCGATCGGGCCGACGCGATCAAGGATATCGTCGTAGTAGGCGCTTGGAACGTACAGGAATTCGACGCCGCGATCGCGGAGACTGGTGACGGTATAGACGATATCGTCCGTGGCGACGGCGATGTGTTGGACGCCCGCCCCGTGGTAAAAGTCGATGTATTCTTCGATCTGGGATTTCTTTTTGCCTTTGGCAGGTTCGTTGATCGGGAACTTGATGCGGCCATTTCCGTTGGACATGACCTTGCTCATCAGTGCGGAGTATTCGGTGGAGATGTCCTTGTCATCGAAGGAAACAAGCTGTTGAAAGCCCATGACGTTGCGGTAAAAGTCACACCATTGATTCATCTCGCCCCAACCGACGTTTCCGACGCAGTGATCGACATAGAGCAAGCCCGTATCGGTGGGGTTGTAGTGGCTTTTCCATGCTTCAAAGCCGGGTAGAAAGGGGCCGTTGTAGTTTTTTCGCTCGACAAACAGGTGGAGCGTGTCGCCGTAAGTGTGGATGCCCGATAGACGGGCTTCTCCGTGTTGATCTTTGAGGGTGGTGGGTTCCATCGCGGAGCGAGCGCCGCGTGTGGTGGTTTCTTTCCAAGCAGCGGTGGCGTCATCGACCCACATCGCAAGGGTCTTGACACCGTCGCCGTGGCGTTGGATGTGCGCAGCGATCTCGCCTTCGGGGTGGAGCGGAGTGGTGAGGACGAGGCGGATCTTGTTTTGTTGCAGGACATAAGAAGCGCGATCGCGGATGCCTGTTTCGGGTCCGGCATAGGCGACCGATTGGAAGCCGAAGGCCGTTTTGTAGAAATGCGCGGCTTGTTTGGCGTTTCCAACATAAAATTCGATGTAGTCTGTGCCATTGATCGGCAAGAAATCCTGTTGGGTTTGGGTCATGGTGTAGTCCTCGCTCTTGTGTAGAAGCGTATTGGTTGAAGAACGATGCGCCTTGTTCGACCCTCACCCCCCCCGCCCCCCCTCTCCCTGCTGTCGCAGCGGCGAGGGGGGTGAAGAAGGCAGAGTATGCGTGTGCGTATCGTTTTTTGCCCCCTCTCCGCACAACGAGTCTTACGAGTGGTCGTGGGGAGAGGGGTGTCACGAAGTGACGGGGTGAGGTGGAAAAACAGCCTTGCGCCTTTGCTGCGCGATTCACTCTTCAAGCCATGATTTGTGGTAGAGGGGATCTTCGAGTTTGAGCGCGTCTTCGGTGATCTTGAGCGGTGCAAAGGTATCGACCATCACAGCCAGTTCGCGGGTTTCTTTTTTGCCGATGGAGCGTTCGATCGCGCCCGGGTGAGGGCCGTGTGGGATGCCCATCGGATGTAGCGAGATCATGCCGCGTTCGACGTGCTTTCGGCTCATGAATTCGCCGTCTACGTAGTAGAGGACTTCGTCGGAGTCGATGTTGCTGTGGTGGTAGGGAGCGGGGATGGCGAGAGGATGGTAGTCATAGAGGCGCGGAACGAAAGAGCAGATCACAAAGCCCCGTGCTGCGAAGGTTTGGTGAACAGGTGGCGGTTGGTGGACGCGGCCCGTGATCGGCTCAAAGTCGTGGATCGAAAAAGCATAGGGGAAAAAGTAGCCGTCCCATCCGATGACATCGAAGGGATGATAAGCATAAGACAACGGATAGATCTGATCTTGTCTTTTGATCAAGATCTTAAAATCGCCTTGTGCGTCGTGGGTGTGGAGTGTGGTGGGTTTGCGGATATCGCGTTCGCAAAAGGGCGCGTGTTCGAGAAGCTGGCCCGCGTCATTGAGGTAGCGTTTGGGGAAGGTGATCGGGCTGTGGGATTCGACAATGAATAGGCGATTGTGCTCGTTGACAAAATCGATCTGGTAGATCACGCCACGCGGGATCACAAGGTAATCGCCGCCTTGGAAGGCCAGATCGCCGAGCATGGTGCGCAAGGTTCCTTGGCCTTCGTGGACAAAGATCACTTCGTCCGATTGGGCGTTTTTGTAAAAGTCCGTTGTGCCGTGACGTGGGGAGGCAAGCGCAACGTGGAGATCGTTGTTGGTAAAGACGATCTTGCGGCTTTGTAGGAAGTCCCCTTCGTTCGGGAGGCGAAAGCCAAGGAAGCTGCGAGGCAGGATATTTTTGTCGAGTGCGACCTTGGGAGCGACGCTGTAAGGGGTGCCGGCTTCTTGGATCGCCGTTGGTGGGTGGATGTGATACACAAGGGAATACAGATTGGAAAATCCTTCGGTGCTGACGAGTTCTTCGGCGTAGAGCTTGCCGTCAGGGCGGCGGAACTGGATATGGCGTTTGGGAGGGATCTCCCCAAGTCGGTGGTAGTGTGGCATACGGAAACCTCTTGTGGTGAAGCGGTGCTGTCCTTGTGGTGGAACGAGGCTGCTTTTGCGGTGAAGCGATATCGCGTAGCAAAAAGCAAGAGTGTGGTCAAACAGGGGCAAGCCTACCACGCTCTTTTTGATGCGACAACCCTTCGTTTGATGGGCCGAGGATGGGCCGTTTGCATCGCGTTGTATCGATTTGGGCTGGAGCGAACTGGAGGTGAGAGATGGCGGAACGTGCAGGTGGGATGTCTTTTCTGGGAACCTTTTTTGTGTCGTTGTTTGTGTCGGTGGCGGTTTATGTGGGGATGGAGTTTTGGGTGTTGCCGATGTTGACGCAAAAACCCCCGCCCAAAGTGCGTCTCGAAGTCCCGTCCGTTTTGTCAGGCCAAGTGCGCGTTCCAAGTGTGCGCAATATGCGCGAAGATCGTGCGAAAGAGATGTTGCAAAGTGCAGGCTTGCGGGTGGGGTCCGTGAGTTATGCGGTCGATGAAGACGTGACACCGCTGTGGGTCTTGCGCCAGCGTCCTGCGGCTGGACAGCGGGTCGCGCCCGGAACATCGGTGCATCTGGTGATCAATAAAAAGTGATGGCTCGGAATGGGCCAAGAAGAGTCCACGGAAGACACGGAAAGAAGGCAGACACGGCGAGGAGAAGGTTTATGCGATAGTGGGATACCGCAAGCCCCCGATGGCTGCCCCTATCTCCTGACGATCACACAACGGGCGGCTCTCGTATTCGCAGAAAAAAATCCCGCGTTCGCGCTATTTCAAGCGGTGCTGTCGTTGGTTTGAAAAGCAGTGATCACCCCGCCGATACGGGGTCAAGGGGCGACAGTCCCTTGTGGGGCGTGGGGTGAAACCCCACAAAAGCCGAAGAACGGGGAAGGGGCGAAGAGACGGGAAAGATCGAAGAGAGGGGGAGATTAGCGACCGCGCAGATGCTGTGCGATACGGAAGATATCGGCGAGGACACCGGCGGCGGTGACGGCTCCGCCAGCGCCGGCACCTTGGACGATCATGGGGTACTCTTGGTAACGTTCGGTGGTGAAGGCGACGAAAGACTCGGAGCCACGGAGGCGAGTGGCGGGATGGTGGTTGGGGATGCCGACGGGACCGACACGGGCTTCAAAGGGTTCGTTGGGGGCGTTGGGAGGGACGAGGATGGCGAGATAACGGAAGGTTTTGTTGTCGGATTTGAGGGAGTCGATGTGTTGTTGGAAAGCGCGGTCGTGTTGTTCGAGTGCGGCGAAGAAGTCGTCGAGATCGCGTTTGGCGAGGATCTGTTCGGGGACGAGGGGTTCGACGGTGATGTGTTCGAGTTCGATGGGGAGGCCGAGTTCGCGGATCAGGATCAGGGCTTTTCGGGCGACATCGAGGCCGGAGAGGTCATCTTGGGGCTGAGGTTCGGTATAGCCGAGTTCACGGGCAGTTCGGACGGCTTGAGAGAGTGGAGTTCCCGACATGACTTTGTCGCTGAGGTAGCCGAGGGTTCCAGAGAAGGAGCCTTCGATGCGCAGGACGCGATCGCCTGTACGGACGAGAGATTGGAGGGTGTCGATCACGGGTAGGCTTGCGCCGACGGTGGTTTCGTAGCGATAGGCGCGGTGGTGTGTGCGCGCCGATTGGAGGAGTTGTTGTCGTTGGGGCCAAGGGATGGTGAGGGGTTTTTTGTTGGCGGCGACGACGTGGATTCCGCGAGCAAAGGCTTCTTTGTAGAGCAGGTGCATCTCGGAAGCGGCGGTGCAATCGACAAGGATGGGGACAGGCAGACGGCGCAAGCGATCGAGTGCAGCGAGCAAGTGAGGGGTATCGTGAGGCGAACGGATGGAATGGGGGAGATCGTGGATCTGGCTGGTGGGGGCGATGCCTTCGGGGTGAAAGGCGATCTCGCGGCTGTTGGCAAGTCCAACGAGGCGCAAGTGGACGTCGTGTTGTTCGCGTAGTTTTTGATGTTGGGTTTGAAGTTGCTGTTGAAGCTGGCTACCGACAACACCTTGGCCGAGGAGAAAGACGCTGACATCTTGGTGGGCGAAGTTAAAGGCGGCATGGACGGTGCGAACGGCGACGTGGGTGTCTTGGGCGTCGATGACACAGGAGATCGAGCGAGAGCTTTTGCCTTGGGCGATGGCAAGGACAGAAACACCGATGGTTCCGAGTGTGCGGAAGAATCTTCCAGTGACATCTTCTTCGGGGGACATACCTTCGCCGACAAGAGAGAGCAAGGTGACAGGGGCCACGATCTCGAAGGGTTCGGCTTCTTGGCGGAGGCGTTCGGGGCTGAGTTCGGCTTCGAGGACACGGACAGCCTCGGCGAGGCGTTCGTGAGGGAGGACGACCGCGACAGCTTGGCCGTGAGCGGGCTGTGTGGCCATCCAGAGGGGGATATCGGCTTGGCGGAGGGCTTGGAGGACGCGCTCGCTCATCTGGGCTTGTTTGGAGAGCTTGCGCCATCGGATATCGATCAGTGCGAGGTTTTCGAGCGAGGTGACACAGGTGGGGCGGTTGTCGAGGTCTTTGCGTTCGCGGTGGATCCAAGTGCCGTGATCATCGGGAGATTCGACGTTTCGGATGCGCATCGGGATATCGGCTTCAAGCAGCGGGAGCATGGTGCGTGGGTGGAGGACGCGAGAGCCATAATGCGCCAGTTCGAGGGCTTCGAGATAGCTGAGTTGTTGGACAGGATAAGCGTCGGGGACGATGGCGGGATCGGCAGTCATCACGCCCGGGAGGCTGGTCCAACGCTCGACACGTTCGGCTTCGAGAAAGTTGGCAAGCAAGGTGGCGGTGTAATCGGAGCCATTGCGTCCAAGCGTCGTGACGCATCCGTCTTCGGTTTGGCCGATGAATCCGGTGTGAACGGTGATCTTGTTTGCCCATCGGTGCGAGAGATCGCGCAAGCGCTCGCGACTGATCGCGTTGTTGACCTCGGCAGCACCGAAGTTGTCGTCGGTGACGAGCCATGTGCGAGCGTCGACATCGGTGGCGTCGAAGCCTTCGGCTTGAAGCAAGAGAGCGAGTAGACGGGCGCTGAGGCGCTCACCAAAGGACATCACCAGATCAAGAGATTGTAGGGTTTTCTGGCGCAGCAGGCTAATCCCAAGCAAGATCTGACGAAGTGGTGTGAGAAGTTCGCGGGCCTGCGGTGTAATCTTCAAGGCATCGTCCAGATCACCGCGTGGATCGCGATCGATGCGCATCTGCCGCATACAAGCGAGCGCGTTGTGCAGGGCGAGATCATGGATGTGATCGACAAGGGCCTCTGCTTCGGCGAGTTTGCCCTGTGCTGCGGTGTGTGCGGCTTGGAGCAACATCTCGGTGGTGTCGCCGATCGCGGAAACCACGACAGCGGTTGGGCCTTCGGAGTGTGTGTGTGCAATGATGCGGATTACGCGATGGAGTAGATGGGGCTGGTGAAGGGAGGTTCCGCCAAACTTGAGGACTCGGAAATGAGAGTGCGCTTGCATCGATCAAGCCTCCACAGGGCGAGGAAGAAGGACGCGCTTGTCGAGAGGCCACGCTCAGGCAACGAAATCGGGTGGCTGTCTTACGCGTCGGAAAGGCTGCGTCGGAGTAGCGCAACCCTGCGGATGCGTCAAGGGGGAATCACACCCATAACGGTGCAAAAAAGTCACGTTGAAGATGTGGCTTGCGCCGTTATGCGCAGAACTCCGCACAAACAAGAGCCTGCGCAACTCTGTGTAGAACGGCGCGCAAACAAGAGCCTGCGTGATGGGAGAGCGGAGCGATCTCTTGACGGGGTTGGGCTCCTCTGTCAACATCCGACAGATGTGTTTTTTAGGATAAAGGGCCGCCCTTGAAGCCGTTGCAAATCGCGGATAGAAGGGGCGTTGTGTCGAGAACATTGGGGTGGTGCAGTGGACGAAACCAACGAAGGAGGTTTGAATGAGTGAACAAGGACAAGGCGGTGCCTCGCAGGCCGCTGTGGTGCAGCAAGGTGAATGGATCGAACAGGACTTGTTTTTTCAAGGCGAAGCGCCACCCGTGAGCGGAGAATGGAAGCCCGGGGACTGGGTGGAGATCCCCCACGAACACTATATCCCTGTCAGCAAGGCACGTTTCGTACGCGCCATCAATCAACATCCCCAAGTGGCGGCCAACGAAGAAGGCTTTCGCCACTTGATGGAGCTTTCCGAAGGGTTGTACCACTTCTTTTATCACCGCGTCCTCAACGAGCTGAAAGAAGATTACGAGTACTTCGCGCCCGATACAGGCGAAAAGATGCGCGAAAGTGTTTCGGAAGAAGAGTTGCTGTGGCGGGAGCGTCGGTTTTTGACGAATTTTCTCAAGACGATGTTTCGAGGCAACTTCAACCCGATGACCGAAGAGGACTACGTGCGGGCTTGTGAACACAGCTATTTGTTCGATCTGCCTGTAGATATCAACTGGAATGTGTTCGATCCTCGGATGTTGACGCAATACTTCGAGCATCTGAAGACCCCCGAGGGTCAAAAGCAGGAAGAGAGCTTGGGGCTCGATGAGCCTGTGGAACAAGTGTTGTCTTTGCCAAAGGAATTTGACAACAACATCTTGGTGTTTCACCGAGGGATCGAACGCGACAAGACCGAAGGTCTGTTTTTGATGGAAAAGATCGACTTCTTGTTGTCGCGGGCATTGGGAGTGGTGCTGACACCGATCCAGATCCTGATCGAAAAAGTGCGTGGTGACAAAAAGTCTGGAAACGTCTTGGCGGAGTTTTTTGGCGAAGACAAGTCCAAGCCCGAAGCCGTGTCTGGGAACGATGAAGAACGAACCACCGTGTTTGAACGCCGATGGGTGCGCCGTCAAAACCTTGCAACACAACCCAAAGCAGCCACCCAATTGCTCAAACCGATCAAGCTTCAAGAACCCGCGATGCAGCGCGTGATCAGCTTGTTTCGTTTGCGTCCTCCGACGCTTCCCGGTTGGATGGAAAAGATCCCTGTGTTGGGCAAGATCATCGCCGCAAAGAAACCTCCCGAAGGTGCGCGGGATTGGACGATGCACATCAAGATGTTCAAGCATATCCCGCTTGCAGACAGCGAGATCATCTTCCCCGAAAAAAACATGCGGATGAAGTCCTTTGACGTGACGATGCTGGTGATCACCGTCCTGTTGGGGATTTTCGCGCTGTACAAAAGCCTTGGAAAAGAAGGTGGCGGAAGTGCCGCATTGATCGTGCTTTCGGTGCTTGCCGCGTATTCGGTGAAGCTGGTGTTGGGCTATCGCCGCACGAAGGCGACTTACCAAGCCAAGATTACGCAAGACCTTTACAACAAGAACCTCGACAACAACATCGGTGTGTTGCAATACCTGATGGATACGCTCGAAGAACAAGAGTTCAAAGAGGCGATCTTGTGCTATTACATCCTGTACGCCGAAGGAACAGCCCTGACAGCCGAAGAGATCGACGAACGCGCAGAGCTGTTCTTGAAGGAAAAGTTTGAAGGTCTCGAAGTAGACTTTGAGGTCGATGACGCACTCAATAAGGTGATCGAGAAGGCCGAGAAAGAAGAACACGATCTGCCGATCGTTCAAGTGATCCAAGGAGCCGATGGCATCGAACGTTACAAAGCCAAGCCTCTGGATGAAGCCTTGCGCGTGTTGGATGGTATTTGGGACAACCTCTACAACTACAACGAAGATTGATTCAAAATCCGAAAGATGTGTGATCGAAGGGTAGGTGCAATTCGCTGTAACTACCCTGTGGTTGGGCAGCCACAGGGGGCTGCCCCTACGTTTTACGATCAAGCACCAACTGCACCTCTCGAACGCGACACATCAGTCGTGGGGCTGCCCCTACGTTTTACGATCAAGCGCCCTGCGGATTTCCTATGATTCGGAAGAAAGCGGTTTGTTGGGGGATCGGTGGGGTTTGTTTGGTAGGTAGGTTCGGGGGGGTTCAGGCGGGGAGGACGCGCAAAGATCCGTCGATTTGGCTTTGGAGCAAGCGTTCAATCGCCATGAGCGTGCCGCTTGTTGCACTGGGGCAGCTTCCACAGGCACCTTGGTAACGGATAAAGACGGTGTGGTCTTCCATGCCGAGGACTTCGAGTCCGCCACCGTCGTTGGCAAGGGCAGGCAAGACCATCTCTTCGATGATCTCTTTGATCTGGGCGAGTACAGGGCTGTCTTGGCTGTTGTCGGCTTGGGGGTCTTGGCCGAGGTCTTTGAGTCCGCTGGCGTCGAATTCGAGGAGAGATTGGCTGACGTGTTTCATCACGTCGCCCCAGTCGACGCTTTCGCGTTTGCTGACGGTGATAAAGTGGCCGAGATAGAAGACTGATTCAACGCCGTTTGCGGAAAACAGCTTGCGAGCAAGGGGATCGCGAGCGCCCGCTTCGGGGTTGGGGAAAGAACGTGCGTCGTTGGACAGGAGTTCCGCGACGTTGAATTTGTAGGCGTTGGGGTTGGGTGTGGGTTCAAGATTCACGATCCGCATGGGTGCTCCTTGTCGTTGTATGCGGGCTGAAAAAGCCGCGACCTCGATCACCTAGTGATCACCTAGTGATGAGGTAGGTTATCGTGCGGAGAGATATAATCCACAGGGTGGCGATGGTCAAGAGCGAGAACGGATCGGATACGGGATAGTGGGAGTGCGTTTGGAGGGGGTCAGCCTTCGTCTTCGTCTTCGAGCATCTGCATGGCCATTTTGAGGGATTCGCGCATACGTTCGAGGGCTTGGGCGAGATCGCCGATCT
Organism: Myxococcota bacterium; assembly: GCA_023150835.1. Lineage (GTDB taxonomy): Bacteria > Myxococcota_C > UBA6777 > UBA6777 > UBA6777 > JAKLKB01. The sequence continues at coordinate 43,927 of JAKLKB010000028.1, read as the reverse complement.
CGTCGTTGGAGCGGATCTGGATGGGGTGATCCATCTGTCCAAGGGAGATCTTTTCGGTGACATCGCGCAAGTAGGCGAGGCGGGCGACGAGGCGTTTGGAGAAGAGGACGGAGAGCAGCAAGGCAAGGACAAGTACAAGGACAGCGATGATGGCGGGCCAGAAAAGCTGCATGGCCAGTTCGTTTTGGAAGGTTTTGAGTTTTTCGTCGACTTCGAGGACAGCGACGACTTTTCCTTGGGAGTTTCGGACGGGGGCGAAGGCAGAGAGCCATGCACCGTTTTGATCGTAGTAGATCTTGCTGGTGGTGCTTTTGCCCGTTTTGAGGACATCGCGGGTTTGTGGGGTGAATTGGTGGGTGTGCCCGATGTACTGGCCGCCACCCGCCATGACGATAAAGGACATGGTGCTGTCTTCGGGACGGAGGGTGTAGATATCGGTGTTGAGCTTGTTGACGCGGTGGACTTGTGCGAGGAAGTTTCGGATCTTGATGAAGTGTTTGTATTGGGTTTGGTCAGCGGGGGAGAGCGCGGCGAGGTGGGTTTGGATGGATTGGTCGCGGTTTTCGTCGGAGGGAGAGCCTTTGAGATTGAGTTTTTTGTTGGGGGCGATGATTTCGTGGTTGTCGCCGTTGATCTGGAGGGCGGTGGTGTTGGCGATGCCTTCGAGGCGGCGAGCGATGCTGGACTGGAGGTCGTTGTAAGCGCGGTTGTAGGCGAGAAAGATTAGAGTGGCCGAAGTGAGCAGCACGATCGAGGAGGTCAAGAAGATGATGCGAAAGCCTAAGCCGATGCGCATGGTTAGGGACTCCTTTTGGAAGAGATGTGGGGTGTTGCAGCCCGCAAGAAGGCTTCTTGTTTGTGCGGATCGAGGCGCTGTTTGAGCGCTTCAAGGAGTTTCGAGCCGTCTTGTCGGGGGAATTGTTGTCGAGTGTGTCCGAGTTTTTTGATGGCTTGTTTGAGTGCGATCTGGGCCATCGGTCCGATGATACGGGTGAGTTCGTTTTGGAGCGCTTCGATTTCGGCTTCGGAGAGGAGGTTGGTTTGTTGTGCAGGAGAAGAATGCGGAGGGGAGAGGTTGGTGTTGGAGAGTGCGGTTGTTGCGGAAGAAGAGAGCATTTTAGGAGGTGAGAGGTGTTCTTGAAGAGCGCCGAGAGAGGGGTTTGCGCGTTCAAGGAAGGGAGGAGAGAGAGGGGATTGCACGGGAGGGAGGGAGTGGGAGGGAAGCGATGGGGGAGGAGAGGGAGGAAGCGAGTCGGAAAAGGCGGGATGGAGGGGATGTGCATGGTGGGGAGTGGGCAGAGAGGGAGGGAGTGAGTTGGAAAAGGCGGGATGGAGGGGATGTGTGTGTGGAGGAGAGAGAGGGGAGTGTGGTTGGCCGAAGGTGTGGGAGTTGGGGGGATGTTGTGGGGAGGGAGAAAAGGTTTGGGCGTAGGGAGAAGGAGTGTTTGGAACAAAGGAGTGGGGAGCAAGGCCGGGCCAACTTCCTGCGGAAGAAGTGGGGGGATGAAGTGTATGCTTGAGGAGAAGGATGCTTTCGAGCAGGGCGTTGCAATCTTGGTAACGGGCGGCGGGTTCTTTTTGGGTCATTTTTTGGAGGAAGTGGACGGTGGCGTGGGAGATATCGGGCTGTGTTTGGCGGGGGTCGGGGAGTGGTTCTTGGATGTGCTTGAGCATGACGTTGGAGACGTGGGGGCCGCGAAAAGGGACGGTGCCTGTGAGGATCTCAAAAAAGACGATGCCAAGGGCGTAGATATCGGAGCGGTGATCGAGAGGTTTGCCGGAGGCTTGTTCGGGGGAGAGATAGTGAGGGCTGCCGACGACGATCCCGGGTTGGGTATAGGACATATCTTGGTTTCCGCGAACGAGTCCGAAGTCGGTAAGGGTGACTTGTCCGCGAGTGTCAATGATCAGGTTCGAGGGTTTGATATCGCGGTGGATGAGTCCGGCATCATGGGCGACTTTGAGACCGAGGGCGACTTGTTCGATCACAGAGAGGGCTTGGAGTTCGGGGAGGCGTTTGTGGGAGCGCAAGAACTGATCGATGTTTTCGCCGTCAAGGAATTCCATGACGATGTAAAAGATGCCGTCTTCGGTGGTTCCTGCGTCGAAGATCTGTACGATGTGAGGGCTCTTTAATTGTGCGATGGCAAGGGCTTCGCGTTGGAAGCGTCGGATGGAGGTTTCGTCCTGTTGTGCGTTGGGGAGCATGATCTTGAGGGCAACTTTGCGCTGGAGGGCTTCTTGGTGGGCGCGAAAGACAGCGCCCATGCCACCGCGTCCGATCTCTTTTTCGAGTACAAAAGAGCCGATCTTTCGGCCAATCATGGCAGAGATCGCATCTTCGAGCTTTTTCTTTTGGGGCATGGAGGTAAAAGGAGCAGGATGGGGAGAGAGCAGTTGTTGGAGCGCATCAAAAAACAGGGAAGGTCGGAGGGGGCGTTCAAAGATGTGTTGTTCGCCTTCTTGACGGAGTTGAGCGAGGAGCGGCTCTTGGTGGGGTAGGCTGAGAAAGACGCGGGGGATGGTGTGGAGTTGGGGGTGTGTGGTGATCCATCGGTAGAGGCTTTCGACTTCGTGGAGTGGGTGGGTGAGGTCGAAAATTACGATGTGAGGGGGATGTTGGGTGAGGAGTAGCTGCGCTTGTTGTACAGAGGCGGACGATTGGGTGGTGATCATGCGTTGCGCGAGTTGGGCTTGTAGGGCTTGGGTGGTGTGCGGATCGCCCTCGAAAACAAAGAGTCTGTACATCCTTGTTTGCCTAATGTGTGGAGTTAAGCCACCGATCGTAGGGAACAAAACGGATCGCGTACCCAAGACGAGAGAGCGCGGCCTTTTGTGGGCGGTGACGGTCTAGGTATAACAGGATCGATTGGAGATCGCTAGGTTGTTTGTGTTCGGTGTGAGGACATCATACGATATCCGCGTGATCGGTGATCGAAGGAGATTACGTAGACGCCCGATTGTTGGGCAGCCACAGGGGGCTGCCCCTACCTTTTTACGATAAGTCAACGGGCGGATCTCGTATTAGTGGACCTTTCGTGTGGGGGGCATTGAAAAGGTCGCTGGAGCGGTGGCGTGTGTTATCGGTCGAGGTCTTTTCACCACTCATGTCGATAAATCAGGCGTTGAAAAGGTCGTTGGAGCGGGGGCGTGTGTTACAGGGCGGGGGTGGGTTGGAGAGCGAAGCGTCCGCGATCATCGTGGATGACGGAGACGACGGCGGGTCCGGGTTCGTGATCAAGGATCAGTCGCCAAGCTTCGCGGTGGGCGCGGTGTAAGAGGGAGCGTTTGGTTTGGGTGTTTTGGTAGGGGAGCATATCGTAGGCCATGTTGAAGGCGTCGCCGACGTGGTGGAGGGTGGGCATCATGTCGCCGGGGAAACAAAGCGTGCCGAGGTCGTCTTGGAAGAGGATGGCTTGTTGTCCCCAAGTGTGGCCGGGGACGGGGAGGGTATGGATGCCGGGGAGGATCTCGCTGTTTCCATCGAGGCGGATGATTTGTTCGGCGATGGGTTCGAGATGATCGCGCAGATAAGTGCGGGTCATGGTGGAGCGGTTGGCGAGGGCGTCTTGCCACTCGGTGCGTTGGGTGTGGATGCGGGCGTTTGGAAAGCTGGCTTGGATCGGGGCGTCAGGTGCGGAAAGATAGGTCAGCCCGCCTGCGTGGTCGAAATGGAGGTGTGTGATGATCACGTCGGTGATATCGGTGCGTTCGACGCCTTCTTCGCGCAGAGCATCACCGACCCAACGGGATTCGAGTTCGTAAAACTGGCGTTCTTTGGCTCCGAACTTGTTTCCGCAGCCCGTTTCGATCAGCACCAGACGATGGGGAGATTCGAGAAGCACGCAGTTGGTTTGCAGGGTGATGCGGTTGTCTTCGTCGGCAGGAAACGATCGGGACCAGAGGGCTTTGGGGATCAACCCAAACATGGCTCCCCCATCGAGGCGAAATGCACCCGCACGCAACAACTTCCATTTCCATCTTTGCATCTTTTTGGGACTCCTTGGGTTTGGGGTGGGGGTCTTGCGAATCGACTCTGCGTGTCCGATCTCCAAATGGAGTCTTTGAGATGACACCTTGACGGAGGCTTTTTGGATGGACAAGGGCCGAACACAGCGTGCATGGCGTATGGAGATATTGCCTTCTTTGGGGCGCATCGGGGAGGCGGCTTGGTCTGCGCTCGAAGATCCGCACAATCCTTTTTTGGACTACAGCTTTTTGCGCTTGCTCGAAGATTCGGGCAGCGTCGGCCCCAACACAGGTTGGCTTCCTGCCCACGTCACGGTGTGGTCAGGTCAGGAGCTATTGGGGGCTACACCGACCTATATCAAAACAGACAGCTATGGGGAATTTATCTTCGATTGGGAGTGGGCGAACATCGCACGGCGCGTCGGAGTGGACTATTACCCGAAGTTGGTGGTGGGGGTGCCGTTCACTCCTGCGACGGGGCCGCGTTTGTTGGTTCATCCAAACGAAGATCGAGAGTCGATCCGCCGCTTGTTGGTCCAAGGGCTGCGGGAGTTGATGGTGGCTTCGCAGGCATCGAGCATCCATGTCTTGTTTTGCAACGATGAGGAAGCAGCGTTTTTTGAGGCGTGTGGCTTTTCGCGGCGTGCGACGCATCAGTTTCATTGGCGAAATCCCGGGTATTCGGACTTTGAAGATTTTTTGTCAGCCTTGCGCTCGCAAAACCGCAAGCAGATCCGCAAAGAGCGCCGATGTATCGAAGAAGGCGGGCTGACGGCTTCTTTGCAAACAGGCGATCAGATCGGTCTGGACGAGTGGATGACGTTGTTTCGGCTGTATACGTCGACGAGCGATCGCAAGTGGGGGAGTCCTTATCTGACAAGGCGTTTTTTTCTGGATGCTCGTGAGGCTGTCGGAAAGCGTGCTGTGGTGGGATTGGTTCGGCGTGATGGGCAGATCTTGGCGGGTACGTTGTCTTTTGCCAAAGGAAAGCACGTCTATGGCCGTTATTGGGGGTGTTTCGAGCCGATCGATAACCTGCATTTCGAGCTGTGTTATTACCAACTGATCGAACGAGCGATCCGCTCGGGCTGCACGCTTGTGGAAGCGGGCGCACAAGGAGAGCACAAGCTCAAGCGTGGGTTTTTACCTGTGGTGATCCACAGCGCTCATTTGTTCGGGCATCCTGCGCTCGATCGGGCTTTTGGTGAATTTGCTCAACGCGAAACCGATGCCGCGCAAAAAGAGATCACAAATGCCCAATCCTACGGACCTTTTCGAGAAGAAAAGATCCCCGCGTTTCCTCCTGTTGCAGGCATCTCGCTTGGCGAGTAAAAAGGTGCGGGGATGGCCTTGGAGAAGAAGGGAGCGTGCGCAAAATACTTGACGGCAAACAGCGGCTTGTTGTAGTTTCCGCACAGCTTTCTTTTTTTTGAGGGTTGTTTTCGGCTTCATATCGTTGCATTTGCAGCGGTTGTCTGTGCACATCACACGGGCAACGCGCCTTGTTTTTTTGGATGATCAGGGTAGACAAACGAGCAAGGCGAAAGCACACGAAAACAGCAAAACACCATGTATGAAGGGGCGTTTGCTCATGAAGTTTGTAATCTATTTGGTTGTAGCGTGTGCGTGGATGACGATGATGGTGGGCTGTGGTGGGATGACGTCGAGCTATTGTTCGAGAGGTCAAACTTGCAACGTGCTTGCAGCGGGGACCAGCGTTTCGGAGTGCAACGAAAACGTTGGGCGGTGTGTGGCGAACCTTTCAAGCGGTCAACAACAGGATTGGAACAAGTTGATCGGCGATTGTCTTGCGCTAGGCACATGCCAAAGCTTTGTGTCGTGTGTTCAAAACACCAACGTTCCTTGCCGCTAAATGACCACGAGTCTTCGAGATCATAGAGATCGATGTCCGAGGTTATTCGGAGTCACCGAGTTTTTCGAGGGTTTTTTTGATGGCGGCTTGGCGCTCAGGACTACCGACGTTGCGGAGGCTTTTGAGTGGGGAGATGGCGCTTTTTGCGGCGTCGCCCATCTCGCCGATGCTGAGGGCTGATTGGACTTGAACACGGCTTTCTTTGTCGTTGAGCGCCTTGAGTAGGGCAGGAAGAAGCGGAGCGGCTTTGGCTTTCATGCGACCTGCGACCAAGGCCACCGTCCAACGGACCTCCCAACGCGAGTGCTGGAGTGCGTATTCAAGTGTGGGGATGGCTTCGGGGGGGGTATCTGGGCCGGATTGACCGAAAGCCTCGGAGATGGTTTTGGGCAGCCACCAATCATGGTGATCCAGCGCTTTGCGCAAGACCGCGTGCCCGTCTGGCCCGATCTTCATTAAGGTGTCCATCACGACGCTCCACAAAACATGAGGAGCTTTTTGATCGAAGAGGATCTTTTGGAGGGTGGGGGCTGCTGAAGAACCCTCTGTTGCGAACTTTCCGATGATCATCGCGGCACGTCGTCGGACGTCTTGATCGTTGTCATTGAGCAGCGCAATCAACGCGGGAAGCGCAGCTTTGGCCTTGGAACCGAAGGTCTCTAGCATCTTGAGGATCTCGGCTTTGGCCCACCACGTCGAGGCAGGGAGGGCTTCGCTAAGGGCTTGGACGGCGCTCGGGCCGATCTTTCGGATGGCGTTGAGTGCGGCTTTACGGACATCATCGTCTTTGTCCTGCATCATCTCGACAAGATTTGGGATGGCTTCGGCAGCAGCAGGGCCGATATCTCCGAGGGCTTCGATGATGGCTTTGCGAACATTCCACCAGTCGCGGTTTTGTTGCAGCCCCTTGGCAAGCTGAGGAACAGCAGGAGCCGCTTTGGAACCCAGTCTACCAAGCGTTGCAGCCGCCTCTTGGCGAACATCGACTTCGCTATCCAACACGGCTTTTCCTAGCGAAGGGATCGCCTTGTTTGTGCGTTTGCTCATGTAGCCCAACGCACGCACCGCAAGCCGTCGCTCTTCTCCGATCGGAGACTGCATGACCTTCGTGACATCCTCGATCACTTCGTCGCCTCCTTCGTCGAGTTTGTCTTCCACGACCTTGCGCACTTCGGGAGACTTGTCATCCAATCCCCGCAGCCAAGACGGCGTGCCGCGCTCTCCCATCTTCATCAAGGCGAGTACAACGGCTTTTCGGACCTCCACAGATTGATCTTCGAGAGACATCCGAAGCTTGGGGATGGCTTGGTGCGCTTTCGTTCCGATCTCACCGAGTTTTTGTGCTGCTTCCACGCGCTTTTCGGTCTCATCCGCACGAAGCTGTCTCACCAATGAAAACACCGGTGAACGCTCGCTTTTGATCACCTTGGTGTTGGTGCATCCTCCGAATCCACCCCACCCTCCGAGAAAAACAAGCCATATCAACCATGACGGCTTCTTCGTTGGTTTGCTTCGCGGGTCGCCCGTCTCCGCTTGACGAGGACTTCTTTGCTTTTGGGATCGCTGCATACGTCTTTTCTCCAACAGGCATCGGGCTTCTGCTCTCGATACACCCCGTTTGCCTCTTCGGGTTTGTGTTCTCGCTTGTGTATAGGCATTTTCGCAACGCAGCGCAAACAAGTTCACAGAAAAAATCTGTCCACGGAAAACACGGAAGGCACGGAAGGAAGACAAGGCAGACAAGGCAGACACGGCAGACACGGCAGACAAGGAAGACAAGGCACGGAAGGAAGACAAGGCAGACAAGGAAGACACGGAAGACACGGCAGACAAGGCAGACAAGGCAGACAAGGCAGACAAGGCAGACAAGGCAGACAAGGCAGACAAGGCAGACAAGGCAGACAAGGCAGACAAGGCAGACAAGGCAGACAAGGCAGACAAGGCAGACAAGGCAGACAAGGCAGACACGGAAGACACGGAAGACACGGAAGACACGGAAGACACGGAAGACACGGAAAAGTCAAAAGTCAAAAGTCAGGTCAGGCGGGGGAGCGGAGATGCCATGCTTTGGGTTGAACGAAGGCGAGGATGCCAAGGTGGGAGAGGGTGGAGCCGATGCCGGAGTGTTGTCGTCCAGTCCAAGGGAGGCGTGGGCTGACGCGATCACAACAGTTCCAATAGGCGGAACCTGCGTTGAGATGGGAGAGGATGGATTTGGCGCGTTGGGCGTCGGGGGTGTACACGCCAGCGGTGAGGCCGTAGGCGGTATCGTTCATTTTGGAGATGGCTTCTTGGTCATCGTGGACTTTTTGGATGCCGATGATTGGGCCAAAGCTTTCTTCGCGCATGACATCCATGCTGTGATCGACGTCGACAAGGACGGTGGGAGCGTAGTAATAGCCCGTTCCTTGGAGGCGATGCCCACCAAGTAGGAGACGTGCGCCTTTTTGGAGGGCGTCTTGGACTTGAGCGTCAAGGACATCGAGTTGTTCTTTTCGGGCGAGGGGGCCGATGTAGGTGTCTTCTTTCATCGGGTCGCCGACTTTGAAGCTTTGGACTTCTTCGACAAAAGCGGCAACGAAAGCATCGTAGTTGTCTTGGTGGACATAGATGCGTTCGACGGAACAGCACGATTGTCCGGCGTTATAGAAGGCGCCATCCGCAAGTCCGATAGCAGCGCTTTTGGCGTCGGCATCGTCGCAAACGTAGGTGGGATCTTTGCCGCCGAGTTCGAGTTGGACTTTGATCAGACGGGAGGCGACAGACTGGGCGATCTTGACGCCTGTGGCGTGGGAGCCTGTAAAGAAAACCCCATGTATCGGGAGTGCGGTTAAGGCGGACCCTGCGGTCCCTGTGCCGAGGATAGTCACAAAGATATCGGACGGGACACCCGATTCGTGGAGAAGCTGTGCGATCGAAAGGCCCGTCAGCGGGGTGTATTCGGAAGGTTTATACAGGACAGCGTTTCCGGTCAGAAGGGCGGGAACGAAGACGTTGCTTCCGACAAAGTAAGGGTAGTTCCAAGCCGAGATGTTGGCGATCACGCCGAGCGGTTCGTAAGAGATCATCTCTTGTGTGGCGGGCGGGGTGTTGGGATCGGTGCGAAAGGAGACGTCTTGGGGGCGGAGTGTGGCTTCGGTGTGTTGGAGGAAAAAGTCGATGCGATCGGGGAGTGCGCGGATCTCATTGAGGGATTGTTTGCGGGGTTTGCCCATCTCGGAGGAGAGTTGGTTGGCGAGAGTGTCGGTGTGTTGGATGATCTTGTCACGAAAGCGAGTGAGGATCTCGATGCGTTCGGCAAGTGGGCGTGCAGCCCAAGCAGGTTGTGCGGCTTTGGCGCGTTCAAAATGAGCGCGGATCGACTCGGGCGTATCGGTGGGGAGCTCGCGGATCACGGTTTCGGTCGCAGGGTTCACGACTTTGAGCATGGTGTTGTGTACTTTCTTGTGGGCTGGTTTAGGCTGTTGGGGTGTTTCGAGCCAAGCGTTGTTGGATGGCTTGGAAAAAATCTTGGAGGATGGGGGTGCGATCCAAGAGAGCGGTATCTTGGGGATCTTGGAACTCGGGGTGCCATTGAACGGCGAAAGCGTAGGGTGCGGGGTTGGCGCTGCCGTGTCCTTGAGGAACCAAGCGGACAGCCTCGATCACTTGATCTTCGGGGCAGCGGGCTTCGATGCGGAGATCTTGGCCGAGGGCACGCAGCCCTTGGTGGTGGACGGTGTTGACGCGAGGGCGAGTGATATCGGCATACATCGCGGCCAAGGGCGTTTCTGGGATCAGCGTGAGGTCGTGATGGAGGGTGTCGTAGAGGGTGGCGTCTCGGTGGGTGCGTGCGCCTTCGAGTTGCGTTTCGATATCTTGGTAGAGCGTCCCGCCGAGCGCGACGTTCAGGAGTTGCGCGCCGCGACAGATGCCAAGGATGGGCTTGTCGAGTGCGATGGCTGCGTGAACAAGGGCGATCTCGTAGTTGTCGCGGTGAAGATCGCCGTTCCATTCGGGGCGAAGCGGTTCTTCGCCGTAGCTGGAAGGCGAAAGATCGGAACCCCCTTGAAGCAGGAGACCATCAAAACAACCGAGTAGATCAGGCAGAGTAAAGTTTGGATGGGCTTCAGGGATCAAAAAAGGCAGAGCGCCTTGGGAGAGGATCCATTGCATCATCGAGCGCTCGGCGTAAAGCAGCGTCTTGGGGCCGAAGACACGACGGCTGGGGTCGGGATAAAAAAAGCAGGCGGAGATGCCGATACGAAGGGGAAGGGTCATGTTTGTACTCAAATCGTGTCGTGAGTGGGAGGTTCTTCTTGGCGGTGTTTAGGGGGTAGGTGCTTGCTACAAAGCAGAGATCGCGATGGATGGGGCTGCTGTGAGCAGCAGATGGATGGGTTCTTCAAGCTCCGCTTCAGTATCCGATATTTTGGGATCGGGGATCGGGAGGACTTCGCCGTGTACGGCACCTTCCAAGAATTTGTACATCGCTTTGTAGGTGAGCATCGCGGTTTTATTCCTTGGGGGTTGGTTCGATTAGAGGGCGGCTTGGTAGAGAGCGCGGAAGTCGTCTGGGGTGACGGTGCGGGGTCCAAGGGGGTGGCAGACGTCGACAGTTGCCCATTTGACGAGGGGTTCGAGGTGTTCGGTTTTGACGCCGACGGCAGCGAGTCCAGAAGGGATGCCGATCTCTTGGTTGAGTTTGCGCAGCCAAGCAATAAAGGTAGCTGCATTGGGGTTGTCAAGCCCAGCAGCTTGAGCCATGCGCGTAAAGCGTTCAGGGACGGCGGGAGCATTGAACTCCATGCAAGGGGCGATCATCAGGGCGTTTGCGAGGCCGTGGTGCATATCGCAGACGGTGGAGAGGGCGTGAGCGCAGGAATGGGTGAGGCCAAGACCTTTTTGGAAGGCGACAGCGCCCATCATCGCGGCTTCGAGCATACGTTCGCGGGCTTCGATGTGACGGGCGTGATCGGCTTGGCTGAGGGTTTCGCCTTGGGCGATGCGTTGGGCAAAATGGACGCAAGGGGCAAGGAATTGAGAGACGAGATGGATGCCTTCGAGGGCGATGCCGTCGCAAAGCGGGTGGTGTCCTTTGGCGAGGTAGGCTTCGACAAGGTGTGTGAGAGCGTCGATGCCGGTGGATGCGGTGATCGATGCAGGGAGGGCGAGGGTGACTTCGGGATCGAGCAAGGTGAGCGAGGGCAGGAGGCGAGGATCGAAGATGATGCGTTTTCGGTGATCTTCTTCATCGGAGATGACGGAAGATCGGCCTACTTCGCTGCCTGTTCCTGCGGTGGTGGGGATGGTGACGATCAGGGGGATGGGTTGATCGACAGGGCGACCGTTGGGGATGCCATCTTCGTAATCAAAGATATCGCCGGGATGATGGATCATCAGCGCGATCACCTTGGCGACGTCCATCGCGGCTCCCCCCCCGAAGGCGATCACCGCGTCGGCTTGGTAAGCGCGGAATGCCTCGACACCAGCCGTCACTTGTGATTTGACGGGATTGCCCCAGATCTCGGAGTATACGGCAACTTGGAACCCTGCTTCGCGCAGCAGGAGCGCGTAATCTTGAAGGACAGGAAGTTTCGCAAGAACGCGATCCGTCACGATCAGCGGGCGGGATAGATTGCGTTCGCGAAGTGCAGGGATGACTTCTTTTCGGGCGTCGAGACCGACGAGGATACGTGTTGGAAAATTATAACGGCGGATCGATGACATACGCTTGCTCCTTGGTTGTGCCATCGCAGGGCGGGAACAGGATGGGCGCGCAAGATACCACCCACCACGCCGCAGAGCAAGCGTTTTTCAAACCAACGACTCTGTCGCTTGAAACAGCGAGAACACGGCTTTTTTGGCTACTGCGGGGCTTCTATAGGGAGAGAAAGCGCTCGTAGAGTTGGGAGAAAGCGCTCGTAGAGTTGGCCGAGATCGAGGATGGGTCCGAGGGTGGGATCTTGCATGGCGACGATGCGGAGGAGAGGGCGGGGTTGTGGGACGTTGGGCATGATCGGCGGCCAAGGCGGCGGAGGTTGACGCCAAGTCTGGTGTTTGTCGAGCATGTGGCTGCGGTCGCTGTAAAAGTCGCGTAAAAAGATCTCGCGTGGAAGAAGTCGGAAGGATGGGGCATAACGTGGGTGAAGTTCGGCGGTCATGCAAAAAGTTTGTGAGAGATAATCGGCCAAAGGAACGGGCATTCCGAGCAAGGTATCGAGATCCCAGATCTCCCAAGGCGAGGATTGCGGGCCTGTCGCGGCGAGATAGAGGACATGGTAATCCCACAAGACGGGTTCCCATGCGGAGTGACTGGCGCGTTGGTGCCAAAGCGCACAGGATTTTTCGGGATTCGAGATGAAGACAGCGTAGCCTTCGACATCAGAAAAGGCCGATTCATGGGCGAGTTGCCAGATATTTTCTTCGCAGTAATAGGCTTGGTAGCGATGGGGAGAGGCGTGCGGTTGAGTGGGGATCGATCGCGAAGAGGGAAGGTCGAAGGAACCCGAGAGTTGGGCATCATCGGGAAGAGTTTGTGGTTGGTTGGGGGCGGATAGTTCGACCTTGCCTCGACAAGTGACAGAGCGCCCGAAGGTGATATCGCCTTGGACGGAGAGAAGTGTGCAGTGAAGCAGAGAAGGCGGGCCTTGGGGAAAGCGTTGGTCGAGATCATCGACAAGTCGGTAGTATCGGTTGTCGAGAGACACGACGGGCGGGATGCCTTCTCGCTTGGGGTGAAGGGCGATCCTTCCGAAGGGATCGAGCGTATAGGCATCGGAGCGCACAGCGAGTAGATCTTGTGTGGTTTTGACGGGAGCAAAGCGGCTGCGGGGGACACGCAGGGCTTGAGCGTTGGAGAAGATGGATATCGCCGTACCCATCGCAGTTTCTAGTTGAAAAACGGGCGTTGAGGCGGGGTCGCGGGGATCGACGGTTTTGGCGTTTCGGATCAGAGGTAGGCCGAGGATACCGCTGTTGTCTTCGAGGGTTTTTTGAAGATGGCGGAGATTAAGCCAGATGTTGTTGGTGTTAAAGTAGCGGTAGCGTTGGATATCTTGGAAGGATTGTTCGTCTTGGGGCGGGCATTGGGCAGATTCACGAAGCAGCAAGTGGCCATCGAGATGGCGTGCAAGGTGTCCGCCTTTGCGATCTACGCGGGTACGGTCGGCGACTTCCATCAAGAAAGGGAAGTCGTGTTCGGCAAAGTAACCAAGGATGGAGAGATCGACGCTTGCGCCGAGATTGTCGGCGTTTGCGACAAAAGCGTAGTGGATATCGGCTTGGAGCAGGGCCTCAAGAAGCCCGCTGGTGATCAAGGCGAGATAGATATCTCCGTGGCCGGGAGGACACCACGTGAGTTCTTCTTCGGTGTGCTGCACAGGGGAGAGGTTGTCTTGGCGGATCTTGGGGATACGATGTTGCAAGAAGTCGAGAGGAAGATGAGGTCGGATCTGACGGAGTTTTGGATGTTGTTGAAGCCGTTGGAGGGAATCTTGTTGCGTGGCGAAGCTGTTCATCAGAAGCAGGGGGATGTGCAAGGCTTCGGATTGTTGGGCGATGATATCGAGAAAGCATAGATCTTGTTTGACGAAGAGAAGAGATTTGGCTTGTTGGAGTCCCATGCTGGTGCCAAGCCCACCGTTGAGGCGGATCTGGATGGTGTGGGGGAGTGCCTTCTCTCCGCGTTTTTGGGTGGAACGGGGGAGTTCTTCGGCGTCGGGTTGTGGGGGAGGAGGTTGGATCTGGGACTCGGGGAGTAGGCCGGTTTCGCCTTCGCAAAGTTGAGCGTAGGCTGCTTGAAAGTTTTTGATCAAGAGAGGATGGGCTTGATCGTCGCGTAGCCGCTTGGCAAAAGGTTCAAAGCGTTGTGAAAACGAAGGCATGGCAGATCCCTTCGGTGTGAAAACATCGTGTGATTGGATAGCAACTCGCTTGCAAGCTACCGCGATCTTCAGAAGTGGTACAGGGGGCAGAACAGAGAGGGCGGAGAGGCAAGAGATCAGGTGGGATCGTTGGGGCGTTTTTCTTCAATGGATTGGAGGGTGCGTTCGAGTTCATCGATCAGTTGAGCCGAAGCGGTGGCGTCGTTTTGTTCGCCTGCGATCTCCATCTGGCGTCCGATCTCGGTGATCTGATCGAAGCCATAACTGGAACCCGAGCCTTTGAGTTTGTGGCCGATATGTCGGACCTCTTGGAGATCGTTTGCGTGGAGGGCCTCGCGCAAGCGCTCGACGCGCTGGTGAAGATTGGCGATGTAGCGTTGGAGCAGTGCGTCGAATTGCGCGGTGAGGCTGGCTTTGGAGGGAGAGGGCGGAGCATTGCCTTGACGGGTCATGATCTGGCGTCCTTTCCAGAGTTCTTGGAGGGTTTGGAGAAGGTCTTGTTTTTGGAGAGGCCGAAGCAGCCAAGCGTCATGGTGCTGTTGAAGCAAGGTATGTTGGGAAGAGGACGGAGGTTGTTGGAGGAGGGCGACCGTGTGCAAGGGGTGTGGGTGTTCTTGGGCGCGGTGGAGGGCCTGCAATTTGGCGCTGAGTTCCCATGTTTCTGTGTTGGGGATGGGCGGGCAAAGAAAGACGATATCGTAGGTTTGTTGGGAGAAGCGGTGGAGTGCTTTGGTGGGGTCTGCGGCGATATCGGGCGAGATCTCGATGGATTGGAGAGCGTGACGGGTGAGGGCGGCGCTTTCGGGGTTTGGGTCGATGATCAGGGTGCGTGCTTGTTTGAGGGGGCGGAGATAGTCGGGTGGGGGGATCAGATCGAGATCGGCGGTGGATACGGAAGAATGAGGGGGTAGGATGTGAGTGGAGAGATCGACATGGGTGGCGTGGGCGGTGGGACGGGTAAGATGGATTGGAAGACAGAGATTTAAGAGGAAGTGCGCCCCTTGTTGGGGATGGCTTTCAAAGGTGAGTTGTCCACCCATCGCTTGGCTGAGCCGTTGTGCGAGGGCGAGGGAAAGGCCGCTGTGTGGGGGAGATTCGGCGGGGTGATAACGCGAGAAGATCTGGGAGGCTTGTTCGGGAGGAAGTCCGGGACTGGTGTCGCGCAGAGAAAAGCGCAGCCAATCGGGGGCTTGGGGCAGGGGTTCGACCCAGAGGACGACTTCTCCTTGTGCGGTCCACCCAATGGAGGTTTGGAGTAGGGCGCTCAAGATCCGCGTGAGTTGGAGGGGATCGCCTTTTCGGTAGAGGCCTGTGTGGGGAGCGCAAGCGTACTGAAGGTAGATGCCGCGTGTCGCGGAGATTTCACGCAAAGGAGCAAAGAGTTCGGAGAGGACTTGTTCAAGAGAGAAGGCGTGTTGGTGAAAAAGGGCTTCTTTGTTTTCGATCGCACTGATTGCAAAAAGGTCGTTCAGGTGGGTTTGGAGGGCTTGTTGTGTGCGTTGGAGTTCGAGGAGGAGCGCACGTTGCCAAGAGTTGATCTGTGTGACGTTGAGTTTGTGGAGGAGGTCGTGTTGTTGGTCAAGAGCGAGCAGAAGATCGGACTGCATTTGACGAATGAAGCCCCATGCTTCGGAGCTATGGTTGGACCATGCAGAAATCGGTAAGGCGCGTTTTTCTGTGGTATTGGGGCTTTTGGGGAGGAGCGGGAGGATCGTGTGGAGTTGGGGAGCCGAATGATGGGGTGAAGACGCTGGTGGTGAATGGGGAGAAGGCGGCGATGCGGCGAAGGCATGGGTATTTGGAGAGGCGGAGGGGTAGCTAGAAGTCGGCAAGAAGCCTTGTGCAGGAGAACGAGGCCAAGCGGAAGGAGCGAGATCTTCGTAGGATATCTCGCCAAAAGAGGGTTGCAGCGCAGGGCGTGGAGAGGCGAGGAAAGCTGCGTGGGGAGGAGGGTTGGGCAGCGGATGGGCATCTTCAAGGGCTTCGGCTTGGTGGTGTGCGGTATGTGGCTCGTAAGGGGCGGTGGTTGGTCGATGTGCGGTATGTGGCTCGTAAGGGGCGGTGGTTGGGCGGGGTGTGGCGTGCGACTCGTAGGGGCCGGTGGTTGGTCGATGTGCGGTATGTGGCTCGTAAGAGGCGGTGTTTGGGCGATGTGTGGCGTGCGACTCGTAGGGGCCGGTGTTTGGGCGATGTGTGGCGTGCGACTCGTAGGGGCCGGTGGTTTGTCGGTGCGCTGTCTGCGGATCGTGGGGGAGATCGCCTCCTGTGGGGCTACGCAAAAGCCGCTGGAATTTGTCTTGTTGGGAGTGGGCGATGAAACGAAGCAACGGTTCACGAAGAGACGGATCTTGCTGAAGTTTAGAGAGTTCTTGAACAGGCAATCGCAGCAGTTCGCTTTGTGTGGAAGCGATGGCGGTTTCGCGCCCGGGTTCTTCCATCAACAGCGCGCCTTCTCCAAAGATCTCGCCTGTTTGATGGAGGTGAAAGAAGATCTTGTTTTTGCTTTGGAGGCGGACGCTGCCTTTGAGCAAGAGATAGACGTAATCGTTGTAGGTTCCTTCGGAGAGGAGTTCAAAACCTTCGGGTACACGGACAGCATGACCGAGGGAGGCGAGTTGTTCCATAAACAGGTCGGGATAAGAGCGCAGACGAGGGGCTTGACGAAGAGTCGAGAAGAGTTGAAGGGAGTGAGTGTTGGATATCGTGGCCTTCACTTGCTTGTCCTGCATGTTGTTTCTCTGATGTGGGCCATACGTTTGCGCGAAGAATCGACGCTTCGCAGCGTTGTGGAGGTATCTTCTTGTATTGGGAACCCGAAACACGTTGTTTGTCAAGCGTGCGCGGAAGGGGGGTTCCTTGCGAAACTTTGGTGCGTGTGCCAAAGAAGCCGATCTTGTGCGTGTTGAGTGTTGTCGTGGGTGTGCGTGCTTGCTGTACCAAGGCACGCACCGCTCGAAGCGAGAATTTGAAAGAAGGCTGACGATGGGAAAAGAAAAAGACGCGAGGTTGTTGCATCCGTTGGTGTATGTGGTGGATGACGACGAGGATATGCGGGGGATCTTGCGTTTATGGCTAGAAGAAGCGGGATATCAAGTCGAAGAATTCGAGAACGCTCGGTATATGTTCGAGGGGATGCGAGAGTTGCGTCCCCAGACGGTGGTGATGGATCTGATGATGCCTGTGATGGGGGGACTCGAAGCGCTCCAAGAGATGCGAGCGATGGGGGTTTGGGTGCCTGTGATCATCTTGACGGCCTCGGATACGGCTCGTGATGCGCTCCA
This sequence comes from Myxococcota bacterium, assembly GCA_023150835.1. Classification (GTDB taxonomy): domain Bacteria; phylum Myxococcota_C; class UBA6777; order UBA6777; family UBA6777; genus JAKLKB01. The sequence continues at coordinate 26,939 of JAKLKB010000028.1, read as the reverse complement.
AGCGATCAAACTGGGCGCTTACGATTATCTCGTGAAGCCGGTCGAGCGTGAGCGATTGGTGGCGAGTATGCGCAATGCTGTCGAGCGTTATGCCCTCCAAGCCAAGGTCGAAGAGTTAGAGGCCGCAGTTCAGGAGCGATACGAGTTTCAGAACATCATCGGCGCTTCGGAGTCGATGGAACAAGTCTTTCAAGATGTGCGCAAAGTCGCACCGAGTTCGATCTCGGTGTATGTTCACGGTGAATCGGGCACAGGCAAAGAATTAATCGCCAACGCGATCCACCATGCCGGACCAAGGCGGGTGCATCCGTTTGTTGCGCTCAACTGTGCTGCTATTCCCGAAACCTTGTTGGAAAGCGAGCTGTTTGGACACGAAAAGGGCGCATTTACGGGGGCGCACTCCACGCGAAAAGGTTGTTTTGAACGGGCAGATGGCGGGACGTTGTTTCTTGATGAGATCGGAGAGATGAGCTTTTTGAGCCAAGCCAAGTTACTGCGCGTTTTGCAGGAACAGTCCTTGATCCGTGTGGGCGGAACGCGGCTGATCCAAGTCGATGTGCGCGTGATCTGTGCTTCCAATCGAAACCTCGAAACCATGGTTCAAGAAGGCGCATTTCGTGAAGATCTGTATTATCGACTTGCCGGATACACCGTGTATTTGCCCTCTTTGCGAGAGCGAAAAGATGATATCCCATTGCTGATCCAGTATTTCACCAAGAAGTTTCAGCACGAATCCGAACGGCAGATCCAAGGATTTTCCGAACAAGCGATGGAAGCACTGCTCGGCTACCATTGGCCGGGCAACGTGCGCGAACTCGCCAACGTCGTCAATAGCGCCGTCGTCTCGACCGATCACGAATGGATCCCCCTCGAAGCTCTCCCCAAACGGCTCTTTCGTACACAACAAGCTCGCCTCGCCGTTCGTGGCGATGTCACCGACTCGATCATTCCTCTCGAAGAGTTGGAAAAACAAGCCATCCTCAACGCCTTGCGCCTCACCAAAGGCAGCGTTGAGCACGCCGCCCGTAATCTCCACATCGGACGCGCTACCTTGTATCGCAAACTCGCCAAATACAAAGATGTCGAAGTCAAGAACTTCAAAGCCCCCATCAAGTGATCCACCCGTCGGTTGCGCCGTTGGGCGGCGAACACTCGGACACTTCGTCTGTAAAGCCCCTCCAACGGGTTCAGGCGCGGGTGGTTCGCGAACTGCCCCTACAACGGGTTGATTCTTCACGCTTTCCCTTTTCCACTGCGTCATATCAAATCCGCAGGTTGCCTGCTCGTACAGGGCGATGAACATCCCCGTGAATGGGGCAAGGGCGTATGCAATACGCCCCACCCTTTGCTCACACCAGACACGGATGTCGTATCCTCCGTCTTTTGATGTCTGTTTGCGTTTGCTTTGTCTACGATTCTTTCGTTCGCTCCGTGTTCGATGCAAGGCCATGTTTGCGTAGGGGCGGTTCGCGAACCGCCCGTGTATCGGGACATAGAGCAGCGGACGGACAGGCTCACACAACTCCCACAGCGAATCGCAGAGGTCTCGATCGAGGGCTTTTCGATTCTTTGAGATGTTAGGTTGGATGCTGCGTTCCCGAAACTTGCAAGAATTTATCTTGCGCAAGGGCGGTGGTGACGACCCATTTTTTATGGGGTCGCGTGTCACTGTTGTCGGAGATTACGAGGGCAGAGTCCTTAATTCGATGCGTGGTTGGCACGACTCCAAGGACGGGAGGATTAACCTAGCGTCGGTCGCCCCTTTAATATGCCTTGGGCAAAAGACTAGCGCTTTTTGACGCCAAGCAACTCGACTTCAAAGATCAAGGTAGCGTTGCCGGGGATGACACCACCTGCACCGCGTGCGCCGTAGCCGAGTTCGGGTGGGATGGTGAGTTTGCGTTTTCCGCCTACTTTCATGCCTGCGACGCCTTGGTCCCAGCCTTTGATCACTTGGCTTGCACCCAGCTCAAAGGAAAAGGCGCTGTTTCGGTCAAGTGAGGAATCGAACTTGGTTCCGTTGGTCAACCAGCCCGTATAATGGACGCTTACGCTCATGCCTGCTTTGGCTTCTTCGCCTGTGCCGATTTGAAGCTCTTCGATTTGAAGGTTTGCCATGATCTGTGATCCTTGTTTTGTGGGTGTGAGGGTTTGTGAGGTGTCGATGAGGACGGAACTCCCGTCAGGATAGAAGACGCCACCCGGCGTCGAGCCACCGCCTCACAACGCGGCGCACCCTACCACAGACAGCGCGTTCTGCCAACCCGTTTTCTGCGCGGATGAATCCTGCTCATCAATCCGCCATTTGCGATCGAGAGATCCTGCCGCCCCAAGCCGCCATCTCACAACACGAGACCCCCCTCACCCAAACTCCCGTGTTCGCGCCCTGTCAAGCGGAGCCGTCGTTTGTTTGAAAAACACCTGCTCACGCCGCCAACACGGGGTCAAGGGGCCTTTGGTCCCTTGCGGGGTCTGGGGCAGCGCCCCACAACACCATATAACAAGAAAAAAACCAGACACCAGACTTGTTGAGAAACGGTGAAGCGTGCAAGATGTCACGCGCAGGAGAGCCATGACCTCGCGTTGTAAGATGCGAGGGCGGGCATCTTGTTTGATTTGGGGCCTGCTTGCTTTGGAGCGTGTGGGTGTTGTGTGTGAACGAAGAGGAGTGTGAGCATGGGAGAAGCGTACATTTACGATGTGGTGCGAACGCCTAGAGGGAAGGGCAAAAACAACGGGGCTCTTTATACGGTGCGTCCTGTGGATCTGGTGGTGACGGTGTTGAAGGCGTTGCAAGCGCGTCAGGGGTTGGACACTCGGGAAGTGGAAGATGTGGTGATGGGTTGTGTGACGCAGACAGGAGAGCAAGGAAGTTGTATTGCCCGAGCAGCGGCGTTGGAGGCGGGTTTTGATCAGGTGGCTGCGGGAGTGACGTTGAATCGCTTTTGTGGCTCGGGTTTGGAGGCGGTGCATTATGCGGTGGGGCAGATCGCAGCGGGATTTGTGGATCTGATGATCGCGGGTGGTGTGGAAAGTATGTCTCGTGTTCCGATGGGTTCGGATGGTGGGGCGATGTGGGACGCGACCAACCAATGGCGCGTGGGGACGGTTCCGCAGGGAGTGGCGGCGGATCTGCTGGCGACGTTGCGGGGATTTTCGCGTGAAGAGGTGGATCAGTTTGCGTTTCGCAGTCAAAAGCGTGCGGTCGAAGCGATCGAAAAGGGCTGTTTTCAACGCGGTATTGTGGCGGTGCGCGATCAAAACGGTGAAGTCGTCTTGGCGCGTGATGAGTTCCCTCGGCCCGATGCGACGTTTGAAGGGCTGTCGGCCTTGCGACCCGCGTTTCAGATGATGGGTGAACAGTTTGGTTTGGACACCATCACCAAGCGAGCTTACCCGCATATCGAGCGGATCGAGCATATCCATACAGCAGGCAATTCGTCGGGCATCGTGGATGGCGCAGCAGCCGTGTTGTTGGCGAGCAAAGAAAAAGGAGCCGCGTTGGGACTCAAACCTCGCGCACGCATTCGCGCTGCGGCGGTGGTGGGGGATGAGCCGATCTTGATGTTGGATGGGCCGATCCCAGCGACGCGCAAGGCGCTCAAAAAAGCGGGGATGGATATCCGAGATATCGATCTGATCGAAGTCAATGAAGCCTTTGCAGCCGTTCCTTTGGCCTTTATGCAGGCGTTTGGTGTCTCGCCTGAGATCGTCAATCCGCATGGAGGTGCGATCGCGTTGGGGCATCCGTTGGGTGCGACAGGAGCGATGTTGTTGGGGACGGTGTTGGATGCCTTGGAAGATCGGGACCAGACGACGGGACTTGTGACTGCCTGCATTGCGGGTGGGATGGGCATCGCAACGATTATTGAGCGCGTGTGAGGAAGAACAGATGACACAGATACAGAAGAATCCGGCATTTTTGCAGCATTTCGATCCAAACACAGGCATCGCGACGTTGACCTTTGCGATGCCCGATGGAGCGAACAAGATCAACGAGGCGTTTGGTGTGGGCCTTGCGATGGGGCTGGATTGGCTTTCGTCGCTGACGGGCTTGAAGGGTCTGATTCTGGACAGCGCGCACAAAAACTTTTGTGTGGGTGGTGACATCGACGTGATGTACAAACAGCGCGATGCAGCGGCGGCTCGTGAGGGGGTGATGCAGCTACACGGCTTGCTGCGGCGCTTGGAGACGCTGAAATACCCTGTGGTTTGTTTGTTGGCGGGGTCGGCGTTGGGCGGGGGGTACGAGTTTGCATTGGCGGCCCATGCACGGATCGCTGTCGATGATCCCAAGATCCAGATCGGCTTGCCCGAAGTGTCGTTGGGGCTGTTGCCCGGGATGGGCGGGACGCAGCGTTTGCCGCGCTTGATCGGATTGCAAGCAGCGCTCGAAGCGATCTTGCAAGGAAAGCTGTATCGGCCAGCACAAGCCAAAGATGCCGGACTGATCGACGATCTCGCTGTCGATGCCCAAGCTGCTCGCACCAAGGCCGAAGCATGGATCGCCGCACATCCGAGGGCCAAACAGCCTTGGGATCGAGAGGGGTTTGCGTTTCCCGGGCCTCAGCCCGCTACAGGGGATGCGCGCAATCTCTTGATGGCGGCCAGCGCGATGCTATTTAAGAAGACAGCAGGGGCTTTCAAAGGCCCCGAAGCTGCGCTCTCTGCGGTCCAAGAAGGGACGCAGTTGACTTTTGATGCAGGTTTGGTGGTTGAATCGCGCTACTTCGCGGGGATGGTCACAAGCGATCAGGCCAAGGACATGCTGCGCACCATCTGGTATCATCGCACTGCTGCTGAAAAGCACGACGGTCTGCCCTCGGTCGAAGAGGGCGGCATCCGCAAGATCGGCATCTTGGGGGCGGGGATGATGGGCGCAGGACTGGCGTTTACGAGCGCGTTGCGCGGCTACGAAGTCGTCCTCAAAGATATCCGTCAAGAAGCCTTGGATCGCGGGATGGAGCATTGTCTTGGGGAAGTCAGCAAGCGCCGAGAACTCGATGAAGCGGGGAAAAAGCAGCTTGCGTCACGCATCAAACCGACGCTTGCGTCCGCAGATCTCGAAGGATGCGACTTGATCATCGAGGCCGTCTTTGAAAAGCTTGAGATCAAGCACCAAGTCAACCAAGAACTCGAAGGATTGCTCGCTGCAAACGGCATCTGGGCCTCCAATACTTCTGCGTTGCCGATGAACGATCTCGCGATCGTCTCCAAACAAAAAGACCGATTTATCGGGATGCACTTCTTCTCTCCCGTTGAAAAGATGCCCCTGTTGGAGATCATCATGGGAGCCGAAACCTCCCAAGATACCTTGGCGCGCTGCCTTCACTACTGTAAAGCCATCAAAAAACTTCCGATCGTTGTCAACGATGGCTACGGCTTTTATACCACCCGCGTGTTCTCCGCGTACGCGCTCGAAGGTGTGCAGTTGCTCGCCGAAGGCCATCCTCCCGCCTTGATCGAATGGGCGGCCCGTAGCGCAGGAATGGTCGTGGGACCGCTGCAAGTCTTTGATGAAGTCAGCCTGAGCCTCGGACGACACGGCATCGAGCAAGGCGAAAAGTACCTTGGAACCGAACTGAAGCTTGCGGGAGTGGAGCTTCTCAAGCAGCTTGTGGATATCCACAAACGCAACGGAAAAGCCGCAGGGGCGGGCTTTTACAACTACGAAGATGGCCGGCGCAAGGGCTTTTGGGATGGCTTGAAGTCGCTGGTTGCACAAATGCCTGCTGAAAGCAGCGAGACCTTGGTGCAACAGCGCTTGTTGTTGATTCAGTGCGTGGAAGCGCTCAAGGCCCTTGAGTCGGGCGTTTTGCGCAATCATCGCGATGCCGATCTTGGGGCGATCTTCGGTGTGGGGTTTGCACCGAACACAGGAGGGCCGTTCTCTTACCTCGATCGCATCGGGCTAAACAACGCTGTTGCAACGCTGACGGCATTCGCCGAGCGCTACGGTACGCGCTACGCTGCCCCCGCGATCTTGAAAAAGATGGCTGCAGCGAGCGAACGGTTCTTTGAGAAGGTCTGAGCCGCACTCGCACGCAACTTTGCCTCGCTCTTGACGATACCTTTGGTTGATGCCCGTTCAACAAAACCAAGCATCGCATGGAGATATCTCCATACGATGCATAGCGTTATCGCTAAGGAGCACAAGATGAAGATCAATCAAAAGCCGAACCTACCTCCCGTCCAATCCACCGAAAAAACCTCTTCTACGCAACAAAACCAAGGTGTGAAAGACGGAGGGGGCCGAGTTGCGGATGCTTTTGAACGCGCTGCAAAAGGCTTTCAAGGGGCTGCTGACGCGGTCAAAAACTTCGTTCAATCCCAACAGCAAGGCAAACCGCCGATCATGAAGATTCGTGCGGATGTCCCATTACCCGGCCAAGAGGGAGGGCAACCCCATTTGCCGAGCGGCAATGGGCCGATCATGAAAGTGCGCGCAGATATCCCACTGCCCGGCCAAGACGGCGGACATCCTCAACTGCCGGGCGGAAACGGGCCGATCATGAAAGTGCGCGCAGATGTCCCACTACCCGGCCAAGACGGCGGACAACCCACACCTCCAACTCAAACTCCGACGTTTCCATTTCCCGGTGGCAACGGGCCGATCATGAAGTTTCGTGCAGACGTTCCGTTGCCCGGTCAAGATGGCTCTTCACCGAAACCTCCGACGTTCCCATTTCCCGGTGGCAACGGACCGATCATGAAGTTTCGTGCGGATGAGCCGATGCCCGGTCAAGAGGGCTTGCCCCAAGTCCCGACGTTCCCGTTTCCCGGTGGCAACGGACCGATCATGAAGTTTCGTGCGGATGAGCCGATGCCGAACCAAGGCGGCGGATTCCCCAGCCTTCCCGACATCGGGTTTCCCCAAAATGGCGGACCGATTATGAAGTTTCGTGCGGATGAGCCTCTTCCCGGCTCGCTTGGAAGCCAACTCTCCGATCTTGCGAACCTACTCCGCGATCTCTTCCGCTAAGCCCCTTCTTTCTGGTTGTTCCGCTGTCTTGCAAGCTACACTGTCTCCAACTCCGTGATCGCGCTCTCTCAAGCGACAGAGCCGTTGTGTTGAAAAATCTGTGATCTCTTCGCCAAAACGGGGTCAAAGGGGCTGTGCACCCTTGCGGGGTGTGGTACCTCGCCCCACAAAACTGAATCAATAAACACCAAACCATCCAAATGCGTAGGTCCTATCAACAAAACAAGCACTGTGAGGAACCCAGATCGTGGAGAAGAAGTGTGTCGGAATTGTTGCATCCCGACAAGACGAGCAAGCGATGTATGTGATGAAGGCGGTGGAGCGGGCGGGTGGTTTGCCTTGGCTGTTGGAAACGGCGGCTGTTCCAGAAGCGCGAACGTTGACGTACGATCGAGGAGCGTTGCTTTATGAGGGGGAGCGTTTGGATGCGTTGCGTTGTGTGTATCTGCGGACGATCCACACGGGTGTGCCTTCGACCGACCCCGAGCAATTTTCGCGGCGCAACTTTGATATCTGGCAGGAGATGTACATCGCAGAGCGGGAACGTCAATCGTTGATTGCGTCGGTGTTGGAGATCTTGGAAGAGCAAGGGACGCGGATGATCAATCCGATGGCTTCGGTGCGTTTGCATGAACTCAAGCTGCATCAGCTTGCGCGCTTGAAAGCGCAGGGCATCCCTGTTCCTGAAAGCCTTGCAACGTCCGATCATTCGGCGTTATTGGCGTTTGTTGAGCGACATCCACGTGTGATCTACAAGCCGCTTGGGGGAGGTGCGATGGTGCGACGTTTGTCGAGCGCCGATCTCCAGCCCGAACGGTTGGGGTTATTGGCGCATTGCCCTGTGCTGTTTCAGGAGGAGATTCTAGGCGAAGAGTTCCGAGCGTATGTGTTGAACGGCGAGCCTGTGGCGGCCTTTTCGTTGCCAACGGAGGGGTTGGTGGATGCACGTGAGGCGGTCGATCAAGCCCGACCTACGGTGATCTCAGAAGAAGCATGGGCGTTGTGTGTGCGCGCTGCGTCGGTGCTTGGGCTGTCTTGGACGGCGGTCGATATGCGACGCCAAGCAGATGGGCGTTTTGTGGTGTTTGAGTGCAATCCAACGCCTGCGATATCGTACTTCGACGATCCCGTGGAAGGGGTCTTGATCAAGCGTTTGGCGGCGTTCTTGGTCGAACAAGCGGCTATCTGAGCAAATCAACAAGCGAATGGAGGGCCAGCGTGAGTCGACCAGAATCCCCGAACGAAGGATGCCAACCCCCGATCGAGCGATACCAACAGCACAGCCGTTCTTTGTTTTTGGAGCACGCTTGGCCTGCGTGGGAGAGCCTTCCCAAAGCGTCCGAACGAGGGGCCTTTTTTATTCCTCATCTTGTAGATCACCGCTTTGGCTCGAACTGGCGAACGATCGTACATGACTCTTCGCCCGACCCCTCGAATGTGTCGCAGTGGTGGCATCCTCAGATTCTCGATCCCGCGATCGTGACGACGATCCGCCAACATTTTCTTTTTGAAGGGCCGATCCCGCACGTTGCTTTGCAAGAGGCTTTCCCTGCCGAACAGGCGTGGGCGATCTGGAAAGAACTGTCTACAGCGTCTTTTGTTCGGCATCATTTTTCGGATTACCAGATCGATATCCTTCCGATGGACGCGCTTGCGCCGTCGGGCATCTTGGCGGGGCTGGTGAATTGGTTGCGCACCAAAGAGGCGGCAGCAGCGCATCAATGGCTGGTGGGATGGCCTCATCCTCGTCCAATGCACTCGGCCATTCAAGTCCAGATATCACGTTTGCGGGAGGGGGATTTTTTCGCGATGCACGAAGACACCGAATGCGAAGGCATCGCTGTGGTGTACAATCTTTCGGCGCATTGGTCGCCTGAATGGGGGGGGAACCTGTATTTCTTGCATCCTGACAAGCAACGGATCGCTTTGGCGATCCCGCCTGTCTTCAACAGCGCTTTGATCTTTCGTCCTCAGGGCGCACCTCATTGGGTGGAGCCTGTGCGCGCTATCCCCGAGGGGATCGCACGTTACACCATCACGTGCTTTTATCTTGCAGGGGATGCGGCCTCTGCTTCTTCGTTTTGAGAGAGGTGTTGCGTCTTATACAATATCCGAGTGATGTGTGATCGCAGGATAGCGCGTAGACGCCCTGTGCTTGGGCAGCCACACCTGTCTGCCCCTACATTTTTACGAGCATACAACGGGCGGCTCTCGTATTCTGGGAGAGTTGCGTCTTTGGGGGAAGGCGTAGCGTAGGGAAGGCCGTTTAGGGGAGGGCGATCTTGCGGTTGGGAAGGGGGGAACGAACTCGATCGCCTTTGGTTGCTTCGCCTGTGACAGAAGCGTCGCCTTGAAGGAGGATGGGCTTTTCAATCGCGGTGAAGCTGTTGCCAGAAAGCTCCGCACGAGCAGCATCCAAGAAAATGCCTGCCCGTCCGGCCTCTTGGAAGCTTGTGGTTTGGATCGAGACGCGGCCTTCCGAAAGGCGGCTGATGTTGATGCCGTCGCCTTCGCTTTCTTCGCTGATGCGGGTGATCTTGTTGATCCACAGCTCGGACAGCCTGAACTCGCCTGAGATATCGACGAGCTGGATCCCAAAGCCTCGGATATCCGAGAGGTTGTTGCGGGTGATCGCGGTGTTGGCGCTCTTGACATCGTGGAAAGCAATGGCGCGCAATCGCTCTTTTTCAAACTTATTTTCTGCGACGTTGAACGAGCCTTTGCCTGAAACGCCCAGCCCTGCGGCTCCGTTGCCATGAAAGTAGTTCTTTTCTACGCGAACTTCGGCGTCCACCCCGTCGGTTGCATGGGCGATACGGAGTCCTGTTCCTGCGGGAAACTCGCCTTTGGGACGGCTGCGGCCTTGGCCCCAAAAGGCGTTCGAGAACAGGTTGGTCTTGAGGTTGCCCACGTTTTGGCCTTCGACGCGCTCATGGCCGACACGCAAGCCGTCGCCGTAGTTGTCGGTAAATACGTTGCTTTCTGCGCGGATATCTTTTTGGACGTGCCAGAGGTGCGCGGCTGGATAAGCAAACCGCTCCGCGATCTCAGCGTTGATTTGGGCCGAACGAACGCCGTTTCGCTCGAATGCGTTTCGCGACAAGCTGACCGTTGCGCTTGAATGCACGATCACACCAGCGGTATCGTTGCCAAAAAAGCTGTTGCCTTCGATCTCCACGATGCCTGCGCCTGCGATATGGACGCCGACCCCCAACAAACGCTGTCCTTGGGTGGGTTCTTGCCCATCTTCCACCAAGGAAGGACGGCAGATCCCAGCCTCGCAAAAGGTACCTCTTGGACAACGCGTGGAGCAATCTTCTTGACTGCGCCGTGTATCGGCTGCGATCGGGCCATTGTGGTGGACGTAGGTCGAGCGCATGGCGACCTTGTGATCGTGGGTGATGCCGACACCATATTTTTCATAACGCCCCGTCACACGGTGATCATGCGTGATCCCCACCGCTTTGGTTTCCCACGCCCGCGCCAGTCCCCCTGCTCCGTTGTGGGCGATCTCCGTGTTGGCGACCGAGACGACTTTGACTTTGCCCAACATCACGCCAAAACGCAGCCGTGAGACGGGTTCTGTCGAACCCTCGCGCAACAACGGCTTGCCATTTTGTGTGGCTTGTGTTTGGAGGATCTTGACTTCCTCGGCAGATTCGACGTGCAAGCCAGACAGCCGATTTCCCTTAAGGATCACCTCTTCGAGCGTGGCGATGCGGGCGGCGCGGATCAACACGCCATGCCCACCTCCGCTGATATGCAGGCGCTTCAAGGTGATATCTGCGTTACTTTCGATCTGGAGGGCTGCGTAATCTTCGGGGGCATCGGCTTGTTCGGGCAGTTGGATGCGCGCACCTGCGTTGGCTTCGTTCGAGACTCCTTCGATCGTGATCGTGCGCGTCAATCCGCCCAACTCGATCGGCCCTTGCCAGACCTCCCCCATCAAGATCACCCGCACGATCGTTGCGTCGTCTTGCAAACGTTTGGGCAGTTCTTTGATCTCTTCGAGACCTCGGCCTTTTCCAACGCACAACACACCCGATTGCCCACACAACGCATCCACGTCCCCTTCGATCTTGCTTGAGGCCAAGGTCACCGCAGGACGGCAGCCGCTGTTGCAAGGCTCGCTTTTGTTGATATCACATGCCTCTCCGTCGAATTGGACGGGCGAACTCGACAGCAACCGATCGGGACACAGTGCTGTTTCGGTCTTGAACACCACCGTATCAGGAGGCAATTGGCCCACTGGTTTTGTGTTTCCGGGCGATGAACTACAGCCCCACAGCCCGAGCCAAGCCAACGCCCATCCCACAAACAACACACCGATCTTCCGTTCTTGCCTTGGCATCTGATCACCTGCTTTCTTTGCTAAAGACATGATGCTTCATCTCGACCGAAAACAATATCTATGCCAAAAAGCCAAACGAGACTATTTTCTCGCGGTCTCGCAACGCTCGATCCTCGGCGATGACTTTTCTATGTGTCATTGCTGCGTTGTTGTACCGCGCCACTCTGCCAAGCGTGTCACGGCTCTCTCCTTCGGTATCGTCTGAGTGTATGGTAAAGAATACACTCTAGCTTGGCTGTTTGGGATAAGCAACAACGCGAAAGCCGCAATTGTACGTCCGTGTGCCTTCGGCGCGGGGCAGTCGTGTGCGAAGGCGCAAACTTCGCTCGTTAGAAGCGACCCATCCACCGCCTCGTTGAACGGGGGTGATCTTTGGATCTTCGGTGAACAACGCCACTTCTTCGGGCGTCATCGAGAGCGTCCATTCGCTAACACATCCCACCACATCACACATCCCATACACGGACTGATCCGCCGTAAAGACGCCGATCGGCTCGGGCTGTAGCTGGTTGGCAGGGCGAGAGCGCCCCATCTTACAAAAGGTTGCATCAAAACGATTGCCCCAAGGATAGATCCGCTGATCAAAGCACCCTGCGGCTTTTTCCCATTGTTCTTCGGAGGGCAAGGACACCAAGCGCCCTTCGCGTTGGGTGCGCCAGCGACAGTACAAGACCGCTTCAAACCAACTCACTCCAAACACAGGTAGACGCTCTTCATGCCCTTCGCCTACGGGATAGCGTTGGGCGATCTCACCTTCTAATAGGGCCGCACGATGGGGGATGTAGTGATCCCCCTCCAATATCGCGTAGTTTTCTTGTCCAGATCGCGGAACCAGATCTGCTGCACGGGCGGGATCTTCGGCATGGATGGTGTTTACATAGATCAGGTATTCCCCCAACGTGACAGGATAGCGCGAGATAAAAAAGTCATCGAGTGTGTGGTGCGAAAAAGGCAGCCCCATCAAGGCTTCTGGATCGCCACCAAACGGAAATGGCCCCGCAGGGACGTGTATGTATGCCCCACCGATCTCTTCTTCGCGGTACAAGCGGATATGCACAGCATCGCGGGTGGTTCGTTGGATCTGTAGCGGGTAAAGCGTGTCTCGCCGCCCCTGCTTATGGAAGCGCAAGAGGTACGAGCCTTGCGAAAGTTCGAGTGTGCTGGGTGTTTTTTTTTCTTCGATCTCTAAAAGCGGTCGGAGTCTGCGCTCTTGCTCCACAAAGCGAAAGACCTGTAGGGTGGCGTCTTTGGGGTCTGTGGCGATCTCAACGATGCCTTGGCCGTGCAGCAATCTTGCGTAGGTTCCGTCGTCATAAAACTCCACCAGATCGCGGTAATAGATCTGTTGCAAGGTGTCGCCTTCGCGTTCGGCCTCCAAGAAGCGCTCCCAATACAACTCGACAAGGCCGTTTTTGGCGTCTGCGTTCCCGGGTTCGTGTTCTAGTGCGCGGATGTACTTTTGGACCGCTGCCCCAAAAAGCCGCACCACTTCTTGCTCGAATTCGAGGAACTTGTCTTCTTTGGCCCATGCTTCGCGCTTGGCTTCGGGGCTGTCCCACGGTTCGACGGTCTTTTGGGCATCTTCCCATTCTTTTCGCAATGCGCCCAACTGTGCGCGTTTTTCGTAGAACTCTACTTTGATCGCGTCGGCTTCTGCGATCCGAGAAAGGGCGGCTTCTTTTCGCCGTTGTTTTTCTTTTGTGCCTTCCAGATATTCTTCCAACTGATCATAGACAGCGCGGCAAGACGGGAAACGCGCTTGGGGATCTTTGGCCAACATCCGCAAGCAGATCTGTTCTAGCTCTTCGGGGACTTCCCAAGACACATCGCAATGGCTCGGTGGATAGGGTTCTTCAAAGCTGACTTTGAAGATCAACGTAAACAGGTTGACTTCTTCAAAAGGCCGTTTCCCCGTCAATATCTCGTACAAGATCACCCCCAAGGCGTATTGGTCCAAAGCAGGTGAGATGATGCCCTTGGTGAGGACTTCGGGGGCGATGTAAGCGGGAGTTCCGCGAGGGATCTTGTCTTTGGGGGTTTGTGTGCTGAATCCGTCGGCTTGGTCTTCGGGGGCTGTGCGTTCCGCGATCCCCCAATCCAAGATCAAGACCTCGCCAAACTCACCAAGCAAGATATTGGCGGGCTTGATATCGCGGTGGATCACATTTCGACTGTGCGCGTACTCAAGGCCCATGCACATCTGTTGAAGGATCTTGAGCAGTTGCAAGATCGAGGCGCTGCGTTCCTCTAACACTTGCGCAAGATTTCGCGATGAACTCAGGCGCATGGTGTAATAGGGCTGCCCATCTTCCAACACGCCGATATCGTAGATCGGGATAATGTTGGGATGTTCTAATTGCCCCGTCAGTCGGGCCTCTTCAAAAAAGCGCTGATGCTCTCGAAACGATGCGCCTGTGCCTTTCAACAGCATCTTGCTTGCTACTTTTCGACCGACATTGCGGTCGTACAGCGCCACCACCCGCCCAAGACCACCGCGTCCCAACTCTTCTTCTTCTTTGTAGCGTTCGGCGTAGACGCGGGCGGGTTGCCAAAGCACTTGCGGCGCTTCGACAAGATGCGCTTGGGCGGGGATATCCTCGCTTGCTTCGGTGACGGACACCGAAAGCACCTGTGTTTTGGGGACTTCCTCCTTTGCGCTGCTGTCGCTCTCCTTTGCGCGGTGGTCGGCTTCTTTTGCGATCTGAAGCATCGCTTTCTGTTGCTTTTCTTGCTTTTTTCCGCGCTCGATTTGGATGCGTTGTGGTGTTTCTTGTGAGTCTGTCGGGTGTTGGAGTATGTAAAGCTGTACGGTCGCCAAGCAGTCGAGATCGCGGCTGCGTTGGGTCTCCGCGTCCAAGACTTCTTCCTGCTGTTCTGCCGAGGTTTCCGTTGAGAAGCGCTCCCACAAAGCATCGTACAACGAAGGCGATAGCCATCGCTTTTGTTCGCACCAGTAGGCACGCAAAGAAAAGGCTTCTCCTACCGCTCGCGCACGACCGTAAGCCGAGAAGGTTTGGATCGCCTGATGCGCCACCAACGCTCGTTCCTCTAGCGCAAACACCACAAAAGGAGCCGACAGTTGTTCGATCATCCAACCCCCACAACTCGGCGGCGTGCCAACCAGCACAACAAGATCAACAGCAAACCGACCGAGAATCCGCTTTCACCGCTGCTTTGACATCCGCATCCTGTGGCGGGACCGGTCTTGTCGGTGTTTCCGCCATCTGAAGGGTTGGGTTCGTCTACTTTTTCGGGGGCATCTCCAATGCGACGACCCGGCAAGGGCACGCTAAAGTTGCCTGTGTTGGCGAGATCGTGGTGAAAGGATTCCCATTGCGCTTTGATCCCTGCATCGCCTTTGGTGCGCCACACAAACAACCAGCCGTTGCGTGTGAGCGCCGCAAGCTCGCGCTTTCCGTCTCCGTCCATATCGCCGCTTGTCGGTGAAGCCGCCAGCCAGCCGCCTGTTTGTTTGGGATAGCCTGCAACGGGCTTTCCATCCGATCCCACCGCGTGCAAGAGATAGCCTCCCGTCCCCGAGATCACGTCGTATTTGTCGTCCCCTGATATCTCTGCAACCACGGGGTTCATAAAAAATTGAAAGTCTTCGACCACACGCGGAAAACCCGCCAACATCCGACCTGTTTTCCCACTCCACGCTCCCAACAGATGCTCGGCGTCTGCGCGCACTCCTCCCGGCCCTGCGATCGCCTTCAAGGCGTTTCCGCCCACACCACCGCCGATCAGATCGGGGATACCGTCGCCGTCGAGATCCCCGAGGGATGGGTTGTTGAGACCAAAGATCATCTGTGTGTCCGTTGAATCCGTCCCCGCACCAAAAGGCGCAGGAAGCATCTGTCGAAACTGCGTTCCATCCGCCTTGTAGATCGTTGGAGAAAAGAACATCGTGCCGTTGACGATCTCTAGCTTTCCGTCTCCATCAAAGTCCGCAAGCATCGGTGAGTTGGGGTTTCCACGCCCCACATACGGCAACACATCACCTGCCAAGGTAAAGATCTTGACAGGCCATCCCGCAAGGTAGGGGCCACCTGCGTGGTTGTTGCCGTCATGGTGGATGCCGTACAATCGGGCTTCTTTTTCATCTTTGTAGACCTCGTTGGTTCCGACAAATATCTCGGGTTTCCCGTCCCCATCGACATCTCCGACTGCGGGCGTCGACATGATCCGCCCGCGCTGAGGAGTCGCTTCGCTTTTGTCGCTTAGCTCGACTGGAAAGCCCGGTTGCATCGAGCCATCGTGCCGCCACACATAAATATGTCCATCCATCGCCCCCACGATGATCTCCAGCTTTCCGTCTCCATCCAGATCAAACAACACAGGCGAAGCAAAGATCCCGTACTCCAGTCGGTTGTTTTTGTCCGTCTTCTTCGACTTTTCAGCATCGAGTTTGACGGGAAACCCTGCTTTGGGCTTTCCGTCATGCCCGAAAACATAGACTTCGCCGTCGTAACTTGCGACGACCACTTCGAGCTTTCCGTCGCCATCGAGATCGCCGATCGCGGGGGTGGCGATGATCGATTGGCGGTAGTCTTTGCGGAACCCTTCTTTGTCGTAGGCAGGGGCTTTGAGGTGGTTGTTGGGGTTGTTTGGATCAAAAAAGGCCAACAGCTTGGTTTGGACGGGCCAGCCTTCGATATCTTTTCCGTTGATATCAAAGGCGTGGATGGTTCCGCTTTCACTTGCGACGATCAGTTCTTGTTTTCCGTCGTTGTTCAGGTCCGCCATCTTGAGCGAGGGGGCGCCTCCAGCGTCGAGATACATCGGAAATGCCGCCACAAGATCGGGATCATCGAGCAGATGAACGGTCTTGCGAAACTCTCCTTTGTCCGTCTTTCCGTCTTTGCGGTATGCCGTCACACGGATGCGGATCGTGTAGCTGTGTTTGTGGGCGTCGCGTGTGGTGGCTCCCGTCTTTTCGTAGTCTTCGTCTTTGACAGACCAGTCTGCGACTTTGCCTTTGATCGCTTGCGTGACACTTTTTTCTTCTTTGAGCTTGCGATACGCGCCTTCTTCGGGCTGGACGCCTTTTGCGACCTCCAAGATGTAGTCAAATCGCTCGTGGCGGCGGGCTTCGATCTCGGCTTCGATCGCTATACTGGGTGTTTTGGCTGGATAGATCGGTTGAAACCAACGTGGGCTTGTGATCAGGGCCGTTGGTGGGATCGCGCCATCGCGCACCCATTCTACCGAGCGTCGCGCATTGTTGCGACCATAACCAAAGTAATGATCCCATCCCGGACCTGATGGATACTTGGTCTTGTCTGTCTTGGACTCCGCGACGTTGATATCATCCGCGCTCATAATGAAAAGCTGATAGGTTTCTGCCGCATTCAAGGGCGGTGTCACCTTGAACTTGAGTCCTGCCGCGTACAACAATCCTGCATGGCCGCTGCTAATCCCCGTCGCTTCGGAGGAACAGCTTACTCCCGGGGTCGAGATCACCAACTTCCCGCCAAAGTTCGAGCAGTTCGTAAAATTCAAAAAGGTCTTGGATTGTTCGACTTTTTCTGCATCATAGCGGATCGCGCTCACGTACAACGTATGCAAGTAGATCCCGGGATAATTGTGGTGATAGCTCGTCTCATCTGCCGAACTTCCGATCACCAGCGTGCCTTTGCGCCAAGCATACGCCACCGCTTCTCGCGAATAAGGCGTGTTGTTCATCACGCCAAGGGCATCTTGGATCACCTGCGCCCCCATATCTGCCGCATAAATCGACGCTGCCGCAAAGTGGTTGGTATCACCCACAAAGCTGTCCGAGACCCGCAACATCATCACCATGCACTTTGGGCAGACTCCCACGCCACTGATCCCGTTGTTCCCTTCGGCTGCGGAGTCGCTGGCTTCTCCGTTGCCGTGTCCAAAGCGGGTGTCGTCGTTGGGATCGTTGTCGTCTTGCATAAAGTCCCAACCGCTGATGTCGTCGATGTATCCGTTGTTATCGTCATCTTTTCCGTTCGAGAAGGTCTTGATCAGATCGCCCGGGTCTTTGATCCCGTTGCCGTTTTTGTCGGTCACTCGGGGATCGTCGGCGTAATCCAACATATTCACCACGCCGTCTCCGTTGGCGTCGTGGGTGGGATATTCTTTTCCGTCTTTGTCTTGGGGTTTGGGCAGTTCGCCTGTGTTGAGGTAGTATTTGTTCACGAGGTCTTTGTTGTCCCAATACACGCCCGAATCGGTGACGGCGATCAGCACACGCGCATCACCTGTGGTCAGTTGCCATGCGCGATCGGCGTGTATCCCTGTCCCAAGCTGTTTTTCTTCTTCTCGAAACCCCGGGGTTTTTGTCCACTCCTCAGGAACAAAGCTCCAATAATTCCAATATCCCCGGCCTTGGCAGACAAAGCTTTTGCCCCCGCATTGGCGATCATGAAAACAAGGTTTGTCTTTGTTTTCTTTGGTGTCGGGATCTTCGTCTGGGCAGGTTGCGCCTGCTTTACAACGACAACGCCGCGCATAATCGGGATCGTTGGGGATCGCCAACGTCGGATCTTCATCGGGGCCATTTGGCCAATCCGCTGCTGTCAACAACAGCCCCAACGCCCAAACGCCCAACAGCCCCAAACCAACTCGGCCCCATCGATACTTTCTCTTCATCCAACACCTCGCCTCATCAAGAAATCCAACCGTTCTGTCTTCTATTTCGGGAGCATCTCGATATCCGAAAGATCACAAACGACTCCGCCGCTTGAAACCCATGAACACGGACTTTTGTTGTGTCGCACCGCTCTATAACAAGCGTGCGCCCGGGTTGTTCGCAGGCGAAATCAAGACCTTTGAGGGCAGTCCAACTTGCTCAAACGCCCTTGCCATCGCTTTTGCGACCTGCTCGCCTTTGTTTTGGCCTGCGACCATCGAAAACACCGATGGACCCGCTCCGCTGATCGACGAAAACAGCGCTCCTTCGGCGAGGGCTGTTTCGATCACCTGCAACGATCCCGGGATCAGCGGCGCTCTTGCTGCGGTGACGGGATCGATCGCATGGGCCGAAGCCAGCGCGCTCAGATCCCCCGTCAACATCGCATACACAAAAGCACCCATCCGTCCGTTGGTGTGGACAAATTCACGCATCGGGATCTGGCTGGGCAAGACGCTTCGCGCTTTGCGCGAGGACAGCTCCATCTGTGGTGTGACAACCACCATCCAAAGCTCCTTGGGAACGGGCAGATGCAACAGCCGCAGCGGATCGATCTGCTGCACCAAACACAGCCCACCAAACAGCGCAGGCGCCACATTGTCGGCATGGCGTCCCGCTACTGCTGCTTCGGCATCCAAACAAGGCCCGATCAATGCCTCCAAGGACAACGGCTTTTCCAACAACCCGTTGACCGCCAAAGCCCCCGCTGCTGCGCTCGCTGCGGAGCTTCCCATCCCTGAGCCGATCGGAAGACCCTTCTCGACGATCAACTCCACCCCCCACGATACACCCGCCAAGGCCAACGTCGATAATGCCGCAACACCCGCCGTATTCTCTTCGGCCTTGCGCGACAGCTTCCCTTCATCCCCAAGGATATCCACGATCGCAACGCCTGCTGCCTCACGACGACGCGCTCGGACCGTGTCGCCCACACCATCCAACGCCAAGCCCAAAACATCGAAACCTACGCTCAAATTCGCCACCGTCGCAGGCGCAAATGCTATCGCCTCTTTCTTTTCTTTTCTCGTCAAACCCTCTTCTCCATCTCCGTCCGTGTTGTCGCACAAGCCCCATGCTTCGGCGCATGATTTCAAGACCCACTATCACTTGTCAAGAACAATCGCCTTGTTTTGAAGGCGCAAATTGCGCTTGCCAACGCTGTCGTGTCTCCCACTTCTCCATCTGCCGCGCCACCACCATCCGCGCAAATGCTCTTGCCCATAACGCCGATGCTTGTGTCGACATCACTTGTTTGACTTGTTCTTCCGAAACATCCACCCGATACAACGCCTGAAAGGCTTGCTCGGCACGATGCGCCAGCATCTCACCAAATCGCTGTGTCAGCCATTCCTCCACCTCACGCAAAAAAGCCTCGCTCGCTTGTTCTCCTGATGGATTCGGCAACAAACGCCCCATCCGCTGCGACAACATCGCGCACCATTCTTCCCGATCGATCGGCGAAAGACCGAACTGTTGGCGTTCTTTGTTGTTGGACACGATGCCTCCTCTTTTTGTGGGGGTGTCAAACGATCGAGCATGATCGATTTCCACCCAAAGATCAAAGAACTTGCGTGGCGGGGCGACCTTGTGACGCCGTGTGACGCACACCCCTTCCATACTGGCCCCTGTCTGAAAAACGCACGGCACAACATCGCTTTGTCGCGCCATCCGCGCCTTTTATCGAGAGGCGAGGTCTTTTTGGGAGATTTGATACATGAAAGCTTACGTCATCGCCGACCTTCTCGCCCACATGGAACGTGACTACACCGCCCAAGGCAAACAAGATCACGCCGACGCCATCCGTCGGGTGCTCTCCATCATCCGTCAAGCGGGCTGCGAAGACGAAGACCCCATCAGCGAACCTGCACGCGGCCAACTTTTCCCCCTCCTCAAGCAGGCCCGTCTCTCTCTCGATGATCTCAAAAATCATTTGCTGTGTACGTACGGCATCACTTCTACAAAGGCCATCCCTTGGGGGCTTTTTGATGAGATCTGCGCTTGGTTGATTGCCCAAGCCCCCGCTCCCAAACATCCGCTCTCGCAGCCGACGCTGGTTCCGCTCCTCCCCATCGAAGAGGACGCATCCACCACGTGTCCCGCATCACAAGAACCCCAACGGGCCTACAGCTCGCGTCACCGCTCTCTCCGCCCCCGCACACAGTCTCAACCCCTCCCCGAACCTCGCGCCAATGCCCAACGTTAGCTCACAACCCACCTTATACGAGATCCGCTCGTTGTGTGATCGTAAAAATGTAGGGGCAGCCCCCTGTGGCTGCCCAAGAATCGGGCGGCTACGTACTATCTTACGATCACACATCACTCGGATATCGTATTATCTAGAATCTTTGGAAGAGGCGATCCCGAGTTCTTTCAGTAGCGCGTGAGCGCCATCCACTTTGTCGGCAAGAAACAAAGCAAAGCGGATATCCATACAGATGCTGCGCTGTTCGGACTCGATGTATTGCCAATCACTGAGGATCGACTCGGGCGTTCCATCAAACAACAGGCCCATCAGCTCGCCCGCACCATTCAACACGGGACTGCCTGAATTCCCGCCCGTTGTGTCGAGCGTTGCCGTAAAGTTCACAGGCACATCTTTGATCGACGGATCGCGCCACGTCCCCCATTGCTTCGCTGCGGCGACTTTTTTCAAGGACGCAGGAACCACAAAGGGGTGTTTGTCGGTGCCTTTTTTCAAAAGCTCTTGAAGCGTCGTCATGTAGAAGTACTTCTTTTGGCTTTTGGACTCTGTGTAATCTTGCACCGTTCCGTAATTAAAGCGCAGCGTAAAGTTCGCATCCCAATAACTTGGCTGGATGATCTGTTGGACAAGAAGGGGATTGTAGATCGGCCCGAGCACTTTGTTCATCGGAGCCAAGGGGCCTTTTTCGAGGGCTTCCACCTCATCCACGATCCGCACCGCAAGCTGCAACAGCGGATCTTTGGCGGCGCGCAGTTCTTTTTCCTCTGCTTTGAACAGGGCTTGGCGCAAACCGACGGCTGCTTTCAAAGACAGCGCGTCCTTTTCTTTGCCGATCAGCGCGGTGTGATGAAACAGCCACGCCACAGCCACTTCGATCGGATCGAGCTTTTGCAGCCCAAGGTGCAACAGCTTCGCAACGTAGGGTTGCAGGCTCGGATTCATCTTGCGAAAGCGCTTGCGTAGCCGCTTGGCTTGTTTTTGGCCTTTGCGATACAGCCACTCCACGACTTTGGGCCGCTGGGCGGCTGGAAGCGCGTACGCCATCTGTATATAGCGTGTCAACAGCTTGCGCTCGCCGCCGAGGGTGATCAAACGCTCCAACATATCGGACTCACGGTACACGCGGTACATATTCTTGTCGCGGAAGCGCTCGCCCGGGCGTTCGAGATCGGACTTGCTGCGGATCTTGCTCCACTTCACCAGATCCACCGCTGTTTGAAGGCTTCGCAAGATCGACGACTGCATGTACGTCAGATACAACGCTTTTTGATCCACATCCCGATAATCTTCAAAGATCTTCTCGATCTGCCCTAAAAACTGCGCGTGTTCTTTGCGGATCTTGTGACTACCGTTGAACTTGGACAGCCATACTTGTTGCTGTTGTTTCTTCCGCTCAAGCAACTTGAAATGATCGAATTGCGTCTTGAGATCTTCGTAATACTTGGCCCCGTTGTTGAGACCTGCGCTCAGCCCCTGATAGCGGCGTTTTCCGAGCCCTTTCTTGGGCATCGCATCGATCAGCGCACGAAATAAGAGGGCGCGTTGTGTGATCGCCCGTTCGTAATAGTACTTGGCTTGTGCATACGAGGCGTGACGCGACGTGCGGCCCGGGAATCCCATCACCATCGTCAAATCACCCCGCTGAAGCGGCTTTGTGCTGATCTTGAGATAGTGCGCGGGGGCAAAAGGCCGATTCTTGGGGCTGTAGTTGGCGGGATGCCCGTCTGCTCCCACATAGGCACGCAAAAAGGTGAAGTCTGCGGTATGACGCGGATAACGCCAGTTGTCGATATCTCCGCCAAACTTGCCCAAGGCCCCCGCAGGTGCGTACACAAGACGCACATCCAACAAACGCCGATACGCCGACAACGTAAAACCTGCACCGCCATTCAAGGCCGACACTTCGCAGATCAGCCCTGTTCCTTTTTCACAAGCCGCTTCAAGCGTCCGTCGTTGCGTGCGGATCAGCTTCGCCTGTTGCTCTGGCTTCATCCCCAATTTGAGCACGCTGCGCACTTTTTCCGTCACATCTTCCAGCCGCACCACCACCATCATATCGTAGCCCGGGCAATGCACTTCTTTCTCACGCGATGCCGCCACGTACCCTTTTTTCATCAAACCCTTGTGCGTGGTGGCGTCCAATCGGGCCAAACAGCCATACGCGACGTGGTGGTTTGTGACGATCAGCCCGCCCTTTGAAACAAACGAACCCGTCCCACCCCGCGCCAACTGCACCACCGCTGGCGCAAGCGCTTGCACTTGTTGCGACGAAAGCTTCAACCCGTTCTTTTGAAGCTCTTGCCACGGCACTTTCGCCGTCTCGTACAACAAAAACATCCCTTCTTCCGCATACACAGGCCACATCACCCCTATCCCGATCACCCACACCATGAACATCCCAAAGAGCCGAGACCGTTTGATCATCCTTTTCCTCGCTTGTTGTAAGGGCTTTGCCAAAGATCACCGTCCATCCGCCATCCTCCCAGCACAACGCTCTCAACGCGAGGCTGAAAAACAGCAGATCTGCCCATCGGCCCGCCTGTTCTACCCACCCCTCCACACCACGTCAAGACGCTGCTCTCCTCCCCATCCAACCGCCATTCCTTTCGAGGCGACCGCCCTCCCCACATCGCGACATCTCCTTTCGTTCTCCGTCGTTGCGCACAAGTGTATCCTTGCCCGCAAGATCTCGGATGTCTCGTATGACATAGGACTTACGCAGTCGGACCCAGCCGAGATCCGCAGGGCGCGTGACCGTAAAACGTAGGGGCAGCCCCCTGTGGCTGCCCTATAACAGGGCAATTACAGCGGCTCGCACCGACCATTGCGATCGCACTCCTCTCGGATATCGTAGGGGGTGGTGGGGCTTCACCCCACGCCCCACACCCTTAGCTTTGCCCCCTTGACCCCGTGTGGGCGATGAGATCACTGTTTTTCAAACCAGCGACGCTCTCGCTTGAGCGTTCGCGAACACGGCTTTTTTGGCTACTGCGCCACTCCCACCAGAAAGGAACTCCAAATGCCCCGAATCATCGTCTGTTCAGTCGTCGTCAGTCTCTTGTTTGCCCAGAGCGCTGCTGCGGATGTTTTGCCTTCCCCGCCCAAGCAGCGGCCTACGCGCATCGAACAACGTGTCAACGATGGCCGACTTCCTCCGCCCATCCACTCCAAACGCCCTCCGCACCGGTTGATCCTGCGGGCCTCCGAAATCCAACAACAAGGTGCGTCTGTTTTCTTCCGCCCTGATCGCCATGTACGCCGCGCAACGTATCTCACCTACCGCATCCCACGTGCCAGATTTTTCCGCGTGTTTCCGACGCTTGCAGCAGCGGATCGCCAGACGCTGCGTTGTTGGGTTTGGCGGATATCGCGCAAACAACACAATGTCCCCGCAGGAACCATCACCACGCTGACTTACGATTGCGGCTCGATCCAACTTGTTTCTCCGACGGTTCGCGTCAGCGGGCGCACTACCCACGAACCTCGCCCGATCCTCGATCTGCGCGATCGTGCAGTCCAAATCGATACTCGTCGCAAGCATCTTCCACCGCAAGCCCAACCCCACGATCTCTCGCCCGCTCCCTTGGACAATCGCCCGCCCTCTGCCAACCGTGACGGACGCAATGTTCCCTTTGAACTTCCTCTCGATCAGTTTCGCATCGTGCGACCCGCATCACGCGGAAGCTTCGCCACCTTCACCACCTACCGACGTGGAAAACTTCTTCCCCGCAAAAATGGTCTTTATGAACGCTTCGAGATCACCCCCTCCAGCCGAAAGGCCGCTGTCTACGTCCGTTTGTTGATCCCCAAAACACAACTGGATCGCATCCTCAAAGAACGCCGCTTCTCCAAGCTGACGTTGTTTGTTCAGATCGAAAACGTCCGAACCTCCCGCTACACGCCCCCTCCGTACATGTCCTCCCCTGCGGGCGGCTTCCTCTACCACGATGTCTTTGCAAACCTTCGAGGCTTGGGCATCGTCCCCTGAAGATTCGGGCTAACCTCTAACTACGAAGCTTTGTGTTTTTGATCGGAGACTATGCGATGAGAGAAACTACCAACGCTGAAAAGATTCAACAATTCATGTTGCGATTGGGAAGGGAAACGAAAGGTCTTGGGCGTGTGTATTTTACGGGCGGAACCAGCGCTGTTCTCGAAGGATGGCGTGATATGACGCTGGATATCGATCTCTGCTTTTCGACCGAGCCAAAAGGAGCCTTTGAAGCCATCGCTCAACTCAAGCAGACCCTGAACATCAACATCGAATTGGCTTCTCCAAGCGACTTTATTCCGCCCCTTCCCGGTTGGGAATCCCGTTCGCACTTTATCGAGCAGGTAGGAAGTTTACAATTCTTTCACTACGATTTTTACAGCCAAGCTCTCGCAAAGATTGAACGAGGGCATCAAAAAGATCTGCTTGATGTCCAAGAAATGCACAAAAAAGCTCTGATCGACATCAAAAATCTCAAGCATTATTTTTCGCAAATCGAACCACAATTGCTTCGTTATCCTGCGATCGATCCCAACGCGTTTCGAGAAAAGGTTGACGAGTTTGTCGCCAAACACGAAAACCTATAACCCGCCTACCTTTTCGTTGTTGTCCAGAACAACAAAGGGAACAAGGGCATCCGATAGCGAAGAGTCGGTCAACTACCCTCGACTGAAGCCGGAGCCATTCCCGCTCATCTTGGGTAGGCCCCGTTGACCAGACAACGAACAGAGCAATCGAGCAAATGGACTACCAACAGCAATTCCTGATCTATCGAGAACTTCCGGGAGCGGAGTGGATCATCGAGGGAATGAAACAAATCGAGCAAGAACAAGAAGAAACAGAGTCTTCTCTGCTTGTTCAAATTGGCTCTCCGCGATTACAACGGCTGGGCTTTTCGATGCCATTCTTTCCTCAACAACAAGAGCCTCCAGAACACCGTTTATACCGCCGCCTCGCCCAACATTACCAAAACGACGCTCACTCACGCTACAACGCGCTCATTCGACAGCTCATTAGTTTTGAAAGAGCCCTTGAACGATCTCACTCCGCAAACAAACGACCGCAGATCCCATAGCCATCGAACCTCAAGCTTTTTCTGTGCAAAGCCCTCGTCAATCTTTCGAGGGAGCGTTGAGCGAAAACAGACCTTGAAATACGCGTTGCTGGTGGGGCTTCGTGTACAAAAACGGATAAGGATCATACCCCCGACCTTCGAGACAAGCCGCCATCCGTTCAAACAGGTTTTGCCACGCCACCACCAAACACATCTCCTGCGCGCATCCCGAACCAAACACCCACTTGCGAAACACCAAACGCTGCCCACCCACAATGCCCCGACAATAGGTGATATCTGCTTCTTGCGGCTGTTTGGGCTTGCTTTGCAGCGCCGCATAAGCCGAAGAAGACAAGCAGCGCTGCGGGATATTGGACTCCAAACGCCGACCACTCCGATGCTTCCATGATCCATCGCGTGCTTTCTCCGCAGACGTCGGGTACACCGTAAATCGCACACTTCCATCCAATGCCCGTCGATACCTGAAGATCAGATAACTGTATTCCGTCGCATTCGCTCCTTGCGTCGTCTTCGACTGGATCGCCAAATACTCGCCTTCTCCCGCCCCTGTACTTTGACCCTCCGACCAATACCACTCGACTTTCGCTCCTTGGTTGACGTGGATCTCCGCACCGCCTTGCTTGATCACGATCTCTACCGCCCGACCCAGCAACACCATCGGACAATGCCATCTCCCCAACATCCCTTTGAGATCCTGCTTTAGCCGCGCTTTTGCCTTGGATGCTCCTTGTTTCCCGTCTTTCGTTGTCGTCGAGACGACCCCACCCCGCGTATGGGACGGATGCTTCGATGGATCTGTCTGCGGGTTCGGCGGCTCTGCCCACGCACACAAACCCACCACCGCAACACACCACACCGCCCCGCTACACCACATCCAACGCATCACACCACCCATCGCACGCCACTCCTTTTTTCTTTGCAACGATGTTCTCGCTACCCATCGACTCCGCCCCATCATGCTCAAACCTTCGTCTCACGCAACGCCCCCCGTCGCTTCGCGCCACCCCTGCGACGCTCGCAAAGCCTCGCTGCAAGGCGAGAGGAAAGCACAAGGGCATCCAAGCGAACGCAGCGACCTCTCGGGTGAGTGTTGTGTTGATGCACAAGCTATCCAATAGCTGTTGAGTGAGTGTTGTATTGCTGCATAAGCTATCCAATAGCTGTTGGATGAGTGTTGTGTTGATGCGAAAGCCATCCAATAGCTATTGTGTGAGTGTTGTGTTGATGCGAAAGCCATCTAATAGCTGTTGGGTGAGTGTTGTGTTTATGCGAAAGCCATTCAATAGCTGTTGGGTGAGTGTTGTGTTGATGCGAAAGCCATCCAATAGCTGTTGTGTGAGTGTTGTGTTTATGCGAAAGCCATCCAATAGCTGTTGGGTGAGTGTTGTATTTCCGCAAAAGCTATCCAATAAATGTTGGATGAATGTTGCGTTGCTGCGCAAGCCGCCCAACGAGAGGGTGTCTGGAAACTCGCTACATGACAGTCGAAGAAAACAACGAAAACTCGATGGGTTCGTTCAAAACAGATAGCGATGAAGAGGTCAGCGACGCAACAGATCGAGGGCAGGCACGGGGGCCTGCCCCTACAAAACACCGTGTGATCTCCGACACGTAGGGGCAACTAGGTGTGCCTGTCATGGCTGAGAAGTGTTGCCTCTTGATACCTCTCTCATGGC
>JAKLKB010000206.1 GCA_023150835.1 Myxococcota bacterium | reverse complement strand
AGAAGCCGAGGGAAACTTTGGTGGAGGAAACGTTGGGAGAGAATAGAGAGGCACAGTCGGATGCTTCTCCAGTCCGATGCCTCTGCGCGACACGCGGACAGTCCTTGGGTAAGGCTGCTTCGTGTCTTCAAAACCTCTCGCCCAACCGGGCCTTAAGAACTTGACCGAAACGCAAGTTTCGAGAACACCCCGTCAACACGGGGAAAGGTAACGTCTTCATGGCACAAAACAGAGTCCTCGTCTTGGACTTCAACCATCAACCCCTGATGCCTTGTCATCCTGCTCGCGCTCGCCAACTGGCATCGCGAGAGCGGTTGTGTGGGTTGGGTGTACCGTTGGAAGTCGGCAGCGGTGGGCAGACGAAGTACAACGGTAGCCGACAAGGGTATGCGAAAACACACTGGCTCGATGCGGTGTGTGTGGGCGTGTCGGGAGAACGTGTGCTCGTGGAGGCAGAGCAAGAAGTGCCGGAGATCAAGGCGATGGGACGGGGAAGTCGGCAGAAGTGCAGAATGGATCTGTTCGGGTTGCGAAGCGCGAGACTCCCAAGGGTCGTCTTCCCCCGAACAGGCCCGAAAACAAGACAAAAGAAGGTGCATGGCTTTCAAACAGGAGACATGGTGAAAGCTGTCATCGTCAAGGGAAAGAAAGCAGGGTGTTATGTGGGAAGAGTGGCGGTGCGAAGTTCCGGCAGCTTCAACATCAAAACCCGAAATGGTACCACACAAGGCATTTCTTACAAACATTGTCGTATCCTTCAACACACCGATGGATACGCTTACACACGAAGACATGACGGCGTTTCCTCCCCCCTCGCCCATAAGGGGGTTTCCACGCCGAAGAGTCGATGACGAGCAGCCAAAAAGACTTGACAAATCGTTTGGGTTCTGCAAAAGCAATCCATCCCTCTGGGTGCGTTCAGAAGAAATGTCTTCTCCTTCGATAAAATCATCTCGCTGAATAGACCTTCGTTTTGCTAACTTTGTTTTGACCCTCGCGCCCTCTGGCGAGATACCTCTCCTTTTGGATGTTGCGCACCTTGCGCAAAAAAGATGTAGGAATCCACATCATGAAGCTTGCGTTTCGCAGTATTGCTCTTCGCGTCTCTTTGTTTACGATGGGCCTTTGGCTCCTCAACTGCGCCATCATCAGCGATCCTCCCGTCCAAAATTGCGGCCCCGGCTACACCTTGACCTCCAAGGGCTGTGAGTTAACCGCAGTCATCTGCAACCCCGATTGCCCCGCCGATCAACGTTGCCTCGACGGTAAGTGCGTAGATCGTTATCCAGACAGCAACACCATCGCTTGCGCTACACCTTGCGAGGCCGGGTTCTTTTGTGATGAAAAGCTCGGTCGTTGCGTCTCCGTCGAAGGTTGTAAGTCGGCCTGTCCCCAAGGATACACTTGCTTCCGTGGAAGCTGTGTTCTTCGCGTCGAATGCAATCCGCCTTGCCCGCAACTCGGCTATATCTGCGACAACGGCTTGTGCAAACGCATCTGCGCTCCTGAATGCGCCAACGGCGAAGTTTGCGTTGACGGCGTCTGCCAAAAACGCTGCAACCCCGATTGCACCAAAGGCCAATTTTGCCAAAACGGTACCTGCCGCACCCTCCAAGATGCCGACAAAGACGGCTTTACCAACGACCGCGATTGCGACGACAACGACCCCGCACGCAATCCCAACGCCGTCGAATTTTGCAACGGCAAAGACACCAACTGCGACGGCCTTGTCGACAACATCACGCCCAATCCTTGCTACGAAGGCGCTTCGGGAACCCTTGGACGGGGCGAGTGCCGCGCTGGACTGACTTCGTGCAAAGACGACAAACCGATCTGCCTCGGCCAAGTCATCCCCGCGACCGAGACTTGCGACAAAAAAGACAACGACTGCAACGGCCTCGTCGACGACGGGATCACCTGCCCCTGATCTCTTTCCCTCACGCCCGCTACATCGGCTCGAACACTCCCCCTCCACTTCACACCGATCTGCCCCGATACTCCGCCTTTCGCATCACACCGATCTGCCCCGATACTCCGCCCTCCACTTCACACCGATCTGCCCCGATACTCCGCCCTCCACTTTACACCGATCTGCCCCGATACTCCGCCCTCCACTTCACACCGATCTGCCCCGATACTCCGCCTTTCGCTTCACACCGATCTGCCCCGATACTCCGCCTTTCGCTTCACACCGATCTGCCCCGATACTCCCTCCCCCACAGCGAAGCTGATAAAACAAGCCACGTTTTCATCCTCGTTCTTGATTCCAAGCGGATCTCGACGTACAACCAGAGGACGTGTACGAAATCCGTCTGTGGTGTGATCGTAAAGGTGTAGGGGCCACAGGGGGCTGCCCGAGAATAGGGGGTCATAGCGGATCGCACCGACCATCGAGCACAGATCCCTCGGATGGCGTATGACGCGGTGGCTCTGTTGGATGGGGCGCTGCCCCATGTCGGTTTGTGGGAGGAATTATGGAGATGCGCGTTGTTTTTTGGACAGGATGGCGTTTGGCCATCCTCGCGTTGTTGTGTGTTTCTTTGGCTTGTGAAACCAAACCCCCTGAACCGGGATGTGTGCGAAATGGCGAATGTACCAACCTTGCGCAACGCTGCGACACAACAACCGGAAAGTGCGTTGATATCGAGTGTTCAACCGCCGCCGATTGCCGCGAGGGATGGCGTTGTGATGCAAGCAAAAAGCGTTGCGCCAACAACACCTGCCAAGTCAACAGCGATTGCCCAACGGAACAACGTTGCCGACAATCCCGTTGTGAACCTCGCCCTGAGTGCGAAACGGACGCCGAATGCAAAGACGCCACCAAGCCCAAATGCCGCCAAAACAAGTGCAGCCCCGAATGCACCCAAGACGCCGAATGTACCGACATCACCAAACCCAAGTGCCAAAACAATCGCTGCTTCCCACCCAACACCGAATGTCTTGAAAACAAGGATTGCACCGACACCACCAAACCCAAGTGCTTGCGCGGAAATTGCCTTGCCACCGACGGATGCGAAAGCAGCGACGACTGCAAAGACCCAAGCAAGCCGCTTTGCCTCACGCAACGCTGCTCCGCAGACAATCGGCCCAAAGAAGGCCAAGTATGCGATCCGCAATCCAAACCTTGCGCAGAATCGATGCTTTGTTTCAAAGATACAGGCGCAGCAGACAGCCTCTGCCGCCTCAAATGCCCGACATTCCAACCCCAATGCTCCGCCACTTTTGCTTGTCGTCAACTCCAAGGAAACGAGGGCGTCTGTCTCCCTCGCAACGGCGGAAAACAGCCCGGGGAGGCCTGTGACGCCGCTCCTTGCGAACGCGATCTGTTGTGCATCTCTTGGAAAGCAAAAAAAGTCTGCTCGCTCCCTTGCGATCCTGCTCGATCGCGCTGTAGCCCGGGCGAAGAATGCTATGAGACCAACGAAAAACAATTCTCTTGTGTCGAAGAGCGCGATCCCTGCGGACCCGGGCGACCTTGCCCTGACGGATTTCTCTGCAACAACGGGCGTTGTGATCCTCCCCTTCCTTGCGAACGGCTCAAATGCGCACAAGACGAACTCTGCGAAACAGGCCGTTGCCGCAAAAAACGCTGCCCCACCGAAGTCGTTTGCCCTGCTCTTTATTCTTGCAACACCACCACAGGGCTTTGCGAACCCCCCCCTGTCGATGATCCTCCTTGCACAGCTTGCGATGCCACAGGCACTTGCGCCAACCCTACTTCGGTGTGCCTTGGTGGGCTCGGAAATACGCCTGACGATCGGTTTTGCATCGAGCGCTGTGACAGCGGATCTTGCACGGATTCCAAAAACTTTGAGTGCGTTCGCATCAACCTCACGGGCGGAAGCTGTGTCGCGGGACAGTGCGCTGCGGGGTTCACTTGCGACACCACCCAAAATACCTGTGTTCAAAACAATATCCCCTTTTGTTTGCCTCTGATCGGCTCCTGTCGAAACAAGTGCAAAGGCGTCACCTGCACACAACCCAAAGAAGTTTGTGTCCCCGCCTCTGGCACTTGTCTTGTCCCAAGCAGCAAAAAGCTGTGTGACCCTTGCACAAATGCCCTTGAATGCGGCACAACCAAGGATCTCTGCTTGACCTATCCCAACAATCTCGGCTCCTTTTGTGGACAAGATTGCAGCACCACCACCTGCCCCGTCGGTTATCAGTGTTTTAACGTCGGAAACAACCGACAATGCGCACGAGTCAGCATCCAAGGCACTATCCTCGTCTGCCCGCCCTCTCCTTGAACTTTCTTGTTTGCTTTTGTTTCTCCCCAAACCATCGCGATCTTGGAGATGCCTCTTGCGCATCGCTGGGCGTCTTCTCTACACTACGACAGATTATCCTTGATGATCGGACCCAACCAACAGGCCGCAACACGGCGCGCTTTGAGGGGCTTTTTTTCTTTTGTAGTTTCTGCGTACAACGCTTCTGCGATGCCTTCGCCACGCGCCCCATGCTCACCCCCCCCCCAAAGCACACGATGGGAGAAAGCTATGCTGATTGCTTTGATCGAAGACGATCAGGATCTCAACCTGCTCTTCACCAACTTTCTCCAGATCGAAGGCTATCAAGTCGCTACTTTTGCTTGTGGAGAAGACTTCCTCAGCAGTCTCCAAAGAGACAACGAACGCTATGCCCTCGTCCTTTGCGACTACATCTTGCCCGCACAAAATGGCTTCCAAACCTATCTCAGCGCCCGCAAAATCGGGCTACATTGCCCTTTCCTCTTGATGACGGCCTTTGGGAATTTCGATGTGGCCGTTCAAGCCCTCAAATCGGGTGTCGCCGATTATGTCCTCAAGCCCGTCTCTCGCGAAGAACTCTTGCGCAAGGTCAGCGCTTACATCGAAAAACAAACCCTCGAAGAAGAGGTTCTGTTTAACCGACTTGGACGCACCATCATCGCCCGTAGCCCACAGATGCAAGAGATCTTGCGTAAGCTGTCTCGCATCGCCCGTAGCAAGGCCAGTATCTTGTTGACCGGCGAAAGCGGAACTGGAAAAGAAGTGCTCTCCAATATGCTCCACGAATGTTCGCAACGCAGCGAACAAGGCCGATTTGTCGGCGTTAACGTCTCCGCTATCCCCGAAACCTTGTTTGAAGCGGAGTTTTTTGGCTATCAAAAAGGCGCATTTACCGACGCCATCCGCGATCACGACGGATACGCTCGCCTTGCCGACGGTGGCACCCTATTCATGGACGAGATCGGCGACCTCTCGCTGACTTCTCAAGCCAAGCTCTTGCGCTTGCTCGAAGAACGCAAAGTCCAACCCCTCGGAGCCAAAAAAGCCTATCCCGTCGACTTTCGCCTGATCGCCGCGACTCACCGCGATCTCCAACGCCTTGTCAAAGAAGGAGCCTTCCGCGAAGACCTCTACTACCGCCTCGCCGTGATCTCCGTCGAGATACCGCCTCTGCGCGAACGCCCCTCCGATATCGTCCCCCTTGCCCGCCATCTCCTCGAAGATCTCGCTCGTGAAGAATCCATCGACGTGATCGACTTTACGCCCCAAGCCCAAGAAAAACTGTTGTCTTATGGGTGGCCCGGCAATGTTCGCGAACTCAAAAACCGCGTCCACGAAGCACTCCTCGCCACCGAACAAAGCTGGATCGATGCCCACCACATCTCCCTCCCCGAAGATCCCCTCGCCAACGATATGCCGCTTTCCTACGAACGCGCCAAATCCAGCTTTGAACGCCGTTATATCACTTACCTTCTGCGCATCACGCGAGGCAACATCAACCGCACTTCCGAGATCGCTGGCATCTCACGCAAAGCCATCTACGATATGATGAAACGCCACGACCTTCATCCCGATCAGTTTCGTTCCTAGGACAGTAGCGTTTCGAGGTGAGGCATCACTGTTTTGAGCGGTAGATCGAGGCGCAAAGAAGCGTGGGGATCGCCACGTGTTGCGCCGAGATTGACGATGGCTACGGGCTTTTCTTGCTCGGCGGCCCCTTTCACAAAGCGATAACCCGAATAGACCGTGAGCGAGGAACCCAAGACAAGCAGCGCATCGGCTTGTAAGACGATCTCCCATGCTGCTTGGACGACCTCTTGGGCGACATTCTCGCCAAAGAAGACCACATGGGGCTTGAGGGGGCCGTGACAGCGCAAACAACTCACCATCTCAAAGCTGTCGTAGGCTTCTTGTGGCAGATCGACGTCACCATCGGGAGCGATCGAGAGGACTTCTGCATGCCACGCTGCGTTGCATTCGGCAAGACGGGCTTGCACATCATCGCGTGGTTCAAACAAACCGCAATCCAGACAGCGAACGTCGGCGAGTGCGCCGTGAAGCTCGACGATCCGAGAGGACCCTGCTTTGTGATGAAGCCGATCGACGTTTTGCGTGATCAAGCCCGTCATTCGGCCTTGTTGTTCAATGCGGGCCAAGATCTGATGCGTGAGATTCGGTTCTTTGTCGCGAAACCTCGGCCAGCCCACAAAGCTGCGCGCCCAATACCGCCGACGTGCCGACAGATCACGCAGAAATTGGTTGTATTGGATCGGGTTACGCTTGCGCTTGAGGCTTTCTTCGCTCCGATAATCGGGGATCCCTGAGTCTGTGCTGCATCCTGCCCCTGTGAGGACCGCGATGCGTCGGCCTTGAAGCCACGTCGCAAGCTCTCGGATGCCTTCTTCTGCACGCTCGTGGTTGTAAAATCGAAGGGCAGAAGCGCCTTCGGTTTCTTCGGATAGATAGGGACTGTGGGGCATCATACGATATCCGAGTGATGTGTGATCGAAGGAGAGCGCGGAGACGCCCTGTTCTTGGGCAGTCACAAAGGGCTGCCCCTGCGTCTTTACAGTACACAACGGGCAGATCTTGTATTATTGCACTTTGAAGGTTCGACTTGGGGAGTTGGCGTTGCTGTCGGCTTTGTTGTCGGCGGGGTTTTTGCTGAAAGCGTTGACGCTCCAGCTATAGGTGCGGGTGGGATCGAGGGTGGGACCGCCGTATTGGGCGGTGGTTTCTTTGGTGACAGCGGAGCGCCAGACTTGGTCGTTGGCGGCGTTGCGGATCACCACCACATAAGCGGCTGCGCCTTGAACGGCTTTCCACGAAAAAGACAAGTTGCTTGCGGCGACAGTAGCGTTGTTGTCGGGGGATACGGGTTCGACTTGGCTCAGCAAGAGGTCAGACACGCGGATGCTGGAGGGGTTTTGGCTGTAAAGATCATCAAAGTCCACAGCCAGAACGGTGTAACTGTAAGGCTTTCCGACTTCGGCTGCGGTGTCTTGGAAGAACAAGGGGCCTTGGGTTTTGTGATCGAGCAAGCGGGAGATGGCCTTATTGGGGTCGCGGTCGGTTCCGATGAACTGCTGATCTTGGCCTTCTTTGCGGAAGACATAGTAACCTTTGATATCGATCTCTTTGTTGGGCTGCCAAAGGATAGTGATGCGGGGGGATTCACCCGCAAGGTTTTCTGCGCGGATCGTCAAACCTTCGGGGGGCTTGGGTGGCAATAAGTTTGTGGTCTTGGCGGGGACAGCGGTACTTTTAGGGCCTTCTTGTTCGGCTTGACCGGGAACCTTGCGCACGGCAGCGATCTTATAAAAGAATTCGACTTCGTATTTTCCACCGGGAAGCACGTTGCGGTCGAAGAACTGCAACTCCGAGCCTTCATAGACTTTTTCGCTGAACGCCCCGTCTCCTTTGGTATCACGGAAGATGCGGTACAAAGTGACGGTCTCGTCGGCGTGTGCGTCCCATGACAACACGATCACGCCTTCGACGTTCAGCTCAAGATTGGTCTTGAGTCCTGTGGGGGCCGTCGGTGGGGGGGGAGGACCACAAGCAGCCATCATCAAAGATAGAATCAAAGCAGCCAACATTCCTACACGAGTCCGTTTCATCGTTTTTAAGG
This sequence comes from Myxococcota bacterium, assembly GCA_023150835.1. Lineage (GTDB taxonomy): Bacteria > Myxococcota_C > UBA6777 > UBA6777 > UBA6777 > JAKLKB01. Next base: position 124 of record JAKLKB010000206.1, on the reverse strand, counting down.
CGCGGAGACCCCCTTCTTTAGAGGGGGGAGGAAGCGCCGCCCTTTCTTTGTGTTGTGAGGGTGGTGGTTCGTGCGGCCAGCCGAGTGGTGGCCTTCTTGACATTGACGGAAGTGGCGAGGGTTT
>JAKLKB010000027.1 GCA_023150835.1 Myxococcota bacterium | reverse complement strand
CATCGTTCCTATCATATCCGTCAAAAGCGTATCCAAAAGTGTCGATGCGATTTGTTGTAAACGCCCTGTGATTGGGCAGCCACACCTGTCTGCCCCTACTTTTTCACGTACTTCATGGACGGAACTCGTAGAAACTGTTTGCTTTGAAAAAAGCAGCCGTCAAAGCGAACAGTCCGGAGCAGAAACCTCGTTACGCAGGGAAAAAAGAGTCGTGTTGTCAGCGAAACGAATCGATTGAGTTGGTCCAAGTGCATACCTGTCTGCCCCTACCTCTTTACGATCACGCAACGAGCGGATCTCGTATAAAGTCACTTGTTGGAGGGTTTTGTGGGGTTTCACCCCACGCCCCACAAGGGAGCTTTGCCCCCTTGACCCCATGTTGGGCGAAGAGAACACAGGTTTTTCTTTCAGACGACGTTGTCGGTTGAAATGGTGCGAACACGGGGTTTTTTTGGCAACAAGCCACCTCGGTAAGATCAAGCGATGAGAGCAGCTTGACGGGGTAAGATCTCCCAATAATCGAGATCAAGGACGATATGGGAAGGGTACTGTGTTTTTCCGGGTTTGTGGGGATCTTCTTGGGTGATCGGAAAGGTTTGTCCTGATTCGGAGAACTCAGAGGGGTCGAGATTTTTGACAACGATCATCCGCAATCGCAGCGCACCGACCGAAGGATCGGGCAGAGAGGCTTTGTCGAGGACATCGGTGAAGGTGTAGAGCGTGTCGCCGCTGTGGGTGGGGTGAGTGTGATGGCCGCTGTTGAGGGCGCGCAGACCGAGGCGCATCTCAAGACCGTTGAAGGCTTGGGCGTATCCGTGACTGATCGCCAAACCGCCGTAGAGTAGGGGCGTTCCGTTCATCTTGTGTCGATCAAAATGAACTTTGGCGCTGTTTTGAAAAAGGCGGGTAAAGGTCATCTGATCGGAGTCGTTCATGGTCATGCCGTCATAATGAAAGATCCGCTCACCGATCTGATAATCCTCAAAAGCCCATCGGCCTCCGCACTGCTCAAAGGTTGGTAAAGTTTCTTCAAAGAGAGCGAGTTCTTCGGGGGGGACGATCTTGGGGAGAGAGGGGAGGTGCGGTTGATCGAGGAAAGGCGTGGGGTGGCTTGTGCGTTTGCGGAGCATCACCCAGCGCGTAAAGCGCATGACTTCGGTTCCGTCTTGTTTGTAGGCGGTGTTTTTGACGTAGACAACGCCGCTATCGCGGGAAGAGTTTTCTTTGAGTCCGATAATTTCCATATAGATAGAGAGCGTATCACCGACAAAGACAGGGGCGATCCAGCGCATATCAGCATAGCCAAGATTGGCGCGTGCATTGAGAGAGATCTGGCGCACCGTTTGTCCGAAAACAGTATGAAAGATGATCAGCGGGTGGATGAGACGGCGGGGTCCACAAAAATGAGGGGTGCGATCTCCCGTGAGGGCGATGTAGAGGGCGATCTCGCCGTCTGTCATGGTACGCGGCGTGGGGCCTTTGAGCTTCATCCCCAGCGTAAAGTCTTCAAAAAAATAACCCGTCCAGCCTTTTTGTTGCATCGCGTGCTCCTTTGTGGATTCTTGGATCATACGTTTGTGGGCGAGGCTTCTGAAAGCCGCCGATTATGGGGAAAGGTAGCGTGAGAGAGCTTGTCGAGCGACGACGTACAGGGCGAGGACTTCTTCGGCACCTTCGAAGATGCTGAGGACGCGGGCGTCGAGCCAATAGCGACTGACAGGATACTCTTCGGAATAGCCCATACCACCGTGGATCTGCATGGCTTCGCGGGTGAGGGATTCGGCTTCGCGGCAGGCAAGGAGTTTGACGAGCGAGGCTTCCATACCGCCCATGCCATCGTCCATGAGAGAGGCGACATGGTAGCTGAGTTGTCGGCTCACCATCAAGGTTGCGGCCATCTCGACGAGTTTGACACGAGTCAAGGCGTAGTCCGACATGGGTTTTCCGAAGACTTGGCGATCTTGGGCGTAGCGGATGGCTTCGCGCAAGGCTGCTTCCATTACACCGACAGCGCGAGCAGCGGTCTGGATGCGACCTCCCGAAAAGCCTTCCATTTGAAGCGCAAAGCCTTGTCCTTCTTCTCCGATGCGATGGGTTGTGGGGACAAAATAATCTTCAAAACAGACGCTAAAAGAGTGCATTCCACGATAGCCGAGGGTCGGGATCGCACGGCCTTCGCATCGGCCTCCGTCGCGTTGTGTAGAAGAGAAGTGGTGGTGATCGGTCTCGGATATCTTGGCGGGTTTTTCGACCAAAAACAGGGTGAGACCTTTGTGTCCTGCGTCGGCTTCGCCCGTGCGAGCGAGCAAGATAAAGACGTTGGCGCGGCCTGCAAAAGTACACCACGTTTTCTCGCCGTTGATCAGATATCCGCCATCGGTCGGACGTGCGGAGACACGGACGTTGGCGACGTCAGAGCCTGCGTTGGGTTCGGTGACTGCGACGCTGACCAAGACTTCGCCGCGTGCGATGGCGGGGAGCCAGCGCCGTTTTTGTTCGTCGCTTCCGCCTTTGAGGAGCGCTTTGGCGCAGATCTCAGGTCGCGTGATGACGCTGCCGCCCGCCCCAAGGCTTGCGCGGCTGAGTTCTTCGGTCGCAAGGCACATGGTGAGGTGATCCACAAAGCTGCCGTTGTAGCGGTCGGGGATCGAGATGCCAAAGACGCCCATTGCTGCGTATTCTTGGAGGAGAGGCTCGGGGAGGATGCCATCGTGTCGGTGGATCGACTCGGCAAGCGGAGCGACTTTTTCGTCTGCAAATCGAGCAAAGACACGGCGTACATCTTCGTGGTCTTCGCTGACGCCATAAGCCCCGCTCCATTCGGCATCGCGATCGAGCAAGGTTTGCCCGAGGGCGACAAGACGAGGCGTTGCGAGTGTGGCCTCGATCCAATGTCGGTGGGTTTGGAGGGAGGCGTAGATATCGCCTTGCCAGCCAAATTCGTGTTCGCGCAGGACGAGGCGTTGGAGAAAACGGCGCAACATCAGGGCAGCATACGTTTGTGCGAGTTCTTGTTCGTAGGGGCCTTGTTGTGTGGCGTATCGTAGTCCAGCCTGTGCAGCTTCGAGATCGGCGAGCAGATGGGCATAAAGGAACGCGGTGGGTTGTTGGGCATCAAGCAAAGGGCGAGAGAATCGGCCCTCATGGGCGACACGATGGGCAAAACAGCGGCCAAGGTGATCGAGGATCTGTGCGGCGTTGTCGAGAGCAAGGGCGGCGAGGTGAAGGCTCACGATGAACTCCTTGGTGGTTCAGAACCTCCCGTGTTTGTAGAGGTTCAAGCGACAGAGTCGTCTCTTTGAAAAACAGTGATCGTTTCGCCAATACGGGGTCAAGGGGGCAAAGCTCTATGGCGGGGTAGGGCAAAGCCCCACAAACCCAAACGAACTCAGCTACTGAAGCCTTCTTTTTGGAGAGTTTGGTGTTGATCGTGGGTGACGACGGTGCGTTGGAGTGTTTCGAGATCGAAGCCGGTGGCTTGGACATCGGCGTCGGTCAGTGTGCCCGCACGAAGTCCGCCGAGGACTTGCCACCACTCGGTTCCGATCACGGCCTTGTCCGCGAGGCGATCTTCGTCGACTTCGGCCCCCGAACCGCTGCGAGCAGCGCGGGTATAATGCGCTACAAGATCAAGTGCTGTTTTGGCCGTCTTGTGATCAGGCGACCAAGCGCTGTGGACAGGTTCGATCTGATCAGGGTGCAGGATCCATTTGGCAGCATAGCCGATGGCGCGGGCGTTTTCGGCATCGCGTCGAACAAGTTCGAGTGCGCGTTCTTTTTTTCGCATGGCTGCGATGAATTCTTCGCTGTATTTGGCGGGATCAAGAGATGAGGCGGGCAGAGAAAGCGCGATGTTGTAGGTGGCTTCGTCCATCGCTGCGGGTTTTTTGGGGCGAAGAGGAAGCGTTGCGGTGACGGCATCTACAGCGTCTTTGCCGTAAGCTGCGGCAACGATGGGCAACATTTGACGAGCAAAGGCTTGTTCTTCGAGCCATCCTTCGGGGGTGACTTTGCCGCTGATGGTTCGGGCAAAGTCCCACGATCCAAAGATCAAAGAGGCGACACCGTCGATGGCAGCGATCTTTTCGGCTTCGAGCAGGGCGCGGGGAGATTCGATCAATATCTCCAGAGCGGGGACGTTGGGATGGCCCGCGATGCGCTGGATATCGCGAACGATCTGGACGATATCTTGGACTTCTTCGGCGTACTCGGTTTTGGGGATTACCAATGCGTCAAGGCGATGGCCCGCGCCGCTGAGGACTTCAATCAAGTCTTGCTCAAAGTAAGAGGTGCGGATGTTGTTGGGGCGAAAGCCCACCACGCGCTTGCCGTAGTCGTTGGTGGTGAGGGCTTCCACAATAAAGCGGCGAGCATAGACCTTAAAGTCTGGATTATCAGGAGCGGCATCTTCTAGATCATAAAAGAAAAAGTCGATAGGAAGTTCGGCAGCTTTGTTCATGACACGAAGGCTTTGGATGCGCCCATCGGTTTCGATATCGCCGCCTTTTGCCATCCGAAAGCCCGGGATCGCCATCTCACCTCGCCGATAATACGGCACTTTGAGTCCGCGCATCATCTCAGGACGTGCGCGGTGTTTGCTTTGAATGTTCGCGATCTCTTTGCGCAGTACATCAAATCGGCTCATCGTTCTTTCTCCTTCGCGGGTAAACGTCCACTCTCTCGACCGCATCGACGCTTTCGATGCTATCAGAGGGCAAAAGAGCATCGTGGATGAATCATCATTCAGGCAAGAAGATATAACTTTGCCAGAGCGTGGCGTCAAGGATGGTGTGGTCGGTTGGGTTTGCTTTGTGGGGGAGACGCGGAGCGAAAGTTTTCGCCGACGTGAAGGGTTGGATGGGTGAAGGCCGAGAAAGGGCGGGTGATTGGTGTGCGTGATCGGTGTGTGAGGCGGGTGGTGTGGGTGAGGCGGGTGGTGTGGGCGGTATTAGATGATGGGGACGCAGCAGTAGAGGGAGAGAGAACCGCCACAGGAGAGGGCGCTGTTTTGTTGGTAGCCTCTTGGACAAATGGAGCCTTGGCTGACGCATTGTCCGCCCTTTTGGACGCAATCGGTTTGGCTTGAGGGGCAAGTGCCTTTTGTGCCGTCGGGGTTTGTACAAGAAGAGCCAGCGGGGCATCCGGGTTTGTTGCAGCAGTAGGTGGAGACGGTACCGATCAAGCATTGTCCGTTTGAACACATCATTCCTTGTGTGCAGTCGCAGTGCGTTTTGCAGGTAGGAGAGATGGCGCTGCATTGTCCTGTGGTGGTGTTGCAGGTGCTGTTGGCGATGGTTCGGGAAGCTGCGGAACATAGATTGTTGCTGCAAGTGGGGGCGGATTGGATGCAGCTCGTACCGCTTTGTCGGCAGGTGGGAGAGACGGTGGATGTTTTGGCGGTGCATTGGTTGTTGCTGCACACGGGAGTGAATTGAGTGCAGGAAGTTCCGCTCATGGAGCAGGCCGTTGCGACCGTTTTGGTGGTGGGGACGCATTGGCCGAGAGCGGGATCGCAGGTGTAAGTGGTTTCGTTGCATGTGCCGGTGCTGGTGGTTGCGCAAGTGGGGCCTTGGCATCGGATGGTTGCGCAGGGGTTGGGGAGGCAACAGTTGAGGGAACGGATACTACCGCAAGAGACGGTGGTGTTGAGGTACGTTCCCGAGGGACAGGCGGTGCCTTGGACGACGCATTGTCCGCCTTTGATCTCGCAATCGGTCTTGGTGGTGGGGCAGGTGCCTTTGGTGCCATCGGGATTTGTGCAAGTCGCGCCAGCGAGGCATCCCGGTTTGGTGCAACAGTAGGTGATGGCGGTCCCTGAGAAGCATTGGCCGTTTGAGCACATCATCCCTTGTGTGCAGTCGCAGTGGGTTTTGCAGGCAACTTGCGTGGGGCTGCATTTTCCTGTTGCGGCATCGCAGGTGCTGTTGGCGATGGTTTGGGACGTTTTGGCGCATTGGTCACTGGCGCAGGAGGGGGTGATCTGGAGGCAGCTTGTGCCGCTTTGCGAGCAGGAAAGGGTGACGGTGGAGGTTTTGAGAGCGCATTGGTTGTTGCTACAAGCGGGGGTGAATTGTGTGCAGATCGTTCCGCTGAGGGAGCAGTAGGGTTTGGTGGTTTTGGTGGTGGGGACGCATTGTCCGAGGGTGGGATCGCAGGTGTAAAGGGTGGTGCTGCATGCTCCGCTGCTATCGGTGGCACAAGAGGGGCCTTGGCACTTGATGGTTGCGCAAGGATTGGTGGTCGGGAGGCAGCAATTGAGCGAGAGCGAACCTCCGCAGGAGACGCTGCCGTCCATGGTGTAGTTGGGGGGGCAGATCATACCTTGTCGTACGCATTGGCCGCCTTTTTTCTCACAATCTGTTTGAGGAGCGGGGCAAGTTCCGCTGGTTCCATCGGGATTTTGGCAGGATTCGTTGGCGGGGCAGCCCGGTTTGGAGCAACAATAGGCGGCTTTGGTGCCAGCGAGGCATTGGCGGTTGGTACAGAGGAGTCCTTGGGCGCAATCACAATTGGTTTTGCAGCCAGCGGTGAGAGGCATACATTGGCCGGTGGTGGCATCGCAGGAAGCGTTGGGTTGTGTGAGGGGAGGGCCAGAGACGCACAGGCCGGTGATGCACTTGTATTCGTATTGTTCGCAGACGCCGCTTCCTTTGCAGGTGGTGGGGCAGTCTTTGTCGGTGGTGCATTGGGGAGGGGTGGGGGTGGGTTGGCAACAGATCGCGCTACGGCCACCGGGACAATCGAGCGGGTCGCCGTCGTTTTGGTAATTGGGCTTACAATCATTGGGGAAGAGTTCGCAATATCCGTTTTGTTGTTCGCAGCGGGTTTTGCCTTCGGGGATCGCATCGCCTGTAGATTCTGGGGTGGATTCTGCGGTGCCGTCGGGATTGGTGGATTCTGCGGTGCCGTCGGGATTGGTGGATTCTGCGGTGCCGTCGGGATTGGTGGACTCTGCGGTGCCGTCGGGATTGGTGGACTCTGCGGTGCCGTCGGGATTGGTGGATTCTGCGATGCCGTCGGGATTGGTGGATTCTGCGGTGCCGTCGGGATTGGTGGGTTCGGAGGAGGCATCGGGGTTGGTTTCGGAGGCGATGCCTTCTGTGTTGGAACCGCCCTCCGATTGGGAATTTCCATCATTGCCGGTCCCCGTGCCGACAGGTGGGCCACAAGCGATCGAGGCGGCAACAAGCAGCACAAAGAAGGAGAAGTACACCAAGAAAGGCCATGATTTTCGAAGACGCATCTCTGATTCTCCTTGAGTTCAGGGAAAAAGGGAAGCCACGGAAGGAATAAGGAGGAGGCTTCCAAAGGGGTAGTCTTGAAGAAGCAATCACCGCTATCGCGGATCGGTTTTGGTGAGCAAGTAGACTCGCCAAAGCCGCTTTGTATCTCATAAAAATCGAACGAGCCAAGGGGGGGGAGTGTGTTGTGGTGTTTGGAAAGGAGGGCGGGATTAGCGCAATTGATCGGGTGGAGGGGGCGGAAGGGCGCTTTTTTTGTTTGCGAGAAGTTGTTGGAGGAGGGCTTGTTGGTCGGGTGCAGTTTGTGTGGTGACGATGCCGAGGCTTTGGAGATCGCCTTTGGTGAGGAGGAGATGTTGGAGGAGTTGAAGGAGTTGTTGGGCTTCTTGTTTGTTTTGGGCGGGGGTGCCAGCTTGTGCGTTGGCGAGGAGTTGTTCGAGGTGGTTGAGGTGGAGTTGAAGCGCAGGAGGGACATCGCCAAGCAGAGAGAGAAGGAGGCGGACGATTTGTCGGTTATGTTCGTACATGGAGCTATCCATCGGGAGAATGCTTGGTAAGCAAAGAGCGCGTTGGAGGTGTTGCCATGCAGCATCGCGCTGTCCAGCCTCAAGGGCGGATCGTGCGGATTGAAGGGAGGCGGGAGCTTGTCGCCAATGTTTTTTTTCGGCGGCATAGACAAGGCTTGCAAGCAAGAAAGTCAACAGCAAAAGAGATCCCCACGCCCCGAGTCCCGCGAGCCAGCCCCAACGCTGCCACGCTCCGACGCCCATCACCAACCACCCAAACACCCAGACGGGCAAAAAGACGAGCCGAGCATGAAAGCGGATCGTATCCGCCAAGACGCCCACGAGGACGAGGGCGATGCCGATCCCAAACAAGCGGTGCGGAAGATGAAGAAAGGGGGAAAACAAATGAATGAGGCCGGCAAGTAGGCCAGAAGCAGCAAGAACGATCAATCCTTGGAGGTTGGCAAACATCGGTCAGGCTCCTGTGTTTGGGGAGGAGGAAAGAGTGGAAGCCGTGGTCAACGTAGCACAAACACATCAAAACATCCAAGCGGATCGTTTTGTCACCATTGCGCGGCTGTGTGGCGGGGCAAGAAGCAATGATCAAGTGCCGAAGAGACGGGGAATTTTGTGTGTGGGCGAACATCGACGATCAAGTGTCGAAAGGATGGGGGGAGTTATTCGATATCCGAGTGATGCGTACACAAAGGACAGTGCGTAGACGCCCTATTATTGGGCCACACCTGTTTGCCCCTACCTCTTTACGATCACACAACGGGCGGATTTCGTATTATTCGCTTTCGGAGGAGCGGGCGAGCTTGATGCCGAGCTTTGCGAAGGTTTCGTTGATGGCGAAGCGTAGGTCGCTAAGCAAAACGAAGCGCTGGAGGGGATCTTGGACGGCGACTTGGAGGGTGAAGTCGATGTTTTCTTCGTTAAAGTCTTCGAGTTGGACGTAGGGTGCGGGGTTTTGGAGGATTTGAGGGTGTTGTTGCGCGATGCGCAAGAGAATGTCTTGGATGGTGCGGGGTGTATTTTCGGTGGCGACGCTGATCTGGAGAGTGGCGATGATGTGGGAAGGGCCCATGCTCCAGTTGATGACGCTTGATGTGAGGAGGGTGGCGTTGGGCAACAAGACGATGCGCCCGTCGGGAGATTCGACGGTGGTGGAACGTGCGGATATCTCACGCACAGTTCCGAGGATTCCGTTGACTTCGATGACATCGCCGACTTTGACGGATTGGCCGAAGGTGAGGATCAGACCAGAGATAAAGTTGTTGGCGATATCTTGCGTACCAAAGCCGATGCCGATGCCGATGACACCGGCAAATACAGCAAGGACGCCGATCCCAACGCCCATCCATTGGAGGCCGACAAGAACACCGAGGATAATCGTGCTGTAGTGGACGACTGTATCGGCAGCGTGGCGGTTGGGCAAAGAGAACCGAAGCAGCGGATAGATCAGGTGATGAAGGCGCTGTTTCAACCACGCAGACAGCCAAAAAGAGCCAAAGACAGATATCAACAATTTGAAGATGGAAACAACGGATATCTGGGTTTTTTCGATTTGGAAGAAAGGTGTATCGAGCAGGTTGAGGACGGCTTTGTAGCCACCCGCGATGTCCCACGTTTCGAGCAACAACGACAGCGTGATCAGCGCAGTCAAGAGGGTGACGGCCAAGCGCAACAAGCGCAAGAGATTGTTTTGGGTGCGTTTGGTTTCGCCTTTGTTGCCTTGGAAGCGCGAGACGATCGCCATCGCCAACGTCCAGATCAAAAGCTGGATGCTGTAGGCACTCAGCAACAACACGACACTAAGGAGCGTTCGGATGGTCAAAAAGATCGCGAGGCTGCGATAACCCGCAACAAAGATCCCAAAGATGCCGATGGCAAGGACATAAAAGACGGGATAGACACGGCGAACAATCAAGGCGGTACGCGCACCAAATGCCGTATCGGTTGGAATCAGCGCAAGGATCGGTTCTTTTTTCAAGAAGAGATAAAGCACTCCAAACAAGATCCCCGCAACAAAGAGGCTTTCAAGGATATGCACAAAGGTGATCGGGTATTGAGCCAGCGGCGCAAGCAGCAAGATCGGGTAGTTGAGGAAGGCAAATAGCGCCATCCCTTTGAATAGACGTCGAAAGGCGCGAGCGTCTTGATCGTTGAGGTTCGCAAGAAGCCGATCTGTCGGTGCTTTTGCAAAGAGTAGATCTGCGCTGACCCACAACAGCCGCAGCCCAAAAAGCATCGTCCCCACCACTCCCGACACCCATTGCATATTTTGCGGAAACGAAAACACCCATCCCACCGTCAATAGCGCCGCAAACAACAGCCCAAAAGCCAAGACGCGGTGTGTTGCACGCAGGATCAAGGCAAAGCCAGTGCGCAGCCCTTTGGCGGCTTCTTCGGTGAGCTTGGCTTCTGTGAGTCCGATGCTGGAGGGCGGAGGTAGAATCGGCGCGAGGGTCTCGGATGATTCGGGCTGGACGACATCTGTTGGATCTTTGGCTTGGGGGGCTTGAAGGTTGGATGCGATGGTCTCGGATGATTCGGGCTGGACGACATCTGTTGGATCTTTGGCTTGGGGGGCTTGAAGGTTGGATGCGATGGTCTCGGATGATTCGGGCTGAACGACATCTGTTGGATCTTTGGCTTGGGGGGCTTCAAAGATATCGGCGGAGTCAGAGGTCGAAGAAGTGTCGGGCGATGAGGGCGGAGCGGCGAGCTTGTCGAGGGAGGCGGGTGTTGTGGCTGTTTTGGAGGATGAGCTTGTGGCGGTTGTTGCGGTTTGAGGTGTGGAGAGTGCGCGGGTGGCGCGTTTGAGGGGGTAGCGGAGGAGGAAGAAGAGGAGGAGGAAGGCGAGTGTGTAGAGAGCGAGAAAAATACGCCGAGTGAGGTCTTGTTTGTCCCATGTTTTTTGGGCATCGTTGGAGAGTGTTTGAAACTGCGACAGGAGGGGGTTTTTGTTGAGGTCGACGAGGGCGAGGGTGCGTTCGGAGACTTCTTTGAGGAGTTTGGCTTGGAAGTCGAGGGGGAGGTGGTAGAGCAGGCCGCCTTTTTCTTTGGCGGCGAGGCTGCGTTTGAGGGACTGCATTTGTTCGACGGTGTAGAGGTAGAAGCGATGTTGGGTTTGGTGGAATTCGTGGTTGAGGGTGTGTTCGTGGCGTCGGAGTTGGAGGTATTGGAGGTTTCGGCGGTGGAATTCGAGGGTGATGCGGTTGAGTTGACTGGCGAGTTGAAAGAGCATCCGTTGATCTTCTTGTTGGATGCGGAGTTTTTCTTGTTCTTTGCGTTCGGTGACTTCGCGTCGGGCGCGTTCGGAGGCTTCGCGGGAAGCGCGTAGGCGCTCGGCGCGGGTGAGGCGGCGTGGGTTGTTTTCTTCTTCAGCTTTTTTCTTGGCTTCGGCGGCTTCACGTTCAGCGGCCTCGCGTTCAGATTTGGCGGCGATATCGGCTTGTGTTTTTTCGTAATCAAGAGCAAGCCGCGCATCGTCTTCGGCCTTTTTTCGGGCGAGATCGAAGGCTTGTTGGGTATTTTCGATGTCTTGGTTGCTTTGATTGAGGCGTGTTTGGGCTTGTTCGAGGCGTTTTTTTTCTTCTTTGACGAGGCGTTGTAGGCGTTTGAGATCGCGGTGGAGGGTACGCCGTCTGGTTTTTTTGGGGTAGCGCTCTTGGAGCCATTTGGCGGCGTCTTCGCGGAATTTGAGATAGCGTTCGAGGAGTTCTTTGAGGTTGGTGGCGCTTTGTTCGCGGGAGAGCAGAAGAGATTGGAGTTTGACAAGGATGGTTTCGTTTTTTTCGCCCATTTCGGCGATCTTTGCGCGCAGTTTGAGGAGCTTGTCTTCACGTCGCCAGCGTTGTTGTTTGGGGAGTTCGCGGAAACGGCTTTGGATGGCTTGGTATTGGGTGGCTTCTTTTTCGAAGCGTTCGCGTTGGAGAGGGTTGTTTTGTTTGATTTCTTTGATGTCTTTTTCGAGTTCTTCGAGGCGTTGTTTGAGTTGGATGGTTTCTTGGTATTCGGAGACTTCGTTGCTGTCTTGGCTGCCAGAACGCCCAAGCATCCGATCCAAGGGGTTTTGGGCTTGGGCTGTGGTCAGGCTTGTCCAAAGTGAGAACAAGAGAAATCCACCAAGCACAAGGCGGATCGCAACATGAGACAGAAGAGAGTTTCGGGTTGGGTGGGTAAGATGACCATCGGGCAGGGTCATGAGTCTTCTCCAAAGCGTGTGATAAAGGCCGACTCTGGGTGCAGATCGCACACGCCGAAGCAAGCCTCGATAAGAAAAAGCAAGGGGTACGTTGCCGTTTTAGGTTCTTTTGGCGTACATTGCGCGGGAAACGGCGCACCATCGTAAATGGAGTGGACGAAGCCGATCCTGCCGATGATCTCGTGATCACGAGAAACGGCGCACCATCGTAGATGGAGTGGGGGAACTCAGCAAGGATTGTGCCGTGTGTTTGTTTGGAGATCACGCGATACATACCGATGATAGGGAGCCATCGCGTGTTTGACTGGAAAAGAATCGCAAGAGAGGATGGATGGGATGGCGTTGCAAGTCGAGATACAACGGGCCGAAAAGTTGGCCGCACACCAAGCGAGCCAGATCTATGAGGCGTTTGGCGAGTCGTTGCGTGTACCGTTGACGCGGTTGTTGGGGTGGGGACGTGCCGCAGGAGCGGACTTTGTGGAGTTTTTCTTGGAGCGTCGGGCGGAATTGAATATGGCTGTGGAAAATGGCCAAGTGCGCAGCATTTCTCCGAGCCTTTCTGTAGGCGTTGGCGTGCGGGTGTTTCGAGGCCACCAAGACGGCTTTGTGAGCAGCAACGATGTCTCGTGGGATGGATTACGGCGGTCGTTGGAGCAAGCCTTGTCGATGTTGGGCTTGGTGTTGCCGCGAGGAGGGCGATGGGTGCCGGATGTGGCGTTGGAACCTTTGCGCGATTATGCGGTGTTGCGGGAAAAAGAAGGATGGCGCGCACAGATGCCGAGTATCGGGGAGATCTGCAAGCATCTCCTGTCGGTCGAAGCTGCGATCACCAAAGAGGTCAAGTATCGGCAGTTTTCGGGGATCAACGCTTTGCAAGACTGGCAAGAAGTCTTGGTGGCTTCGAGCGATGGGATCTTTGCTCGGGATATCCGACTGCATCAAACCGCCGCAGCCAACGCGCTTTGTGTGGACGGAGCGCACCGCGCACAAGTCGCCGAACGCGAGGGAAACTTCGGTCATCCGCGCTTTTTGCTGGATCTGGATCGCGAAGTGATCGCGACGGCGTTGGCCGAACGTGCGGGACATCTGTTGTATGCGGACTTTGTGCAAGCAGGCGAATATCCCGTCGTGATGGCCAATGCCTTCGGCGGTGTGATCTTTCACGAGGCGTGCGGTCACTTGTTGGAGACGACACAAGTCGAGAAAAAAACGACTCCGTTTTGGGACAAAAAAGGGCAGGCGATCGCAAATGAAGCATTGACCGCGTGGGATGAAGGTCTCTCAGAAGGGTTGTTCGGTTCGCTCGATATGGACGATGAAGGGATGCCCGGACAACGGACGTTGCTGATCGAAGATGGCGTCTTGCGGAACTTTTTGGCGGATCGTCTGGGTTCGCAAAAGACCGGCCATCCGCGCACAGGGAGCGGGCGTCGTCAAGATCACAGTTTTGCCGCTGCAAGTCGGATGCGCAACACCTACATCGGGCCGGGTTCGCATACACCCGAAGAGGTCATCGCTTCCGTCGATCATGGGCTGTATTGTAAAAAGCTCGGCGGCGGATCGGTCGGTGCTACGGGTGATTTTAACTTTGGTGTGGCCGAGGCTTGGTTGATCGAGGGCGGAAAGATCACGCGGCCCGTCAAGGGAGCCACGTTGATCGGGACGGCTGCGGGGATCATGCCCAAGATCTCGATGTGCGCAGACGATATCGGAACCGCCCCCGGTTTTTGTGGTTCGGTGAGCGGTCGGGTATATGTCACGGTGGGACAGCCGCATCTACGGGTGGAACAGATTACAGTCGGTGGTCGTTGATCGCGGCAACAAGGAGCAAGAAAGCAGATGGATCGGATTGAGGCTTTGTTGGCGAGCGTCCATCGACTCGCTGGTTCGTTGGATATCAAGAAGTATGATCTTTCAGGCCGAGTATCGGAGGATATCTCGGTGTCGGTACAAGGTGGCCGTGTGGATCAGATGAGTGCAAGCGACAGCATCGTTGTGTTGGTGCGGGTGTGGCATCCATCAGGAGCCGTCGGCGTGGCCTCGACCTCCGATATCTCGGAGGGTGGGTTGGAAACAGCCCTTGCGATGGCCCGCGAAGTCAGCACACAAGCACCGCGTGAAGATGCACCGATCTTTAGTCCCGAGGCAACGGCAGCATTGGCGGATGTCGAGAGGCCACAAGCGTCAGAACCCGTGACAGCGGGGCTTTTGGCCGAGACATTATTGAGCGTCGAACAACGGGTGTTGTCTGCGCATCCTGCGATGCAATCTATCCCGTACAACGGGCTTTCACAACAAACCACCACCTCCTTTTATCTGCATTCGGAAGGAGCGACGCGGCGACAAAAAGCGGCGCGCTGTTCGTTGTACCTGTATCCAAAAGCTGAAGAAGTCGGAAGACGCGGACGGATGGGAAATGCCGTTCGCCAAGCTGCATCGTTTCTTGGGCTGGATATCGATGGATGTGTCGAAGAATCGGTACAAAAGGTGTTGTCTCATCTGGATTACGAAAAGATCCCATCAGGGCGTTATGGGGTGGTGTTTTCACCTTCGGCGATCTTGGCCTTGCTTGGGGCGTTTTCTAATCTTTGGAATGCTCGGCATATCCTCGATCAAAAGAGCTTGTCTCGTCCCGAAGATATCGGAAAACAGATCGCGTCTCCATGTTTGTCTTTGTCCGATTATCCGCTGCATCCGTACAATATACGTATGCCTTTGTTTGATGGCGAAGGAACGCCCACGCGCAAAACACCGATCATTTCGGATGGACAGCTTGTCTCGTTTTTGCATTGCGCCAACACGGCTACGGTGATGGGGCAGCCATTAACAGGGCATGCGGTGGTGGGGGCGCGTGTCAGTGTGGACGCGCACTATCTCCACTTGCAGCGCGCACAATCCGCAGCATCCGAACTTTCACTCGAATCGACAGATGATCTGGTGTATGTCGACAAGTTGACCGCGCTTCATGCCGGTACACAGGCCCTCCAAGGCTCCTTCTCTCTGCCCTTCGATGGTTGGCGCTATCAACGCGGAGAACGCCGAAGCATCGAAGCCGCAACCGTTGCGGGTGATATCTTGCCGATGCTTAAACAGATCGTCCACATCTCCCATCAAGAAAAAGCCCTTCCTTCGGGCGCTGCGGCGGATGTTTGGGTCGAGGAGTTGTCGATTGCTGGTTCCGAAAGCTAGTCCACGGAAAGCACGGACAACGACCAACGGGAGTTGCACGCTTCGTAAGGCACCGAAAGAGCAAAGAGAATGGGGAAATAGAAGGAGGAAAGAGCGATTTAAGGCGAAGCGGTTTGGTTCCATGAGGCGAGGCCGCCGACGATCCAAGAAACGGCGGTTGGATCGATGTGAAGATGGATGCGTTTGGTGCGGTGGTAGGGGCGTTTGATCAAGAAAGCGCAACCGACTTGGCCCATCCGCCCACTAAGGAATTCGTCGTTGGTGCCTTCCCATTTCCAAAAAGAATCCGGCTGTAGGGTGAGCGTGAGCGAAGGATGTTTTGGGAGGACGATCTTTTTGGTGAAGAAGATGCCCCAAGATATCTGTAGCGTTGCGGTGGTTGGGGTGGTTTCGATCATCGTTAGTTGTGCGGTGCTTTTGAGGAAGAGATAGGGAATGAAGCCGAACAAGACAAAGAGAAAGAGGGCGACGGAGAGCCGAGTCCAAACGGTTTGGGGGAGCGTTGCAAAAAGATAGGCGGCGTAGCCGAAAGAAGCCGCAAGACCGAGGTATCCGAAAGCAGCGAGGAGCGCTCGTTCCGTTTTTTTTCGATAGGGCAGATGCAGGCGGCTGGAGGTTGGGGTTTGTTCGCTCGATAGGTGGTAGAGCGTGTTGCGAAAGGGGGCTTTTCGCGGATCGGCCCAACGCCAAGGCTCGTTTGGGTGTTCAGGAGGGGATGGATAGATCACAGGCGGATGAGCCTCTAAGCTTTTGCGGTGATAAAGGCGCATCTGGATCAGAAGGTACAGAAGAAAGCCCACCGTTCCAAGAAAAGCGAGCACGAGAAGAGCGTCTGACATGAGAGCCTCCAAAAAAAAGCAGTGCAGGGCGAGTCCACGATCGGAGAACCCCGTGTTCGCGATGTTTCAAGCGGAGCAGGCGTTGGTGTGGAAAACGTCTGCACATCCCGCCGATACGGGGTCAAGGGGCGACAGTCCCTTGTTGGGCGTGGGGCAACGCCCTACAAAAAAAGAGAGTAAAGAGGATCAAAAAAGAGAGTAAAGAGGATCAAAAAAGAGAGTAAAGAGGATCAAAAAAGATCAAGGGAAGTTGCAAGCGCGGGAGTATCCGGCTTTACAGGCTTTTTGGTAGAGCCGTTTGGCGTTGCGTTCGTGACGACGTTTGTTTTGGTGGAAGAGGAGGTGTCCGAGGCGAAAGCAAGCGGGGGCGAGGTTGTGATCGCAAGCGCGGCGGTAGAGGCGGCGGGCTTTACGGAGGTCTTTGGGTGTGCCGAGGCCGCGTTGGTGAAGGGCGGCGAGGTTGGTGCAAGCGATCCAGTCTTTCATGGTGCAGGCTTTTTTGTAGAGTGTGCGGGCTTGGGAGAGATCAACGTTGCCACCGCGTGCTTGTTGGAGCATCATCGCGAGGTTGTTGCATCCAGCGGCGTATCCGAGGTCACAGGCGTTTTGGAAATCGATGCGAGCGTCGGCAGGCAGGCTTTTTTCGTTGAGCAATCCGCGTTCGTTGCAGGCGGTGGGTTCTTTGAGTAGGCAAGCGCGAGCGAGCAAGACCATGGATCGGGCGGGATCGTACTCGGCGAGCGAGTTTTTTTGGAGAAGAAGGCCCGCCATCAAGCAAGAAGGCGCGTGACGTTGTTGGCAGCTTTGTTCGTAGTGACGAAGGGCTTGTTTGGAGTCGGCGGGGCCGCCGAGACCTTGGCTGAGGAAGCGTGCAAAGTTGTGGCATCCAGCACTCAAGGAGGAGGCACAGGCTTTTTCGTAGCGAGTACGGGCTTGTGCGATATCTTTGTCTCCACCGCGACCTTGTTCGAGCAGAAGGCCGAGGCTGTTACAGGCGTATGCAAGGCCGCCGTCACAGGCTTTTGTGAAGAGGGCGCGTGCGGAGGCGAGGTCTTGGGGGCGGTTGGTTTTTTCGTAGTGTGTGGCGAGGGTGGCACAACTGGGCATTGCACCGTCGTTGCAGGTTTTTTGGTATGTTTGGAGGCGTTGTGCAGGGGTGAGTTTGTCGCGCTGGATATCGAGTTGTGTGGTGTGATAGCAAGCGTCGGCATAACCGAGTTTGCAGGACTTTTGGAAGGCGGCGTAAGCAGCGGTGGGATCGGGCTGTAAAAGGCCGAGGTTGTAGCAAGCACGTTTTTCGTTGTGTTCGCAGGCGGCGGCGTAGAGGTTGCGAGCTTTGTTTTCGTCTTTGGGACCGCCGACTTGGTGATGCCACATCCATCCGAGATGATAGCAGCTTTGGGGGTGGGTTTGGGCGCAAGCGCGGGCAAAGAGCAAGCGCGCTTGGTCGTCTTTGCGTTCGACGCCTTTGGCTTGGAGGAGGAGCAACGCAGCGGATTCACAAGCGTCTTTGTCTCGGAGATCGCAGGCTTGTTGGTAGGCTTCGAAAGCGCGGAGGTTGCGCTGTTTTTCTTGGAGGAGTTGTCCGAGATTCCAACAAGCATTGGGGAGTTTTTGACGACAAGCGCGTTGAAAGAGGCGGCGCGCTTGTTTTTGTGCGTTTGGGTTGTTGCGTTCGTTTCGGAAGAGCAGGCCGAGTTCGTTGCAGGCTTGGCTGCTACCGATTTTGCAAGCTTCACGATAGAGAGAGTGGATCTGTTCGGATGTGACGGGTGGTTGTGTCCATCCACGCGAGCGGCAAAGGATGTGGTTGTAGCATCCATCGGGGTTTTTGAGGCTACAGGCTTGTTCAAAACGCTGACAAGCTTGTGCGATATAGGGTGGGAGTGAGGGTGGTGTGGCGGTGGAAGGTTGGTGAGAAGGGAGCGGCTTGTTTTGTAGGAGAAGAGATCCCGCAAAAAAGCAGCTTGCGCCGTCGCCTTGGTCGCAGGCTTTTTGGTAGAGAGTGAGGGTGGTGGCGGTGGTTTGTGCGTTGTGTGGGGTGCGTTGCGCTGTTTCACGACAAGCGGTGGGGTGTCCAAGCAGACAGGCGCGAGCAAACAGGTTGGCTGCAATCTGCGGATCTTGGGGGATTTGAGGGCTTTTGAGGTGGAGGCGTGCAGCAGAGGCGCAACCTTGGGCGTCACCAAGGCGGCAGGCTTGGGTATAAAACAGCAAAGCAACGCGGTGGACGGGGGGATAGCCTTTGCCTTGTTCGTGGAGCCGCCCAAGTGCGGTGCATCCCGATTTTTCTTGAAGGGCGCAGGCTTTTTCGAGAGAGGTTTGTGCGAGGGAGAGTTTGTGGGAGGGTTTGAGGTGCAACAAGCCGAGGTTGGTGCAGCCAGCGGGAAAGTTGAGAGCGCAGGATTTTTTGTAGTCTTGTTCGGCTTTGTCGAGTTGTCCGAGGATCTCGTGTCCGAGTCCTGAGCGTTGGCAAGCTGCGCCGTGATCGAGTTGGCAGGCTTGTTGCCAGAGGGCTTGTGCGCGTTTTTGATCTTTGGGGAGGTGTTGTCCCGTCGAAGAAAAGACGCCCAGACCAAAGCAGGCAGGGCCGCTGTTGTGTTGGCAAGCGCGGCTTAACAGGGCGATCGCATCGTGAGGATCGCGAGGCATGGTGCGTTCGCCATACAATCGCAACATTCCGACGCTGTAGCAGGAAGGGCCGTCATTTTGTTGGCATTTTTGCCAGAGGTTACAAGCCTCGGTATCACGGGCAGGACAGGGAAGTTGTGCTTGTGTGTCTGGACTCCAAGCAGCAAAGAACAAGCAACAAAGGGCGATGCGTAGGCAAAACAGCCGCCATCGTTGTGGTGCATGGGTGGCATGAGAATGTTTGTACATACGTTTCACCTTTCTTTCTGTGATTCAAAGCGAAGAGGGGGTGTTGGGCGGAGAGTGTATGACTTTTTTGCAGGGGAGTGTCAAGGGCGGGGAGGTTGTGGAGTCGGCAGGCAAAGGTCGGGGCTTGGAGATCGAGTCGCTCCAAGCCAACGGTGCATTTCGGATGCGAGCAGGGAGTATGTTGTGCGATCAGTCGAGCCGAATGGAGAAGGTGATGCGTTTTTCTTTCCACAGGTGCTTGTTAATGAAATGGACGGTGAGGACGCCGCGTTTGGCTTTGGCGCGCCCCGTCACACGGCCAGCACGTGCGCCCGAAGCAAAGACGAGACGGCCATTGCTGACGATCTCAAAGCCGATCTTGGAGCCGCTGCTTTCGGAGGCTTCGACCGTGACGGAGCCTGAGCGTGTGAGATTGTAGGTTTTGGCCATCCGCCCGCGCTTGGGAAGGATCAGCGTTTCGTTTTGAGCGAGTTGTGCGCCAGCGCGGTATTTGTTGAGGAAGTCGATGGAAGGCCAAAGGGTGACGCTGTAGACGATGCTTTTGGGGCGGACGAGGTGGCGGTTGATGATGTGGAGGGTGAGTTCGCCTTTTTTGACGGCAAAGCGGGCGCGTAGAGTGCCTTTGGCTTCGTCGCGAAAGACTTGGATTTTGTTGTTGGTGGCGCGCAAAGCGATCTTGTGTCCGCCTGTTTCGGAGATGGTGATGGTTGCGTAGGCGTCTTTTTCGATCGGAAAGCTGCGGGTGACACGTTGACGACCGGGAAGATTGGCGGGGACCTTGCTTGCGAGAGGGGTACGGCCCGGCAAAAAGGAGTGGGCGGTGGGTGTGACGAAAACGCCGAAAGCAAGGGCGGAGGCGCAGAAAAAAAGCAGGGTTGGGATCGATCGAGTGGGGATACGCATCAGAAAAAACCTCTTTTGAGTTGGGTGCCGAATCGTCGATGTCACGGGGAAATTGGAGATATTCGATACCCCGAGGCAGGCCGTCGGCGGTGGTTGGAGATCGGCTCTCATCGCGGGGGGAAGATGATGCGTTTGGGTGTGGGTGTCTAGGGTGGGGTGTTGTATGTTGGCGGATCTTGAACCATATTCGGGAAGTTGGCGCAGCAGCGAGGTGGCGCGGGTGGTTTGGAGGAGAAGGCAGCGCGAAAGCGCGGATAGGAGGGCAAGATGGTGGGGTTGGCAGCACAAGTGCGGTCCGTGTGGCGTGGTCGTGCAAAGAAACGAACGAACGAGTCGACTGCGGAGGCCCACACAGGCGAACGACCGATCGTGGTGCGTCGGATGGGGTTTCCATTTCAAAAAGGTCTGCCGCGTTGGTGGTTTGGAGAGAACGTGTTTTTGACGCATCTGATCAACGGTTTGAACTTTGTGTTTCCAGAGGGCGAACGGTTTTTTATTCGCAGCGTGCGGGTCTTTGAGGAACAGATCAAGGATGAGGGGCTTCGTCAGCGGGTGCGGTTATTTTTCGGCCAAGAGTCACAACACCAAGTCGAACATCTCCATGCCTTCGAGATCTTGGAACAACAGGGTTTTGAGATCCAATCTTTTCTGGCGTGGTACAAAGACCTTGCCTACAAGAAGCTGGAGGTGCGGATGTCTCCGTTGATGCGCTTGTCGATCACGGCGGCGCTGGAGCATTTTACGGCGATCTTTGGGGACTTTGTGTTGCGTTCGGACTTTTTGCAAGACGCCCATCCGATCATGCGGGATCTGCTGTTTTGGCACGCAGCCGAAGAGATCGAGCACAAGTCCGTGACATTCGATGTGCTGCAATCGGTGGATCCGCGCTATCGTGTGCGTTTGGCGGGTTTTGCGATCGCCACGCTGACGCTGTTTTTCTTTTGGATGGCCGGAACACGCCACCTGCTCAAGCAAGAAAGCCCTGAGATCCGAAACGCTTCCCATGCGGATTATCTGAACTTCTTTTTTCGCGAAGCCCCTCGCATCGTGTTGGATGGGCTGGATTATCTGCGCTTCGATTTTCATCCCGACAACGAAGACAACTATCAGCTCGCACGCGATTATCTCGAAAAGATCGGTCGATTGGGTATGTGAAAAGCAGGAAGGTTCGGAGGATGGGGGGAAGGTTCGGAGGATGGGGGGAAGGTTCGGAGGATAGGGGAAAGTGCGGAGGATAGGGTTATTTGCGTCGTCGTCCGTGATGGGTGCGAACGGGCTGGCGATGAACGCGGACGGGCTGGCGATGAACGCGAACGGGCTGGCGATAAACGCGAACGGGCTGGCGATGGATGCGTGTGGGTCGATAAACGGTGCGGTAGCGACGAACAGGGTTATAGCGGTAGCGGGTGCGGACGTAATTGGGCCGATAGTAGGGTCGGTTGTAGACGTTGTAGGTGCGCCAAGTGTTGTAGCGGTAGATGTAGCGAGGACGGACGTAGGTGCGAACGCCACCGACGAGATAAAACGGGCGCCATGCGTGGGGATAATAGCGGATGGTGGAGCCATCAAGGACGTAGTATCGGAACAGATCGCCTTGTTGGTAGTAGAAGACGGGACGGCCCCCAACCCAGATGTAAGGGACGGGATCAAAAAAGAAGCGAGTTCCCGCAGTGATGCGGTAAGGGCGCCAGCCGAACGGGTAAAAGATGCGCTCTCCGTTTGGGGAAAGGTAGTAGTAGCGTGCGGCTCCGTTGGCGTCGTAGAAGTAAAAGACTTGGACGCCTTCGACGGTAAGGAAGGGGTGGATCACGGAGTCGGGTTCGACGTTATCAGCGGGGGCGTTTTCGTCGATGACGACGTTTTGGGCTTGTGCGTTGAGGGAGGTTGCGGAGTGGAAAGCGAAGAGTGCGAGACCAAGGAAGAGAACGCGCCATTTCATCGGAGACTCCTTTGTTGGGGGAGGATAACGAAACACACGGATACACGGGGGCTATCGTGGACAAAGCAGCGCCGCGCATCGGTGGAGAGGCTTGCGTTTTGGCCTCTCTTGCGATCTGCTAGACGAAGTGTTTTCGTCTTCGGATTACAGGCAGAGTGTAGCGACGGGGTTTGTGATGGCAAGCAAAAAGAAAAGCATCTTGCGAGCAGGGCCGATAGATGGGCGATCTGGGCAGGTCAAAGAAGGTCGTTGGAGTCGCCGCGCTTTTCTGGCGCACAGTGCGTTGGGTGTGGCGGGATTGGGGTTATGGGGCGTGGGCGGTTGCCTGCCGCCGAGCGGTGGAGAAAAGCTTGGGGATGCAGGAGAGCAGGAGACGGTGGATGTGCGACCGTCGATCGCGTTGACAAAGGGACCGTATGTGCAACTGATGGGTTTGGAAGCGGTACGCCTGCGTTTTGAGACGCAAAGCGAAGAAGGATTGGAGGTCTCGTTGTGGTCGGGGGAAAAGCAGGTGTCGACACAGATATCCAAAGGCAAGATCGAGAAGATCGAAGCAGCGTTTCCAGCCAATGATCCTTCGTTGGAACGTCGCGATGCACCCGGGGATTACGCTGTGCACGAGGTGCGACTGGAGGGTTTGAAGGCAGGGGAGCGTTATCGGTGGCGCGTGAATCGTCGTGGTGGGGCCGTCGAAGAGGGGGCTTTTCGGGCTCCCGTTGCAAAAGGGCAGCCGTTTCGGATCGGATGGATCGCAGACACGATGTATCCGCACCATCAAAACACCGCTGAATTGCTTCTAGCAAAAGAACCCGATCTGGTCTGGCATGGGGGAGATATCCAATACCAAACCAACTTTTTGGATACATGGGCAGGCGTGTTCCAAGTGTTCGGGCCGTTGATGCGGCGTGCCCCGATGCACTTTTGTGTTGGAAACCACGAATACGAGGAGATGAATGAGTTCGAAGTATTTTACAAACGCTTGCTCGGTGGGCATGGCGATGTGGGCAGCGCTCCAGACTACCACGCTTTTTCTTACGGAGGGATCCGCTTTTTGTCGCTGAATAGCGAGGACGGACTCGACAAAGACGGCACTGTGCAAGTGAAGTGGTTGAAAGAGGAATTGATGCGGGTCGAACAATCCGCTGATCTGCGTTATGCGGTGGTCGGCTTTCATCGGCCCTATTATACGTTTGGTCGGTCGAAACCTCCGATGGAGACGAGGGCGTTGGTGCATCCCTTGTTAAAGCAGTACAAAGTTCCGTTGGTGATGTGCGGTCACAACCATAGCTACGAGCGCTTCGAGGTCGAGGGCGTGGTGTATGTGGTCGATGGGTGCGGTGGGGCCGTGAGTTACAACCCAGATGAACACCTTGAGGAATTCAAGACCAAAGCACCCGAAGAGATCCCTTTGCGTAAGGCCGTAGAGCGGGGGTTTGGGTGCTCTTTGCTGGACTTTGATGCGCAAGGGGTGCTGACGTTGACGCATCACGAAGTCGAAGGTCGAAAAGAAGTCGATCGTTTGGTGATCAAAACCAGCTAAGATGATCACACATCACCGCGAAGAGGTATGCGTTGGCCGAAAGATTACGTTCGTTGGTGTCGAGCTTTCCGTTGTTTGCGATGTGTGTGCTGTTGATCGTTCTGGTCTATCCGATGGCTCGGGCTCTTGACGCCAACGCGGGCCAGTTCGTTTATTTGTTGGATGATCCGTACATCCATCTTGCGATCGCAAAGAATGTCCATCTCACAGGTGTATGGGGCATCTCCGCAGGTCATTTTTCCTCGGCGTCATCTTCTCCGTTGTGGACGTTGTTGTTGGTGCTTTTGGGTGGTGGCGCTGCGTGGCCTTTTGTGCTGAATGTATTGTGTGCGTTGGCGATCTTGGCTTGGGCAAAGCAGGGCTTCGTTGTTTCGGGGGAAGGACTCGCGTGGCGTGGCGTTTGGAGCGAGGTGTATGGGGGGCTTTGGGTGGTGGGTCTGGCTTTTCCTGCGGTCATCTTGTGCGGATTGGAGCATCTGCTTCATGCGTTACTGATGTTGTGGGCTGTGGAAAAGCTGGCGAGTGATCTCTCGAACGAAGCGATGTCTTCGAAGGCATGGGTGTTTGTAGAGAAAGATTCTTTTTGGGGCGGGTGGTGGGTGTTGGGGTGTGTGGGCTTGGTGCGCTATGAGAGTTTGTTTTTGGTGGGGATCGCAGGGGTAGCCTATTTGAAGCAGCGGCGGTTGGGGCGTGCGTTGGCTTTGGGGGTGAGTGTGGGTGTGCCGGTGTTGGCTTTTGGTGCGTGGTCGGTGTGGCAAGGTGGCTTTGGGTTGCCGAATCCGATTTTGCTCAAAGGCGCGACATCTGCGGTGTTTTCGCAAAGAGGTTTTTCTGTTTTAATGGATCGTTTGGGAGACAA
Organism: Myxococcota bacterium; assembly: GCA_023150835.1. Lineage (GTDB taxonomy): Bacteria > Myxococcota_C > UBA6777 > UBA6777 > UBA6777 > JAKLKB01. The sequence continues at coordinate 33,730 of JAKLKB010000027.1, read as the reverse complement.
TCTCGGTCAAGCGCCGGAGGTCTTGTCGTTGGTGGTTTTGGGGGGTCTGTTGCTGTTGTTGTTGCGTAGCGAAGAAGCAAGATTACGGGTGTTGGGGGAAGATCAAACAGAGGCGTTGCGAGAGTTGCAGGTGTTGGGGGAAGATCGAACAGGGGCGTTGCGAGAGTTGCGGGTGTTGCGTTGGGGATTGATGTTGTGGATGGGGATCGCAGGGTTGCATCTGTTGTTGGCGCGGACGGGATGGTTTTATCGGTATGAGTTTTATCTTTTGTGTGTGGGATGGGGGTATCTGGCGCGTGGTTGGGTCTTTTGGGTGGTGCGTGCGAGGATAGCGTCGGCTCGAAAGCAGATGTGTGTGCTGGGTTTGCTGTGCCTTGGTGTGGTCTTGTTTGGGGCGAGGGCGACCGAGGCTCAGTCGGCGATCTCTCCGAATATGCGGGGAATTTATCGCCAACCTTACCAAGTGGCGGATTTTTTACGTTCTTACAAGCGCGATGTACGTGTGGTTTTGCAAGATATCGGGTTGGTTGCGTACAAGACGGAGGCACAGATCACGGATCTGATGGGCTTGGGGGATCAGGAGATCGCACAAATGCGGCGTCGTAGCGGACTGAATGAAAAAGCATTGGTAGCGGTTGTCGAAAAGAGGCGAAGCGAAATGGCTGTGTTGTATGATCGTGGCCCGCTTGCGGGTTGGTGTGCGGTGGCTGCATGGCGGCAGGTTCCCAAATTGTGTTGTGCGTCGGAGCGTGTGGTGTTTTCGGTGGCGAGACGCAAAGAAGTCGAGCCGTTGCGCATGGCGCTGAAGGCGTTTTCGGCGCGTTTGCCCGATGGGGTTGAAGTGCAGTGGTCGTCTGCGCAAGAGATCGCCAAGTGCCGAGAGTGATGTTTGAGGTTGGAGGTCCGTAGAGACCCGATGGATGGAGGTTGTGGATGTGGAAAGCGATCGTCTTTGATATGGATGGCACCTTGATCGATTCTCCGCTGTGCTTTCGGACACTACGAGAGCGTTTGGATATCCCCGACGGTGCGCCGATCTTGGAGCATCTTGCTGCGCTTGACCCCGAAGAACGCGCCTTCAAAGAGCGCTTGTTGGAAGAGATGGAAGTGGGTTATGCGGGAGGAGCGAAGCTGATCGAAGGGGTGCAGGAGATGTTGCAGGCTTTTCGAACGGTGGGAGTGCGCGTGGGGATCTTCACGCGCAACTGTAAAGCCGCAACGCAGCGGGTGTTGGATGCCTTCGATCTGCCTGTCGAGATGGTCTTGACGAGAGAAGATGCGTTGCCCAAACCCGATCCTGACGGATTACTGCGGTTTTTGGAGGCTTGGAAACTCGAACCCAAGGAGATGTTGTTTGTGGGGGACTTTCGATTTGATATCGAATGTGGCCGTCGTGCGGGCGTTGAAACGGCTTTTTACGCGGATGGCGCTCAAGAATACGACGACTTTGGGGCCGATCATGTGATCGCGGATTATCGGACGTTTGCACAACAGATCGCGGGGCCTCTTTCACCGTATGCCTCTTCTTGAGAGCGATGCAGGTTCGAGAAAGAGTGGATCTTTGGGGGGATCAGGGCATAGGAGATGTGGGTCGCTGTGTTTGGAACGCTAAAGCTCCTGCCCCCAACAAAAGCAGCGAACATCAGGGCAGAGGAGATGTGGGTCGCTGTGTTTGGAACCAGCGCAAGGCCGTTTGAGAGAGCGGTTTGGCGATATCTTTCCAATCGAGCCCGTTGGCTTCGGCTTCGAGGGTGTTTTCTTTTTTGACGTCTTGACCGATCCATCGCAAAAAATCGCCGATCTTTTCGGGAACGGCGAGGCCAGCACAAGCTTCTTGGAGTGCTTGTTCGAGGCGAGCGGGCGTCAAGACGAGATCGACAAAGGCTTGAACGGAGGAGACGTGCTCAGGAGTAAGCTGTACAGAGCTTTTTTGACGGATGGATTGGTGTTTTTCACCTTTGGCTTTGAACAACAGACTTGACCAGCGGGTACGCCACATCGGATCTGCTTCTGCGAGGAGCGGGTACATCACAACGCCTTCACCGAGTCCTTCGGTGCCAAAGACTTCCGCGACCCAAGGATCGCACGCTTCGACCGATGCGACGAGGGCGTTGAGAGTTTCTGCTGCTTGTTCGAGCGAGGCTTGGGAGGCGAAATCGATCTCGATGGTCTCGTGATGCCACGGCAAGATATGGATATCTTCGTGGGCGGGGATCAAAGCCCGTAAGCGTTCGGGTTCGATCTCGATGTGAGCCATCCCTGTGCTTGGATCGCCCCATAGGATCGCAAAGATCGCAAAGACACGTTTGGGGATCTTGGAGATCGCGGTACGTTTTTGGATGCCTTGGCCGCACCATTCACCAAATAACAAGATCGGGCCCGACACAGGGGCTTGTTGGTGCATCCGTTGGTTGAGATCGTGGAAGTAGTCTTTGTGTAGTTCGAGCCATGCGGCAAATCCGAGGTTATCTTCTTGGGGGTGGATCAGGCGAGAGCGGGATTGGGCGATACATCGGCCATCTGCGCGCATCTGTACAGCGGCGTTGGTTCCGTCCAGTTTGACTTTGGCGCGGTAAGGGATCTTGGGCATCACATAAGCGTCCCCAAAGACTTCGCTTTCTTTTTGAAACGAGGCGATCAGGTGATGAAGATGCTCGATACTCGGCCACTTGATTAGATCGATATCGGTGGGCAACGCAGCGGCAGCTTCACTCGGTGCTGTGGGGGGCGGAGCAGTGTTCGCTCTGTATTGTGCGGAAAGATCCGCCCCGACAGGTTGATCGGTCGGCCCCATCGCCATGCCAAAAGAGTCCACGCCGCGTAAGCGGGCTTTGCGGAGCTTGGTTCCGTCCGCAAGCACCGCTCCGACCAACGCCACCGCGACTACATCGCCCACGTTGTACAGATTCTCGTTGTTTGCGACGATCTGTGTATCCGCGTGGTTGGGCGCGCCAAAGACATAGACGCGCAAGGTGTCGGCGTTGGCGTGGTTGTGGACTTCTTTGACTTGCATGGCGAGGATCATCTTTGGATCTCCTTGGTGTGAGAGTGAAGTACTTGTTGGGTTGGTTTTTGTGGGGTTGGAACCCCAAAACCCGCCATAGACTGTCGCCCCTTGACCCCGTATCGGCGAAGAGATCATGGTTTTTCAACCAGACGACTCTTTCGCTTGAAATGCAGCGAGTACGGGTTTTTTTGTCAACTGCGCAATCGCGACAAGAAAAGGATTCGCTGTTCTGGGTGGCGCGGCCCCATGACGCGATAGATCGGAAGGTGGTTCGCGAGAAAAGTGGATCGAGGGGGCTAAGCAGGGAGGGGGAGGCATCCCGGGAGGAGGGCTTGAAGAAGGCGGAGCGGGGCTTGGATGGGCTGAGACTGCACCCATTGGAGGGCGGTGTGAGCGAGGTCTTGGGCTTGTGCATGGGGGAGCCAGAGGGAGCGGGCCAACATGGTGGCGTGCGTATAGAGATGGGCGTCGGTGTCTTCGAGGAGGACTTCGGCGGCGGTGAGGTGTTGGAGTCCTTGGTCATAGCGCTGTGCGAGGAAGTCTGCCCCTGCAAGCAGATGAAGCGCCCAAGGAGAACCCCACCGCGTGCCTTCTTTAAGGATGATCTTGGCGCAACGACGGGCTTCTTTGAGAAAAGTCTCGCGTTGTCGGAGGGGCTGTTGGATGGCGCAAGCGAGCGCGCAACGGCCTCGCAGATGGTGAAGTTCGATACGGTTGAATTGGATGCGAAGAAACAGCGATCGGCGCAGTTCGGCCCACTGTTCGAGGAGATATCGCCAAAAGGGGAAGGGCGTTTCGAGGTACAAGGCGATCTCGCCACGATTGATCAACTCGATGTAGTGTTGGAGGTGAAAAGCGCGCTGGCTGCGAGGCGGAAGTGTGCGCTGGATGGTCAGCGTGGCTTGTTCGGGCTGGTCTTTGGCAAGCAGCAGGCGCGGTGCAACGCCGAGATTCAGGTGGGTTTGTGTGTAGAGATCGCCGCGTTCTTCGGCTTCGCGCAGGACCACAGGAAGGGTGCGTTCAAGCTCGCGAAATGACCCCATAAACAGCAGCGCATTCATCTGATAGATGTGGCAGTTGGAGAGTTCCCAAGTAATCCCAGCGCTACTTTGTCGGAGGATGCGTTCTGCAAGTACGCAGCGGTCATAAGCGCGCCTCCACCCGCCTTGTGTAAAGGCCGCAAATCCTGCGGTCAGGTAGCAAGTGCCGATGATATGGGGGTGATGTAGCTGTTTGCCAAGCGTCAAGGCTTGATCGGTGAGATGTTCGGTGCGCTGTTGCTTGCTTGGGCCTTGAAAGGAGCTATAGGCGGCTTCGAGGGCGTAGGCAAGGGCCAAGTGGTAGGGGTCCTTCGCGTGGACGGCTTCGAGCAAGTATTGGGCTTGAAAGGCCATACCTTGGAGGGGATCGGCGAGGCCGACTTCCATCGAGACAAGGCGACACGCACGCAGGCGCAAGGCCTGTTCGGGGTCTAGGGAGTGGTAGGTGGGCGTGGCGTCTGTATGAGAAGAACCCATGATATCTTGAAGAAGAGAAGGGACATTGTCTTGAACCTTGAGCGATATCTTGGAGTGCGTGCGGTATAAAAGTTTGACGACTGAGGCATCGGGAAGCTTATGAAAAAACAGGCGGATGCGACATTGAAGCCAAGTCCAGAGCGCAGCCCGTTTTGATGGACTCCAACGCAGCCTGAGTTCGCGCAACAATTGAGAAAGGGTGTCGAGTCCGCGCTCAAGTTGTCCACAGCGGATTAGCTGGGTGGCGGCTTGCAAGCGAAGTTCTTGTTGCAGGCGCTTTGCATCGCCCATAGATGCGGAAGATGCGGAAGATGTGGAAGATGTGGAAGATGTGGAAGATGTGGAAGATGTGGAAGATGCAGAAGATGTGGAAGATGCAGAAGATGTGGAAGATGTGGAAGATGTAGAAGATGTGGAAGATGTGGAAGATGCGGAAGATGTGGAAGATGTGGAAGATAGGTTGGATTGAAGTTGTTGAGTGCGTGCAGCGGCTTGGAGATAGGCATCGGCAGAGGACTCACCGAGTCCTTGGTGGGCGAGAGCATCGGCGAGAGCGCGGAGGATATCGCGTTCTTGGAGTGGATCGAGGGGAGAGAGAGAGAGAGCGTGTCTGTACCAACGCGCAGCTTGGCCGAAGGCAAGGGCGGATTCGGCGTCTTGGGCGGCTTGGAGGGTGTAGCCAAGGGCGCTGGTATGATCGCCAGCATGGGAGAGATGGATGGCGAGGCGTTTGACGTCGGGTGTGTCTTCGGTGGAGAGTTCGTGGGCGAGTTTGCTGTGGATGTCGTTGAGACGGGAGGGATGGTGTTGTTCAAGGAGGGCGAGAAGGATCTCGCGGAGGCGTTCGTGATAAAGGTCGATCTCCTCGTCTTCTTGGGCATCGCGGAGTCGGATCAGATGTTGGAGGCGGAGTTGGCTGAGATCGGCGGCAGGAAGGGAGATATCGAGTGTGCGCAAGAGCAAGTTGCGTGTGGTGGGTTGGCCGGCGACGGCGAGGACTTCGAGTAGGGCTTGTTGGGCGGTGGAAAGGCGGGCGTAGCGTTCTTTGAAGACTTCGGAGAGGGTGAAGCCGGCGAGGAGGGGTTCGAGATGTTGTTCCCAGTTGGCCGAAGGGATGGGTGTTTGGGACGGCAAGGGCGAGGTCGGGCCAGAAAGTAAGAGAGCTTCGCGTTGTTCGAGAGAAGTGTGCTGTTGGACGTAGCGAACGAGTTCTTCAAGCAAGGAGGGGTTGCCACCGCTTTGCTTGGCGAGAGACAAAAGCAAGGGATTGCGGGGTTGTGCAGGAGGCCCAAACAGCAGGGCGGCAAGTTCGGCGGCATCGGAGAGAGGAAGTCCTTCAAGGGCCATACGTTCGAGTGGAAAGGCCGATTGAAAAAAGCTGTGAAGTGAGGAGAATTTTTGTAGGAAAGGGCTACTATCGGAATCCTCGCTGCGAAAACACCCAAGGAACATCAGAGCGGGTGCTTCGGGTGGGCGCAACAGTTCGATCAAGAGTGCGGCGCTGTCGACGTCACCCCATTGGAGGTCGTCGATCCAAAAGATCAGTTTTCGCCGCAGGGAGAGCCTGCGCAAGAGTTCGCGAAGGCTCGCAAAGGCTTGGCGGCGCTGTTCGCTCGGTTCGAGGGGAAGTTTGGGTCGGAGATCGAGTTGAAGGGTACGGATGCGTCGGAATACAGGGAAGATATGGGCGAGAGATTCCATACCTTCGGGGATGAGGGGACGGAGTTCGCTGGGGGGGAGCATACGGAGATAGTGGCTGATCTGGCCGATGATGGCGTCGACGGCTTTGTAGGGGATGGATTCTTGTTTGTAGCATCGGGCATGAAAGAGCATGGAAGGAGCTTCGTTTTGGAGGACAGAAAGGGCGAGACGTGCGAGGTGACTTTTTCCGATGCCGCTGTTTCCTTCGAGAAGGACGGCGGTGGCTTGGGTGGGGAGGGTTTGATGGAAGAGGCGGCGTAAGCGCTGGAGTTCTTTGTGGCGACCGATCAGTGGAAGAGAGGTAGACTGGGCGGAGCGTTGGGCGGCTTGGATGGATAGGGCTTGTGCGCCAAGGAGTTCGAGGAGTTCGGCCCCTTGGGGTCGTTGGTTGGGGTCGCGGTCAAGAAGTTCGAGGCAGAGTTGGCTGAGCCATACGGGAACGCCTGAGACAAGGTGCTGTGGGTCAATAGGCTTTGAAGAGTGTTTTTGTCCGAGGATCTCGATGGCGGAGCCTTCAAAGGGTAGGCGGCTTGTGAGGGATTGGTAAAGGATGACGCCGACGCTGTACCAGTCGCAGGCTTCGGTGAGAGGTTGGTGGAGAGCTTGTTCGGGGGACATATAGGCGGGTGTTCCCGCGATCTGCATACTTTGTTCGGCGGCATCTTTGCGCAGTTCGGCGACGAGGCCAAAGTCGAGGATCACAACGCGGCCTTCGGGGGTGACGAGGACGTTGGAGGGTTTGAGATCGCGGTGCAAAAGTCCGAAACGATGGAGGGCTGCGACGCCTTGGGCGAGGTGGGACAGCGCGTGAAGAAGGCGGCGAAAATGGACGTTGGTGGGTTTGAGGGACTTGGCGAGAGCGGATGGATCTTTCGGATTGATGGGGTTTTGGGGAAAGGCTGTCGGAGATTTCGCAGGGGTGGGAGGGTTGGAGAAAGCGAGAGGGAAGGCGGGAGGCTCAAAGGACTGGGTGAACGGAGGCGGGATGTGAGGCGGAAGATCGAACGCGGAGTCGGATTCGGTATATGCGGGAGGTCTGTTGTCGAGGTGTGCGGGAGGTCTGTTGTCGAGGTGTGCGGGAGGTCTGTTGTCGAGGTGTGCGGGAGGTCTGTTGTCGAGGTGTGCGGGAGGTCTGTTGTCGAGGTGTGCAGGAGGTCTGTTGTCGAGGTGTGCGGGAGGTCTGTTGTCGAGGTGTGCAGGAGGTCTGTTGTCGAGGTGTGCAGGAGGTCTGTTGTCGAGGTGTGCGGGAGATGCGGGCGGATGCGAAGGGCTTGGAGGGGAGGTCGGGATGGAGGAGGGATGCGGAGTCGGTGGAGGGAGAGAAGGGGCGGGAGAGGCATTTCGGAGCGAGGAGGAGGGAGGGGCAGGCGGGGGGAGGTCGGTGAGGTCGAGGTGTTGGGATTGTTGGACATATTCGAGGAATTCGACGCCACGGATCAGTTCCATGGTGAAGAAGCATTGGGTGTCATCGGCGACGAGATCGTAGAGATGGATGAGGTTTGGGTGGGAGAGATCGGCGAGAGCGCGGAATTCTTTTTTGAAGCGGTAATGGGTTTCTGCGTCGGCGGATTTGAGTTTTTTGAGGGCGACTTCGAGGCCCATCTTGTGATCGAAGGCGTGGTAGACGACGCCGAATCCGCCTTCACCGAGGCGGCGGAGGATCTCGTAGCGACCATTGTCGAGCCAGCGGGGATCTTGTGCGGGGGAGAGAGGATTGACCGTCATGGCGGGCCTCAGAGGCGAAAGGCTTTTTTGAGGGACAGGGCCCACTCAACTTTGCCTTCGAGTTTGAGTTGTCCTTGAAAAAAGGCGGATTCTACGCTTTTTTTGCCTGAAAGGATCGCGGTCCATGCGGTGTCTTTGCAGCGGAGGATCAGGCCGGGTTCTCCGTGTTTTCCTTCTTGGAATTCCAGAACTTGATCTTGGAGTATGGCGGTCCATTGGCCGCCGTTGGGGCCTTGGATATCGAGTAATATAGTGGCGTTCCATCCTCGGACGGCCTCGGGTTGGAAGCGTTGGGGGAGGGAGCGCGTGAGTGTCCGACAAGTCGATGAATCAACAGGCGGAGAAAACAGGCGTTTGAGCCAAGCGGGAGGTTGGAGCCGTGAAGCAAGGGTGCGCAGGCGCTGTGTGTGATAATGGGTCTCCCCTTTTTGTTGTCGGATCTCGTCGATGTAGACGGGCCGTTCGAGGTGTGCAGAGCGTTGTGCCGCGAGCGCATAACTGAGGATCTCGATGCCTTCTTCGCCGCTGAGTTGGGGAGGAGCGAGGCCGAGGATGGCGTCGACAAAGTTGTGTAAGGCGCCTGTAAAACCTTCTTGCCAGTCTGTGATCATCCCGTCGATGGGTTGGACTTTTCCGTCTCTGTAAAGCGTCATTGGAGGGAGATCGCTGCGGATATGTGAGGTGCATCGGTTGATCCAGAGGATGCCGCGTGTTCCTGTGATCTCGAACCACTCGTCGTTTCCGTAATAGAGAGAGTCGATCGGCATATCGGTGGAGACGGTGAAGATCGCCGATCCTTGGGTCAGCCCGTTGTTGTAGGTCCAATGAAAGGAAGAGGGGGCATCGATCACGCCGTCGACCGAATGGATCCAACCGTGGATCTTGTCGATGGGACCGAGCAGATACCACGCAGTCGAAAAGAGATGGTGTCCATGATCAAAGGTCTGGGTTCCGCCCGCGACTTTGGCGTCTTCAAAGCGCCAACGCCAAGCTTCCGAAGTGATCGGCCATCCACCGCTTCCGCTGACGACGCGGCAGCTAAGGTTGAGTGGTGTACCGATCTCTCCTTGATCGATCATCTGTTTGGCGCGGAGGATGGTGGGATGGAAGACGTAGTTTTCGCAGATCTTGAACAGCACACCGTGTTGTTTGCAGAGGTCGCGCAGTTGTGTGGCTTCGTGGAGGGCGAGAGTGACGGGCTTTTGGACGCTGATGTGTTTTTTTGCGGCGGCAGCTTGTTGAACCATCTTGAAGTGCAAGCGCGTGGGTGTGCAGATCTCGATGGCATCGATGGCTGGATCATCGAGCATGGCTTGATAATCGGTGTAGGTCTTGGAGACACCCCATTCAAGGGCGCGTTTGGCGAGAAGATCGGGATCGGTGTCGCATATCGCGGTGAGAAGGGCGCGTGGTTCTTGGGTGTAGGCGCGGACGTGAAGGTCGGTGATGCGCCCACATCCGACAAGACCGATGCGAACGGGAGTTTGGGGCATAGTGTCTCCTTGCAATCAGAGAGGAAAGCTATTGAGAAAAGGGATTATACGATCTCCGAGTGATGTGTACACAAAGGATAGTGCCCAGACGCCCGATTATTGGGCAGCCACGGGGGGCTGTCCCTACGTCTTTACGATCACACAACGAGCGGCTCTCGTATTAATGCGCAGGGGCGGAGATTTTTTGTGGGGGTTCTTCGCGCAATGGGTAGCCGATCCATGTAATCAAACCGATCAAGCAAAACAAGCCCGCGAGCGGCCCAAGCAAACGCAAGGCCGTCACTTCGCCAAGGCTTGTGCGCATATACTGCATCACCACGATGGACAGGCCGATGCTGGTTTTTTGGAAGATGGCCTGCATCCCAAAAAAGATCGCTTCGCGGCGTACGCCATATTCGCGTTCGTCTTGATCGATCACGTCAGCAAGAAGGGCAAAGGGCAGGACTTGGAAGGCGGCGAGCGGAAAGCCCAAGCCAAAGCACAGCAGCATGGCATGCAGGTACGGCCAATCGCCTTGCTGTCGTTGCACGAGATACCAAAAGGGCGCGATGGTGGCCATCATCACAAACATGATCACGAAGACCTTGTATTTTCCGAAGCGATGGGCCATGCGATTGAAGACCACAAAGCCAAGCAGGTTGGCCACGATAAAGGGCATCATAATCATCGCAACATCGGCCTCTTTGCCCTTCAAGACGTTGACGACCCACAACGCGATCGAGGCCATCAAGAGGTTGAGCGCAAACCAAAAGGCCGAGGTGGACAGCAGAATGTGGCGAAATGCCTTGCTGCGCAGCGTTCCCCACGAACGCGTCCAGATCACGGGCAGCGACGCTTTTTCGGTGTGTGCCGCCTCCACGGTGTCTTTTTGGGGAGCCACAAGGATCGGTAGCCACGAAGTCAGCCAGATCAGCACACCCGATATCGCCATAGTCGTTCCATAACCGAGTCTTTGGATCATCGGGCCAGAGAGGGCGGCGACGTAGATGGTGGCGAGCAAGACAAAGCCTGCTTGGTAAGTCGTCAGATTGACGCGAACTTTCGCATCATTCGATAGTTCGGGCAAGATCGCAAGGTAGGGTGTGACAACGATCGTGTAAAACGTGAAAAAGATCGCCATCATCGCGGCAAGATAAACCCCGTTCCAGACGGATTGTCCGGCCACAGGGGGGGTAAAGCTCCACCATAGGCTCAACGCAAGGATCGGAGCGCCCCACAACAGAAACGGAACACGCCGACCACGCGGGCCTTTGTGATGATCAGACCACGCGCCGACCAAGGGATCGGTGATCGCGTCGATGATTCGGCCAAAGAGCATAATGTAGCCAAAAAAGATCGGATCGATCAGGTGTTTGTCGGGGCCGGGTGTATAAAACTTGATCAGCCATGTCGAGAGCAAGAAGTTGGAGGCGTGCATCGAAAAGCCGCCTGTTGCGTAGAGAAGGTACGTCCGCGTCGGGATCATGGGGGCCTCGTTTCTTGATGGTGCAGCGCGTGTGGTTGGGGGTGGCAACGTGGCGTATCGTGGGGTACGCAGCACGTTCGGGATTCGGTTTTGTGCGTTGCGGTGGTTGCGTCCTTGTGTTAGCGTAGCGCGTTCACTTTGGCCTAGACTGCGTTCTTAGACAAGGATCACGATTCAGGACACCAGCATGGACAAGCCGATCCCGCGCCCAAAAGAACCCAAAGAAGCACTCACCACGCTACGCATGGAAGATTGGAGTCCGTTGCGCTCTTCGAGCATGGTGGTTCGCGGTTATACGGTGGAGGTGGTGGAAGGCCCCCACGAAGGCTTTACCTTGCCGCTCAACCAAGAGATCTCGGAAGTGGGACGCTCGGAGATCCGCCATCTCCCGCTCACCGAAGACAAGCGCATCAGCAGCCTTCATTGCGAGATCTTGTTGGACGAACACGGCGTGCGCGTGCGCGATCTGGATAGCCGCAATGGGGTGTTTTTGGAAGGGCATCGCGTCCTTGATGCCTATTGGCGGCCCAATACCCGCCTTCAACTGGGCCGATCCGTCTTGGTGTTGAAAGCGTACGAAAATCCCACCAAGATCCAAGTCAATTTCTTCGATAACAGCGCACAACTTGTTGGAAAAAGCGAAAAGATGCGGCGTATCTTTTCACTTTTGGCGCGGCTTGGACAGCGAGAGATGCCCGTCTTGTTGACGGGAGAAACGGGTACAGGAAAAAGTAGCATCGCGCAAGCGCTACACGAACAAAGCGTTCGCAAGCAAAGCCCGTTGATTACGGTCAATTGCGCGGCGATCCCTGCGAGCTTGGTCGAATCGGAGTTTTTTGGTTACGAACAAGGCGCATTTACGGGGGCCACGCGCAAACAACACAAGGGGTACTTTGAACAATCTCACGGCGGGACGCTTTTTCTCGATGAGATCGGCGATCTGCCGTTTGAACTGCAAGTGAAGCTGCTCGATGCGATCGAGCGCCGCTGTATCCGCCGTCTTGGAGGCATCCAAGAGATCCAAGTGGACTTTCGTCTGATCGCTGCAACCAACCACAACTTGCGCAAACTGGTGAGCGAAAAGAAGTTTCGCGAAGATCTGTTTTATCGCCTTGCCGTGGTCGAGATCGAGGTTCCCCCCTTGCGCGAGCGAACCGAAGATCTTCCGCTCTTGGTCGAACTCTTGTTGAGCCGTATGCAGATCGCCCAACGTGCCTCCTTGACAGAGGCCGCCTACGAAAAACTCGCGAGCTATTATTGGCCCGGAAATATCCGGCAGTTGCGCAACGTGCTAGAGCGCGCTTGTATCTTTAACGAGCGCGCCATCCTTGATGCGCCAGATATCGAGCTTCCTCACGCCGAGCTCGATCCACGCGCCTCTTCTGAGCCGATCGCTGTCTTGGCGGAACCTGCCCCCGCTGCTGCGCCGATCGCTCCGCCCTCCACGAATCCACCACCTCCTGCTTCGGCCACCAAAGAGGCCGCTGCCCCTGCCTTTCCTTTCGATGAACACGGGCGGCGACTTACGCTCAAAGAAGCCATGGAACAAACCGAGGCTCGTCTGATCCGACAAACGGTCGAAGAGTGCCATTGGAATGTTTCGGAAGCGGCGCGGGTCCTCGATCTCAACCGTTCTTGGCTTTACAACCGAATGAAAAAATACGGTATTCGCCGCGATGATGCTTCGACAGAAGACGAAGAATCCGAAGACTCCACACCTCCCCCGCTCTCCGTCGTGTAATCGCGGTGCCGATGCGAGCCGTTGTAAACGCCCTGTGCTTGGGCCGCCCTCTGTGGCGGCCCCGACCTGTTTCACGTTATGGGCGGATATCGTCTCATACGATATCCGAGTGATGTACACAGCAAACGAGAGTACGCAGATGTCCGATTATTGGGCAGCCACAGGGGGCTGCCCCTACCTCATTACGATCACGCAACGGGCGGATTTCGTCTAATGCGCTAAAGCGAGGCCCCGAGCGTCGAACAGGCAAACACAGGCGTACAAACACAGGCACTGCATCGCTGCCAAGAAGGTAATAATGGACGACATTTGCTTGATGAATAAGTCTCTGCGTTAATGGGATTTGTTGCACAAACGCTGTAAGTTCTACGCGGTATGATCAGGCCCTCGGACGGGACGACAAGGCAGTTACAAAGATGCCAACGCAGCGGGCCTGCTTCTGTCGCGCCTTTTTTTCCGTACGTCCCGTAAGACATCGGATTGTTGGCTTCTCCGCTGTGGTTGAGATTGTTGTTGCTGCCGCTGTGGTTGGTGGGGGACTCTTGGCCGCGATGGTTGAGGGTGTTGGCGCTGCCGTTGTGGTTGAACGGGTTGGTACTTGGCCAGACGGACGAGCCTTTTCCACAGGCAAGCAAAAGCAGCGGAAGCAGACAAGCCAGTGCAGAGAACACCCGTGAAATTCGCGATGTGATGGGGATCGCGGAAGGCAACAAACAGGCGGACATGATTGGACTCCTTTGTGAGCGTTGTGCTGTGAGCATAACCTTTAGAAGTACCAGTGAAAAGCCGCGCCGCTCAGGAAAGAGATCCCTTTGCCGATGGTTCCGAGGTTGAGCGTGACATCCCCGCCGATATTGTTGATGTTGAAGGCAAATCCAACCATGATCTCGATACTCAACTGCTCGAACAAAAAGATCTCAGGCATCAAGCCACCAAAGAGCGATAGATCCATCCGAAAGGCTGCATCGGTGGGCTTCATCAGCAGGTAGGTTCCCACCACAGCATGCAGTTGGACAACGCGAACAGAGCCGATCGGAAACAAGACTCGAAATCCGGGGGTGATATCGACGGTGGTTGAGGAATTATTGCCTGTTTGAAGGTTCAAACCAAAGCCCAGATTGATGTCAAAACGCACACCTTTTAAGTCGCCAAAACGGATCGTAAAGCCATTGAGATCGACATCATAGCCCACCCCCACGCCCACTTTGGAGGGAAGGTTGCTTGCAAAAGGGTTTGCAACAGCCTGTTGGGGAGTCATCCAAAGAAAAAACCAAAGGCCACACACCCACCAACACGCACGAAAAAGACGGTGGTACGGAGAAGATGCGTTGTTTGGATGCGACGTATGCTGTTTGTAGGCATGGTGGGGCTTTGCCCCAGACCCCACAAGGGAGCGTCGCCCCCTTGACCCCGTGTTGGCGGAGCGAACAGAGGTTTCCAAACCCACCACGCAGCCGCTCAAAGGGCCGCAAACACGTCTTTTTTGGAAAACGCTGTTGTTCCAGTTTTGCATAAGAGACATATTCTTCTCCTAATCATCAGACAAAAAATAAAAAATACAGCGACGAAAAGAGGGCACCGCGATACAAGGATGCTTTATACGAGATCCGCCCGTTGTGTGCGTAAAGATGTAGGGGCAGCCCCCTGTGGCTGCCCGATCATAGGGCATCTACGAACTCTCCTTTGTGTACACATCTCTCGGATATCGTATTACAGAGCGCCACGCGCCTTTGCAGAAGCCTAGCGGGGGAATGTGAAGGCGTCAAAAAATCCGATATCTTGTGTTGGAGATAGAGAAGACGCGGTGTTTGTCGGGGTGGTTGTTCGAGTAGAAAGGGCGGGCTGGGTTGACAAATCACGCGATCTTATGCAAGGCCCGAAGCGGAGAGGACGCCCGCTCAAGGAAACACGATGGGTCGATCCAGCCGCGTGTCGTTGGTGTCATCTTGCGGCTAGAGTATGCGATGGGCACTGAACTGAAGGAAAAAGATGAGCGATCTCAAACGATTAACAGAGGCGATCTTGGCTTTTCGCGACGAGCGGGACTGGGCGCAGTATCACACAGGCAAAGATCTGGCGATCAGCTTGAACGTCGAAGCAGGGGAGTTATTGGAGTTGTTTTTGTGGAAAAAAGGGGACGATGTGGAGATGGAGGGGTTGAAAGATGAGTTGGCCGATGTGTTTTATGGGGCGTTGTTGTTGGCGGCGCATTATCGGCTGGATGTGGCGGATATCGTGCTTGCGAAGCTGGAAAAGAATAAAAAAAAATACCCCATAGAAAAGTCCAAAGGATCGAGTTCAAAGTACGATAAGCTATAGATTTTTAGGAGAAAAGTGCTTCTTCAAATTCTTTGTGAAGGCGCGGATCGGGTGAAGTTGGGACGGCATCAAGGAAGTCGAGGAGCGAGCGGAGGATCATCTCGTAAGAGGCCGTGGGTTGTGTCGAAAAGAGGCTTTTCCATAGCAAGACGTGCGGGCCTTGGAGACGTTGAGCAAAAGAGCAGAGCAGCGAAAGGGCCGTTGGTGAATAAGGAAACGAACAACCTTTGTTGCGGCGAGATAGATCAGAAAGGATACGAAGAATTGCAGCGAGAGTATGGAAGAAAAAAGCGATCTGCTCTCGATGATGTGGGGGATGTTGGAGGAGCGGGAGATCGAAAAGGTCGGTGGGGGCGCTTTGTAAGTGTTGTTGGAGTGCTGTACACAGGGCGGGGATCTGTGGAGGGCGGCAGATCTTGGCAAGCGTGCGCAAAGAGGCTTCGTGTCGTCGTTGCTGCTTGGGTTGGGTGATGAAGAGAAGGAGGTGTTGAAAAACGTTGGGGGTGGCGGCGTGGTGTCCGAATTTGCCCAGAGCCATGACAACCGTTTCTTGGACACTGGGATCGTCGTGATGGAGCCATCGTTCCAGCCTAGGGATGTTGGTGTTGGGATTGTGCTGAAACTTCCCGATGATGCGGGTCCATGCTTTGATTAGGGCAGGATGATCGTTGAGAGACAGGGCTTGGACATCGTGAAGGATTTGACGGGCCATTTCTCCCATGCGATCGAGGGCAAGCAAGGCACCAAGTTGGGGATGTGGTTGGCCGCTGTTGGAGTACGGGTTCAAAGGGCGTTGGAGGATACGTTGTAGGCATTGGAGGACGAGGGGATCGCGAGGTCCAAGCAGACTGAGGGTGTGGGCGGCTTGGGCGCAGAGTTCGATATCGTAGGCGCTTGCGAACTGATAGAGGCGAGGCAAGAGCGGCGCAGCGAGCGTTCCCATCGTTGCGATCGCAAACAACAGGGAGCGTTGCTCGAAGGTGGGGAGCAACAGATCAAGGATGGTTGTGAGGTGGGGGATGGCGTCGGCAGATCGGAGTCGAAGGCGTCGGATGGCCGCTCGGCAAGCCCGGGCTACTTGCTCGCGTTGTTCTTCAGGAGTACGAGAGAGGATGGATTCGAGTAGGCGTAGAGAGAAGATCGAGTGAGGAAAACGTCGGGTGAATTCGTGGAAGAAAGGCACAAGATCCCAGACATCAAACGACGGAAGATCAAGAGACTCAGAGATCCGTTCTGGGGGAAGTTGAAGGAAGGGCAAAAGAGCCGAAGGGATGGCCTCGATGGCGTAGGCAGGAGGGGGGGGGACGTAATCGTATCGGTTAGCGCAACACCCGCAGCCGCAGGCGCTGTAGTAGTACATCTCCCAGTGGTTGTGTTGCTCTTTGTAGATCTGGCCTTCGTGACAAAGGCCGGAGGCACCGAGTTCAAAGTTGATATCTTGGTGGGGCTGATGGGGGGAGCGGGTGTTCCGTGCGTTGCGTTTGTGTTTCATCGCCGCGACCGATCGAATGGGGGGATTTGATACGCGATGGTCGCCGATTTGCCGTTGTTTTGGGCAAAAGTCGACGACCACAGCGTTTGATAGGTCGGCGGGATAGACGGGGGCTGTCTGCGCGATGTTCAAAAAAATTAGGTGTGAATTGTAGATAGGACTTACGCAGTTCGATACGAAAAAGGCAGATGTTCGGGCGTGGGCGGTTCGCGAACCGCCCCTACAACGTTCTGATATCTCAGGGTTTCCCTTTTCAACTGCGCAAGTCCTGTGTAGATAGGACTGACACGAGATCCGCCCGTTGTGTGATCGTAAAAATGTAGGGGCAGCCCCCTGTGGCTGCCCAAGAATAGGGCGTCTACGTACTATCTTACGATCACACATCACTCGGATATCGTATGATCAAATCAGAACGGAGTTTAAGGTCCGATCACAACGAGGGTTGCGGAGACTTTCCACGAGCCGCCTTGAGCGATGCCAAGGATCTCGTAATCGAACTGATGCGAGCCTGCTTTTTGAACGATATCCGCAGGGAGCAAGTGGACGTAGGGAGGGGTGACACTACCGGGACACCAGTTGGCGCGGGGGGCGCGAACGCTTTGGATGGAGCCGCATGGATTTTCGGCGCAATACTCCATCGTTCCGCGTTTTTGGAGGGTGCAGAGTTTGGCGCAATCTTTTCGCCAAGGGATCCATTCGTGGGCGAGTTGATCGTTGAAATAAAGTTTGTGGGTGCGTTGGCAGAATTCGTCGGCGTGGCCGATGCAGGCCGCATCTGCGGTGCCACCGCCGTGTCCCGTCACACGGTACAGGAGATAAGCTGTTTTTGCGCCTTGGGGGATCGTGAAGGTGGCGGATTGGCGGGTCATCTTGTCGGTGTGGTTGTGGTTAAACAGCGGTTGAACAGAAAGAATACGACTGGGTGTGTCAGAAGGCACGACATCAAGAAATGCAGAGACGGTCCATTGTCCATTGGAGCCAGAGACTTTTCCTTGGCCGTCGGAATAGGTTTGGATATTGACGCGCATGGTGTGTGCGCCGCCTTTGAGTCCGTTGGCGATATCGGTGATATCGGCTTGGAACTGCATGGGGCCACCAAAAGGAGTGATCGCACGCACCAGTTCGATGGCGGGGGTGCCTTTGGGGGCATCGGGCGCGGGGTCGAGGTGAAAGTCGAAGTTGCGGTCAAAGGCATCGCACTTGGGGGGCCAGTTGTGCCCGGGCGGAGGCGGATCTTGTTGCCACTTCTCAAAGGGAAAACAAGTCGTCTCTAGTTGTACACGCAGGACGACACGTTGAAAGGAAGAGTGGAAAAAGCGAAAGGGGGAGAGGGCTTGGCGGACGTTGACATCGCCGTTGCTGTGGATGGTGATTTTATCGAATACAGCGAGGGTATGAGGGCCGTTGGGTATCTCGGGGGCAGATTCTGCTGCGGGTTCGGGCGTGGGTTCTGCGAGGGGTTCGGGTGCAGGTTCGGGTGCAGGTTCGGCGGTGGCTTCGGGGCTTGCGTCGGGGGTGGTGTCTTGGGTGGATTCTTGGGCGGATTCGGGGGTGAGTTCTTGGGCGGATTCGACGGCGTTTTCGGTGCTTGGTTTGGGATCGCAAGCGAGATGCACAAGCGCACCGCACAAGGCAGCTACGAAGAAAACGAAACAAGGCATCCGAAAAAAAGAGGCGTGCTTTTGTTTTGGGTTGTTTGGAACGGTCGCGTGCTTGTGTGCAGTTTGCACGCAAAGATCGGAGGGGTGGTGGTGCATGGGGATTCCTTTGGTTCTGCGGTCCGCTGGGGGGCGAGCCGAATTAGGGAGCGCAACGCCCGTTGTTGCAGGAAGTGGCGGGGGGGCATTGCAGCGAACCGCCTTGGCAAAGAACGCCGCAGGCTTTGAAGCCGAGGGTGGAGGACTCGCATTGGGTGATGTAGGTGGTGCCGCCTACAGAGAAGGGCTGACAAACGGTTGCATCGACGGTGCAATCACGAGAGCAGACGCCGAGGGATTGGCTGTTGGTGCGTGGGATACAGATCAGGCCGCTTTTGCATCCCGAGGTTTTGGCTTGGGTGGGATCTGTGCTGCACACTGCGCCAAAGTCGAGGGGGCCGACAGGGCCGGGCGGGCGGCAAACTTTGGGGGTTCCGGGCGTACCGCTACAGACGTAATCTACAAAAGCGCAATCTGCATCGCTGTTGCATTTGAGATCCATGCAAACACTCGGAGATCCGGGCGCAAAAGAGATTGTTTGGCAAGACAGGTCGGTGTTGTGGGCGCAAGCATCGGGCGCACCGACGCTGCATGGGCGGTGGCAGCGCTGACCAAAAGGGCCAAAGTCGATGCACAATTGAGAACCCGTACACAAGACTTTTTGACCGAGAACCAGACCCGAAGGATCGCACTCTTTGCCTTCGTCGCTTTGTTGGGCAGCGGTGCAGGTTTTGGATTGTGGATCGCAGACGAGTTTTTGGTTGGGGTCGCAGAGTTTGGGAGGCTCTGTGGTGTAGGGTGGGATATCACAAGCCGCGCCGGGCTGTGTTTGGATGGTGGGTGTTTGGCAAAGGCTGCTGGTGGCGCTGCAATAGAGGGGAGGGTTATCGAGACAACGGGATTGGAATTTGGCTTTTTGGCCGCAGTCTTCGGAGGCTTTGGCGTCTTTGAGGCAGACGCGCAAAGAGGCGGTCAGTGGGGCGCAACGGGTGCGGCCATCGGTATTGCTCAAGCAGCGGAGAAGATCGTTGCTACAGCTTTGGAAGCAAAACTTGTCTTTGGCAGGGTTGTTGTAATCGGGTTCGAGGCACAAGAAGCCTGCTCCGCACTCTGCGTCCGTTTGGCACTTTTGACCTGCGCAGGATTTGCAATCGGCGGGGCAGGTGCTGCATCCTTCGGTGGGACCGCAGACGCCATCGCCGCATTGATCGGGGCAGGGGCCGCAGTCTTTTGGACAAGAGGTGCATGTTTCGCCCGTTTCGCACTTTCCGTCGCCGCATTGGGGAGGACAAGCACCGCAGTCTTTTGGACAAGAGGTGCATGTTTCGCCCGTTTCGCATTTTCCGTTGCCGCATTGGATCGGGCAAGTGCCGCAATCATCGGGACAATCGCTGCACGTTTCGTTGGTATCGCAGATCTTGTTTCCGCATTTGGGTTCGCATTTTCCGCAATCAGGAGCGCAGTTGTTGCAGGTTTCACCGGGTTCGCATTTGGCGTTTCCGCAGTTGGGGGCGCAGGTTCCGCAGTCTTGGGGGCAGGTCTTGCAGTTTTCGTCTGCGTTGCAGATCTTGTTTCCACAGTTGGGGGCGCATTTTCCGCAATCATCGGGGCAGTTGTTGCAGTCTTCGCCGATTCCACAGGACTTGTCGCCGCAGGTGGCAGGGCAGGGACCGCAGTCTTGGGCACAAGTCTTACAATCTTCGTTTTGTTCACACTTTCCATCGCCGCAAGTGGCGGGACAGGGGCCGCAGTCCTCGGGGCAAGAAGCGCAGGTTTCGGTATTTTGGCAGATCTTGTCACCGCATTTGGCTTGACAGGTTCCGCAGTCGGCTTCGCAAGTCTTACAATCTTCGTTTGGTTCGCACTTGGCGTTTCCGCAGGAAGTGGCGCATTTTCCGCAGTCTTGGGGGCAATTTTTACAGTCTTCGTTATCTTGACAGATCGTGTCGCCACAGTTGTCTGAGCATTTTCCGCAGTCTTGGGGGCAGGTTTGGCAATTTTCGGAGAGTTCGCACTTGGCGTTTCCGCAGGAAGTGGCGCACTTTCCGCAGTCGGCTTCGCATATGGTGCAATCTTCGTTTTGTTCGCACACAGCATTTCCGCACTGTTCTTTGCATTTTCCGCAGTCATCGGGGCAGGTTTTGCAGGTTTCAGTGCTTTGGCAGATCTTGTCGTTGCAGGTTTGCGCGCAAGGGCCACAGTCAGAGGGGCAGGTTTTGCAATCTTCTCCGACATCACAGCGTTGGTTTCCGCACGAAGCACTGGTGCATGCACCGCAATCCGCAGGGCATGTTCGGCAGTTTTCGCGGGGATCACAAACGCTGTCTCCGCAAGTAGCGAAGCTACCGCGTGGATCGGGTTGGCAAGCCCAAAAAGCGCAGTATTGTCCGGCTTCACAGTCTTTGTCGTTGCGACAGGCGCGGCAACGTCCTGCGATGCAGAACTTGCGGGCTGCGGGGCAGTTGGTGTCTTCGAGACACTCTGCGATGATCGTGATGCAGCCGAGGCTGTTGTTGCCGAGAAACAACACGAACCCCAACAGCACAAGCCGCAGGGTGGGGAGAGGTCGTTTGGAGGCTCGGATCATAAAAAAACTCCAGATGCAAGGGATGTTGCGATTCAATGGTTTTGGATGCTTGCGTTGCGGGAAAAGATATCCTTGGGTGTTGCGATTCAAGCGTCGGTTCAAAGCGCCTCTGCGGTGGCTTTGGGGTCGAAGATCGAGTACCACAAGATAGCACAGACGGAATACGTTTTCCGTTCAGAAAACAAACGCGAAGGCGTTAAAAACACAAGAGGCTGGGATGTTAAGAGAAAAAGTCGTATGGATTACAGGAGCATCTTCGGGGATAGGAGAAGCGTTGGCGCTGGCGTATGCGGAGGTGGGTGCGCGTTTGATCTTGTCTGCACGGCGTGGAGAGGTGTTGGAGGAAGTGAAGCGCCGTTGTGGTCGAAGCGAACAAGACGTGATGATCTTGCCATTGGATCTGGAGAAGGCGGAAGAGATGCCAAGCAAGGTGGAACAGGCGCTGGGCCGCTTTGGGCAGGTCGATCTGTTGATCAACAATGGCGGTATATCGCAACGCGCATTGATCAAAGACACCAGCCTTGCGGTGGATCGGCGGATTATGGAGATCAACTATTTTGGGACGATCGCTTTGACCAAAGCGCTGTTGCCGTCGATGATCGCCCGTCGTTGCGGGCATATCGCGATGGTGACAAGCCTCGTTGGGAAGTTTGGTACGCCTTTGCGCTCTTCGTATGCAGCGTCGAAACACGCGCTGCATGGTTTTTGTGATGCGTTGCGCGCAGAGACGTGGCAAGACGGGATCGCGGTGACAGTGATCTGCCCGGGGTATATCAAGACCGCCGTTTCGGTGAACGCGCTTGTTGGGGATGGATCGTCGCAAGGGACGATGGATCAGGCCCAAGCCAACGGGATGCCTGCGGAGGTGTGTGCGCAAAAGATCTTGCGTGCGCTTGCGAAGAAAAAAGAAGAAGTCTACATCGGAGGGCGCGAAGTGATGGGGGTTTACCTCAAACGCTTCGTTCCTGCGCTGTTTTCTCGGATATTGCGCAAAACAAAAGTCACCTGAGAGCTTGCGCAAAACAAAAGTCGCCTGAGAGTTTGCGCAAAACAAAAGCCACCCGAGAGTTATCGAGCAGGCCCCGTTGTTTTGTGGGGGGGTATGCGGTGGGAGACGGAAAGAACGGGGAGATCGAAGATCAGGCTCGGTAATTCTCGATATCCGTGAGGAGGCGGGAAGTTGGAGGGCGTAGGGCTGGGTGGGGAGATCAGGCGTCCTCCGCGCAGGTCAAGGAAGAGGTGAAGCCAAGACAGGAAGAGTTCGATCGAGGAAGCGGAGGCTTGGTGGGGATGGCGTTTGGGCAGAGTGGGATCGGGGATGCCTTGGAGCTCGATGCGCAAGGCGGGAGGGTGGGCGTGGGGGAAGTGTTGTGTTGTAAAATGGAGGGTTGGATGGGGTTGGCTTTGGGAGAGCATACAAAAGAGATCAAAGAAAAAAGCGGGAAGATCGAGATCTTCTGGGAGGAATAAGGAGCCGTTGTATTCGGAGAGATCGAGGATGGAGAGGTCGGGTAGAGCGATTTGTGTGCGGTGTTGGGCGCGGGCAAAGGCATCACAGAGGTCGATGGGGCGGCCTTGGCTGGACCGCCGAAGCTGTTCGGGGGCGGTGAGTTCGAGTTGTTCGGCGAAAAGATGTTGGAGTTTGCGCGAAGTCTCGGTGAGATCGAGGATATTTTGTTGGAGTTCTTGGGTGGTATCTGGAGCGTGTGGGGTGGTGGGGTGAGGTTCAAAGAGGCCGGAGTCGAGGAGTGAGGAGGCGATGTTGACGTGTAAAACGATGCCGCAAAGTAAGTTGTTGGCCTGATGCTGTTCCAAGAGCAAGCGCCCTGCGAGTTCTTGTTCGATCTGGGCTTGTTTGTGAGTTTGCCATGCGGAGTAAAGGGCGACTTGTGTACGCAAGGCGGAGCGTTCTTGAAGCAGGCGATCTTGGTAGATGCGCGCATAACCCGCAGCGAAGAAGGTTCCAATCAGCAGGAGTCCCGCCCCAAAAAACAGTGCTTGTTGGGGGTGTTCTGTCAGGAAAATGAGCAAAGAGATGACAAGTGTTGGGGCCAAGATATCCTGAAGTCGGCTCCGTGTGGTTCGTAAGAGAAAGCCTTGCGAGGCCGCAACCAGCAGCCAGCACAGAAGAAGAAAGAGCCAGCACAGCGGTTCGTGTTGTGTACACAAGAGCAATCCGCCACAAAGACCATGAAGTACAAGGCTTCCCCCCTGACAGAGGACGCGAGGCGGAGCCTTTTTTTGTTTCAGCGGCGAGGTCGAAAAGAGCGGTGGTATGGGGTATTGCATGGGCGTTACTTTTGGTCTTTGCGGTTTTCGCTGAAAGCGATGGACCCGAGTGAATGCTTCTGCGTGGTGTCGTTTTGTTTGTGCGCGAAGACTCCTGTGTCGCGTTGATCTCAAGAAGCAGGTGTTTCTTTGGGTTCGTTCTAAGCGGTTGTGATATCGGCTGTTGTTTGGTTTTTGTCGAGAAGCCTTCTTGATGGTCGAGAAAAAACAAAGGAATTCGTTTTCTTTCAAAGGCGAACATGAATGAAGTATGTTCTTTTTCACGGGTCTCGTCAATCTAAAAATTAAAATCTTTTCGGTAGTGTATTGTGTAAGAATCCATCTTTGTCTTATTCGAGTTATTGTCGAAATGACGGTGCTGTGGGGGATGGCTGGGGGAGGCCGTAGCGTGGGTTGTTTGCAGGGGGGGGTTGCTTGACAGGCGGCCAGAAATGCCTATGCTTTCGGAGTTTTTGTCGGATAGATCAGCGAAATCAGGAGGTTGTGGATGAAGTTGGCGACGTTGCGAGATGGCAGCCGCGATGGTGTGCTGTTGGTGGTGGATCGGGCGGGTGAGCGGGCTGTTAAGGCGGCAGGGATCGCACGGACGATGCAGGAGGCGTTGGAGTGTTGGGAAGAGGTTGAAGGCCCATTGCGGGGGTTGTTTGAGGCGCTCCAATCCGATCGTGTGGAGGGGGCTTTTGCGATCGAAGTGGATCGTCTTCATGCGCCGTTGCCACGAGCGTATCAGTGGTTGGACGGGTCGGCCTTTTTGAATCACGTTGAGCTTGTGCGAAAAGCCCGAGGGGCCGAGGTTCCCGCTTCGTTTTATGAAGATCCATTGATGTATCAAGGCGGTTCGGACACATTTTTAGGTCCGACCGAAGATATCGTCCATGCTTCGGAGGAATGGGGGATTGATTTTGAAGCGGAAGTTGCGGTGGTGACGGGCGATGTTCCTTATGGGACGAAGGCGAGCGATGCGCTCGGCTACATCCGGCTTTTGATGTTGGCCAACGATGTATCGTTGCGAAACTTGATCCCTGCGGAGTTGGCGAAGGGATTTGGTTTTGTGGTTTCCAAGCCACCAACGGCTTTTTCGCCGTTTGCGGTGACACCCGACGAGTTAGGCGAGTCGTGGCAGGACGGGCGAGTCCACCTTCCTTTGGAAGTCGAATACAACGGGGCATGGTTCGGGCATCCCAACGCAGGGCCTGAGATGCAGTTTTCGTTTCCCGAGCTGATCGCGTATGTGACCAAGACGCGGCCCTTGGGGGCGGGGACGATCCTTGGATCAGGGACCATCTCAAACAAAGATCGCTCGACGGGGAGTTGTTGTTTGGCAGAGCGTCGGATGATCGAGAAGATCGAGGAAGGGGAGAGCAAAACACCGTTTATGCGTTTTGGGGATACGGTGCGCATCGAGATGAAGAAAGGTGGCCGGTCGATCTTTGGCGCGATCGCTCAAACCGTGAAGCCTTGGAAAAAGGAGTCGTAGAGCCGATGGATGCACGTCAAGAACACCCAAAACGACAATCGAGAAGTTGGTCTTGGAAGAAGGAGTCGTAAAGCCGATGGATGCACGTCTTACGCTGTTTAGCTATTTTCGTTCGAGTGCTTCGTATCGTGTGCGGATCGCACTGGCGTGGAAAGGCTTGGAATACACGTACCATGCGGTGAATTTGATCGAGGATGGGGGCCAGCATCGCAAAGAAAGCTATTTGCAATACAACCCGATGGCGGAGCTACCGACGTTGTGGGTGGAGCGTGTTGGAGCGCCGGGGTTTGCAGTGGCCCAATCGACGGCGATCTTGGAGTATCTCGAAGAGTGTTATCCGCATCCTGCGTTGCTTCCGAAAGCCCCAGAAGATCGAGCGCGTGTTCGTCAGATCATGCAGATCATCAATAGCTCGATCCAGCCGATTCAAAACCTCAAAGTGATGCAGCAGCTACAAGCGCAGTTTGGCGTGACGCGGGAACAAACGCTTGCTTGGTCAAAGTACTGGATCGAACGAGGGTTTGAGGGGTTGGAGCGGTTGTTGGTGCAGACCGCAGGGGCGTTTGCTGTGGGGGAGCAGGTGACATTTGCGGATGTGTTGATCGTTCCGCAAGTCTATAACGCTGATCGGTTTAGGGTCGAGATGGCGGATTATCCGACGATTGCGCGGGTGGCTTCGACCGCAGGAGCTTTGGATGCGTTTCGGTCGGCTGCGCCCGACATACAGCCCGACACACCCAAGTCGTCATGATCGCCTTGATCGGATAGGCGCGGTGGTTAGGCGAGATTCGTCCATTGTGTGATCGCAAAACGTAGGGGCAGCCCCCTGTAGCTGCCCAACCATAGGGCGTCTACGTACTGTTCTTTGTGTACGCATCTTGCGGATATCGTATTAACCTCTGACAAAGAGCAGCGTCTGAAAGCGTTGGAGCCGATCAGCCCAGCGTTTTTTGTAGGCCATCTCCATCCCGAGATCGTAGAGCGTGATCCCTTCTTCGGCGAGTTTTTGCATCTGCCACCATTGCAAGAGATTTCCCAAACCGAGCGCAGCAAATTGATCGTTGTAGCTGATCTGAAACCCCCGATAGACCGAACCTACGATACCGCCGAAGGCATACGCGATATCTTTTCCTTCGTGCTGCGCAAAGATCGCTCGCAACAAGCCGCGTTTTCCCATGCGTGTGCAAAGCGTTTCGTAAAATCGTCTGTAGGGGAGGTTTCGGTAAATGCTTTTGCCTGATTCGCCTTTCCATGAGCGGCGTTCGATCTGAAAGATGCGCTCCAACAAGGCCGCGCCATCGCACACTCCATCGATCCATTCAAACGCGATCTCTTGTTCTTGCGCGGCGCGTTCACTTTTGCGCAAGCTCACGCGAAAGTTTCGGCTGCGCCGTTCGAGCCACGCATCAAGGCCGTCATGCAAAAACGCTTGATCACAGTGACTGCCTGCGATGCTTTCGCTGTGAAAGTGCGCCCCCAACGTTCGGAGCAGTTCAATCGCCAATGCTCCGTCTTCGGGAAGTCCGCTAAACACCGCCATCTCCCATGATGGACGATCTTGCAACAACACTTCTAAGCTCAATTGGACACAGGCTTCGATATCTTCGCCCACGAGAGGAGTGCCAAAAGCCCAACTCATCTCAAAAGGTTGAAGTACGCGACGGTAGCGGTTAACGGGGCCGATGCAAAATAGCATCCACGTGGTATCTCTTCGGATGATGCGCGATTCTCTGTGATCGCTCAATCGTTCGTATGCTGCGATCTGCCAGTCGCTCGCTGTGCAAACCGTCGATATATCGGGCATTGCGATCACGCTGCGTTCAAAGTCCTCGATATCGTCTTGAAACATCTCTAGCGAAAGATGCTCGATCATGCTTTCCTCTTGGTCGTATCAAGCGGCTGTTTCGGTCCTCGCGGAAGGTTGGGCTTGATGTCTTTGCTGGATTGGAGGGAGAAGATTTTTGAGAAAGATACTTGACGCGCACCTTTTTTGATCATACATCCTCTGCGTTTTCCAAGAGAGTGCAGGTCAGCGTATCGTGCGGCTCCTTGGGGCTTCGTAGTTTGTTGCGTGTGCGTTTGTGCTTGCGGATTTTTGCCCACACAACGCATCTTGTAACGGGTGTTTTTCCTCTTGGCAATCCATCTCACGGCATCGCAGAGAGGGACAACACGAGCGATCATGGTCCGAAGTTCATCCGAGTGCTGCTCAAATAGCTTGTGAGATAGGAGAAATAGAATGCCGTATATCATCACGGAACCCTGCGTTGGCGTTTGTGATACCGCTTGCGTCGAAGTTTGCCCTGTCGATTGTATCCACGGGCCGATCAGCAAGACAGGCCGAGGCGCAGAAGTCAAAACAATGGCCGATCGAGGGGGAATGCAACTCTTTATCAACCCCGATGAGTGTATCGATTGCGGAGCTTGTGAACCCGAATGTCCCGTTAGTGCGATCTTTGAAGAAAGTGAAGTCCCCGCCAAATGGGCTTCATACACCAAAACAAACGCCAAATTTTTTAAGTGAGACGAAGCGAACTCTTCTCTTCTTTTGAACGGTCGCGAACACGGGTTTTGCTCACCGCGTCGCTTCTCGCCTATCGAAACTAAAATAAGCGAACGCCTTGTTGTTCGGCGACTTACGCCCTGCCTGCACAAATCCCCAACGCATCGGGTACACCGACTCGCTCTTGTCTCTTTGCCCGCTGCTTTCCCTCTTCCCTTCTTTTCTCGATTCCCGTATACCCACCACGTACCTTTTTTTTAGCTTGCGCTTTCTACCCGACAGAGCAAGAGCCGCGCAAGCGTTTGTGAACCAGAAGGATGTCAGACGATGCCGATGATCTTTGTTCCCAAAGAGATCCTGCATGAAGAGACACGGGTGGCCGCGAGTCCTGAAACGGTCAAACGTCTCGTCAAGATGGGATTTCAAGTCGTCGTTGAGCGCGATGCAGGCTTGGCGTCTTTTTTCTCTGACGAAGCCTACATTGAAGCTGGCGCACAGATCCAAAACGATGTGCGCCAAGGCTACGCCCAAGCCGATGTGATCCTCAAAGTCCAGCCGCCTCTCCAAAACAAGCTGCTCGAACGTCAGGAAGCGGATCTTCCGAAGGATGGGGCCTTGTGGGTGAGTTTTCTTTGGCCTCGCACAGAACGCCCGTTGATGGAGCGCCTTGCTGCGCGCAAAGTCAGCGCATTTGCGATGGATATGATCCCACGGATCTCTCGGGCCCAGAATATGGACGCCCTGAGTTCTCAAAGCAATATCGCCGGATATAAGGCTGTTTTGATCGCAGCAGACCATCTCCCGAAGCTGTTTCCCCTGATGATGACGGCAGCAGGAACCGTCAAACCCGCCAAAGTGGTAATCATGGGAGCGGGTGTCGCAGGACTCCAAGCCATCGCCACCGCCAAGCGCCTTGGTGCGGTTGTCGAAGTCTCCGATATCCGACCCGCTGTCAAAGAACAGGTCGAAAGTCTGGGTGGAAAGTTTATTGAGGTGGAATCGGCGGAAAGTGGCGAAGGCAAGGGCGGTTATGCACGCGAAGTCTCTGCTGACTTTTTGAAGCGCCAACAAGAAACCATCGCCCGACACGTGATCGCGGCGGATGCAGTGATTACAACGGCCCTTGTCCCGGGCAAAAAAGCACCGATCCTTGTGACGGCTGAGATGGTGCAAAAGATGAGGCCCGGAAGTGTGATCGTGGATCTTGCTGTCGAACAAGGCGGAAACTGCGAGCTTTCAGAACCCGGAAAAGTCGTCGTCAAACACGGCGTCCAGATCATCGGACATCGCAATGTCCCGGGCCGCGTTCCTTACGAGTCGAGCCAACTCTACGCACGCAATATCCTGTTTGTTTTGCAACACCTCTTCAAAAAAGGAACCGATCTCAAGCTCGATTTTGAAGAAGAGATTACACGCGGTTCGATCATCACCCACCAAGGTCAGCTTGTTCACGAGATCTTCGCTCCCCCAAAAACTGAAAAATCCGCCGCGCCAACAGAAACAGCGAAGCCAACGGAAGCAGCGAAACCAGCAGAAGCAGCGAAGCCAGCGGAAGCAGCGAAGCCAAGCGAAGTTTTTTTGGTGAAAGACACGGCTGTTTCGGAAAAAAAGGAGAGTTGAGGATGTTGATGTCAGCGTTTTCTTCGTTGTCGCGCTTGCGATGGATGTTTTTTGGTATGTGCTTTTTGATGGGTGGATTGTTTGTGCATGGGGTGTCTTCGGCGGGTGAGCCTGCTGCGCCCTCAAAGCGCCAAGCGACCGTGCAAACAGCGTCTGCTGCGCAAACAGCGTCGGCAACGAAACAAAGCAAAGCCTCTGAAACAGCGAGCCAATCGGCTTCTTTGCCTCCGTTTTTGGTGGGGTTGTATATCTTTTTGCTGGCGATTTTTGTGGGATTTGAGTTGATCACCAAGGTTCCGCCCACGTTGCACACGCCTTTGATGTCGGGTTCCAACGCGATCTCAGGGATTACTATCGTGGGAGCGTTGTATTGTGCGCGTTTTACGGCTCCCTCTGTTGCAAAGATCCTTGGTTTTATTGCTGTGCTGTGTGCGATGATCAACGTGGTGGGTGGTTTTTGGGTGACCGACCGCCTGTTGCAGAAATTTAAGAAATAACGTGCAACGCTACAGGCGATCTGTGCAGGAGGTTGATGATGACATGGGTTCACCTTGCCTATATGTTGGCATCGGTGCTGTTTATTTTTGGGATTAAGCAACTTGCGGCGGTGCGAACGGCGCGCCAAGGGAACTTTTTGGCGATGGTGGCGATGGTGATCGCGATCGTGGCTGCGTTGGCAGAGTTGGCGATCTTGTATCCCGAATCGTTCGATCCACGGCTGATTATGACAGGTTTGATCGTTGGGGCGGCGGTGGGAGCTTGGCTTGGAATGACTGTCCAAGCGACGGCGATGCCAGAGATGGTGGCGTTGTTGAATGGCTTGGGCGGTTTATCGTCGCTGTTGGTGGCGCTTTCGTATTTTTACGAGCAGATGATCGAGATGGGCAAAGCTGGGACGGTTGCGGTCGTGCTGGGTTCGGATGGATCGGTCTCGGTGGTCTTGTCGATCTTGATCGGGGGTGTCACCGTCACGGGGTCTTTCGTGGCATTTGGCAAGCTGCAAGGCGCAAAGTGGATGCCTGAAAAGCCGATCTTGCTGCCTCATCGGCACTTGATCTCGGGTGGTGTGATCGCGGCGACGCTGTTGTTTTCGTATCTTGCTTGCTTCCAGATCAGCGCACGCTGGGGGCTATTGCTGCTGCTGATCTTGGTTTCGTTGTTGTGCTTGGCGCTGGGCGTGTTGCTGGTCATCCCGATCGGTGGGGCAGATATGCCCGTCGTGATCTCGCTGCTCAACTCGTACTCGGGCCTTGCTGCGTCGATGACGGGCTTTGTGATCGGCAACAACTTGTTGATCATCAGCGGTTCGTTGGTGGGCGCGTCGGGGATCATCTTGACGATGATCATGTGCAAGGCGATGAATCGGTCTTTGTTGAACGTCTTGGTGGGCGGCTTCGGGATGGAAGAGGCGAGCGGCGGAGAAGCCAAAAAACAAGCCTACACCAAGATCAAAAGTACGGATGCCGAAGAACTCGCGCAGATGTTGGAGGCTGTCGAGCGCGTGGTGATCGTGCCGGGTTATGGGATGGCTGTGGCTCAAGCCCAACACACCGTACGGGAACTCGCGGATATCCTCAAAAAGCGCGGAGCTTCGGTCAAATACGCTATCCATCCCGTTGCAGGGCGGATGCCCGGTCACATGAACGTCTTGCTTGCAGAAGCCGATGTGCCGTACGATGAACTCTTCGAGATGGACGATATCAACAACGAATTCTCCAACACGGATATCTCGATCGTGATCGGAGCCAATGATGTCGTAAACCCCGAAGCCTTAGACAAAAAAGACAGCCCGATCTACGGTATGCCGATCTTGCGTACCCACGAATCGCGTGTTGTGGTGATCGTCAAACGCAGCCTTTCGCCCGGATATGCGGGCATCCCCAACCCGCTGTTTGAAGCCGACAATGCGTTGATGTTCTTTGCAGACGCACGCAAAGGCATCGAAGACACCGTACGCGAACTCAAAAGCAACGCTTAAACGCCCAAGCTCCAACCCTGTTTAGAGGGGGCCGTGATGTCATCCTCCACCTCGATCCTGATCTTTGGCCGCGCACCGAAAGCAGGGCATGTCAAAACACGTCTCGGTCAGGTGGTCGGGATGGCTGAAGCTGCCGATGTCTACGCCCAATTGCTCGCCTACACTCTGCGCACCGCTTCCCTCCAAGCCACACAGCGCGTCTTGTACCTCCCCAAAGAAGACCAAGAATTCGGGGCCGCTTTGCTGCACATCGATCCGTCCTTATTGATCGGACTGCAAGAAGGCGATGATCTCGGAGAACGCATGGATCGGGCCTTTCGTGAACGCTTTGCGCTGGGTGACGAAAAAGTCTTGCTGGTTGGAAGTGATTGTCCGTATCTCACACAGCAACATCTTCTTGATGCGTTGCGGCGCTTTGCAAGCTGCGATGTCGTCTTTGGGCCTTCTGGGGATGGGGGTTATTATCTTGTGGGGCAGCGGTCGCAGGCGCATCCGATCTTTTCGGGGATCCCGTGGTCTTCGCCCCAAACATGGCTACAAACCAAGAAATGCCTCGCTCTACAGAAAATCCCCTACGCCACCATCTCGCCCCTTGATGATATCGACGATCTCCCAAGCCTTCGCCGCTATCTCCAAAGTGATGGCCCTTGCCCGCTCATCCTCCCTCCTACACTTCGCAATCTTTTGCATTAAAAAATACGAAAAACCAAGAAGAGTCCACGGAAAACACGGAAAACACGGAAGAGGAGGAAGAGGAGGAAGAAGAGGAGGAAGAGGAGGAAGAAGAAGAGGAAGAACAGGAAGAACAGGAAGAACAGGAAGAACAGGAAGAACAGGAAGAAGAAGAGGAAGAAGAGGAAGAAGAGGAAGAACAGGAAGAACAGGAAGAACAGGAAGAACAGGAAGAACGGGAAGAACAGGAAGAACAGGAAGAACAGGCGGGATATGGAGGGGACAGGCCACGATGGCTCTAACGGTGGCGAGATTTGAGGGACTCGACGGTGTCGATGTATTGCTGCATGGCGCTTTCTTTGGAGATGCCTTTGATCTTGGCCCATGCGTCATATTTGGCTTTGCCGACGAGATCGAGCATCCCGGGGCGTTTTCCGCTGACATCGCCTTCGGTGGCTTGCTTAAACAGCGCATACATCTGGAGTTTGAGGTCGTTGGAGGGTTGGAAACTGCCTTCAGCAGTGCGGACGTATTGAACTGTGGCATCGAAGCGGGCTTTGAGATCGCTCATGATCGGCTCTCCTTGGTGGTTTGTGGCGGCGGGTATGCCGTTGTACAGAAGGCATCATCCGATATCCGAGAGAAGTGTACACGAAGGGTAGGTGTGATCCGCTGTAGACGCCTTGTTGTTGGGCAGCCACAGGGGGCAGCCCCTATATGTTGGCGCACACCATGGGCGGATTTCGTATCAGCGTAGTGCAATCTTGCAAAAGGTGCAAGCACATCTAATCACTCGCCGAAGTGACGCTCTTGCACATCCAAGCCTCGCCGAAGTGACGCGGTTTCTCAAAAAAGCCGTGTTCGTGGTGCTTCAAGCGACGATCGGTTGGTTTGAAAAACGATGCTCTCTTCGCCGATACGGGGCCAAGGGGCGATAGTCCCTTGTGGGGAGTGGGGCAACGCCCCACAAAAACAAACCCAACAAGCAACGTCTCTCTTAAAGGATAGCGGTTAGGGGGTAGTGGGAGGGGGCGATTCGGCTGGGGTGGAGGCGGCTTCGGTCGTACAAGTCGGGCAGCGGCAGGTGAAATGAAAGCGTTCTTGGAGCATTTGTTGGCGGCGTTCGACGGGGAGGTTGCGCCCGCCGAGGTAAGAAGAAAAGAGTTGCTCGCCTGTAGGGACGTCTTTTTGGGCGTGGATGACGATGGTGGTACCTTCAAACGAAAAACTGGCGTTGGGTGAGCAGCTATGGTTGAGCATGGATGCCAAGATGTACATCCCAACACGTTTGCGTTGGCGTACTTGAAAGCAAAAGGCGTTGCTTTGTGCGGTTCCGATCCAGCGGACCAAGGTTTCGGGCGCAGCGTTTGGAAAGGTGTGTGTCGAGGCCGCTTGGATCTGTGCGAGTTGTTGTAGTAGGTGCGCGGACTTGTCGGTGTGTGCGTTGTACAATTGGGCGGCGAGGGCTTGGCGTTCGGGGTCTATTTGGATGAGTTCTTTGGCGAGAGCCCAAGGGTTAGCAAACATCCCAAGCAGCGAGACGATCAGCGGGTCATCTTCTTGGGGGGCGAAAACAATGGCTTCTTCGGCAAGAAACAGGTCGCCTTGTTTGAGCGGTGCGGTGGTAAAGACGCCGCGTCCCATCTCGGGGGTGTCGCGGATCTCCACGTTCGGCATGTATTGGCAAGCGGTGTAGGTTCCGATATCTTGGTAATAGACGACGCGCTGAGGATGGGCTTCAAGCCATGCGTTGTATCGTTTTCTTTCTTTTTTCATCGCTTCGAGTAGGCCGCGATACGGTGCGAGAAGTGGCTCAAGAGACTTGACAAAAGCATCTGTTTTTCGGGAAAATTCTTCGACTTCAAGACGGAGGTGTTC
Organism: Myxococcota bacterium; assembly: GCA_023150835.1. Taxonomy (GTDB): domain Bacteria; phylum Myxococcota_C; class UBA6777; order UBA6777; family UBA6777; genus JAKLKB01. The sequence continues at coordinate 569 of JAKLKB010000027.1, read as the reverse complement.
TGGAAAGGGCGGTGGCTTGGGTTCTTGTGAGCCTTGGGTGGGCGGTGCGTCGGATGTGGCGATCTCTGTTCTTTCTTGGGCGTGGGAGGTCTCGGTTGTTGGCGTCGGCGCATCTGCCGAAGGTTCGAGCGTGTGGGCTTTTTCTGGGCTCATCGGCCAGTTCTCCGCGTGGGTGTAATGATGGCTTGGTTCGGATGTCTTCTCTCTTTTTGGCGGGGGCGGCTTGCTTTTCTGCCTCCGCGTGGGTGTGTAGTGATCAGCTTGGTTTGGATCGCCTTTACAACATGCTTGAAATGGCGCGTCGAACGCAAGGAGGCGCAGGTTCGTATGGATTGTTTTTTGTGGATTGTTTTTTGTGGATTGTTTTTTGTGGATTGTTTTTTGTGGATTGTTTTTTGTGGATTGTTTTTTGTGGATTGTTTTTTGTGGGGCTCATGTTGTGTTTTGAGGTCTTTTTCGAAAAACGTGGTATCATCGGGCTTCATGGCTTGTTTGCCCTTGACATGAGAGGTCTCAGAGGAACGTCTCGCGACATGACAGTTGAAGAAAACAACGAAAACTCTCGGGGG
>JAKLKB010000026.1 GCA_023150835.1 Myxococcota bacterium | reverse complement strand
TCTTCAACTTTCGCGCCCGAAGAACGGGTTCGTTCAAAAAAGATGGCGATGAAGAGGTCACCGACGCAACAGATCGAGGGCAGGCACGGGGGCCTGCCCCTACGAAACACCGTGTGATTTCCAACACGTAGGGGCAACCACACCTGGTTGCCCTGGCTGAAATGTGTTGCATCTTGATACCTCTCTCATGGCGTTGGTTTGAACGGACCCCGAAGAACCTTGCTGCTCAAGCACCAAAGTTACAAAAATCAAGCGATACTGACTTACAACATCTTCATCTAACGAACAACGGAAATGCCAACAAAAAGAATGGAGTTGTTTGTTTGTCCTGCTACGTTGATTTGGACGACCTCGCCTTTCCAGTATGCCGCGATCAGATGGTTGAAATTCAACATCGCTGTGCCGATGTCGTCGTTGCTGTCTAGCGGATCGTAGTCGGTTAAAACTATACGGATTTTTGCTTCTCTTGATAGAGGAACATTTGACCATCCGACGCCCCACGTTGGGTTATAAGTGTCGTCTTTTTGTGGTAACTCAATTTGTAACGGGGTTTGGGCTGGCGATAGCAACTCCGCCGTTCCGAAAACGTCAGGTGGGGCAGAAAGGCCAACCAACAGTGACGAAATCTCGCCCAACGCCGCGCCCAGTCCAAAGTCGCTGGGAAGTCCGAAATAGGAGGTTGCTGCCTTTGTCATGATCTCGGTTATTTTTTTTGCGGCTTCTTGCGAGATTGCCCCCCCCTCCCAACCTTCTCCGCTTGCTGTTCCCGGGCCGATCATTGCGCCTTCGATTCGTATCGTTACAGATGCTGGGATTTCAACACACTCTTTGAGGTCAATTCTGCACGCGAAGCCCTCGTTGCATTGGGAATGCTCGGAGCAAGTCGTGCTTTGCGGTTTTTTCTCGCAACTGCCCTGAGCGTTGCATCTTTGCTCTACAGAGCAGTCTTTGTCGCTTTGACAGCCTGAAGGATTCGACGCTTGGCAACGCCCAGAGGCGATGTCGCAGGTTTCTCCTTGGCGGCAGTCTTGAGCTGATCTGCAACCGCTGGGTGCCGCTTCGCAGCGATTCGTTTGGAGATTACAAATCTCTCCGTTTTTGCACTCGTTATCCGCACGACACCCAACCGCTATCTCAACGCATTTACCTGTCGACACCTCACATGTTTCTCTCGATTTGCAGTCTTGAGCTGATTTGCAGCCTGGGGGCTGAGAGTCGCGGGGTAAAGAGCATAAACTTTCTTGCACGTTACAATTCGCGTCTGAAGGGCAGTCTTCATTTTTTTCGCAATAAATTTCTTTTGACAACAAACACGTACCATCGTTGCCGCACCAGCGGCCTGCGTCGCAGTCTTGATCAGAGCGGCAACCGGTAGTCTGGCATCGCCCCGACACGCAACGTTCGCCATTCGCGCAATCCGAGTCGCTTGCACATGAAGGCGTAGCTGCTCCACCCATCAAACAACCACCCGCCAACCAACCAAAAAGGGCGATAGCGCCATATAACCAAACGGATACTCTTGTTTTCCTCGACATCGTTTTTTTCCTTTGCATCTCAGATGTTGTGTTGTTGGAAGTTTGTGGAATCCGGTCCTTAGGTGGTTTTGTATTCTTCAGGGTCTTAGAGTGGGAATACTCTTACACTTTTCATTTGCGTGACATCCTCTGTTGTCGTCTGGTCAATCGGACTTGCTTCGGCAAGCCCGCCACCGAAGGAGCGGGTCATTGACTGCTCTTGTATGATCGGGAGGTGCGTTTATGATCGGGAGGTGCGTTAAAAGCAGAGTGGGCAAAGCGATGCTTTTGTGTTGGTTTCCGTCAACCAACCGCCACTCTACACCAAACTGTCACTATAAAGAGAAAAGCTGCGCAAATCAATGCTTTTTTCTTTTTTTGTCTTACTTCACAGCAGTTTCCATCGGAGTTACAAAACTACAAAAAAAGACGTGTTCGCAGCCTCTCAAGCGGCAACGCTGTTAGTTTGAAAAGCAAACGCTCACCCTACCAACACGGGACGGGCGGCAGTCTGTGGCGGGGTGTGGGGCCGCGCCTCACAAACACAAAACAACCAACAAATCAACGAAACGAAGATGTATTGAAAAACATACAGTCAGATCTGTATGTAATAAAATACAATCGAATCAACGCAGCGGATAAAAAAGCCGTGTTCGGACCCCCCCAAGCGAAAGAGCCGTTGTTTTGGAAAACCTGTGATCGCCCCATCCATACGGGGTCAAGGGAGCCGCGCTCCCTTGCGGGGCGTGGGGTGGAACCCCACAAAACCATCCAACAAGTCGCACCCATACATTACATTTCCCCATACACGGAGAGGGCGGCTTTGGGTCAACGAGAGGAGGGGGGGCGTTGGAGGTGGACAGCGAGAACCCAAAGCCAGACGAGCAGCGCGATCAGCACAAGTTTTTGAGAAGCGGGCAAAAAGGCGGTCACAGGGGCTTGGAACCATTGGGTGCGCAGGTAGGTCACAAGATTCAGTATCCCCAACCCCACGATCCACCATTCCAGCGCACGCAGCCGCCACGTCCCATAACCCGACCACGGCAGCCATAGCACCAACAACGCCATCGCTGTAAAGCCAGCACCTGCCGCAATCGCCGAAACTACCGCGTGAGAGAAGGGGTGATAGCCCATTCCTTCTCCGAGCATCAAGACCATCCCAAGCAGCGAAAATCCCCCAAACAATCGCAGCGCCAAACGTACCGATCTTCGTCCTCCCCATAACATCGGCAAAAACCACCATACAGGCAACAAGCCCAACAAGTACAACACGCCCACACCAGCCCCCGAAAGGATCGAAGCGTGGGTGTTGATCTGCCCGTTGAGTGCGACAGGAGCCATCACATCGCAAAGATAGTTGCGCCAAAAATCGTAACCGACATCTCGCGCAGAAAACACCGTACCCCCCGGATACCACTGCGTAGAAAGTCCTTTGAGGATCACAAAACCCACGATTACACCCTGCAACCATCGGCCAAGAGAGGCCGATATACCGACCAAATGCTTGTCTTTTTCTTTCATGAAACCTACGTTTCCCTTCTCTCTTTCGGCGTTAGGTTTGACGGTTCTTGGTGCTTGGTACGCCTTTTGCCTTGGCATCATCGCCGAACCTACAGATTGTAGGCAAGAACGCATTTTGGATAGCAAGGAGGACACGATGTTGACAAGCGCGTGGTACAAGAGCCTGTGGATGGGTGTTTTTTTGATGATGGTGGGGTGTGCTGCGGAGTCTCGCTATGGCGGCAATCCTTACAACACACCGATCTATCCGCACGATTCGTCGCAAAAAGCGTCGGCTGAATCTCCTACAAGCGATGGGGGAACGCCCTCCTCACCCGAACCAAACCCCAACAATCCGCAACCTCCTCCGGTCAATCCTTGGGAAGATCCGGCTGTCGACAACCTTTCCACGTTTGCCATTGATGTGGATACTTCGTCTTACACTTACACGCGAGCGCAACTGAATGCGGGCCGAAAACCCGATGCTTACGCCGTTCGTGTCGAAGAATTTGTCAACTACTTCGATTATCGCTACGAATCGCCCAAGGACAAACCTTTGCTCGTCCATGTCGACGGGGCGATCTCTCCTTTCAACAAAGAGAATTACGTCTTGCGTGTCGGTCTTCAAGGACGAAGGCTGACTGAAGAAGAACGCCGTCCTTTGCATTTGACTTTTTTGCTCGACACTTCTTGTTCGATGACAGGCCCTGATCGCATCGGTCTTGTCAAAAAGAGCCTTTCTGTCTTGCTTGATCAGCTTCGCAAAGGAGATAGTGTTGCGATCGCGACGTATGCCGGAAGAACCACCAAGCTGCTCGAACCCACCGACGCGACCGAAAAAACGCGGATCAAACAGATCATCGATACTCTCGGAACAGGCGGTGGCACGGCGATGGGCAGCGGTATGGAGTTGGCCTACGAGATGGCTTCCAAAGCGTATGTCAAAGGCCACGAAAACCGCGTGATCGTTTTCTCCGATGGGGACGCCAATATCGGTCGTGTTTCTTACGAAGAGATCCTCAAGACCATCGAAAGTTACGTTGCACAGGGAATTACGATGACCACGGTGGGCTTTGGTCTTGGAAATTACCAAGACGAACGGATGGAGCAACTTGCAAACAAAGGCAACGGAAACAGCTACTACGTCGACAACGAAGAGCAGGCCGTTCGGGTGTTTCGGGACAAATTCATCAGCAACATGGTGACACTTGCGCGGGATGTAAAAGTGCAAGTCGAGTTCAACAAGGATTATGTGGCGCGTTATCGCTTGATCGGCTACGAAAACCGAGATATCGCAGACAAGGACTTTCGCAACGACAAGGTGGACGCGGGTGAATTGGGCGCAGGACACACCGTCACCGCACTCTACGAAGTTCAACTCAAACAACAAGAGATCCAACCCCTGATCCAAAGCCAATCGCCGACGCCCTTGATTACGGTGCGTTTGCGTTACAAAGGCCCTGACGCCACCAAAGACGACCCCGCCACCGAAGAAGTCACCCCCGTCCCGACGCTGCTTTTGCATCGTCCCTTTGAGATGACGCCTTGGACGCTGCGCTTTGCGACCGCTGTGATGGGCTTTGCCGAGATCCTCCGCAGCAGTCCCTACGCCAAAGGCTGGACGCTCACACAAGCCCGCGAGATCGCCAAACAAGCCGCCCAATCCAACGATCCAACACACTCCGAGCTGATCGAATTGATCAACAAATCTATCCCGCTTTTCCCTTAATCTGCTTTTGTTCTCTTGCGCTGCACCGCGTAGCCCAACACCCCCAAGATGATCACTCCCACCGATACAGCCGCTTCTTTAGGCGAGCGCCACGCCATCCAAACGCCCATCGCAAGCGTGGATATCACAAACAAGATCGGAAACAACGGATGCAGCTTGCTTTTGGGCCGCCATCCGTGACGAGACTCTTCGACGAACAAGCTACACACCGTTCCTGCGGAGGACAGGATCAAGGTGAGTCCGATCATTCCCAAAAGCTCTTTGAGCGAAGAGAACCAAAAAACCCCCAAAGCCAATACCGCTTGAAGAAAGATCGCCAGCGTCGGCGGGGGTTCACCGCGCCCAAAGATCGCAGGCAGATAGCCATCCCGCGCCATCTGCCACGTCACACGCGGCCCTGCCATACTCATCGCAGAGATCGACGTCACCAATGCCAACACCACGATCGCTGACAAAAACTGCGCAGCACCCGTACCTCCCAACGCCGAGGCTGCAAGACGCCCAACATCGGCCTTGTTTTGAAGGGCCGCGATCGGCGCTGCATACAAAAAGATCGCGTTGAGAAAAAGATACAGCGCCGTGATGATCAACACCGCTCCCAACGTCGATCGAAAGAGATCTCGTTCGATATCCTTGATCTCACCCGCCACGTACACCGCAGCATTCCAGCCCGTATAAGAAAAGCTGATCCACACACAAGCCGAACCAAAGGCCGACCAGTTCGCGACTTCCAGCGATCCGAGATCGGGGCGTATCGTGATCCCCCACATCCCCCATCCAACAAACAAAAGCAACAACACCATCTTGAGCGCCACCGCTGCATTTTGTACCCACACCCCGCCTCGTGCAAAAACCCCATGCAACAAGGCAAATAGCACGATCGCGCTTGCTCCCAACCAACGCACCCCCGTCATCCCTGCGTATGCCTCCAAACCATGCGCCGCCGCCGCGATCGGCCCCGTAAAACCCGCAAACAACGACACCCATCCCGCCACGTAGCCTGCCGCTGGATGCAAAGCCCGCGACAGCAGCAGGTATTCACCCCCCGAATGCGGATAACGCTGAACCAGCCACACATAACTTAGCGCGCCCAGCAACGCATGCACTCCCCCCACCAACCACGCCAACAGCACCGCTTCCCGACTACCCAACGCACCGACCGAATAACCCGACGTCGTAAACACGCCCGTCCCAATGATGTTGGCAATAATCAACGCCAACAACGCACCTCCTCCCAATGACCTGTTCTCCATCGTTTCCTTTCCCTTTGTGCCGTTTTCAAATTGTCTGATCGAATCGAGCAATATTACTTTGGTAACAGACGTTCTTGTTTCTCGAATACCAACATATAATTTTCTTTGAGGCCGGGGACTTTTTCTTCGCGCAACAACACAAACCCCTGCTGTTGGACTTCTCGGATCACGTGGGCTTTGTCGTGTTTGACGTGTCCCAAGATCCAAGGCCGAGAGACCCCGGGGATCCGCTCAAAGTCAACCACCACAAAGCGCCCCTTGGGACGGAGGGCTTGGTGGATACTTGCCAAGGTTTCTTTGATGTACTCGAAGTGATGGTAGGTGTCGCTTGTAAAGATCACATCCACCGAAGAGGCCGGAAGGCGGGTGGAGCGCTCTGTGTTTTGGATCACCAACACGTCCTTGAGTCCTTGTTTTTTGACGCGTGCATTCAAAAGCTCGACAAAACGCGGCGAGATATCCACTAGATAAAGCGTTCCATTCGGCAATATCGGACGGCGCAGCGCATTCAAAAAGGCCCCCGTCCCTGCGCCTAGATCTGCCACAGCCATCCCCGACCGCAATCCCAACCGCCCGATGATCGCGTGTCGATGTTTCCAGACTTCCCGACCGTGCGACGAAAAATTCTTTTGCCAGTGCTCGACGTCCAACGTTTTGCTCAAAAAGCGGGCGTTGATGCTTTCAGAGCGGGGAGTCGGCGTTTTGCGTTTGGAAACCGTGTTCTGCTCGATCTTTTCGGGTTGTGCGCGTGAGCGTGGCACACATCCACCGCCCATCCCAACCACAATCCCCAAGAACATCCACCCCCACACGATCCGCATCAGGCCCTGTGGCTTTCGCATCCTTGTCACTCCTTTGGCTTTTCTTTTGCCCATGTTGACCACCTCGCACGATCTTGCGCCTGCCCTAAAAAAGAGTCATCCTCTTGCAATCAAGAATTTTCGCCACGAAGCTATCCCTCTGTTCTTTTCTAACGCAAGAGGCCCTTCGCAAGGCCCACGGTTTTGTCTCATGTCGAACCTATCGTTCACATCGTACTCTCCGAGTTTACGCGATGCGCTGCAACGGTTGCTCCGCGCCTCTCTGTCTCTTTGGAAGGAGCCGATCCAAAGCGAACCGCCCGCTCCCAAGATCATCCACCAAGCGCTGTTGCGTTTTGTGATGCGTTGTTGCATGCGTTTTCTTGCGGAAAGTCGGGGTTTATTCTCGACCCCGAAACGCTCCAAATTATCGAGCCTGTGGGCGCTTTATCGCGCTCTTTCTTTGCGCTATGCCAAGCCTCTTGCCTCGGCCCTTCTCTCTTCACAGCATCCTCCCTCGAAACCCTTTGGATGGGCCGCATTGTGCGCGTTGCTTGCTCCGATTCAAAGCCCTGCCTTTTCGCCTGATCATCCTCTTGGCGTGGCTTGTCGCCTTTTGGAAGAGACGCCTGCTTTGCTTGACGATGCGGAGCTTTTTGCTTTCCTTCGTGAACTCACAGGAGGACGCTCTGCTCGAGCTTTTTCGACGTTGCCTCTCTCGCATCTTGGGACTGCTTACGAATCTCTGCTTGATTGGCACCTTTCGTTCGTTTCTCCGTCCCAATCAACGTCTCTTTTGGCTGAGTCCCCCCCATTCTCATCGACTGAAGCATCGGATGTATCGACCGAAGCATCGGATGTACCGACCGAAGCATCGGATGTACCGACCGAAGCATCGGATGTATCGACCGAAGCATCGGATGTACCGACCGAAGCATCGGATGTACCGACCGAAGCATCGGATGTATCGACCGAAGCATCGGATGTGTCATCGCAAGAGCAACCTCATCTCCACGAATCTGACAAGCTCCATCTCCGCGAGACGAACGAACGAAGCCTTGTGTTTGGGGTTTGGGAGGGGATGCGCAAGGGCGGCGGTACTTTTTACACGGAGCCGCGCCTTGCAGAATTGACGGTGCAGCGGGCTTGGGCGCAACTTGATCCAGAGCAAAAAGATCGTGCGACGGCTTTTTCGATAAAAGTCTGTGATCCTGCGATGGGAGCGGGAGTTTTTTTGTTGGCGGCGTTGGATTGCATCACCTCTGCGATCCAACAGGCTTCTTGCGAACGTGCCGCTGCTTGTCCAAACGAAAACGATGCGCAAAGTGCCCGACCTTCTGACCATTTCGCATCGGTGGGAGAGGGAGAGCAAGAACATCGGATTGTGTCGGTGGGAGAGGGAGAGCAAGTCAAGATCCGCCGCTGTATCGTGCGTTCTTGTTTGTATGGTGTGGATCGCGATCCTTTGGCTGTAGAGATCGCACGTTTTGGGCTTTGGTTGGCGGTGGGAGATCCGCAGATGCCGTTTGCCGAACTGACGGTGCATCTGCGGTGTGGCGATGCGTTGTTGGGCAGTCTGCCCTCTTTGGAAAGCGAGAGCGAGCCAAGCCATATCTTTGCGAACTCCCGATACACGGGAAAGATCTCAGAACACGCTTTGTCAGGATCGGATGATCCATCTTTTGCCGTAAGCTCTTGGCCTGAATATTCGGAAAGCTCGATGGCATGGCAGTATACAGACGCACGCTGCGCTTTGTGGTTTTGGCCCGAAGCGCAGCGCCTACATGCCCCAACCTCCGCGATGTTTGAGCATCCGTTGTCTTCTTGGCCCGTGATGACGCAAGAGATATCGCAGCGGATCGCCAAAACATACAACTTTTTTCATTGGCCTTTGGCGTTCCCTGAAATCTTTTCCCCGTCGCAACGGGGTTTTGATATGATCGTGGGCAATCCGCCTTGGGAAACCTTGCAACCCAACGCTCGCGAATTTTTCTCTGCTGTTGCCCCATCGTTTCGGCTCTTGCGCAAACAACAGGCACTTGTCTGTCAGAGTGCCTTGCTTGCTGACGATCCGCATCTGGCTGTGTTGTGGAAACAACAACAAGACGATTGCAAGCAGATCGCTCGATGGCTCAAACATCCAATGTCGCGAAATACACAACGCAAAGGCCACGAAACACAATGCGATGGCCACGAAGCCCAACACCAAGACCGCGCAACCCGACACAACGATCGCAAAGCCCCCACAAATGCGGCCTTACCCACACCGTTCCGCTACCAAGGAGAAGGCAAGCCCTATACATACAAGCTGTTTTTGGAACTGGCGTATCATCTTTTGCGAAGCGATGGACATCTTGCGATGCTTGTCCCTGCGAGTCTTTACAGCGACAAAGGAGCCGATGCACTGCGGCGATTGTTTCTTTCTCGCTGCCGATGGAAGTGGTTGTTTTCTTTTGAAAACCGATCGAGTTTGTTTGCCATCGATCCGCGTTTCAAATTTTGCGCGGTGATCTTGCAAAAAGGCGGTCGCACCAAGGAAGTCCAAACGGCTTTTATGCAGCGAACCCTTGAGGACTGGGCACACGCCGAAGAACACGCGCAGCCCTATCCCAAAAAGCGCATCCAAGCGCTGAGTCCACATAGCTTGTGCTTTTTTGAACTCCAACATCCCCGAGACATCGAGCTTCTCGACAAGATCATCGAACATACCGAGCCGTTACCCAAAGCACAAGCGCACTTCCCGCTGGTGTATCAACAAGGCGAATTCAATATGACTTCGCACAGTCGGCATTTTCTGTCTTGCGAGCAAGCCGAGGCCCAAGGTTTCAAACCCACATTGTACGGTCATCGACTGCGTGGTGTATGGAAAGCCATGTCCAAAAATTCGATGTCTGCGCGAAAGACGCTTTCTCCTGTGCAGCTCGACGAACGCCAAGCCGACCTTGATCCTGAGCAGATCCTTTCTGCGGATGGAGGCTCGGTGATGTCGTTGTCTTCGTTGCGCTGCGAAGATATCCTTTTGCCGCTCTATCAGGGCGCGATGCTGTACGACTATAGCCACAACGCAGCGGCTTATTGGGGAGGCACAGGTTATCGAAGCCGATGGGTACGCCATGATCCGCTTGCTCCACCGCAGTCCCAATTCTTTGTTCCGCCCTCACTTTATCGCGAATGGCCCAAGGCTCAACACGCGCCTCGAATCGCTTTTCGCGCCCTCAGCAACGCCACCAACGAACGGGCTTTGATCGTTTCTTGTCTGACTTCGTCCTATCCATGTGGAAATTCGATCGGATTGTTTGCGGCACCACAGCTTGACTTTCCCACCCCTGCCTTGCTTGCGCATACCGCGCTGATGGGTTCTTTGATCTACGACTGGCTTTTGCGCCATCGTCTTGTTGGAACCAACCTCAATGCCTTTTTGATGGCAGAAACGCGCCTCCCTGCGCTTCGCGCTCCGGTCACGGGGTGGTTGGGCATGATCTGTGCGCGCTTGTGTTTCGCAGGCGTGCAGCACGCCCCTTTTTGGTTGCGATGGCAGCAAGAGATCCCGCAACACTTCCCTGAGATCGACCCTCTGCTTGCCTTTCCAAACACGCCTATACAACGCCAGATCTTGCATAGTGCGCTAGACGCCGCTTGTTCCGCCCTGTTTGGCCTTAACCGACAAGATCTGCATTGGATCTTGCGCGATTGCGCTCACCCCACCTCAAAAAGTCTTGACCCCAAATTCACGCGAACGCTCGATCCCAAGGGCTTTTGGCGCATCCACAAGCAACTCCCCCCAGATCTCCGACATACTGTACGAACCTTAGCGATGTTCGATCAGCTTCAACAGAGAGGGTTAGAAGACTTTTTATCTTTTTATGCCAAACCTTTTTCTTGGGTACAAAATGAACCCCATGCCTCCACTTCTGCGTCCACTGATTCCAAACGAAAACAATCTCTTCAGCGGGCGAAGGCGGACGTGCGACAGGTTTTTGAGCAGGAAAATTGGAGGCGTTGCCATCAACACGCCCAACGCTTGGCTTGGATCGAACATCTGTGAAGAAAGTTTTTGAAGGTGCCGTATCTTTGTGCGTGTGTTGGCGCGGTGCATGGCGCGACGGTGCGGATGAATGTCGAAAATCGACACAAGAGTTTGTTTTTAAAAGAGAATCAGGAGAAGAATCGTATGGTGTCTGCTCTGCGATCCGCGAAGCGTTATCAACTCAAGAGATTGTTGGGGGCGGGTGGCATGGGTGTCACTTACCTCGCTGCGTACGAAGGGAGCGAGGGGTTTGAAAAACAAGTGGTCGTGAAACGCTTGCATCCCAACCTGACGCATGATCCGATGATGGTCGATGCCCTGATCTCGGAGGCTCGGCTGGCGGTGATGCTCGATCATCCGCACATCGTTTCCATCTACGACTTGCTCCACGAAGAAAATGAATACTCCCTTGTGATGGAGTATATCGATGGTTGCCCTCTGTCTTTTTGGATGCAAAATACCGAACGGCTCGAACCAGAGATTGTTTTGTGCGTTGTGATGCAGCTTTTGCTGGCCCTTGATTACACTCACAAACGAACAGACGCAAACGGACGCCCCCTGCATCTCGTCCACCGAGATATCAGCCCAGACAACGTGCTCTTGGCCCACAATGGCTTTGCCAAACTGACCGACTTTGGTCTTGCCAAGATCCGCAATCAACTCGATAAAACTCAGCCCGGAACCATCAAAGGCAAATACGGCTATATGTCCCCCGAGCAAGCACGCGGCCAAAGACTCGACCAGCGTGCGGATCTCTACGCTGTGGGCATCTTGTTGTACGAAGGCTTGACGGGGTGCCGTCTTTACCAAGCAGAACACCCGCTCCAGATGCTTCAACTCTCTGCAAAAGGTGCCATCCCACCTCTCCACGAAGCGGCCCCCCAACTTCACCCGTCCTTGATCGATATCGTTCACAAATCCCTTCAATCCGATCCTGAACAGCGCTTCCAAAATGCTTGGTCTTTTTATGATGCGCTTGAAGTCTTTGTTTTACCTTGGAGCCTCGAAAAAATGCGACGGCTTCTCGAAGAAAAACTGCATACTTTTCTCGCAGAAAAGAGATTTGAAGAGCATAAAAAAACTTCTTCTGGTTGGTTAAGTACACTACAAAACAAGAAAAAGGTTGTTTTGGTTCAATCGGATCCTTCTGTGAATTCTATGCGACAAACTTCACAAACGCATCATGCTATTCTTTCTGAACATCATCAAAAGCCGCTGATCTATCTCTTGCACAATGACTCTTTTTTTCCCGAAAGCCTCTGCAATCAAATCGCCAACCCATGGCAAGGGCGCAAGGCTTATCAGTTCGAGATCTTGCGAGACAAGGCGGATAGCTCTCGTGCGATAGATGCACTTCAAAACCTTCATCGTGTGCCGGACGGTGTCTTGTTTGCTGGTTTGCAAGTGGCTTTGCAACATCCCTTTCTTGCGGCGCTGCGAAGTCATCCCCATATCGCGAAGCTGTTGGTTCTCGATCAACCCCAACCTGAGATCGTCGAATTGGCCGTCGAACTTTGCGGCGTGACGGCCACGTTGCAGGCTCCCTTGACGCTGGATGGGATTCAGGAACACCTCCACTCTTTTTTGAACACGCACCAAAGCTCCGATCGTTTGCATATGCTTCAAAAACGTCTGGAAAGCAGCAGCCAAATCGAGATCGAGATGCGTTCGCGGGTCGACGCGCTCGCTGCGGCCAATATCCGAGCAGTTCAACTTCTTGAAGAACTTAATGCCAAAAACAAAGAACTTGAAGCCAAAGATCATTTTCTCGAACGCATCTCGCGCACTTTGCTTACCGAAGAGATGCAAGCCCATCGTTCGGGCTGTTTTATGCGTGGTGAACTTCGTGAGATGTCGCTGACTGATATCTTCCAGTTGCTCAACTTGAGCCGAAAAAGCGCGTGCGTCTCCTTGATCCGCAAAGAAGATCCTCATCAAGCATCCCTGTTTTTTGAAAAAGGCGAAGTGGTGGATGCTTGTTATGGGGTGTTGCGTGGAGAGCCTGTGATCGAGCTTTTGCTCCGTTGGTCAGACGCGCATTTTATGCTACAAGCCCTTCCTGCGGGGGTTGAAACGACGATCCACAAACGCACGGATCAGCTTTTGTTGGATCTTTTGCGCCGCATGGACGAGGCGCATCGCACTTCTTCTTCGACAGAATGGAGTCTCCCCGAGGGAGATTCCTTTTAGCCCTTGCGTTGGGACGGATATCGAGCTTTGCTTGTTGGTGTTTGTTGAGACGAAGTCCTGCGAAAGGTTTGGGAGTTCACGATGCGAAATCTTGGCATGAGGTATCTTGTCTTGGTGGGTGGGTGGGTGGGTTTCATCGGAGGTGGATGGGCCGAGGCTCTTGCACAATCCACGCAAAAACCGCCCGCGCAATCCGCGCAAAAACAACCTACGCGATCTGACCTCGCCTCTTCGATCCGCCGCAAAGAACACCTTGTACTGGGCCGCAAGGTCTTGGTTCAACAAGGTTGTACTGGCTGCCATCGCCTTGATCTCGATCGCCATATCGGGCCGGGATTGGCGGGGCTATGGAACAAGCCTCGCGCCATCCAGCGCGGCGGAAAACGCCTCCATGCGATCGCCGATCGCGAGGCTTTGTTGCGTGCGCTGCGTGAACCGCAATCCGAGATCCGCGAAGGGTATGCTCCTGTGATGCCCGCGTATCGGCTGGCCGCACAAGAAGAAGAAGCGATCCTCGCTGTCTTACGCGATCTTTCCGAACCTCAAAAGCTCCAAGAAGCCCGAACTAAGGGGACAGTAAGCCTTTGGCATGTGATCCTCGGTGCGCTGCTCTTTGTCTTCGGTCATCTCGGGCTTTCTAGCTTGGCTGTTCGCCGCCGCTTGAGCGACCGCCTTGGAAACGGCGCTTTTCAAGGCTTGTATTCGATCATCGCCTTGACTGCGATGCTGTGGATGTCGTGGGGCTGGTCTTCTGCGCCGTATGTCGAGCTTTGGGTGGCACCTGCATGGACGCGTTATCTGCCGCTTTTGGGGATGCCTGTGGTGTGTGTGTTGTTTGTGTTGGGCGTCAGTACCCCAAGTCCCACGACTGCCGGACAAGAAAATCGACTCTCTGCACAAGACGCCGTCCAAGGTATCCTCAAGATCACGCGCCATCCGTCTCTTTGGTCGTTTGCGCTTTGGGGGATGTTGCATATCCCCACCAACGGCGATCTCGCGAGTGTCATCCTTTTTGGAAGTGTGACGTTTCTTGCCCTCGTCGGCATGGCGCACATCGATGCTCGCCGCCGCGCAACGCAGGGCGAGGCATGGCAAGCCTTTGCGCAACAAACTTCCGCCCTTCCTTTCTTGGCGGTCATTCAAGGGCGAACGCGCCTCACACGAAAGGATGTTTCTCTTCTCCGCCTTTCTGCCGCCCTCGTGGTGTACGTCGCATTGCTTTATACTCACACGCTTTTTGTCGGCGTTTCGCCGTTCCCTTATCGATGACGGTTTCGTCATCCCCGTTTTTATGCAGGAGTTACGCTTTTCTCGATGGCTTTTTCGAGGCGAGGACGTTGCTTTGCCTCTGTCTTGCGGGTCTGTGTTCTTGAACGAGCGTGTTTTTCTTTGAGGGGTTCTTGTGTCGTTTCGACAACACCTGTAAAGCAGACAGGTGCGGGGTGGAACTCTACATCAACCCTCCAACTGCGTAAGTTCTATGATGATTACGGTCAAACAGGCGTTTGGAGACAAGCCTTTTTCCTTGACTCACAACCTGTTGATGGAGTTTTGCGATGAAAAACACCGAAAAAACGTCTTCCTCTTATTCTCTCAAGGCGTTGCTTGGTGCAGGGGGGATGGGGGTGACGTACCTTGCGGCTTACGAAGGTGTCGAAGGCTTTCAAAAGCAAGTGGTGTTGAAAAAGCTTCCCGCGCAATGGTCGCAATCTTCGGAACTCATGAACAGTTTGATGAACGAAGCTCGCCTCTCGATTTATCTCAATCACCCGAACATCGTGTCTTTTTGGTCATTTGAGCGCCTTGAGCAAGAGTACGCCATCGTTATGGAGTATGTGGATGGGTGTACGGTGTCTTCGTTGATTCGAGCGCGTTACGGGATCCCGCCCGAAGTGGTGATCTATATCGTGATGCAGACTTTGTTGGCTCTTGATTACGCGCACCACCTGAAAGACGAACATGGCGAACCCATGAACCTTGTGCATCGCGATATCAGCCCAGACAATCTCCTGCTCTCCCGAGAAGGCCATGTGAAGTTGGCGGATTTTGGGCTTGCACGATTCCGCGATCAGCTTCATCAGACTCAACCCGGCACGATCAAAGGTAAGTTTGGCTATCTTTCCCCCGAACAAGCGCGTGGGGAAGTCGTCGATCATCGCTCTGATCTTTATACTTTAGGCATATTACTTTATGAAGGTTTAACGGGACAAACTCTTTTTGCTCGCGAGCATTCATGGCGTGCTTTACAGTCTGCGATGGATCCGAACTTTGCACCCATCCAAGAAGTCATTCCACAGATCGACCCTGTTCTCGCCGCGATCGTTCAACGTGCTCTTTCTCCCGAACCCACGAAACGTTACCCCCACGCACGCGCTTTTTTCGATGCCTTAGAAGCTTGCATCCTTCCTCAAACCCAAGAGAAACTTCGACGCATCACCGCAGATTGTGTTCGCCAATTTGTCGCCCAGCCCAACCAACCCGCCTCCAACGCTTCATCTGCCCAATCTTCGGGCATCTTCGCTCGTTCCTTCACACAAAGCTCACCTTTGCTCCAAGCCCAACGCCGCCCCATCGTTTATCTCCTCGCCAATGATGCTCTTTTCGACGAATCCTTGATCCGCCGCCTTGTCGATCCTTGGTCAAACCAAAAAAGCTATCAGATCCAACTGCTCGAAAACAACGACCAGATCCATCAAGCGCTCCGCGCACTCCTCTCCCAACAACGCGTCCCCGCCGGTGTGATCTTTGGTGGCCTTCATGTCGCCCTCGAACATCCCTTTCTCCAAGCCCTCAAAGATTTTCACGATGTCCACAAAGTGCTTGTTCTCGCAGAGGCCCAGCCTGAACTCTTGCGCATGGCGATCGAACTGTGTGGGATCAGCACTGTCCATCTCGGGCGTCCTTCCCTCTCCGATATCCACGAGCGCTTGCGAGTGCTCGAACAAAGCTCTGCGACCATCCAACGCCTGCAACTTTTGCAACGCAACGTAGAACATAGCAGCGTCAAAGAAGCCGAATTACGCGACCGATTGAGCGCGCTTGCGGACGCAAATCTCCATGCCACACAGATCATCGAAGAATTGCAACTGAAGAATTCGCAGCTCGAAGGGGAAAATATTCGACTAGAACGAAGTATGTCTTCTTCCGCGAATTATCTTGGAATCTCTCCAGAAGAAACGCTGTTACAGGGAGAGCTTCGCCATATCCATCTTTCTCAATTATTGCGCACTTTAAGCGAACATGACGGCATCTTTTGTACGCATTTTTTGAAAACAGACGACTCGCTCCAAGCCATGCTTTATAGCCAAGGCGAGGATATCTTGGATGTTCGCCTCGGCTCGACGTGTGGAGAAGAAGCTCTCGAAACTCTCCTTGGTTGGCACAATGCTCATTTTTTTGTACGTGCGCACAAAGGCCCGCTACAGCGAAGTATGCAACGGCAACTCGATCTCAAGCTTCTCGCGCAACTACAATCCTTTTATCCTCCCCCTGAAAAAGGGTAAGGCGGGTTGGCCCAAGAAAGGCATTCCATGTCCACACCAGAGTCTTCGCGCAGCCGCTGGTCGCTTCTGGCGATTCCCCCTACCACCACCGAAGAAGTCGCGATCGTTCCTTGCGATGGTTGCGACAAAAACCCACAAATCGGGCGGATCGTGCAAGCCCTCGCGCAACGACAATCACCACATCTTGCGTGCATTTATTCCATCCCGCCCTTGATCTTTCACAAAGGCCCCGGGACCCAACATCGCTACGAGTGCGCACAAGCCCGCGTCAGCGTGGCTGGATGCAAGGACAATTGCCCCAAAAAGCTGCTTGCGCACGTTGCTCCCGTCGAACGCGAAGTGATCCTTGCCCCAGATGCCCCCTTTGAAAGCCAACTCCGTTCCCTCGAAGATGCGGTCGTTTCGTATTCGGCCTTGATCCCGCAAGTCCCGCACACTCCCGCTTTTTTACCTCCTGCCGCTTTTTCGCCCAAACGACGGCGCTTTGTCGACCTGCCCTCTTTGCCTGAACAGCGCCACCTTCTCCTTCCCGCCCCATCTTCCGCTCGTGCGGCTTCTGTCGCTTCTGCGCCCGCGTCGACCACCGCACCTGTATCCGTCGCCGTGACGACAACTCCTTCGGCAGATCCGAGATCTGCCACAACTCCACGCAACGATGTTTTCCCGCCAAATCCCGCGCCTTCTGTTTCGGTGGCGCGTTTTTCGGGGCCGCAAACTGGACTGTTCCAAGATCAAGCCGTCAAAGCTCGTAAAAAGACCCGCTATATGGGCCTTTTCATCGTCTTCTTGCTTACTGCGGCGATCTGGTGGCGTTTCGCCTCTCCTTTTCCGATTCCTTTTTCTTCGACAACATCGAAACATCCGCCTCTTTCTCGTCTTTCTCTTGGAACGAAACCGCCCGAACCACCGCGACCCAGCGCGCTTCGCCCCTCCGATGCTTCTTCGACCCAAAAGCCATCCACGATAGGGCCCGAAGCAACGTCAGCACGACCACTTCATGCGTCTGCCACCGTCGCACAAAAGCCCAACACGACGCCGCCCGAAAAAAAGCCGCTGACCGATGTCGCCTCTTCTGTTGTGCAACCGCCTACTTCGGATCGTCCCACCTCGAATCCTCCGACGCCTCCGAAGCCTCCAGCCTCTCCGAAGCCTTCACCTGTCGACGCTGCCCATCTTTTGCGCAGTCAGATGGTCAACCAAGGTTGGATCGGAGGACTTTGCACTTCGCAACAGTCTTGTGGCTACACCAAACCGATGTGCTTGCCTGTTCCAAAAGGCGGATACTGCACTCGTTATTGCTTGGCGTGGTGTCCGCGCTCGACGAATCCTTGGCACGCGCCGTCTTCTTGTATCCGTGCCGAGGCTTTGGCTCCTTACGTTGATCCCTTGCCGATCACCAAAGGGGGGTTGTGTATGACGCAGTGCGACTTTCGGCTTTTCCCCAAACAGGGCTGTCGTGTCGGAACAACGTGCATCGAAGTCCCACTCCATCGAAAAAACAAACAACCTCAACGCGTTTGTGTCCCCACTCCACACTCTCCACCGAAGGATTCGCCATGAGCGTTTCGCAACAACCCTCCCAATCACAACGACTTGCTTATGCCGGCGGCAACGAGGTTTTCTTCTCTTTTCTTCGCAGCCTGATGGAAAGCATCGATCAAGGAGTCCTGACGATCGATCAATATCGCGCCATCTTGCGCCAGTGGGGGGCCTCTCTCGCCCGCCAACTCCCGCTCGAACGCGATCTGATGGCTGCGCTAGAACAACTGGCCGAGGTCTTCAGTGTTCTCGGTCTCGTCCGTGTTTTTGAACTGGCGCAGACCGATATCCATGCGCGTCCTTCGATCCTTGTGATGCGTTGCATGATCAGTCGGGTGTTGTTTCCTGCACGTCGCCAGATGGGACTCCCGACCGAAAACGTCTTGGCTTTACTGATCGAAGGTGCGCTTGATTCGGTACAATTGCCGTTTCGTGTCTCTTGTGACGATCGAGATGCCCTTCATGGCGATGAATATATTTTGCACCTTGAAACCCGATAATCCGAGGATACCGTTATGTCTTCACTGCATCCTACGGCCCACCGTTGCTGCGGCCACATCTCGCAACACTCACGGAGACTTCCCTTCATCGAGGTTTCGCCTTGCAGGATCGATTGCAGCCGCCGCATTTCGCGCATCTTGTGGGATTCTTCTCTTTTGCGTCTGTCCGTCTCGTCTGAATGGGGGGTGTGATGAGATCTCAACAAGCTTATCACACGCTCTCGCAGTGGCTTGGACTCCCGCCTGTCACGCAAGAAGAAGTCGCCGTTTTACAATACGGAAATGCTCTGTCTGCGAAGGAACTGCACCAGATCTTGCCCGCTTCGGTCGTCTTGATCGACCTCGCAGCTCTTCAAAAAAACAATCTGTACGCACATCGTCGACTCGTTTTGGCCCATGCGTTCGTGGTCTTAACCAGCCGCTCGATCGAAGATACCAAGGCACAAATGGACTCTTTTCGCCCACCTGACGCGGTGTTGTTCACGCCCGACTTTTCTTCTGTGGGGCTTTTGCAAAAAGAGATCGAGAAGACCGTTTCTGCCCTTTGTCGCTTGGTGTTTTCTTCTGCCCGCGCAGAAAACGCAGCGATCGAATCCATGGATTATCTCGGACTCAAGTGTCCGATGCCGATCGTTCGGCTTTCGGCGTATGTCCGAAAAAGCAATCCCACCGCACTGGATATCATGGCCGATGATCGGGCTTTTCCAGCAGATCTGAAAGCATGGGCAGAACGCAGCGAAGCGCGTGTCGAATGGCTCTCCTCACCCGACGCTTTGCCTTTTCGTGTGCGACTACACTTCGCGAAAAAGCCTCCTGTGATCCCTGCGCCTGCTTCGAGCTCCTTTGTCATCAAAGTCCCTCCCGAACTTCTCGCCGCTTCGACATTTCCCGTCTCTCCTGTTGCTTTGGCTTCTGCTTCTGAAAGCACCTCGCTTCTTCCTCCGCCTGTCCGCGAACTTGGACTTCCGTTGCTCGCGAGCCTCGATTACAACGACAAACGCTCGCCGCTTCACCTCGTCGCTTTGCAAAAAGAACGAAAACAACACACCAAATCCGGCCTTTTGCGCATCGAAACCCGCGATCCCCAATTCATCCAAGACGTCCAACATTGGTGCGAACAAAAAGACGTCCGCTTTCTTCATGCCCAACAATCCGACCAATCTGTGGTGGTTTGGCTCGCTCTTCCCGCCCCTTCGACCTCCTCCTCCTCGTTGTCCTCGATCTCTTCGAAACCACCAACAGAATATGTCGGAAACAACTCTCTTCCCGCTTCCTCTCCTACGCCCTCTCCTCGTAGCCCCTTGTCGCCAGCTTCGGGGAACGTTGTGTTTTCTCGCGATACCGATACCCGCACGCCGACCTTACAACCTCCTATCCCCATTGATTCTTTGATCGATCTTCCCGTTCCTCTCGCCTCAAACGCAACGCAACCTACCAGCTCTGGATCGTTTTCGCTTCCTCCTGACGGCCTTTCGCATCTTTCCGCTTCCAGCGACTCTTTTGAAGATCTTGCCCCCGAACCGATCCCCCTCAATTTTTGCGGACTCAAATGTCCTATGCCCATCGTTCAGCTTAGCAAACAGGTCCGCGAACATCCCAAACACCCGTTGAAAGTCAGCGCCGACGACCCTGCTTTTCCTGTCGATCTCAAAGCCTGGTGCGATATCCACGGATACATCGTCCAAAAAGAAAAACAACAAGGCCATGTGTACCACGCTTGGTTGCACAAGCCCTGATCCATCGGTGAATCAAGCCGATTTCCTTCAAAGGAGCCTCCTATGTCTGTCTCTTCGGACTCTTTGGCACGACAACTCGCCCAAGCCATGCAAAGCAAGGCCATGAATGCCGCTGCTGCGGATAACCAACAGATGACGATCTTGCTATCGAGCGACGACTTTGATCGCGTCTTTCTCGCTTTTATGCTCGCCATGTCCGCCCGTTCGATGGGCCTCGAAGTCAATATCTTCTTTGCTTTGTGGGGACTGAATCTTTTGCGCCGAGACAAACATCAACCTGCGCTTGGAAAAAAAGGAAGCCTTTTGCCTGAAAGAAAAAAATCTTTTCTTTCTCGTATGATGGGATGGATGATGCCCAAAGGCCCCGCACGCGTCGGCCTCTCCAAAATGAATTTCGGCGGCATGGGAGCCATGATGATGCGCCACTTTATGCAAAAAGCGGGTTCTTCTTCTTTGCCGCAACTGATGGATATGGCTGTCGAAGCAGGTGTCAAGTTCACCATCTGCACGCTGACCATGGAGATCATGGGCTTCACCGAAGAAGATATCATGGGTCTTCCCAATCTCCAGTGTGCGGGTGTGACTTCTTGTCTCGGAGATGCCGTCCAATCCAAGCTGTTCTTTGTGGTTTGAGCGCTTTTTCCCGTTCCTACGGAGTCTCCTGTGCAACCTCATCTGATCATCATCACACGCGGTCGCGAAGACGGCGGTCAAGCCGCTTTGCTTGGAACCAAACTCGCTCTTGCTTTACAAGCCATGGACTGCCATGTAAGTATTTTTCTGACTCTCTCGGGTACCCGGTGGGCTTTTGAAGGGACGGGCGAAGATGTCCAACTCGCTGACGAACCCACGCTCGCAACGTATCTCAGCACTTATCTCGAACAAGGCGGACCCGTGCTTGTGTGTTCGCCTTGCTTGGATGCTTATTGTTTTCTTCCCACCATGGACAGCAACGCTTTTCGCCAATCGCTGCGCAAAGGTGCCCATTATGCCGGCCTCTCCAGTGTCGCAGAGATTATGATTAAAGGACAAGTTACTGTTTTTTAAGGATTATCTATGACAAAAACACCCAAAGGGCATCTCATCGTCCTGACACACGGCCAAGAAGACGGTGGTTCTCGTGCGACATTGGCCTTTGCTTTGGCGGTTTCTCTCCAAGCGATGGGCGAAGAAGTTGTCGTCTTTTTGCACGCACAAGCTGCGATCTGGGCGTTTGAATCGGTTCTTCAAAGCATCCATATCCCCGGTTTTGATCGACTCGATATCTACACCAAACTTTTCGAAGAAGCGGGCGGGCAGATCTATGTCTGTGCGAGTTGTGCCGAAGAAACCCAAGCCGCGCTCCCGCCTCAAGCCCATCAAGTCGGCGGCTTGCGCTCTTGTGTCACACAAGCAGGGCTGACCAAACTCGCCTCTTTGTTGATCACGCACAAAGCTGTCTCTCTTTAAGGTGCATGGTTGCTTTCTTTCTTCCTTAGGAGTCCCCGATGCCTCCGTCTGTTTCTGCTGCTTCTGTGATCCTTGTCCCTTGCAATGGGCATACGCTACGCGGCCAACTCACTCAACGCGTCGCACAACTTTTGCGCGAACAGATCGACGATATCGATATCATCGATCTCGTCCCTCTGATGGCCGAATTACCTCACGCTCTTCAACTCGCCCGCCAAGCCAAGTCCCTCATCGGTCTTGCTGGATGTCACCATCGCTGCGAACGCAGCGCTTGCCAACAATTCCTTAAACGTTCTCTCGATCAAGAGATCCTCTTGGAGCATTTTATCGAGCCTTCGTGTAAAGAATTGCAAGATATCTCGGAAGAAGATTTCCAGACGTGGGTTCTCCATATCACCAGCAGCGTCTTGGGCCAGCTCACGGCTCTTTGAGTGATCAGCTCCATTCCAAGTCCTTGCTGTTCTTTGGACCGACTCATACGAAATCCGCCCTTCGTGTGACCGTAACGGTGTAGGGGCAGCCACAGGGGGCTAACACTCGGACACTTCGCCTATTCTCCTAGAGCTACCGAATGTTTTTCATCAAATCAGGGAGACGCCACCCGCATCACCATTACAGCGGATCGCATCGACATTGCGATCACACATCACTTGGATATCGTATAAACCGCACAAACGCTTCCAATAACCCGATACTTTGTTCGTCTCCAAGCACCCACCCCCGCAGTTGGCCGACTTCTGTTCGGCTCAAGATCGCCCCCGCGTGGCTCGCACGGTTGCGCAAGCGCAACAGGTCTGTCAAAACGAAGACAGCCTCCTCTTGAAGATAGCGGGCGGCTTGTTCGTTTTGGGCAGAGGCAGGTGTTGCTCGCTCGGACCAATAAGCCGCAAGCAAGATCCGCAGTGCCTCGTTGGCGTGGGCGTTCTTTTGTCTCTCTTCTTTTCCGTCTTTTTCGCGCACAACCTCCATATAAAACAGCCGCAAGGCATCCCCCAAGGTGAGGCGATTTTGGGCGGGCAGCAGACGGCTTCGACAAGCAGGAAGATCGGCCAGCATCTGCCCCCGCTCCAAAGCAAAGGCCATCAAGGGATCCACCCAATAATGATTGATGGCCCACTCCACAACCCGCGAAAATTGCAAGGCTACTGGGGCATGATCATCCCTTGGCGAAAGGGCTGACTGCCACCACAACCGCTCTGCTTGTAGCAACATTTCTCGATGGTTGTATGGGAATTCACGCAAAAGAATCTGATGTCTTTTTTTGAACTCTTCTACTTTTTTTTCCAATAAGTTTTCATGCTCATTCTGTTTTTTTTCTGGATATTGTATGGTTTGATGAATATCAAAAAGTGCTTTTTGTAAAGTTCCTTTTTCTGAAGAAATCTTGCGAAGTATTTGTTTTAATTTTGCTTTTTCTTCTTGTAAACTAGAGAGTACATTTCCTTGTGCTTCTTGTTTTTGTATCTTTCTTTCCAACTTTGTCGCGTGTTTTTGTTGCTCGGCATAAGCATCCACAAGTCCTATAAAAAACTGGTGAAAGATATCTTGTAGCTCTTTCCTTTCCATAACGGTTGGAAAAAATCGAAGCGCGGCTCGGGCGGCCTCCTCCCATTCTCCGCAACCTGCGTGGGTCAGCGTGTAAAGCAAAAAGCCGAGGGGGTGCATGGACGGATCTGCATCAAAAACAGCGGTGTCGATCTTGTTTAAGAACGTACGCGCTGTTTCCCATTCTTCTCGTAAAATATGATAAAGGCACAATAAAAAAACGAGCTGTGGTGGTTCTTTTCGGGTGGATTGCAGATGCGCGCTGATCGCTTCAAAACGCAAAGACAAACGCGCAAAGGCTTCGTTGTCTTCGTCCTTTGCGCTTTGCTTTAACAGGCCAAGGCGTTGAAATAGCGCTTCTAAGAAGGCCAGCGCAGTTTCGTGATCCTTTTGTTGTGCATAGACCTTTTCTAGCCATCTCATACCCTGTGCTTCGTCACCGCTGCGCAGTTGAGAGGCACCCCAAGCCAACTCAAAACGCTGCGGTAATTGACTTCCCACCAAAGGCAGGCTTTCAAGATAGGTGGTCGCTTCGGCCTCGGATGCAAACAAAGCACGAACGCGCTCTGTTTCGCCTCGGCTTGCCCATCCCACAGCCAACAGCGCCCCTGCAAAAGCGTTTTCGGCTTTGTTCTCTTCCCATGCGTGGACAAGGATCGGCTCGATCTCCGCAAAACGCCCCATCATCACGAGATGTTCATAAGCATAGCGCGTGACGCCCGGGAGTTCCCCGTAGGTTACAAGCAACGGCTCGATCTTTTGCAAAAGATCTTCGTCTTCACCATGCCGCACATAGCGAAAAAACAAGACGCCCATGCGCAAAAAGAACGTTTGTAAGCTAATCTCTTCTGCAATCGCCGCTTCAAAAGACTGCAAAGAAGCCCATACATCGGGAGGGATCTCTTTGTTGGATAACCACCACAGCGCGACTTCATACAAACAGATACTTGGAAGTTTCGAAGCTTGGCGCATCACGATCCCAAAACTCTCTGCTTTTTCCTTCGAATGCTTTTCTTCTGTTTTCAGACGACCGCGCCAGTAGTGGAGGTGTGGGTCGTTTGGATAGATCGACAAAAGTTCTCGGCAGATCGCAAGGATCGTTTCGGGTTCACCTTGTTTGTCGAGCAGCAAAAACAGCCCATGCAAGGAACCCACAGTTTCTTCGATCAGCCGCTTCCATAAGAAGCGGCCTACTTTGAGCGACTCCGTCCATGAAGCCAACAAATCGCACACCGAAACAAGGCGTTGAGTGGTGTACACTAGAGCACTCAATAAATACCCGTAGAGTGGGCTTTGTGGGAAAAAATGCTCGACTCTCCAAGCTTCTGCCAACAATCGCGGAATGCGATGTTTTTCAGACAATTCTTGATAGAATTCTGGAAAAAAAGAGGCACAGTGCAATAGAAACATACGCAAGACTGGGGAAGATTGTTCTGGTATTTTTTCTTGAAGTGCTTTGCAAAGGAGTATGATTTCTTGCGTCGGAAGAGGTATGGTTTGCTGAAATTCATTGGACAAACGAAGCAGATGCCCTCCCATATCAAACCAAAAGAACGGATCCCCTTCGGTGAGTAGAGCAGACAGCAGGGTTTGTAGATAAGCATCGCGCCGCCCGAGCGAAGACAACGCATTCAACTCCGATAAGAATAGGCCACGCAGCTTACAACGCTCGGCAAGAGGAATTTTTTGCAAAAGCGCGAGGGCTTGTTCCCATGCTTTGGGGGTTTGTTGATTCATCTGTTCGCTGATGATCCAAAGGTATCGCTGCTGTTCGGGGTGGAGAAGGCGTAGAAGTTCCTTGGAGTAGGCTTGATTTTTGAGCAGACGCTCTGGCAAGGGCCGCCACTTAGGTTCGATCGAAGGGAGCAAGGCGGTGGGTTGGAAGGGTTTGAGGGCCGAATAATCGGGAAGATCGGAGGTGGAAGAAAAGAGGGCGGCGAGTTTTGGGGATATCTCGGAAGGGCTGGAGGATTCTTGGAGCAACATCCGCATCGCCTCGGCATATTCGGTGGTGGGGATGAAGTCGGCTTCTCTTCCCTCGGTCTGAGCGTTCTCTTCGCGTTCATTGCGCATACAGCAACGCTTGTACTTTTTTCCGCTTCCACACGGGCAAGTCTCATTGGGTCCGATCTTTCGCAACAAGAGTCTCCTTTTTCGATCAAACGTCAACGCAAAACACCGACAATACATAGCACAAGACAGCAGCGCAAGAGCGAACATCTTGCGATCGAATCATCGCATCGGCTAGGCTTGCGGGTGTTGTGTACGCAAACGTTCAAACCTGTCGTATGTTTGCTGCTGTGTTGTTTGCGAAGTCACCACGCTTTTGAGGGTAAGGAGTCCACATCATGCGCCTCCCCACAATGCGCCCGTTGTTCGTGCGTTGTCTTGCTCTTGTCTTTTTGTTTTTTTTGATCCCTCCGCAGGCCGTCGCGATCAAAGCCACATGGGAGTTGAGCTTTGGTCCTCGTTTTAATTGGGATTATCGGACGCTTAACAGCAGTGGAGATTCGCTGTCTTTTGATGAGAATCTTGTTGCGGGTTCGCTGCTTGCGGGATTTGAAACCGAAGTGGAATGGAGCGAATTTGTTCACTCCAAGCTGCGGCTGGATCTGGGGGAGTTGTTGGTTGGGCAGCGAAAAAATAGCACCCGCGATGCGTTTCGTATCGAGTGGAACAACACGGTTCTTTACCCTGCTCAAACGGGAACCTCCGTGAATCCGATGGATATCTTGTTGCGTGAATCTTTTATGATCCGCGAGTTGTATACCCATGTGTACTTTGCAAAAGATCAATGGATCGGGGTTCGTGCGGGGATCATGAACCTCAGTCTTGGGCGGGCTGCGATCTACGATAACTATGCGCTAGGCATTCGTTTTTTGATGGACTTGTCCGAACGCGAAGCGGCGGTGGCTCCTTTTCGCTTAAAGATCGATGCTTTTTTGCCGGATAGCACATTTACTGCGTCGGGAAAGAAAAGTCCTGTCCTGCATACTTCGTTTGAGTATGTCTTTGATGATGAACATAGCGCAGGAATTTCTTTTGCGTATATGTACGACGGAGATTCTTTGGGTGGGTTACTTTTGTATCCGATCTTGCGCGATAGCATCCTTGCAGGGCTGTCTCGTCAATACAACCAACGCTATAATCCTGATCTTGAATTCAATTGTTTGGCGGAACCCCAAGCCCCCCGAAACCTTGACGAACCATACAAAGTCGCGAAAACAAGTCATCAAAAGGCTTATGATGAGCTGCAACAATGCGAATCGGGGGCTGTGCAGTGCGATGAAAGAAAACTCGCCAGCCTGCGCTCCCTTTTGGCGGTTCCGGCGGAGATCGACGGTATGACGGCGGTGGCCAAGACGCAACAAGAACGAGGCATTATCCCGGCAGGAGCGCCGTTGCCGCGTACACACTTTTTAAACGCTTGTTCGGGTCGAATGGAATCCCAAGGGCATCACTTTTGGGTGGGTGTGGAGGGCGCTTTTAAGTGGAAGAATCTGAAGATCGAAGGGAGCGCGCATCTTTATTACTCGAAGATGTTGTTGGTGCTTTCGCGTGATCCCCAAGTCCGTCCTCCGGGCTTTCTGGATCGCACGTTGCCGCCGGCATTGCGTGAACGACAGAGCCAGATCGGGCAACAAAGCCAGCCACTCGTCACACAGCAAGTGAACCGAGAGGCTCCTGAAACCATCGTGGACGATATGCCTTTGACGGGCTTGGGGTTTGCGGGTCAATTGAAAGTGACCTACGACTGGCATCCGATGTTTTCGAGTGCTTTGTTTTTTGTTTTTTTAAGCGGCGATAGCGTAAGGGTGCGAGAAGGCGAGACCATCCATGCTTTTATGGGGATCGCCCCTCAATTGCGCTACACCAACATCTTCTTCAATGGTGGGATTAACTCGGAATCTTCGCAGCGAAACATCAGCATCGCCGGAATGACGGGGCGAGGCGTGATCGCGCCCGGTTTTGTTTTGCGCTTCCATATCGATCAAAAGATCGCGGCATCGAAAAAGAAGAAAAAAGCCAGCCAGAAAAAAGCAAAGAAATTGTTAAAAAAGAAATTCGCGGATGAAAAGAAAAAACAAGGCAAAGCAGGAAAGGAAGAAAAGGAGGAAGAGGAAGAGGAGGAGGAGGAAGAAGAAAAAGCGCCTGACGGAAAAGCACAGTCCAAGGCGTCGCCTCTCAACGAAGAGGGCAAAGCGCCCGCGCCCAAGCCTGCCGAGAGAACCAAACCGCTGTCTTCTGCTGAACCCAAAGCCACCGAAGCAAAAGCATCCCCGACGCCCAAGCCGACAGCACCCGCAAAGAAAAAAGCGGACGAGGAAGAAGAGGAAGACGAAGAGGAAGAAGAGGCCGAAGAGGAAGAAACTGAAACCGTGAGCGTTGTCGAGGTGATCTTGAAGGGAGCGCCGTTATGGTCACAAGCCCTTCCGTTGGCTTCTTTCCAACAAGGGATACGCCCGGGAAACTTCTATGGTTTTGAGATCGATCTTGAAGCCACATACCGCATCACGCCTTGGATGAGTGCTGCCTTTGAATTGGACTTTTTCTTTCCGGGGAACTTTTTCGCCGAAGCCCGCCCGCCGAGTTTTTATTTGACTCTTTTGGTGGGATTGAATTTTAAGTTTCAATAGAACTTGCGCGGTTGGAAGGTTTTTGTGGAGCGCTGCCTCATAAGCGTTAGGTGAAGGTGGAAACCTCGTCGAGTCGGTCTTGATCGCCTTTTCTTTTGCTCGCCCCCCCCTCAATCCCCCCTGTTCACGGGGGGAAGTTGGAGCAGGCAAAGACGCTCTCTCGTGCAAACAGCGTGTGGCATGGAACACCAAAACCTCGCTGCCTCCGACTTTCTCTCCCTCCCCTGTTCACGGTCTTTGGCTCTTACTGGGGGACAAATCGCGTGACGCTCACCCCTGCCCTTCGGGCGTCTCCTCTCCCTGCGACGCTCGCAAAGCCTCGCTGCTGCCGCGAGGGGGAGGAAGGCAGAAAGTCTGAGCGCACAGAGAAACCCCGTCGCCGCACTTTCCGTACTTTCCGTGCTTTCCGAACTTTCCGTGCTTTCCGAACTTTCCGTGCTTTCCGTGCTTTCCGAACTTTCCGAACTTTCCGTGCTTTCCGAACTTTCCGAACTTTCCGTGCTTTCCGAACTTTCCGTGCTTTCCGAACTTTCCGTGCTTTCCGTGCTTTCCGAACTTTCCGTGATTTCCGTGATTTCCGTGATTTCCGTGATTTCCGTGCTTTCCGTATTTTCCGTGATTTCCGTGATTTCCGTGAACTCTTCTTTTCGATATCCTCTGCGTGATGCCCGCGAGATGTGGCTTCACCTAACGCCTATGGGGCGCTGCCCCATGCCCCGCAGGCGACCGAAGGCCCCTTGACCCCGTACGGGCGAAGAGATCACTGTCTTTCAAATCAGCGACTCTCTCGCTTGAAGTGTCACGAACACGGATTTTTCTGGCAACTGCGTAAGTCTTATGAGAGAGAGGAGCGGCTTGTTGGCTTGGTGGGGCGTGGTGGTGAGGGAGACTATTCGAGGGAGGCTATGGAGGGGGACTATTCGAGGACCATATTGGAGTCGTAGCGGGCGGTTCGATCGTACATTTCGATACGGCGTTTGTCGGTGCTGTACGCGCCATCCCAGAGCGGGACGGTGGGATCGCTCCACGTCTGGTCGGAGAGGAAACGGCTTCCATCGGCGAGCGAGACTTCGGCCCAGATGTGGTAGCCACGGAAGCCACCCGACGAGGTGTTGGCGGCTCCCGATGCAAGGCGGGAATCGATGCCTGCTTGTTGCAACAACAGATGTTCCAAGATGCACTGGTGACGGCAGACACCGCGACCAAGCTTGACCAACTCGCCGAGCGGAACGCGGTAGTTGTCTTCGAGGAGTTTGTGGTAGCCTTGGGAGTTAGCGTCCGAACTGCCCTTGTCACTAGGGTATTTGACGATATGGGAGGTGTAGTCCATTAGGGCGGAGATGCACTCTTTTTGGCGTTTGGCGAGTTGATCAGCGCTGAGTCCAACGAGCGAGCCGTCTTGGGGGAGGTAGCGATCGATGACGGGCTGTGCGTTTTGGAGAAACTCTTTGAGCGCGGGATCGGTGTTGACGTTGATGGTCACATCCGAATAAGAAGACGAGAGCGGCTTAAAGTAGTGAGGGTTGTTTGCGCGGCGGATATCTGCGAGAGGGAGAGTTTTGGTGGTGGGTTCGGTGGCGTTGGGTGGGGTGTAGCGGACGGTGTAGTTGCCGTTGGCATCGAAGGAAAGGATCTCGGCTTGGAGTACACGGTGATTGCTTTCAAAGGGCTTGCCTTCTTCAGCGACGGTGCTTCCGCGAGGATCGTACCATTCCATATCGATCTTGTCGCCGACACCGTAGTTGGTTTGCAAGACATAGCGGCGTCCGTCGATGCTTTGGGGGACTTGGACGTTGATCTCGCCTTCTTTTCCGATGGTTGCGCGAAATAGCGCGGGTTCGGTGCGGCCATTGTAGGGCTGGATGGCACCGTCGGAGCCTTGGGCGAACAGTTGCTGGCGCCCGTTGTTTTGGACTTGATAGATGAATTGCTGGTGTCCGCCGTCTTGGCCGGTAGCAAGGACTTCGACGGTCGCGTTGGGGAATTGCTTACGCAACGCAGCGACGGGGCCTTCTCCGCGTAGGGTTTGTTCTGCGACGACATCCAAGATCTCGACAGCTTCGCGCCCACGTAGTCCGATGCGATCCGCTTGCCAAGGATGGCGCAATGTATCGGCTTTGACGGCAGTTCGGACATCAAGACCGACTTTGTTGTAGAAATCGGCCAAGCCAACGGGCTTTCCGTTGATGGTACACAGCGGAACTTCTTTGCCTTGGACTTTGTAGGAGGCGATGCGTTCAAGTTTGTTGAAGTCAAAGGTGGTGCGATCGGGCCATTCGGCTTTGTAGTCGGAGATGATGTTGCGGAGTTGTGTGAGGCTGTCGCCTTGGATGGGGCCGCCGTGGTGCTTGCTCACGACTTCAAGGGCGCGACCGATGTTGTCGAGGCTCATGCTGGAACGCAGGTTGTCTTGGAGCAGCCCTTTGACGTACTGCGCGGCTTCTGTGGAGAGTTGGGTGGTTCCCCAACGAGGTGGGGTTGCGCTGAGTTCGCTGAGGCGGGGTTTGAGTTGCGTGTGGAGATCTTTGACTTGTGTCGTAAAATTCTTTTGAAATTCTGTGTAGTCCAGTTTCCCTGTGGCTGTGCCGCCTGCTTGTTCTTGGTACGGGGTCACGGCCTCTTTGAACATCTCAAAGGCGGCGGGAGGCATGGGTTGAGAGGGCGAGGTGGGTGTTCCCCAAGAGGAAGGGAGTTGGTTGGAGAAGAGGGCGCCTGCTTGTTGGAGCGAACGCTCTAGGCGTTCAGCGGCTGCTTTGTCTTGGAGGTTGGGCAGCAGCGTTTTGACGAAAGCGGCTTGGTCTTTGGTCAACGGGAAAGTCCCGAACTTGGGCGGATTGGCGTCAAGAGCAGGTGTCAGCGACTCGATGGCGCGTGCGTTGGTGATGTTGGCGATCTCTTTTGGGGCGCCTGTGGCGAATGTGCCGTACACAAAGGAGGCTTGGGGGTATTTTTCGACATAGCTTTCGAGGACGCGGCTCATGTGTCCGACTTCTTCACCATCCCAAGGCTTGCTGTAGTCGTTGTTCAGATCTTTCCATGTTTTCATTCCGTTGGTGATGTTCTCAACGGCGGCCTCATTTTTGGCGAAAGTCAAAGCGTTCAAGCCAAATTGCGCAGTCTCACCGTCGACTTTTTTCCAATCGATTTGCAGGTTTTCTGTACGAAGTTTGTCGAAGGTTTCGAGGATCTTTTCGGATTGATCGGGTTTTTTGATCTCGGCGAGGGTGGCTTTTTGGGTATCGCTGAGGGTGGCTTTTTCCAGACCACGCAGCAAGAGGGCTTGCATGAGGGGCGTGGGGGCGGTTTTGGCTTGGGCCAAAGCAGCGTCGATGGTCTTGGCGTCCCATTTTTCGGCGGTGTCTGCGAGCGCCCCCGCAGCGGCGGTGGCAGCGGTAAATCGACGGTATTTTCCGGGTGCTTCTTGTTCGACGGAGAGTTGGGTTTGCATCACTTGGACGAGTTTTTCTTGGAGCGCGCCCAAGCGGTCTGTGGGGACGCTTTGCATCTGGCCGGACTTGGTGAGGCTCCAGAGGGCTTCGTTGAGTTGGGCTGAGGCGGGTTGCGAGTCCATCTTGAGCAGCGTGTTGTCAAGGGCCAAGGATCCGTCATCTTCGACGCCCACAACGCCTCTTGCGAAGGACTTTTCGGCGAGCGGCTCGATCGCCCCTGTGAAGCTGTTTTGCTGAACCATCAGATCCAGCCAACTGACGGAGCCTGTGCGTGCTCTTTCTCGCCCTTCGACGGACAGCGGCTGTTTGTTGTCGAGTTGACCCAAGAGTTGGTTGACGGTGGCGCGGCGCGAAGCGGTGCTGGTATCGAGCTTTGTGCCGCTGATGCCGTCGCCCAAGGCTTGCTTGAGGGTTTCCACGACAGT
Source organism: Myxococcota bacterium (assembly GCA_023150835.1). Classification (GTDB taxonomy): domain Bacteria; phylum Myxococcota_C; class UBA6777; order UBA6777; family UBA6777; genus JAKLKB01. The sequence continues at coordinate 26,089 of JAKLKB010000026.1, read as the reverse complement.
ATCCACTTCGCTTTGTGTGACACCGTCTTTTTCGATGGATTTCAAGATCTTGCTGGATTCACCTTGGCTGAGTACGCCGTTCTTCAAGGCTTGTTGAAGCTGTTGGCGGACGACGCTTGGATCGTTTTTGATGGGCATCGGTTGATCTCCGTTCGGTTGGGGGGGCGCATCATGCGCCGTGATCGGGTTGTACAAAAGCAACGCGAAATTATCGAAGGATCGCGCAAAGAGTTGTCCCTTTTGCATCCGCGCCCAACTTCTTCCAAGCAACCCTTGTTCGGATCTTGGACAGAAGTGGTACGAGATCCGCCCGTTGTGTGATCGTAAAAAGGGTGAGGCAGCCCCCTGTTCTGCCCAAGCACAAGGCGTCTACGTATTCTCCTCTGTGTACATCACTCGGGTATCGTATGACTGTTCAGATTCGAGACACTCGTCTGTCCAGATCTCAAACGTCGGCCTGTCCAAAACTTGGACAGATCTGCGTTCGGAGCGTCCAAATAAAAAACAGGAGTTGTGAAAAAGCGTAGAGATCTTCGTATGTTCGTGTAGGTTTGTTTGGGTGGGTTGGTGTGGTGTGTCGTTTGCGTGGGGCGCGGACGTTTTGCGATGGCAAAGTGCAGGAGTTTTCAACGATGATCGAGCATCCTTTCCGCCCCCCTTCTGTCGAGCAAGTACGTGCGTTGTTGCGAGACTTGCAGGTTCATGTACCGCATCTGCTGTATGTCGCGGTGGAACGCGTTCAAAGCACGATGACATCCGATCTCGATCCCTTTCAGGTGCAAGAGCACATCGAAGGTTTTGTTGCAGCGTTGCGTGCGCGGTTAGAGATCGCGCTGTTGGGTTGGGAAGGGGCGTTGTTGCGCGAAGCGTCGCAAGAGGACGTTGGCGAAAATGAGCGGCAGCGGCGTTTGGGGGAGCTTTTGCGAGAGATCGAACACTTGCGTCAGCATCTTGTGGCTTCGTACGGTGAAGAAGTCTTGTCTTGGTTGGGGATGAACGGGCCATTGCCGACGACAGCATCTGCTTTACGCGGGTTTTTGGATGAGGGGCTGCGCCGTGTGCGCTTGCCGGACTTTGAACTCCCACCGCCGCCATACGATTATTTGCCCGGCTGGTCTGCACGTGGTTTGGAAAGTCTTTTTTGGCGTTATCAAAAGCAGTTGGCCTCTCTTGGGTTTTCGCCGTCGGATGTTGTGAGGCCGAACATTTGTTCGTTGCTTACGGAGGAAAATCGAAAAGAAGCGAGAACAAGTACTGAGGATGCGGGCCTTTTTCATACGTCAGAAAAAATACCCACATTAGCCCTTCAAGAAACGCAAGAACCCGCGAAGGTGGTGGCGCAACTGTATTGGGCGGCCAAGCACCTGCACGAGTCGTTGGTTTGTCTATCGCGGTGTCCTGCGCTCTTGCCTGCTTTTTCTGTACAAATCCCCACTCTTTTTTGATCGGGGGCGTTTTCTGCGGGGATACCCAGTGGTGGTGATTTAAGCGGGGACGTTTTCTGCGGGGATACCACGGTAGTGGTGGTTCGGTAAGAAGGTTTCGCTTTTCATAATCAGCGAAAGATCAGCGAGGCTGGAGCAGTCGCCCATCTTCGAGGAATAGAGAACGCAAGCTTCGTTTCCAACGGTGCAATCGGAGCCGATACGGACTTCATCGAGCTTCATGACGCGATCTTCGAACAGGTGAGTTTGTAAGAATCCTTCGATGCAGGTGTAATCTCCAATCGTTGTGAGATCGGCCTCCATGACGACACCTCCAAAGATACAAACGGCTTTGCCGATCTGGGTTCCTTTGATGCGGTACCACCAAGCCATGAGCGGGGTTCCTCCAAGGGCTTCGCCAAAGCTGGACATGATGAAGAGTTCGATCTCGTAGGCCACTTCGGAGCGCCACATCCAATACGTCCAAAAGAAGCGTTCGCCGCTTTTGTAGCGGCCGATTAAAAGCCACTTGGCGGCGACAGGCAACATCAATGTGGCGAAGGTCGAGGCAAACATGATCAGGGGAAACAGCAGGAAGAAGGCCGCCAGCGAGGCGCTCAAGTAAGCGAGGACGCTGATCTTGAGCGTGATCCAAAAGAGCATCTCGGGGAGCATTCCGGGTGTGACCATCTTGAAATAGTTGAAGATGCCGCGTGCGATGATCAGATGTTTGGGAGGATGCCATGTGAGCGCATCGGGAGGAGTATGACGAATACGGCGAGGAAGTCGCATGGGAGGAGAACCCAACCAGTCGCTTCCGACTTCCATTTTATCGGGCGCGATGGAGAGAACACCGACAAGGCAACCGTTTTCCACGCGGGGGGTGGTGATCGGGATGTGTGCGGCGTTGGCGACAAAGCAGCGATCTCCGATCTGCACTTCTGCCAAGGTGATCAGACCGCGATGGATCACAGGAGCGCCGATATAACAAGCGTCCGCGATCATCACGCCGTCACCGATCGAGATCAGATCAGGCTGCCATCCGCGAGCATCCGATATCTCCGAGTTCTTCCCAACTTTCATGCCCAACCAACGGCAAGCGTAGGGCATCAGCATCGTTTCGGTGACACCGCGAGTTCCGCCCGGATCGACAAACAAGTGCATCAGGCGCGCTGTAAACCAGCGTTTCACAAACTCTCGGCTGTTGATCGCGTACGTTCCAGCGACGGCGCGGCCTGTGAGCAGCCACTTTGCAGCGATGATCGATGCGAGCAACAGATAGAAACGCAGCGTTGAGAACAACAAGGTGGCAGGGAGCAAGATCCAGAGGTTGAGCGCGAGGACTGCGCCTGTTGTGTACTGTAGGGCCAGTAATGCAGCAAATTCAATCAGGTAAGGGACGCTGCGGATGAGCTGAAAGACGTAAGAGTAGGCGGATTGCCAAAAGAAGACACTCAGACGATCTCGGAAACGTCCCCAGCCAGCCTCGGGACGAGTTTGTTGGTCGTGTTGGTCGAGCAGCGTGGTTAGGTTGGTGGGTTCTTGGATCGGCGCGGCAGGAGAGCCACGCCATTCGGAAGAAGGCGGACAGACGGTGTTTTCGATCAGGCAAGAAAGCGGATGCAGGCGAGAGCCTTCTTCCATCCGCGCCCCACCTCGTACGATGGCTTGTGAACCGACAAATGTATGCGCACCGATATGGATGCGCCGCAGTTTGAGGATGCCACGCTCAAACGCATGCGTGCGAAGGTTCGCGCCATCCGAAAGAGTGGCTCCGTCTCCGATCGTGAGCAGGTCGGGTTCGTGAAGCGGAATGCCGATGTATACGTCTTTTCCGATCTTTGCGCCCAAGATGCGATAAAAGAACGGCGCAAAGGGCGTCCCCACAAAAGATTCGGCCAAGGCTCGGGCAGGACCCATCAGGGTTTTATGGATCCACCATCGGAAATATCCCCAACTCCAAACAGGATAATCTCCTTCTTCAAATCGTCCCACCAATACCCACTTGACAAAGAGCGCCCAGAACACGCCACCGACAAAAAATAGCGCAGGCAAAAGCAAGAAGAATGCGATCGCGGCCCCGACCCACAGCAGCGGGCCGAAGGAGGGGAGCTGAGCAGGCGAGGCGTTGTAGGTCTGTTTGGTCAGATGGAAGGCGGTGTAGATGCTGCCAAAGAAGAAGATCGAGCCAGCGAGCAGACCCACCAGCATCAAGGCAAGCTGCGAAGTGGCAACCGCCAAAAACTTGGTGTAAGCCACGCGGTAGGGTTTGGGGAGAGCTTGGGAGCCTGTGTGGGTGGAGGCGTCAGTGAAAGACGCTTGGTTTGGAGCGTTTTGGGGGCGCAAGGCTTGTTGGCGCTCGCGCAAGCGCAGAAGTAATTTACGAACATTTTCATGTTGATAGAGATCGCGGATGCTGAGGATCGAGAGTTCGGCGTCTTGGCGGCAGCGCGAGATGACTTGGGCGGCAAGAACGGAGTTTCCGCCCCAATCAAAGAAGGAGTCTTCGAGGCCGATCGGCTGTTGTAGGACGCTGCGCCAGATATGGTGAAGGCGTTGTTCTGTCGAAGCGCCCTCTGCGAGGGGAGAATCCCACGAGGTATCGGCGGCTTCGTGGCTCAAGGCTGTGCAGGCAGAAAAGGCGGGTAGTGCGCGGCGATCGACTTTTCCGCTGTTCATGCGCGGGATGGCGGTGGGGGCGAGCGAGACGACCTGCGTTGGGATCATGTAGGAGGGCATCTTTTCGCGCAAAGGAGCCAAGAGCGTTTGGATCGAAAAGGGAGAAGGCTGCTCTTGGAGCAAAAAGGCCACGAGATGGGGGGCGCCCGTTTCGTCTTGTTGAACGGCGACGATCGCGCCCTCGCAGCGATGGTTGAGATCGTTTGTGCGGGTAAGCGCTTGGATGAGATGTGTTTCGATCTCTTCGAGTTCTACGCGGTATCCGCGAATCTTGACTTGTGAGTCGATGCGCCCCAAGTAGAGCAGCTTGCCTTGATCGTTGAGCCGGACAAGGTCGCCTGTCCGATAGTAGCGGATGCCGTTTTGAGTAAAGAATTTTTCTTTATTCAGATCGGGACGTTTCAGATAGCCCAACAAAGAGACGCCGGGGCCTCCGACGCACAGTTCGCCTTCTTGGCCGTGCGGGACTTTTTGAAGTTGGGCGTCCATGACGGCGATCTCGTAGCGAGGGAGGGGGCCGCCGATGGTGACGGGTTCGTGGGGCTGACACCATGTAAAGGTGCAGACTACGGAACACTCGGTCGGCCCGTAGCCGTTCATCAATCGCCGGTGTGGAGCCGCCCATTTTTCGATGATGTCTGCGCGGGCGGCTTCTCCACCAAAGATCAACAGGCGCAAGGCGGGGAGTTCTTCTTTGGCCATGACGCCGAGCAATGTCGGGACGGTGGAGAAAGCGGAGATCTCCATTTCTCGGAGCTTGTGGGGGAGTTCGTCGACGGCGCGCATGGTGTCTTGTGTGCCGATCACCAAGGTTCCGCCTGCGGAAAAGGCCATCCAGATCTCTTCGAGGGAGGCATCAAACGCGGTCGAAAAGCCTTGCAGTACGCGATCTTGTTCGTTCATCTCGTACAAATCGATGATCGCTTGAACGAACGTCATGACGTTGAGGTGAGAGATGCAAACGCCCTTGGGACGGCCTGTTGTGCCAGAAGTGTAGATGATATAACAAAGATCTTGGGGATTTCCACGTTGTTGTCGGATCTGCCAGATATCGTCTTGGGTGATTTGGGTGGCTTGCAGCAACAACTCTTGGATTTCAAGAGGTTCGCTCGGGCTGTTTTGTAGGCGTTGAAGTAGCGGCTGGTGCGTGATCACCAAGCGGGCTTCGGCATCTTCGAGTGTAAAGAGGATACGTTCTTCGGGAAATTCGACATCGATCGGGAGATAAGCTCCTCCGGCTTTGAGTATGCCGAGCATCGCGATGTAAAGCTCGATGCTGCGGGGCAGATAAAGTCCGACGATCTCGTTGGCTTTGATTCCACGTTCTTTCAATAGGACTGCGATGGCATCGGCTTTTTCATTGAGTTGTCGGTAGGTGAGTTGTTGTCGTTTTTCAAAAAACTCGACAGCCACGTTGTCGGGGGTGAGGCGTACTTGGCGCTCAAAGACTTCGTGCAAGAGGGTGGGTTGCGTGAGGGCAGCAAGAGTGTGCGTAGGAAGAGCAGCGGGTGTTTCTCGGGTTCCTGCGTGGAGAGTTTCTTCGTTAAAAACGAAAGCCTCGATGGAATCGCTGGAACGGTAATTTCTCATGGCTTTATCTCGACGCAAGTGGTGAAGAATGCACGGGCTTGTGCGGGGAAAGGGCGAACGTCTTGTTGGGTGCGTTGTGCCTCCATGGCGGTCTCTCGTCCTTTTCTGTCTGGCGCCTTGCGGGGAAAAGCGTTGTGTTTGTTGGAGGTGATGCGATCACGAACAAGCCACCTGCTTTTCAGCACGCTAAAAGACGTATCGGGCCACCCACTTATTCTGTTCTTTCTTTTTTCTGTGGCGTGGGCGTTGTGAACAAGGCGGTGGTTAGGGCTTGCGGCGGAGATGGGGCAGCAGAAAGAACAAAAGGCCGAACCACAGGACGGGTTGGTTGAAGGGAGTGCTTTGGCATCCGCAGCCTGTGTTGGGGGTGACGCAAACCATTGCACAGTTGTTGCCTTCGACGTCGCATTCTTCGCGTTGTTCCTCGGCGGGGCAGGGCAGGCTAGGAGCGGGCGTTTTGCAGATGTTGTTTTGACAAGATTGCCCGTTTGGACAGGCGCAGTCAGCGGTGCAAGAGCCGCAGTGTTCGCCTTTGTCGGCCTCGCATTTTCCATCTCCGCAGGTTTGGGTGGGGATGGTTTGGCAAGTGTTGTTTTGACAAGATTGCCCGTTTGGACAGGCGCAGTCGGCGGAGCAAGAGCCGCAGTGTTCGCCTTTGTCAGCTTCGCAGGTTCCGTTGCCACAAGAACCCGCAGCGACACAAGCACCTGTTTGGCAAGTGAGGCCATTTTGACAAGCGCAATCGGCGGGGCAGGTGGTGCAATCTTCGCCTTTGTCGGCTTGGCAGGTCTTGTTGCCGCAGTCGAGGGCAGCGCTGGCACACATACCTTGTCCTGTAAAGGGGTTGATGTTGCGGCATTCGCTGCCTTGTGGACAGGAGACTTGTGTGCTGCAACCGCAATAAAAGCTGTTTGCACCTTGGATGATACAACCTCCGCCTGATTTGCATTGGCCGGTGATTCGGGGGTTACAGCGTTCGTTGCAGAGGCCGTCTCGTGGGGAGTTGCTGCTTGCGACGCAGTCGGCTTCGGGTTTGCAGTCTTCGATATAGGCGTTGCAAGTGTCGCCTACTGCGCGGGTTTTGACGTTGGGTCCCGGGCGACAAACGCAGGCTTGGCTTTGTCCTGTGCAGCCTTTGCTGGTGGAAAAGTCAAGGCACAAAAAGTCTTTTTCGCACGGGTAGTTGTCAGGTTTGGGAGCGCAAGCACCGTAGGAACCGCCAAAGATCTGGCTGAGGATCGCGGTGTTGCAAAAGCCTGTGGTGCAGTCGCCATCTTTTTGACAAAGGCAGTTGTTGCCTACGCGGGGGATCTGGAAGCATTGACCGCCGCTGGTGCAGACACCGTTGTTGCAGGACTCAGGAAAGCAGACATTGCTCCCCGCACCTAGAGAAAAACACTGAGCGCCTTGGGAGCATTGGCCGTTGTTGCAGGGAGCGCCCGGGGTGCCGGGGAGTCCTGAGTGGGGAGGGGCGTTGGCCCCGCAAAGTTGAAGGCAGGCTTTGTTGCCATTTTGGAGTTCGAGGCAGTTGTAGCCGGGGCCACAGGGCTTTTTGTCAGTGCAGATATCAAAGTATTTTCCGCCACCCGGGATACGGCAGTTTCCGCTTTCGCAGCGTTGGGTGGGGGGACAGTCCTCGTCTTTGGTGCAAGCGCAGAATCCTTTTTCAGGTACGCATTGGCGGCCCAAGGTGCTAGACAATCCGCAGACATAGCCTTGTGGGCAGAAGTTGTCAGCGACGCAAGGTTGGAGGCATCGTTTTTCGCCATCGATATCAAAGCACCCTGTTTGGTTGGGGCAGGTGCCTTTGGGGCAGAGCGTGCAAACGCCCGACTTTAGGGAGACAACAGGGGGGGAACATGTGCCGTTGGCGCATTGCTCTCCCGGGCCGCATTCGGCGGAGGTTGTACACGAGATGGGGGGGCAGCGGCCTGAGTCGGGGATGCACATCCGCAGGCCGTTTCCGACATCAGAACAGCGATATCCGTCTGGGCAACAGCCGTTGTTGTCGCAGGATTGGGCGCAACGGTTGCCATCGGGGGTTCGGACACAGATATCTTGCAATCCACCGCAATCATCGGGCTTTGTGCATGGTTTACACAGATTGCGAGCCAGTGGGATCGATTTGATGACGCACTTTCCGCCTGTGCCACAAGTAAAACATCCCCCACAGTCCGAGGGTTGGGCGCAGTTGAGGCTTGGATAGGTCGTACAGATGGCTGTTTCATCATCGGCGGGAAGTTTTCCACCCAAGCGGCTCCATTCTTCGCCGCTACCGCGTGTTGCGTAGTACATCAAAGCGCCCGTAAACTGGCTATGTCCGAGGCCGATGGCATGGCCGATCTCGTGCGCTGCTACGGCGAGAAAGTCGTACTCCGAACGTTGAACGGGTGAAGTACCCCAGCCCACGTTGGGATTGAAGATCACATCTCCATCTTCAAGGCGGCCATCGCTGCTTGTGGGGTTGGGTCGTGCAAAGGCGAGGGTCGAGTTTCCCGCCCCAAACTGCGCCCATTCGGTTTGTGTGGGGAAGTAGATCACGACGGTTTTGTCGTTGCGATCGCCGCCTTTGGTGGTGCGTCCGCCGTAGCGGTGTTGAAAAGAGGTACACGTCGGCTTGTTCCAAGCATCCCAAGCGGCCTTGAGTGCGCTTTCATACTGCGCCTCGTTGCGACTACGAAAGCCCGCTGAGAGTCCGTTGGGGTTCCAAAACCACACCACAGGAAGATTCAGCCATCTATAGGGTCGCCCGCCTGCGCAAGCGTTTCGCGTTGCGCATTGTTCAACGCTGCTGTAGCCGCCTGCTCGGGGGTTTGCGGGATCGCAACAGGCATTTTCGCCGCCTGCGTTGCCGACGGTCGAACTGCAAGGCGTCCCCTTTTCGGCACAAGCGCCATTCAAAACAAGCGGATTCCACGCATAGACCGCCGTTGGGCCTGTGAGCATCCATACACACAACACACCAATCATCGCACCTACGCCAAAGCGCAGAGCTTGTTGCCAACACACTTGCATGATGATCTCTTCCTTGGATCGGGTCTTTTCAGACGGCCTTGCGCTTGAGGGTCGTGATCGCGCACGAGCGCTTGGGTTATCCGACCGAAGATAGCTGTTTGTGTCTGTGACGAAAAGGGGGGAGGCCGCAAATTATGCCTGCGGTGATCAAGAGGGGAGGCCGCAAATCGAGTGTCAAAGAATTTCGAGGGTGGTTTGGTGGGCGTGTGTCGGTGCCGTGTTTAGGCCGAAAAGGTTCGGCGCCGCAACAGGAGCAAGACCAACAGCATCACAAAAAATGCGGAAGGTGTAGCAGGTTCTGAGTGTGCGTTACAGCCCGAACATCCCGTCTTTGTGGGCGGGCAGATGTTGGCGCAGTTTTGGCCGTTGGGATCGCATTGGACGATCTGATCCGCAGCAGCACAAGGGAGTGCGGTGGATTCATCGGATGCACCGCCTTTTTCGACATCTCCGCCATCGACAGGTGTTGTGGATTCGGAGGGACGGGCTTTGCAGGTTCCTTCTTGACAGACGCCATCGGGTGGGCATCCACAATCTTGTGCGCAGTTTCCGCAGTTTTCGCCTTGCGCAGTATCGCACTTTCCGTTTCCGCAGCTTTGTGGGGTGGGTTCTTTGCAGACGCCTGCTTGACATTCTTTCCCGCTTGGACATGCGCAATCGCTCGGGCAGTTGGTGCAATTCTCACCGTTTCCGCAGACCTTGTCACCGCACCCGGGAGCGGGATCTTGGCAGAGGTTGTTGATGCACTGACGCCCGTTTGTGCAAGCGCAATCTTGCGCGCAAGTCGAGCAATTTTCACCAAGTGCGCCTTCGCAAGTGCCGTTTCCGCAGTTTTGCGTTGCGCCGTTGGGTGTGCAGATCCCTGCACCCGGCACAAAAGGACGGCAGGTTTTGCCGCTTGCGCAGGGGGCTTGTGCATTGCAGCCGCAAAAGTAAGTGCCGCCTTGTGCGGGGATATTGCATGCGCCACCTGATTTGCATTGCCCGGGAGAGTTGGGGGTGCATGTTTCTAGGCAGACGTTGTTTGCGCCTGTGTTGACGCAGACAAGGCCCTCTTTGCACAACTCGCTTTGGGAGCAGTTTTCACCGACGTCTTTGGTGCCTTGAGGGAAACAGATGCAGGCTTGGCTGTTGCTTGCGCAGTTTTGCGTAGGATTTTGACTGTCTTTACAGGTCGTTCCTGCATCACAACCACCATTAGGATTGCCGGTCGGAGGATTCGCGCAAGCACCGACACGTTGCCCGAAAAATTGCGTAAACAAAGCGGTATTGCAGTAGCCTGTTTTGCATTGCGTGTTGCCGTTGCACAAACATACGCTGATGCCGGCTTGTTGGATGGGCGTGCATTGTCCGCCGTTGGTGCAGTCTGCTTGAGAGGTGCATTGTTGGGGGAAACAAACAGGCTGAGGGGCACCGACGTTGGCGCATTGTGCGCCGAGGATACATTGGTTGTTGTTGCAGTACGATCCCGGGTTGCCGGGGGCAGAACCGTTGCCGCCCGGGGCCGAAGGACCGCATGGTTGGATGCAGACATCGCCGCCTCCTTGGGTGGGAGTGCATTGATAGCCCGATGCACAGGGCTTTTGTGCGCTGCATGCGTCACCAAATTTTCCCCCGCCGGGTTTTTGGCAGCTTGCGCTTTGGCAGATCTCGCCTGCGTCGCAGTCCGTGTTGGCGGTGCAAGGGCAAAGATCGTTGCGTGGGACACAATAGCGGCCACCTGTGATATCTTTGCAGTCGTAGTTGCCGGGGCAAAAGTTCCCGTCCTTGCAGGCTTGGAGGCAGCGTTTCCCGCCGACGCCGAGATCCGCACAACGCTGTCCTGCGTTACAAGTGCCGTTGTTGCAAGGTTTGCAAGCTCCCGCTTCGACGTTCACAGGTTCAGGCTTACAAAAACCACCGACACAGTCTTCGCCCGGGCCGCACTCTGTCTTGGCTGTGCAAGCGGCAGGTGCGCATTGACCAGACGAAGGAATACATTGTTTCTGTCCGCCAAAGTCTCCGCAGGCATAACCTTCGGGGCAACAACCTTGGATGTCGCAGGCTTGGGCGCAGCGGTTTCCATCGGGAGTTCGGACGCAGATATCTTGTGGCCCGCCACAATCATCAGGCTTGCTGCAAGGCTTGCAGAGGTTTTGAACGATCGCAGGGTAGCGGCGATTGCACTTGCCGCTCGTGCAAGTGTAGCAAGGCCCACAATCACTATCGATCTGACAGTTGCCGCCGTATTGGTTGATCAGCGGCTGGAGCCAAGACAGATAGGCGTCCACACGCATCGAGGTGGAGGAACCGTCGCAGGCGGGCTGGCGTCCGCCGATCACGCTGCCTTGGACGTAGGAGTTGACCCCCATGACTTTGAGCGTACCGTTGACGCTGTAGAAAGCGGGGCCACCTGAATCTCCGCTGCATACGCTGGTTCCGGCTTTGTAGTTTTCAAAAGTAGTTGTAGAAACCCGTGAGATCGGGATATTTGTGCTGTATTTTTGATCGGCAGAGACGATACTTGGGCGAGTTTGGATCAGGCCGTAGCCAAGGAAGAACAGATCGCGGCCTACCCATGTGTTGTTCATCGGATCGGTGTTGATCGCCATCGGTGGGGTGGCCGTCACGTTTTTGGTCAAGATCAGCACGCCGATGTCGTTGCTTACGGAGCCGCTGGTTCCTGACCAATTGGGATGGTTTTGTGTCGATTGGACAACTTGGTATTCGCTGCGAAAGCTTGTTCCTGAGGGGATATCGATACGGAATTCGACGGTCGCTCCTTGGTTGCGGTATTGGTTGACCGCATCCACACAGTGCGCCGCTGTCAACACAAGGCGCGGTGTAATCAAGGTTCCCGTACAAAAGGTTTGCTGGCGTTGCACAGAAAGCGCACCCACCGCAGGATTGCTTAGGTCTTTTTTTCCGCCGATGATCGGTTGAAAAGTGCGGGCGAGTTCCGTCGTCTCTGTATTCATCTGGCACGCGCTGATCGTGAACAACAATCCGATCAGCCACAACACGCGATTCTTTGCTTTTTGCATACGCTTCTATCCTGTCCTTGTTTGATCAGGCCGTCTGTACGGCCCCTGCTGACTTGGGGCGTACCATGCCACGATGCAAACAAGACAGGTGTTCAAAATCTGAACCCAAGGCCGCAAGGACGGGGCGAGTGGATCAGCGCAAGGCTTGGATCAACAGATTGCGCGGCGTAAGCGTATGCGAACAAAACAAACCCACCGTCACTTCATAGCCCTGTTCGTGCAAAAAAAGGCCGCGATCAAGGACGAGCCAGATCTCAAGCACACGGCGAAACAACAGGCGCGGCAGTTCGAGGACCAACACTTCTTTTTGACGCAAAGCCCCCATCGCTTCGTAGCGGGAGAGATCCAGATCGGGAGGCAGCGCGAGGCTGATCAGCCCGGCCATGTGGTGACAAAAAGCCGTGAACCCTTGATCGAGGAGAGCTTGCGAGACTGTAGGCATCGGTCGATAGGCGTCGATGCCGCGCAGATCGCGTTGGAGACAATCAAAACCCAGACGCCACCGATTGAACCGCTGTCGGCGATGCACAAGTCGCTGGGCTTGAAACACGGTCTCTTGGAGTGCAAGGCGCACTTGGTTTCGTGTCAGCAACATCCCACGATCTTGTACGAGCGTGGATAGCGGCTTGTAGTGATCGGCGACATCAAGGACATAACAACAAGGCGAAAGATGGATCGCTCGGATCTGTCGAGGTCTTGCCTGTTCGAGAAGGCGCCGATGCAGCGGCCCACACGCATGCAACGCGACCACATGATGCGAGGGTTGTAAGAGTTCCGCGCTTTGGTCTGCAAGCACATCGACACAATGAAACGCCATCTCGACTTGATCGCGCAGCCCCAAAGCCCGACCATCCGCACACAAGGTCTCTTGCCTCTCAAGACAGGTCACATGGCGGCGATGCCAAGCCCCCAACATCCGCCCCAGATGGCCTTTGCCGCCACACCAATCCAGAAAGTCTAACCCTTGATCAGGCAGCGTCCGTGAAAAAGCTTGGATCTGCGCAAGTTTTCGTCCCGGGATATCCACTCCGAAAAAAGGGCCCAAATCAGGCTCGGTCCCTTGCGCCATCGGGCCGACAAGAAGGGCCAGATCGACGATCTCTTGGGCCTCAGGAAAAAACGGCGCAACCGCCGATGCGATGGCGTACACGTCGCCCTCCATCGCTCGCCCCTGCTCCTCGGACAGTGCGCGCAAAAAACAAGACATCGCAGGAAAGTCCTCTTCCCAAGGCAAGGTCTTGTGCATAAAAGGTTGAGGGGTCCATAACTCCGCGTACCGCGAAAGCACCGCGTTGACCCGCAAAAAAGCATCTTCTAACTCGATCCCGCGTAACATCCGTTGAATCGGCCCTCCACAGCCGCCAAAGGAGAACTCAATGTCCAAGGCCCGTGTGATCTTGACAGAGCATCTCGACGACGAAGCCATCCAATGGCTTTCCGAACGTGTCCACCTGACGCGCATCCCACATAACGACACCGCCACCCTTTGGCAAGCTCTCGCTGAGGCCGATGGCTTGGTGATCCGCACTTACACACAAGTCAATGAGGTGCTGCTGGCCGCTGCCCCGCATCTACGGGTGATCGGGCGTGCGGGCGTCGGTTTGGATAACGTGGATCTCGCTGCGTGTGCTGCGCGTGGCGTCCGTGTGGTCTTTACACCCGATGCCAACACACAAGCCGTTGTCGAGTATGTGTGGGCGCTGTTGTTCGATGCCTTGCGCCCGCGCCGTTCGCTCTCCCCACAAGACGGGGCCGCAGCCTTTCACGCTTATCGCAAGCAGTTGTTTGGGCGACAATTGGACACGATGACGCTGGGGATCTTGGGCATGGGGCGGATCGGGCGGCGTGTTGCAGAGGTCGCACGCGCTTTTGGGCTGCGCGTCTTGTACAACGATCTGCTTTCGCACGACGCACTCGGTCTTTCGGAAGCCACCCGTCACGAAGCCGCCGACAAAGCAACGCTGTACCAACACTCCGACATCTTGACTCTCCACACCGACGGACGATCCTCGAACCATCATCTTCTCGACGCATCGGCTTTTTCGCAGCTCCCCTTGCATTGCACGCTGCTTAACGCAGCCCGTGGAATGTTGATCGATCATGAGGCTCTTTGTGCGTGGGCCGAGCGCGCTCAAACACACGGTGGACAGGCGATCTTGGATGTTCATGATCCCGAACCCCCTCCCCAAGATGCCCCGATGTGGAAACACCCCAATATCCGACTTCTACCCCACCTTGCTTCTCGTACCGCCCAAGCTCTCGCCGCAATGAGTTGGGTTGTGTACGATGTTGTTCGTGTCTTAGCGGGCGAAGAACCACACTATCCCGCCGAATCCTCCGTTGTGTTTGATTAACCAAGTCTTGCCGATCTGTTGCGGGGGCCTGATGCAGCGGAACCTTGGGCTGTTGCGGAGCCTGATGTGGCGGGACCTTGGGCGATGCCGATGCCTTAGACGAAATCCGCAGGGAGCGTGATCGTTAAACGTAGGTGCAGCCCCCTGTGGCTGCACAAGGATTGGGCATCTACGCACGATCCTTCACACATCTTGCGGATATCGTATTACTTCGTGCAAGCGCCGTTCGACTTGACGGAAATTCCCGCTGCTGCGGCTTTACAGGCGTTTTGATAAGTGGTGTTGTTGCAGCCGCATACTTGGGCGTTGGTTTCGTCGCACATATTGGGCTGTGGAGCGCAGATGCCTTTGGTGTTCATCTCGCCGCATTTTCCGTCGTTGTAGTTGCAATAATGCCCCGCTGGACACGCCGCTGTCCCACTACCCCCACAAGGCTGTGGACAAACAAGCAACGTACACATGACTTTTCCCTCACGGCAAGTACAGGCATTACAACCGTCGCTCGATGGGAAAGATTCGCCATCGTTGTACAGTTTGTTGTCGTAGGTGCATTTGTAGACTTCTTTGCATTTCCCTGTGTAATCGATCTGTACGTTCGCAACGTGCGCTGCACAGGCGTTGTTGTAAGTCTTTCCGTCACATCCGCAAACTGGATCGAGAGATTGGGGGCAAGTTTGGGGACGGATCTGGCAATTCCCCTTGGCCTCGGCTGTTTTGCAGCTTCCGTTGGGCAGGATGCACATCTCTGCTTTGTTTTGGCAGACCGCACCTTGGATCCCTCCGCACTCTTGCGGCGGTGGACAGGCTTTTTCTGTGCATCCCACTTTGCCGTTGGTACACGTACAAGTGTTGCAACCATCCCCCTTCGGGAAGGTCGATCCGTCTGCATAGGCATGACCAAGGTGACTACACGAACCTGTTACACAGATGCCTTTGTAATCCACCGAAGATCCCGATGTCTCGGCGTTACAGGCGTTGCTGTAAGTCTTGCCATCGCAGCCGCATACGGGATCGTACTGGGCGTCACACGCGAGCGGCTTGGCCTTGCATTGACCTCTTTGCTCACTACGGCCACACGATCCTGCATCGAACGCACAAAACTCGCCACCTCCGCACTTGCTGGTGTCTTTGCTGGTGCAGGTCTTGTTGCAATTCATCTTGGTGCAACCCACTTGCCCTTTGTTGCATGTGCAAGTGTTGCAACCATCAGTCGCAGCAAATGAGGCTCCGTCGTCGTGTTTTTTCCCATCGTAGGTGCAGTGTGTACACGCCATCAACGTACACATTACTTTCCCTTGGCTGCATACGCAGGTGTTACAACCGTCCTTCGCATCGAAGCGTTGGCCCTCGCTGTACTGTTTACCGTCGTACTCGCAGACCGATACGCCAAACACACAAGCGCTGTGACTGCGCGCCAACACGACACCCGTCACCAGCGCGATAACGATCAAAAAGATTTGCCTTGTCACGAAAACCTCCCGTTTTATCAACGATTGAACCAGCAAACAAAAGACTTGTCTTGCCTGTCTTGCCCTTTTCTTTCATGCGCCACCTGTCAAGCGGCAACAAAGGAACCTTACTGAATTCTTTTCTTTTGTACAGAGGAGCCACGACGTTGGACTTGTTTTCTGGCAAGGCATCTGTTCTCGCAAAAGCTGCGTGACCCCTCACAGGAGCGATGCTGTTGGATGGAACAGTGCAACGCCCCGTCAAGTTGGGCAGAGCGGTTCTAGCGTCTTTTGTTCGCTTGTGATAGCGTCTCGGGATCTTTTTGCAACAGCCACTATCGGGGTTCTTCGATAACATTCTACAGGATCACAGGTGAGCACATGACTTCATCGAAAAAAGAGAACGCGCAAGCCCATCCACTCACTCCCTCAAGTAAGCCCCCTGCTGCACAAGAAGATCTCTTCGAGGGGCTTGGCGATCTTGATGCGCTGCTTGGCAACGATACCAACATCGACTCGTTTTTGAATTCCAACCTCTCCCAAAGCGAGCCTTCCCCCTCCAAAACCCCCGCAGCTTCTTCTCCTGCAACCACCGAGAAGATACCCCCACCCACAAATACTCGCTCTCCGATCCCAACGCCCACCAAACCTACAACCAGCCCCATCTCTTCAGGGAACACCTCGCCTAGCCGTTCGAGCGGCTCGCTCGGTGCGATCAAGACGATCTCCTCGGACTCCTTGCCTGCCCGCACTTCGTACTCCACCACCAGCCCCACCACCAAAACAGAGGCATTCAAACCACCCCCATCCAAAACAACTCCTGACGATCCCCTCTCCTCACAAAAAACCTCCCCAAGCATGGCCTCCTTAAAAGCCATCGATCCTGCCCAATCATCCGCATCCACAACCTCGACAGATTCCTCTAAAAAAGCCACCCCGCCAGTCCCCACAGAGCCAACGAAACCGACCGAACCACCGAAACCCTCTCTTTCTTTGTCCCGCTCCTCCGCGCCAAAAACAGACAGCTTTTCCAACAAACCTTCTGATACTCCAAAAGCAACGGAACCTGCGAAGATTACAGAGGCTGCGAAAGCAACGGAACCTGCGAAGATTACAGAAGCTCCGAAAGCAGCGGAACCCGCGAAGATTGCAGAAGCTCCGAAAGCTGCGGAACCCGCGAAGGTGACAGAAGCTCCGAAAGCAGCGGAACCTGCGAAGATTACAGAAGCTCCGAAAGCAGCGGAACCCGCGAAGGTGACAGAAGCTCGGAAAGCAACGGAACCCGCGAAGGTTGCAGAAGCTCCGAAAGCAACGGAACCTGCGAAGATTACAGAAGCTCCAAAAGCAACGGAACCTGCGAAGATTGCAGAAGCTCCGAAAGCAGCGGAACCCGCGAAGGTGACAGAAGCTCCAAAAGCAACGGAACCTGCGAAGGTTGCAGAAGCTCCGAAAGCAGCGGAACCCGCGAAGGTTGCAGAAGCTCCGAAAGCAGCGGAACCCGCGAAGGTTGCAGAAACTCCGAAAGCAGCGGAACCCGCGAAGGTTACAGAAGCTCCGAAAGCAGCGGAACCCGCGAAGGTTGCAGAAGCTCCGAAAGCAGCGGAACCCGCGAAGGTTGCAGAAGCTCCGAAAGCAGCGGAACCTGCGAAGGTGACAGAAGCTCCGAAAGCAGCGGAACCAGCGAAGATTACAGAAGCTCCGAAAGCAGCGGAACCAGCGAAGGTTGCAGAAGCTCCGAAAGCAGCGGAACCTGCGAAGATTACGAAGATTACAGAGGCTGCGAAAGCAACGGAACCAGCGAAGGTTGCAGAAGCTGCGAAAGCAGCGGAACCAGCGAAGATTACAGAAGCTGCGAAAGCAGCGGAACCAGCGAAGTTTACGAAGGTTGCAGAAGCTGCGAAAGCAACGGAACCAGCGAAGGTTACAGAAGTTGCGAAAGCATCGGAACCAGAGAAGATTACGAAGATTACAGAGGCCGCGAAAGCAACGGAACCAGCGAAGGTTACAGAAGCTGCGAAAGCATCGGAACCAGCGAAGGTTACAGAAAAGAGCACCTCGGAGCAGGCGACAAAACCGACGAGTTCATCGACGGGGAGTGAGCTTTCTCAAGCTGCGGTGGCAGCGAATTCTTTGATGCCTCCTGCTGTGATGGGAGGGATGCCGTTGGGAAAAGTGGTGGGGGTGTTGGTGGGGATCTTTTTGGTGGGGTTGTTGGGGGCGCGTTTGGTTTGGCCGCCTCTTGATCCTGAGATGTTGTTGAAGGGGGCGCGTTCGATGGTGACGCCTGTGGCGGGGCGTGTCGAAGGCTTGGAGGGAGCGAGGAAAAGCCAAGGTAGCGAGATCGGGCAATTAAAGCAACAATTGGCGGATCTATCGCGTGCGTTGAAAGCCTCGGAAGATCGAGCCAAAGAAGAACAAGAAAAGCAAGCCTCCCGCCACAAGGAGCTTTTGGCGCGGATCGCGGGTCAACAACAACAGATCTCCGCGTTGCAATTGTTGCAAAAAGCGATGCAAGGGGCTTTGGCGTCGCAAGGCAAGATCCTCGCACAACACAGCACGCGCATCCAGAGCGAGGCCGAGGCTTTGGCGCGGCTTGACAAGACGGTGCAACAAGCACAAGCGCAAGCAGACAACCGCCATCAGGCCCTTGAAGCAAAAGACACAGCATTACAGCAAGCGTCGGAAAAAGCAGTACGACAGCTTGAGGCGCACAAGGCTTCGTTGGATGCGTTGCAACAGCGCGCACAACAGCTCTCTCGCCAATTGGCGGCGACGCAAAAGATATTGTTCCCGCTGCCCGCAGCGCTGGCGCGCCTTGTGGCGGAAGATACCAAAAACAAAGAACAAATGAAGCGTTTGGTGGCCGAATCGGAAGCGCGAAGTTGGATGTTCACGCG
The DNA here is from genome assembly GCA_023150835.1 of Myxococcota bacterium. Taxonomy (GTDB): domain Bacteria; phylum Myxococcota_C; class UBA6777; order UBA6777; family UBA6777; genus JAKLKB01. The sequence continues at coordinate 7,659 of JAKLKB010000026.1, read as the reverse complement.
GATCGCAGCGGATCTCAAGCCGATCCAAGAAGCGCTTGAGCTACTCAAGAAGTTTTCTACGCAAACAGAAGGCCGCTTGCGAGAGATGGAAAAGGACGCAAAGACCTTTCGTATGGCGGTGGACAACGTCTCTTCGACGCTTCCGTCTGCGATGCAGATCTTGAAATCGCTTGGAGAGCGGCTGACAGAGCAAGAGCAACAAATGAAACAGCGCTTAGGTGTTTTTCAGACAGATATCCAGCGTTTGTCAAAAGCCGTCGAAGAGGCCAAAAAAGCGGCTGCTCCAAACCCCCGATGATGGAGGCTTTTCGGAAAGATGCAGAGATCGATGCGAACACGCCGCTTGTTGTGGGGTTGGTTTTTTTGTTGCTTTTTGTTGCTGTCGTTGACGCGATGCTTTTGTGAACTCGCCTACAAGCCTTGCCGAACAACCGATGATTGCATCGCAGGTCAAGCGTGCGTTGGCGGCGGATGTGTCGACCAAGATAGTTGCGCTGGTGTCGTCTCTTGCTCGAACAATCGCGATTGTGGGAAGTGCTTCAACGTAGGTCGCCCAAAATGTTCGGAGAGCGCCCCCTCTGGGTCGTCGCTCCGAGGTGAGTGTGTACCGAAGGATTCGTAGTCGTAGTCGATACTTGTTGACAGGATATCTCAGGCTTTTTCGCTTTTAACGGACGGAGTAAAGCGTTTGCTTTTCAAGGGCGAACGAGGCGTTTCGAGAGGCTGAGGCTTTGGGGGGAGGGGCAGCGACGACCATGACCGCAAAACTGATGGCTGTCACTGCAGCGGCGATAGACAAGCCCAGAAAGACATAAGTGGCTGCACGCAATCCTTGTGATGTATTGGCGGTGTCATAATTTTCTTGCGCGGTTCCGTTGAAGGTAAAATCGCCTGCTTTGTTATTGAATTCCCCAACCTTGGCGTTGCCGATAGCCCACGTCACAGTACACGCAAGGAACGAAGCGCCCGACACAAAACCGAGCGTATTGGCCGTCGTTGCGTAAGTTTTCATTTGTTGTAAATGTTTTTTTCGTTGTTCGAAGAGATGCTTTTCTTCGTGGGTGGGTGGGTTTGTGCGCAAGGGTGGAGTGACGCTTGTCCCGATGCGGGTAAGCGTTTCTTGGCGGTTTAGCTCCGAACCCGTCTTGAGCGTAACAAAGAAACGTTTCTCTTGGTGTTGGGGGAGGTTGAGGGATATCTCGTAGCGCCCGGGAAGAAGGGCTTGTTGGAGGGGGGTGATGCCTGTGTATTCTTGGCCGTTGAGTCCGACGATCTTGACCTGTGCGCCACTTGGGTTGCTTTGAAGGGTGAAGGTGGAACGTGCGGAAGATAGGTTGTATTGGGTTTGAAGGGTTGCGCGGTGGCGGATCTGGATGGATTTGAGGACGGGGGTGTATCCGTCTTTTTGGAGGGTGATTGCGTAGGTGCCCGCAGGAACTTTGCGCTTGAACGGGGTTTGGCCCGTGATGATCTGCCCCCATTCATCGCGCAATTGGACGGTCGCTGGGGAGGGGGTCGATTCGATCTCGATATCGCCTGTGATCTCGGGCTGGATGGTTTGGAGGTGCTGTTGGATCAGTTGCTTGACTTTGACGTCGGGATCTTCTTTAAGGCAATCACGATAGTATTTGTAAGCATTGCTCCATTGTTTATCGTACTGATAGGTTCGACCGATGGTATAAAGAAGCATTTTTCGACGTTGAAAAAGGGCTTTTTTTTCGGCGTCATCTTTTGAGACGGCTTTCATCTGGTCGAAGAGACCGAGGGCTGCTTTGAATTTGATCAAGGCTTGTTTGTATTCTTGCTTTTCGGCGAACGTTTTTCCTTCGGCGTAGAGTGTGCGAAGCTCTCGCTCGTAGGCTTCGCGATCTTGGGCGAAGACGGTTTGGGGCATCCAAGAAAGCAGGGCGCAAAACAGGAGTAAAAAGCAGCGAGGCGCTTGTTGCGCGAAGAAAGTGTCGGGGGATCGCATACGGTCTCTCTTTGGGCGAATGAGCGGTTGTGAGGGGCGGATCACGGAAAGACATCGACCTCAAACACCCGTGTTTTGGGGGGCGTTGTTTGGTCGCGTTGCTTACGAAGTTCTTTCCTTTGTTGCTTTCGCAGTTGTCGTCTTGTTCGGGCGTTTCGATATGGGCGGTTTTGGCGGCGAAAGGCGCGGAGTTCTGAGTTGTGGGGAGCGGTGGGGAGGCGGATTAAGTCGACGACTTGGGTGACAGGATCAGTTTGGGGCAACGTGCCTGTCAGGTTTTGGGGGGCGTGGTGGGGTGCTTGGAGTTGAAGCTGATAGGTCGATCCTGCGGGACCGATCAGGGTGATCGGAACAGGGCCGATGCGCTGCTGTCCTTGCCAGAGGATGGCTCCTTCGGTTTGCGTGGTGATCGTCAAGCAAGGAGCGGGTAGGTTGGGGGTTGCTGCGGGATAAGCCAAAATACCGTTTGCGAGTGCGATACGGCCTTCTTTTGGGAGAGAAGAAAGGACGTCAGGGCGAGGGCGCAAGGGGTTCTTTTGGGGGGGAAGGGATGAGCTTAGAGGTGGAGTTTGGCGGAGGAGGTGGTGAGATTTTGTGAGGAGAACGAGGGCGGGTTTTGCCGCTGTTTTTATCGGAACAGAGGCCGTCAGGGAAGGTTTTGGCGGTAGGGATCGTACGGAGCGGTTGGGCGGGGGAGGTGCAGCGAAGTGCATGTAGCCAAACCAGCCAACGGGGGCAAGCAGGAAAAACAGAGCGACCACAAGATAACGCATCTTGCTTGGCTTGATGGGCGTTTGAAGTTGGAGACTATCCACAAGGGGGCGGCTTGGGAGAGAGGAAAGACGCGGGAGAGAGAGGTTGCGTACGGGTGTTTCGGTGGGGAGGATGGTTTCTTGTTGGGAGATGGCTTCGAGAGTGAGGCGTTGGGGGAAGGTGGCTTGTGGGGCGAGAGCTTCTTGTTTGGCGAGTGCGAGATCGAGGGATGCAGCGAAGTCTTCGGCGGTTTGGAAGCGTTGTTCGGGTTGTTTGGCGAGTGCGCGATGGAGAAAGGCTTGGAGTTCTCGCGCCCAAGGGATCGCAGGGCGTCGTTCGTGGAGCAAGGGGATGGGAGCGTGGATGTGTTTATAGAGAACACCAAGTGTATCGCTCGCCAGAAAGGGCGCTTCGCCTGTGAGCGTTTGAAAAAGCACGATGCCCAAGGAGTACAGGTCCGAGCGAGCGTCAGCTTCTTTGGTGTTGCCTTGGATCTGTTCGGGAGACATGTACAGAGGCGAGCCAAGAACGGCTCCTGTGCCTGTGAGGGTGGGTTCGCGTGCGATGCCTGCGATGCCAAAGTCGAGGATCTTGGCTTGATTTTCTTTCTTGTGTGGGTCGATCTCGATAAAGATATTTTCGGGTTTGAGATCGCGATGGACGATGTTCTTGCGGTGAACGTAATCGAGAGCAGAACTGATCTGCTGAAATAAGGTGCGTAGGGTTGCGGTGGTAAAGCGCTGCCCGCGTTCGATGGCTGCGTTGAGGGGCGTTCCTGAAAGAAAGTCCATCACGAGATAATAGCTGCCGTCTTCGGTTTGTCCGAAGTCGGAGACGCGGATGATATGGGGGTGCGAAAGCTGGGCGATGGTGCGGGCTTCTCGTTCAAAGCGCTGGATCAGTTTGTCGTTGTCGAGGTGTTGGAGATGCAGCAGTTTGACGGCGAAGGCTGTCCCAAGTTTTTCGTGTTCTGCTCGATATACGGCTCCAAACCCGCCTGTACCGATGCAGGCCGTCAATCGAAGATGATTGATCTTTTGGCCGATGTATCGGTCTTTTCGTCGCTCTGCGGTGCTTTCTGTGCTACTCATCGGCTGTATCCTCGGGCCTTCCCTCAGGGAGGCGGCGTGGTGCGTAGGGGGCGGAGCCTCGTGTGCGTTCTACAAGCCCTCAAAGCGCACGAGTGGTATGCCTCGTTGTTTGTTGGGGTGGGTTGGAGAACGCGCTGCCTTTGGAGGCAAGCCTCGTAAAGACTAAGGCTTTTTTTCTGTTCGCGTCAAGTCTTCTAAGGCAGGACTCACACGGTTATACGGAGAGTGCGGTGTGGAGGGCGTCCACTTGGACGAGAGCGGGGCGCTAACGCAGTTCGATATCGAGGAAGTTGAGCATCGTGTATTCAAAGTCGTTGGACTTGGGGGACTTTCCGCCCATCTCAAGGGTCAATTTGCCATCTTTGAGATCCACATCTACGCTGCGCACGATGTAGTACTGGTTGTTTGCATCGGTGGTTTCGTTGTCGATGAGAGGGCTGCCTTCGATCCAAACTTGGTGGTAGCGGTAGGTTTTGTTGTGCCAACCGACGCTGACAGTCACTTTGTAGAGGCCGTTGGGTAGGTCGATCTCAAAGGTGTTTTTGCGCCCATAGTCATCATAGAGGATGCTGCGTTGGAGCGGATTGACGGGCGCATCAGCAAGCCATTGACTGCGAGTGATCTTGGGATCGCTGATGTAGGGGCCAAACCAGCCGTATCCGCGCTTTTCGTCGTACTTGTCCCAGCCGATCTTGAGGTAGGTTTTGCCGTTGACTTGGAGGGGACTGGCTTTGGGTTCTCCGTTGGGATCTTGGAAGTTGAGGTAATAGGGTTGACGAGGGCGCGGTGGATCGGCGCTTTTGATCAAGGGGAGGTCCGTACGTTCTTTGCCGAGGTATCGGCCCATCTCAAGGCGCAGTTTGGTGAGGGCCGCAGGGTCGCGGTTGTAGCTTGTGAGGCTAGAGACAAGGCGGTTGACGCTTTCGTCGGGGATCGCGGTCTGTTTGGGGATGGGGTAGCGCTGTTGGTTGATCAGCCAGAGGTATTCGTAATCCTCGAATCCTTCGCGCAAGAGTGCAAATCGCACAGTCGGCTGTTTGCCGTTGGTAAGAAAAGATCCAACGTCATAATACGCCCATCCTTCGGCGCGAAAGCGCCACGCCAACCAAGGGATTACGCGAACTTCGATGCCGTCATTTTCGGGGCGTGTGGGGTTGGGAAAGGGGGCGCTATCTTGGGGCAGACTGTACCACCATGTTTTTTCGCCGTGTTGGAGGTGGCGTTGCCAAGCATTTTCCGTGTAGGGCGCATAGGTGGGGATGTGCGCGATCCAGATATCATATCCACAAGCGCCCTTGCTATCGGCATAGATCTGTGGTTTGGCTTCTTCGCTGATGGCGATCTTGAGCTTGGGCGCGGCTTGGCGGATCAGGCGGCACAAGTGCGCGGCCAATGCGTGATCCGCATCGTTTTGTGGTTCGTTCATCACATAGTGGTAGCCTTTGTCCAAAAGGCTCGCTTGAGCGAGATAATCTTGCAATGCTTTCAGGTACGCACCGTAAGCGTTGTTGTACTCGGTGGTTCCTTCGTGTCCTGTGCCTCGTGCAACGCCGCAAAAGCTGCTGGGTCGGGGGGTTGCGTTATCGACAAACTGGAACAGCATCATCGTTGGGAAACCGACGCCATCATTCCAACCTTGCCCAAGGCCATAACGACGCGCAAGATGGCCGATACTGTAAGGCGGTGACTCATCAGGCTCATCGTAGAACTGCTTACAGCGTTGGGGGTTTTTGTTGTTTTCCCATGTAATGGATGCCCCAAAGCCCGAGGGCCAAGGGACAGATTTGGGAGTAAAGCGATGTTCGATCAAAAAGCGCTTGGCGCGATCCAATTGTTCTTGGTAGGTGCCTTTTCCGTCCATCAAGGGCTGGATCGAGAGGTTCATCTGTGAGCGAAAGTGCGTTTCTGCGGGCAGTTGGAACGCGAAGACGTGAAGTCGCAACGTCAGCGTGTGTGCGGTTGTACCGTCTTGCAGCGTCAGCGTGGTTTCGTGAGCGCCTGTGGGCGCGTCAGCGGGGACAAACAGCGTTCCCCATACAGCGAGCGTGCTGTTTGCTGCGATCGTGAGCGTTTGCCCTTGGACGATCGGTGTCAAAGACTCGGCTTTGCCTTGGCTGTAGCCCACCAACGCCATCTCCATTCGGTGCGATGCGCCGAGGTTTGGGAAGGTCTGCCATTGGATCTGTATGCTTTTGGGAGTGGTGCTGCGCAACAAGACTTGAAACGGCTCGAACTCCCGTTTGGCGCTGTAGATGCGTATGGCGTCGCTTTGAGCGGATGGAGCGGTTGCTTCGGGTGTGGCCTTTTGAAGGGTCGGTTGTGTCCACACCTGAAAAGAAGCTGTCGAGGCAGGCAGTTTGTAGAAAAACTCGTCTTTGTTGACGATCACTTCGCCCGAAGTGGGTAGCACACACAGCTTTTTATCGTTGCACACAAGTCCTGCGCAACACCCGAACGATCCGCACGATCCACCGTCTGCTGCGCAAGGTGGGTTCGTGGTATCGGGTGGGTTCGTGGTATCGGGTGGATTCGTAGTATCGGGTGGGAGCGTAGTATCGGGTGGATTCGTAGTATCGGGTGGATTCGTAGTATCGGGTGGATTCGTGGTATCGGGTGGATTCGTAGTATCGGGCGTTGATGTTTGTTCGCTCGGAGAAGAACAAGAAGCGTCGGCTAAACAGGATTCTTGTGAGGTGCAATGCCCTGCTGGGCAGGCTTGTTCGGGGCATCCGCCCAAGAACAGCCCAAGATAAACACATAAGATCATCCAACATATCGGATACAACAAGCGAATAGAACCAGTCATCGTGGACCCCCTGTGTGGTCTGTGTCGCGTGGGATGGCTTTAGGCCGAACACACCGCAGAAGTATCCACCGCGCCGCTGTTTTTTGCAATGTGGCTCGATTCGTTGTTGCGCTCTGGTTCGCTTCACCATTGACCGACAACGTCAATCCCCACGCCGCCTTGCGGAAGGATGGTTGGAATGATCGCAAAGGCGGCTTTCGAGGGCATCGGAGCAACGATGGGTTGGGTTGTCGAGGACGTGTTGTTGTTTGCGCTCAGCCGATGATGCGGGCGCACCCACAGATCCACGATCTCCCACACCCGAAAAGCCGCCCAAAGCGCCACCCCTACCCACAAAAAATTTGCCCACGTCGTGATCAAGTGATCGATGGTTCCTGCTGCGGAGCCGTCCCAATAGATGATCGCCATCGTGAGCGCCGCAAGGAGCGGGATCGCGAGGCTCAGCACTTGGCTCATCGTAAAGACCCATCCCATCGAATTGTACTCCCCAACGATGCCGTGTCCGATGCCAAAGCCCAGCACCGAACCCGTCACTCCGCCGACGATATAGCATGTTTGGGTCAGAGGTGGGATCTGGAGTGCTTTGGTGATCGTCGCTTTTTGCGATGTTTTTTGTAGAAATTCTCCTTGAGAAGACGGTGATGGGTTCGCGTAGACGCTGTGTTGTAACGAAAGTAAACTCAAAAAAAGAAAAAAACTGACGTATTTTTGTCCCATAACGAAGCTCCTTTGTTCTTTGAACTGCTTGATTCGATCCACGTTGGTTTGTTGGATTCGGGCGACTGGTTTATCGATAAAATTCCCCGTGTTCGTGCCGTCTCAAGCGGCAGGGTTGTTTGTTTGGAATGTTGTTGTTTGTTCCGCCAACACGGGGTCAAGGGGCCATCGGTCCCTTGTGGCTTTCTCTTGGACACTTCTTTTCTATGCACTTGATGTTTTTGACATTTCCCATCCTTGGAGGATGTCGAGAAATTGCTCGTAACCTTCCCACAGCTTCTGCCATCCGATCTTTCCGTCTCCTTTCGTATCTTGCCAGC
>JAKLKB010000205.1 GCA_023150835.1 Myxococcota bacterium | reverse complement strand
GAACACGGGTTTTTTTGGGCAACTGCGTAAGTTCGATATGATCTGAAATCGGTCTTCGATAGCGACTGCCTTTCTTTTTGTCAATCAGTTAGGAGTTACGCAGTTGAAAAGGGAAAGCGTGAAGAATCAACGCGTTGTAGGGGCGGTTCGCGAACCGCCCGCGCCCGAACATGGGCCTTTTTCGTATCGAACTGCGTAAGTCCTATCAGTGAAGACGGATACGAAATCCGCCTGTTGTGTGCGCCGAAATGTAGAGGTAGCTCCCTGTGGCTGCCCAACCACAGGGCGTTTACAACGGATCGCATCAACCCTTTGTGTACTTCTCTCGGATATCGTATTACGCGGTGGGGTGGATGTTGTGGGGTTCTACCTCCGCGCCCTTAGCTCGGCTCCCGTGACCTCGTGCTGGCGAAAAGATCACTCTTTACACTTCGAGGCGATCTCCCTACAATGCAGCCCGACCTGCTGGGTGCGGGGCCAAAAAGCCCCTGAGATCGGATTGTTGCACGAAGCAAACGCTTGTTCAAAAGCGTTTGTGTAAAGCGAGCCGCTACATCCGAGGAGCCCTCGAACCTGCCTATCTGGCGCAGCCTGCGTCGATCGCTTTCACTCGATCAGGCGTCACGCGCAGAGATAGGGTCTCGTTGTTTCGGACGGGAACCGGCTAGAACCGGCGTAGGGAAGCAGACACAGCGCCTCAAGCACTCCCCCTCCTTGCTTCTCGCCTGTTTTGCTCTCTTTGCCTTGGCCGCCTCCCCTCCAACTACCCCACATCATCTTTCCATCACAACAAGCCGATACATCGGTCATTTGGCGTGTTGGATGCGAGCGCCTCAAAGGAGCCTAGGATGTCCAAGATCCCAAAAAACCAACCCAAAGACCACTTCGCCAAACACGGCGTCACACGCGGCCCTCTTCCAAGCTCGCGCAAGATCTATGTACCCGGGACACTCCATCCCGAGATGCAGGTGGCGATGCGCGCCATCACGCAAACTCCGACGCATAGCCAAGATCCGCGCAGACCTGCCGAACCCAACCCCGATGTGGTGGTGTACGACACCAGCGGCCCGTACACCGATCCCCAAGTCGAGATCGATGTGCGCCGTGGGATCGACCCGTTGCGACTGTCGTGGATTCTGGGTCGCGGTGACACCGAGACCTTGGAACGCCCTTCATCGCGTTATCGCCAAGAACGCCTCGCGGATCAAGGCTTGGATCACCTGCGCTTCGAGCAGATGCGTCTGCCACGTCGCGCCATCGCGGGACGCCGCGTGACACAGATGCACTACGCCCGACAAGGCATCATCACCCCCGAGATGGAATACATCGCCGTGCGCGAAAATCAGCTACTCGAACGCGCCCGCGAAGCGTGGTGCCGCCAACACGGCGAATGGAACGGCGATATCCCACGCCCGGGAACGGGTGCCATCGGAACCTACACCGCCCAAGGATACGCCGCAGGCTCCGAAGATCCGTGGCACGGCATCCCTGCGCGTGGCGATATCTACGAACGCGCCCAAGAAGCCTTGCGCCGCACCCAACGCGGACGTTTCCCCGGCCAACATCCGGGAAACGCATGGGGAGCCGCGATCCCCTCCGAAATTACGCCTGAATTTGTGCGCCAAGAAGTCGCCCGTGGCCGTGCGATCATCCCCTCCAATATCAATCACCCCGAATCCGAACCGATGATCATCGGACGAAACTTTCTGGTCAAGATCAACGCAAACATCGGCAATTCCATCGTCACCTCTTCGATCGAAGAAGAAGTCGAAAAGATGGTGTGGGCGATCCGTTGGGGCGCGGATACTGTGATGGATCTTTCCACAGGAAACTACATCCACGAAACCCGCGAATGGATCTTGCGCAACTCTCCTGTCCCCATCGGAACCGTCCCGATCTACCAAGCCCTCGAAAAAGTCGACGGCGTCCCCGAAGATCTCACTTGGGAGATCTTTCGCGACACCCTGATCGAACAAGCCGAACAAGGCGTCGATTATTTCACCATCCATGCAGGGGTGTTGTTGCGCTTTATCCCTCTCACCGCCAAACGCACCACCGGCATCGTTTCACGCGGCGGCTCGATCATGGCGAAGTGGTGTCTCGCTCACCACAAAGAAAGCTTCCTCTACACGCATTGGGACGATATCTGCGAGATCATGGCCGCTTACGATATCGCCTTTTCGATCGGTGACGGCCTACGCCCGGGCTCCTTGGCCGATGCCAACGATGAAGCCCAACTCGCCGAGCTTTATGTCCAAGGCGAACTCACCCGCCGCGCATGGGATTTCGATGTCCAAGTCATGAACGAAGGCCCCGGACACGTCCCCATGCACATGATCCACGAAAATATGCAACGTCAACTCGAATGGTGCGACGAAGCCCCTTTCTACACACTCGGCCCTCTGACCACCGATATCGCACCGGGTTATGATCACATCACCTCGGGCATCGGAGCCGCGATGATCGGCTGGTATGGCACCGCCATGTTGTGCTACGTCACCCCCAAAGAGCACCTCGGCTTGCCTGATCGCGACGATGTCAAAGAAGGCGTGATCACCTACAAGATCGCCGCTCATGCTGCCGACCTCGCCAAAGGCCATCCTGCCGCCCAATGGCGCGATGATCAACTTTCCAAGGCCCGCTTCGAATTCCGTTGGCAAGATCAATTCAACCTTGCGCTCGACCCCGACACCGCCCGCCAATACCACGACGAAACCCTCCCCGCACAAGGCGCAAAACTCGCTCACTTCTGCTCCATGTGCGGACCCAAGTTCTGCTCCATGCGCATCACCCAAGATCTCCGCGACTTTGCCTCGCAACAACAACTCCCCGAAACCTCCGCCGTTGAAGAAGGCATGCGCCAAAAAGCCGAAGAATTCAAAGAAGCAGGAGCCGAGATCTACCGCAAAATCTAACTTCGAATAGGAGTGACGCAGTTGAAAAGGGAAACCCTGAGATATCAGAACGTTGTAGGGGCGGTTCGCGAACCGCCCGCGCCCGAACATGGGCCTTTTTCGTATCCAACTGCGTAAGTCCTATTCGAACAGAAGCGATACGAAATCCGCTCGTTGTGTGATCCCAAAACGCAGGGGCAGCCTCCGTATCTGCCCAACCATAGGGCGTCTACGTACTCCCCTTCGCTGTGTACATCGCTCGGATATCGTACGATCTCTGCTTTTGAAGAGATCATCTCTGCTTTTGAAGAGATCACCTCTGCTTTTGAAGAGATCACCTCTGCTTTTGAAGAGATCATCTCTGCTTTTGAAGAGATCATCTCTGCTTTTGAAGAGATCACCTCTGCTTTTGAAGAGATCATCTCTGCTTTTGAAGAGATCACCTCTGCTTTTGAAGAGATCATCTCTGCTTTTGAAGAGATCATCTCTGCTTTTGAAGAGATCATCTCTGCTTTTGAAGAGATCATCTCTGCTTTTGAAGAGATCACCTCTGCTTTTGAAGGGTATTTGTATGTCTCCCCATTATCCGAGCCTGTACCAAATCAACACCCGTGTTTGGTTGCGCCGTTTTGATACACCCAGTCAGCGGGCTACGTTGCGCGACATCCCCCCAGCGTACTGGGACGCTCTCGCCTCCAAAGGGATCGATATCGTCTGGCTGATGGGCGTATGGGAAACGGTGGAAAGCACCATCCCTGCGTATTGTCTGACAGAGGATCTACAACAAGCCTATCGTGCAGCACTCCCTGATTGGCGGATCGAAGACGTGATCGGCTCGCCTTACGCCGTCGGGCGCTATCGTGTATCCGAAAAGCTCGGTGGAAACGCATCATTGTCCGCTGTGCGTACGCAACTACATCAACGCAGGATGCGCTTGGTGCTGGACTTTGTGCCAAATCATTTCAGCGCCCATTCGCCGATCATCGCAGAGCATCCCGCGATCTTCCTGCAAGGAAGCCCCGCCCAACTCCAACAATCCCCCGAGATATTCTACCGTCCCCCGCATACACCCGAGAAGATCATCGCACACGGGCGAGATCCATACTTCGCGCCTTGGCAAGACACCGCACAGATCGATTACAGCCTACCCGCCGCACAACAGCACATGATCTCCGAACTCTCCGCGATCAGCGAGCTTTGCGACGGCGTGCGTTGCGATATGGCGATGCTATGCCTGCGATCGGTCTTTGATCAAACATGGAAGGCCCACCGACCACCACAACATACAGGATCACAACACACCGAACCACACCACACCGAACCACACCACACCGAACCACAACACACCGAAACACACCACACCGAAACACAACAGACGAATCATCGGGAGTTTTGGAGCGATGCGATCGCAGAGATCCGCAAAAAGCATCCGCGATTTTTGTTTCTTGCGGAGGTGTATTGGGGCCTTGCGCCGACGCTTCAACATCTCGGATTTGACGCCACGTACGACAAAGACTTGCTCGATGCTCTCAAGCACGAGGATTCTGGGCGCTTAGCGGATCTGATTGCTCAACCCATCACACAACACGCCCGCGCCATCCGCTTTTTAGAAAATCACGACGAAGCCCGCGCTCAAGCCGCGTTCCCACCACCACGCGCCCAAGTTTCCGCGTTGATCACTTATACACTCCCCAGCATCCGCTTTTTTCATGACGGCCAATGGGAAGGCAAGCGCACGCATCTTCCTGTCCAGCTTGGCCGTGAACCCGACGAACGGCCCAATCCCCAAGTCAGCGCCTTTTATGATCAGCTTCTTTCGTTGCTCAACGCGCCGATCTACCGAAACGGACGATGGCACCTCACCTCTCTTAAACCACCCGCTCCAAACAGCGATCACCATCAAGATCTGCTTGCGTGGCTATGGTCTCACCACGAACAGCGCCGCTTGGTCGTGATCAATCCAACACCCCACACGCGCAGCGGTCGGATCTTCCTTCCTTCTTGGGGCCACCGCACGCCCTTTGCCTTGGAAGATACCCTTCACGCGGTCTCTTATCTTCGCGATCCGCACACCCTCGACCAAGAAGGCTTGTACATCTTCTTGCAGCCCCGCCAAGCGCATCTCTTCGCATGGTCGGCGGTTTTGTAAACCACCCAAGACGAACGCTCTTGGACTTGACGAGAGCGTTCGCCTTGCTTCTTCTCTTCCCTTTGCTCGACCCCTTTCAGAATCTCACGTGGCTGTGTTAAAACATCGACTGCCGCATCTGTGAGCCACACAAGATCGACCATTCACGCACAATATCCGAACTGATCTGGGACAAGCGCCCACCGCGACGAGGAGGTAGTAGTTTGAAAGGCATCAAGAAGCTGACAAACATCTTGCAAGAGTTCTCTATCCCGTTAATCGCGGGCGTTCTGCTCGGACTGCTCGCCGCCAATCTCAACCCCAAATGGTACAAAGAGATCGTTCACTTCCCGATATTCGGCTCAAATGCCGCCCTTTTTCATCACAGAGTCGACTTTCACTTCCTGATCAATGATGTCTTTATGGTGCTGTTCTTTGGGGTAGCGACCAAAGAGATCACCGAGTCCGCCCTCCCGGGTGGTGCGCTCAATCCGATCCGCAAAGCGATCAATCCGCTACTTGGGACGCTTGGCGGCGTGATCGGGCCGATCGGTGTGTATTTTACGCTGACGTATGCTTTTTATGGTGGAACCCCGCTGTTTGGCGTGGTTGCGAAAGGGTGGGGCATACCGACCGCAACGGATATCGCGCTTGCATGGTTGATTGCGCGGATGGTCTTTGGAAAAGGCCACCCCGCGATCAACTTCTTGCTTTTGTTGGCTGTCGCCGACGACGCGATCGGGCTGGTGATCATCGCCGTCTTTTATCCAAACCCAAGCCATCCCGTCACACCGATCTGGTTGTTGTTGACAGCGGGAGGGATGGGCGTTGCCTTTGCCCTGCGCACGATGAAAGTCAGCACATGGCTCCCATATATCGTTTTGGGCGGCCTACTTAGCTGGCTTGGCTTGCTGAAAGCGTCCTTGCATCCCGCGCTTGCGCTGGTCTTTATTGTCCCCTTTCTGCCCGGCCCAAAGCAAGACGTCGGCCTGTTCGAAGAAGAATCCCCCTACGAACCTGAATCCGAAGGCAAAAACGCCCCCACCAACGACCACGAAACCCACTCGCCCCTTGAAAATTTTGAACACAGCATCAAACTCCCCGTGGATCTAGGGCTGTTCTTCTTTGCCTTTGCCAACGCAGGTGTCGCCTTTTCCGCCATCAACACCGTGACTTGGATCATCCTTGCCTCCCTCTTGATCGGCAAAACCGTTGGCGTCTTCTTGTTTTCAACGATCGGGGTGGCCTTGGGATTTCCGCTGCCGACGGGCATGAAACGCCGCCACCTGATCGTCGCTGGTATGGTCGCGGGTCTCGGATTAACCGTCGCTTTGTTTGTGGCCGGCGAAGCCTTCCCGCTCAAAAACGACCTCACCGCCTCCTTCCAAGGCCCCGCCAAGATGGGGGCCGTCCTCAGCATCCTTGCTGCGGTCTTTGCGGCCATCTTCGGTAAGATGCTTCGCGTCAAAGACGGCGGAAAAGACGCTTAGCCTCGCTCTCCATCCAAACGCCCTCAGACCACAAACCCCGCAGGCTTCCCCCCTTCCGCTTTGGAGGGGTTGATTGTAAAAAAACCCCGTGTTCGCAGCCTTCCACGCGGCAGAGTCGTCTGTGTGAAAAACATCTGCTCACCCCGCCGATACGGGGTCAAGGGGGCAAAGCTCCCTTGTGGGGTGTCGGGCAAAGCCCCATAGGCGTTAGGTTAAGCGCTTGTTGGCCCCCCACCCCAGCCCTCCCCCGTGAACAGGGGAGGGAGCGAAAGTCGGAAGCAGCGGGGATGTTGTTTTTTCGTGACGCACGCTGTATGCACGAGACGCA
>JAKLKB010000025.1 GCA_023150835.1 Myxococcota bacterium | reverse complement strand
GCCGCCCCCGAAGCCGTCGCACAACGGCGATACATCCACCTTCCTTTCGCTTACACCGAAGGTATCCCCTATCGTGGACCCGGTGATGCTCCCGTCCAGATCGTCGAATTCTCCGATTTTACTTGCGTCCCCTGCCGACAAGCCTTCCTCTCCCTCGAAAAGCTTCTTGCCCATCATCCCCAACACATCCGCTTTTACTTCAAGTTCTACCCCATCGGCATCCACGCCGAAGGCACACGCGCCGCTGAACTCGCCGCCGCCGCCCAAGCCCAACGCAAGTTCTGGCCCGTCTACTCCATCCTCTTCCGTCAACAACAACGCCTCCTACGCGGTGAACTTCTCTCCCTCGCCCGCGAAGTCGGACTCGATACGGACTGGCTTTCCGCTGAACTCGACCGACACAGCTTCCAACGCCGCGTCCAGATCAACGCCCAACAAGGCCAAGCCATCGGCGTTCGCGGCGTCCCCACAGTCTTCATCAATGGCCGCGTCCTCCTCCAACCCCAATCTTACGACCACGTCCTCCGCGTCTTCCGACAAGAACTCTGGAAACAAGGCATCCTTCTGCCTGCTTCTCCCTAACGCTTCTTCTCTGTACAGGACTTCTACGAAATCAGCCGATCGTGTGCGCCAACATATAAAGTTAAGGAGCGAGGCAGAGTCCATCGTTGATGGAGCAGATCAGACCGGTGGGGCAGTTGGCGTTGGAGGTGCAGGGGAAGACGCAAGCGCTGGTGTTGCCGCCGACATTTTGGCAGCGAGCACCCGGGGGAGAGGTGGGACAGTTGGCGTTGGAGGTGCAGGGTTTGGAGCAGTATCCGACGGAAGCGCCACCTGTGCTGAGACAAGAGAGATCTTGGAGGCATCGGTTGGTGGGTTCGCAGATCCCGCCGAAAGGAACGGAACCGGGGGGAGTTTTGGCGGTGCAGACTTGGCTGCCGGCCGCGACGGTGCATTCGGTGTTGGGGAGGCAACCAGCGGAACAGGGTCGCATACAAAAGAAGCCGCCACCGATATTGACGCACGTGCGCCCGCCCGGACAGCCGACGGAGCAGTCGAGGATCGGGACAGAACAGATGCCATCGGAGTTGGTGAGGTCGGTGCGAACGCAAAAGAAGCCTTGTTTGCAGAGTCGTTCGGATTGGAAAGTGCTGCTTTCATCGGCACGTCCGCAGGCTTCATCGACGTTGCGGTTTCCAGCGGGGATGCAAACGCTATCTTGTGCGCTGATCTTGAGACAAAGGCCCGTACCGCAGTCTTGGCTGGTGTTGCAGCGTTTTAGACAGAAACCCGAGCGAGAGCCGACGGTGAGGATGGTGCAGACGTGCTGTTTGTCGCAAGTGTAGCCTGTGCTACCAGCGCAAGGTTGGAGCGGTCCGGCTTCGCTGGGTTTTCGGCAGCGACGGGCATTGCTATCGCAAACAAAGCCGGGCTTACAGAGGATACTTTGTTCAACGTCGCAAAACTCGGCTTCATCGGCCTGAGCGATGCAGATGCTCAGGGTCGTGGAGAGCGGGGCGCAAAAGACTCGACCATCGGTGTTGTTGGCGCAAGCTGCGGGAGATCCGCACTTTTGGTAGCAGAAAGAAGCGGGATCGTCATCGCTTGCGGAGACGCATTGGAGGCCAAAGCCGCATTTGAGTCCGGCAGGAGCGGTGGGATCGTTGGAGCAGCTTTCACCGATCTTGCGTTCGGTAGTTTGGCAAGCGCTACCTTCGTCGACTTTGCCGTCGCAGTTGTTGTCTTTGCCGTCGCAGATCTCGGCTTTTGGGAGGGTTGCGCCATAGCAATTGGTCTCCCAACGGCCATTGAGGCAGAGGTTGAAGCCGCCCGCACAAAGGCCGACATCTTGGGTTCCAGCGGGGCCATCATAACAAGGTTTTCGCAGAGCATAGTTGGAGGCGGGGATGTTGTCGGTCTGACCGTCACAATCGTCGTCTTGGCCGTTGCAATCTTCGACGGCGGGGATGACGGCGTTGTTACAAACGCCGCTCCACTTGGAGTTTTGGCAAAGCTCTTTTCCGTCTTTGCAGTTTCCGCGTTTTCGGGTGCTTGTGGGTCCGTTGTAGCAATCGCGGCTTTGGCCGGAAGTGCAAGCTGCACAGGCTCCGCCATCATCGACTTGACCGTTGCAATCGTCATCTTGGCCGTTGCACACTTCTGGATAGGGCGTGATCTCACCTTTGCACTCGTCGCTCCATAGGCCATTTTGGCAAGTTTGTTTGCCGCGCTTGCAGTTGCCACGGGGGGTTCCGCCCGGGCTGTAGCAATCGCGTTCGATGGCGTTGGTGGTACCGTTGATATTGTCGGTCTGTCCGTCACAATCGTCATCTTGGCCGTTGCACACTTCAGTTGCGGATTGGGTGGTTTGCTTGCAGATGCGGTTTGCGCCTTGGCATTGGTAGATTCCGGCTTGGCAGATGCCTTTTCGGGTACGATCGAGGCAGCGTTCACCGATAAATCGGACGTTATCGACCTTGCCATCGCAATCTTCGTCTTGGTTGTTTGCGCAAAGTTCATCGCGGGGGATGATCTGGCCTTGGCAATCGCCCCATTTGCCGCCTTCACAGCGTTGATTGCCCCCCTTACAAAGGCCGACGTTTTGAGTGCCTTGGGGCCCAGTATAACAAGGCTGAGCGAGTTTTTCGTTGCTTCCGGCTTGGTTGTCGATCTGGCCGTCGCAATCGTTGTCTTTGCCATCGCAGACTTCGGTTTGTGGGACGACTTGTTCGCTACAGGTGGTGTTCCATTGGGCATTTTGGCAGAGTTGAACGCCCGCTTTGCATTCACCGACGCCTTGGGTGCCGGGGGGGCCGGGGTAGGTAGGACAAGAGCGGCGGATCGGGTCGGGGGTATTTTCGATGTTGTCGACTTTTCCGTCGCAATCATCGTCTTTTCCGTTGCAATCTTCGGGGCTGGTTTGAGCGGTAGACTTGCAGATGCGGTTGCCTTGAGCATCACAAGCATAGAGACCATCTTGACAAGCCCCTTGTTTGCTCGGATCGCGACAAGGTTTTCCAAGATCAGCGACGTTATCGACGGTGCCATCGCAATCGTCGTCGATCTGGTTGTTGCAAAGTTCGGCTTTGGGGATGACTTCTCCCGCGCAAGCATCGGGCCATTTGCCATCTTTGCAGACTTGTGTTCCAGACTTGCACGCGCCTTTTCCGGCGGTGCCTTGGGTGCCGGTGTAGCAAGTGCGTGTCAGGGACTGGCCTGTGGCGGGATCATCGTCGACTTTACCGTTGCAATCGTTGTCGATGCCGTCGCAGATCTCGGCACTTGGTGTACTATCGTCGATGGTGCCGTTGCAGTCGTTGTCCTTGCCATCCCCGCAGATCTCTTGGGTGGGGAGGACTTCACCTTGGCATTGGCCGCTCCATGTGTTGTTGGCGCTACAGCTTTCGGTGCCATCGCGACAAGTGCCTTTGCCACGAGTGTTTTCGGGGCCTGTGTAGCAAGGGCGAGTTTGTCCGGGGGAGCAAGAATTGCTTGCGCCTGTGCAGTAGCCTTGGGTGCAGGTTTCGCCCGGGTTGCAGTCGGTTTTTTGGAGACACTTTCGTCGGGGGTCTTCGGGGCATCCCCAGATCCACAACATGGAAACAAACAAAAGAGGAAAAAGCTTTTGCATGGAATAAACCTCATACGACAACGCCAGCGCGGCGTCTGTTTTTGGCTTCGCTCGGGCGCGAAGCGCCATCTTGGAGGTTGATGGACAAGCGGATAGGGGCAGAAAATTCGGATTAATCGGGTCCACCGTCTTTTGCGGCGCTCCCGTTGATTAGGGTTGATCGGGTCCGCCGTCTTTTGCGGCGCTTGCTTCGGCGATAGGGCAAGCGGTGCGCCCGTTTTCTTCGTCAAATTCGTCGATCATGCCGTTGCAATTGTTGTCTAGGTTGTCGCAGATCTCGGGTGAGCAGATCTTGCAGGTGGTGTTGTTGGTGGGATCGAGCTGATAGACGTTGAGGTTGGCGGGGATGGCCTTGGGTTGGAAAGAGATCGCAAGCCAGCACTTTTCGTCGTTATCGGGCTTGAAACAGTCGTAGTCAAGGAAGCCCATCTTGGGACAGACGCCGCGATGGGCCTCAAAAGAGAGGGCGTTGGGCTGTTCGCTTTGAGAGGGGCGCAAGAGGTACATCCGAAACAACAAGGTCTGTTGCTTTGCGTTGGCGGGGATCTCCAAAGCGAGGGGAGCGTCTTCGCTGCTTGCGCTGCGCCCTTTGACGGCTCCATCGGGGTTGAGGACGACGGGTTGGACGACATCGGTTTGATTGTTCCAAAAAGCAAGCACGCAGCCGTATAGCTTGGCGGATGGGGTGTTTTGGAAGGTTTTGAATTGGGATTTGGCGGTACCATTGGGCGGGAGATCGCTGAGGTTGCAGGTGGGGGCTTCGAGCTTGACGGTGGTTTGGCAAGCGACAAGGGAGACAAGCAAGAAAAAACAGAGGAAGCGGAGGAGGAGAACGGAGAGTTTCATACGGGGCGCCACCTTTGGTTTGGACTAGGCGCGAGTTCTCCGGCGGCGAGCAAGGGGGAAGAGGAACAAGAGGAAGAGGAGAAGCGAGAAGGTGACGGGCGACTGGGCATCACAGCCACAACCAGCGGGCGATTGATAGCGTTCTGAGCCGGGAGTATCGGGGCTGTTTCCGCCGATATTTTTGTCGCCGTTGGTGATATCTTGTTCGGAGTTTTGGCCGTTTTCGGTGGGGTCCGTGGATTCTTTGTTGGTGTTGGGATCGTCGGGGTTGGGACTTCCATCGTTTTGGCCGTCGTTGGTGTTGTTCTCGCCTTGGGTTTGTTCTTGTCCAGTTTGTTCGCTGCCGGGTTCGCCAGTCGTTGGATCTTTCACACAAACACCATTAACACAACGGCTTTGTGTTGGGCAAGAGACCGCAAGACAAGGATCATCTCCGCACTTGCCTTCTTTGCAGACACGACCGCTTGGGCATTGAACACCCGCACAAGGATCGCCGATACACTGGCCTTTGTCGTTGCAGACCTTGCCGGGATCGCAGGAAACACCTTTGCAGGGATCATCGACGCATTGGCCGCTACTTCCGCAGCTTTGGGAAGAAGAACAAGTTTTCGGATCACAGATATCTACGCACTTGCCTTCTTTGCAGAATTGGTTGGTCGCACAAGAGATCCCTTTGCAAGGATCGCTGATACATTTGCCGTTTTGACAAAGTTGGCCGTTTGGACAACCAAGGCCATAGCAGTTGTCTTCGACGCATTTTCCGTTTTTACAGGCTTCACCCGCAGGGCAAGTGACGCCGATGCAAGCATCGACACAAATCCCGTCTTGGCATTTTTTGTCGGAGGGGCAGACGACGTTGTCGCAGCCGTAGCAGACGTTGTCGCGACAGTCTTGACCGCGTGGGCATTCGCCGTTGCGACAGTTTCGACGACAAGCCCCTTGGATACAGGCTTCACCGGAGGGACAGGGAGCGTTGTTGTCGGTCTTTCCGTCACAATCGTCATCAAGGCCGTTGCAGACTTCGGTTTTGGGTTTGGGGGCATTACAAGTCGACCATTGACCATTTTGGCAGATCTCTTCGCCTTCGCCGCAATCGGACTTGCAGACACGGAAGAGCTTGTCGTCGATCAGGCCGTTGCAATCGTTGTCTTTGCCGTCGCAGATCTCGGGTTCAGGTTGAGGCCCCGAACAGCCGCTGAATTGGCCGTTGACGCAAGAAGCTTTGCCTTGGCCACAGGCACCCGCGCAAGGTTTGTCGGGGATGCCGTCATCGATTTTGCCGTTGCAATCGTTGTCTTTGCCATCGCAGACTTCGGCTTCTGGTTTAGTCGCGGTGCAAAACACCCATTTTCCGGCGCGACATTCTTCAGTGCCGTTGCCACAAGCGGTCGAACAAGGCTGCGTCAAACCGTCGTCGATGGTACCGTTGCAGTCATCATCCACGTTGTTGCAGGTTTCGGGCTGGGGCTGTTTGGCGGTACAGGCCTGCCACTTGCCGTTTTGGCAAAGCTCGACACCACTTTCGCAACTGGTTTGGCAATTACGGGTGAGGCCATCGTCGATCTGGCCGTTGCAATCGTCGTCTTTGCCGTTGCAATCCTCGGGGGTGGGGTTTCCTGCGACGGCGTCGCACGTGGTTGCTTTTTTGTCGGGCGTACAGACGAACTTTCCAGAGCGTTCACATCCACCCGTGCCACCCTTGCAGGCTTGTCCGAGGTTGGTGAAGTCTTCGTCGATCTGTCCGTTGCAGTTGTTGTCGATGCCATCGCACTCTTCGGGTTCGGGGTTTTTGATGCGGATACAACGCAGCGCACCGTTGCGGCATTGTTGGGCTCCGGGTCCACAAATACCGGGTTCGCTGGTGGTACAAGCCGCTCCACCATCGGGGTTTCCTTCGTCGACTTGGCCGTCGCAGTTGTTGTCAAGACCATCGCACTTTTCAGGGCTTGGGTTGACCGAGCGCACACAAGCCAGCGCGCCGTTTTGGCATCGTTGTGTCCCTGCGGAACAGACGCCCTTTTCACCTGTGTTGCAAGCGCCACCACCACCCGGGTTATTTTCATCGATCTGGCCATTGCAATCATTGTCGAGACCATCGCATTTTTCCGTACTGGGTGCGATCGTTCGGACGCAATTCAATCGCCCGCTTTGGCATTGGAGTGTACCTGCGCTACAAACGCCCTGTTGACCGGTCGTACAAGCACCACCGCCGCCCGGGTTGTTTTCGTCGATGGTTCCATTGCAGTTGTCGTCGATGCCGTTGCAGATCTCAGGAGAAGGCACACCGGGTTGGACGTTGCACACAGTCCCCGTGCCTGCCGAATTACAGACATATTGACCGCTGTTTCCGCAGGCACCTTGTCCAGCATTGCAGGTCTGACCGAGATTTGCAAATCCGTTGTCGATGGTTCCGTCGCAGTCATCGTCGATACCGTTGCACTTTTCGGCGGAGGGGTTGGTGGTACGGACGCAAGCCAACGCGCCGTTTTGGCACTGTCGTGTGCCTGCGCTACAAACGCCCTGTTGACCGGTCGTACAAGCACCACCGCCGCCCGGGTTGTTTTCGTCGATGGTTCCGTTGCAGTCGTCATCAAGGCCGTTGCAGGTCTCGGTGCGGGGTTGATTGGATTGGACGCAGCGAAGTGCGCCGCTTTGGCATTGGAGGACACCGGCACTACAGATGCCCAGTTTTCCGGTATTGCAAGCGCCGCCGCCGCCCGCGTTGTTTTCGTCGACGCTTCCGTTGCAGTTGTCATCAAGGCCATTGCAGGTCTCGGTGCGCGGTGCGGAAGTGCGGACACATTGGAGGCCACCACCGCCCGTACATTGGGTGGTTCCTGCGCTACAGATGCCTGCTTGACCGGTGGTGCAAGCGACGCCTGTTCCAGCGATGCCGTTGTCGACTTGGCCGTCGCAGTCGTTGTCAAGACCATCACACACTTCTTGGGTGGCGTTGTTGATGATGGCGTTCATCGCATTTTGTAGCTGGGTGCTGTTGTCAGCGGCATAGTAAGCGACACAGCCAGAGATCGACGGATCACAACGTTGGGTGCCGCCGAGCTTGGCAAGAAGGTTCAAGCAGGCTTGGCCGTTTACACTAAGACCCGAACCGAAACCGATCACGTAAGTCTTGACGCGATAGACGTTGCCGAGGTTATCAACCAGACGGTTGCTGCCTGTACCGTTGTAAAGGTCACGAACAATAGGAACAGAGTTCGCGGTGTTGTCATCAGCGCATCCATCGCCGGGATCACCGTCTGTGATAAACATGATGTGGGTGGGGCGGTTTTTGATCGTATCAGCATTCACAACCGTTTGGAGATGAGTGCGAGCGGCTTGAAAGGCGGCGGTGTAGTTGGTGCCGCCGCCGGCACTGCTGCTGCTGAGCGTCGTGCTAATCGCCGGAGGATCAGAGACGATGTTGTTGGTGACAGTGGCACCGCTGCTGAACAGCGTCAAGCCAAAGCGGATCTTGCGATCGGCATAGTTTTGTCCTGCGGTTCCACCGTACTGGTAGGCCACTTCTTTAAGGGCGTTGACGGCCACATCCCACCGACCATAGCGGCAAGTGCTGGATGTGCATTGGTATGTGTAACGCGGCGTATAACCGGGGTAAGGCTGATACGTCCGTAACATCGGGGAGCATTGGGATGCGGCAGAACAAGCCCGACCGCTGTTTACATACCCATAAGAAGGCTGCATACTGCCGGATTGGTCGAGGATCATCATGAGGTTAGGGGCTTGGCAGTTTGCAGATTGAGCGCGTACATCGGGAGCATACGCGAGTAGCCCGATCATCACGGCAAGGAAGGTCAAGGCCCCTCCCCACCAAGGGATCGAAGTGTTGGGAAGACGACGTTGATTCATGCGATTTGCTCCTTGCGTGTTGGGTGGCGGTCCATATTCGATGAGCGCGATCCGTTGGATCGGTATGTTGGGTATGGGATCGAATCTGTTGTGTGTATCAAGCACAAGACAAAGTACGAATCAGTTGCGCGGTTTTCTTTCGGAGTATGGGCTTCTTTGGTGTATGCTCTCTTCCATTCGGGAAACATTTGTGTTGCTTTTAGAGAGCCAAGGCGATCAAGCGCAACACTCCGTGGTCCGAGAGTGACCCATCGAAGCGATGTTTGCACTCTTTTTTTTGCCTGTTTTGAAAAGAAGTGTCAAGCCAGAGCAAAAAAGAAAGAGCGCGATTTCCTGTGTTTTTGTGGGAAGATACGATCTAAGAAGTGGAGAGAAGAGCACGATGCAACCCGTACAGCGCAAGACAGAACAAGAAGAGATCCTCGTTTTAGACAACGAAGCACAAGTCTTGCGGGGACTCGTCGGAAATCTTCGTATGAACAAGACATGGAATGTCCACGGCTTTTCGCACGCTCAAGAAGCGTTGGATTTTTTGAAGCAACATCCCGTGGGTTTGATGCTGGTGGACTTCAAACTGGAGAACACGCCGCACCTGACGGGGATCGAAGTCCTCGAACAAGCCAAACAAATCCAGCCGCTGGCGACACAGATCATGATCTCGGGGAGAGTCGAGAAAGCAGACGCGGTCAAAGCGATCAATCGGCTAGATCTGTACTACTTGATCTTAAAGCCTTGCCTGCCCGAAGACCTGCTCGATATCGCAGCCAAAGGTCTCGAAAGGCATCGTCTTCAAAAGACCGCCAAGCGCTATTTAGAAGAACTCGAAGAAAGCAACGCCAAGCTTCGGGAGACAGAGCGCGATCTGCGAGAGGCCAACAAACACCTGCGCCTGACCCAAGAAGATCTGCTGCGCCAACAAAAACAAGCAGCCATCGGAGCTTTGGTACAAGGGATCTGCCACAACCTCAACACGCCGCTTGGTTTGATCTTGGGGCATATCGAACAATTGTGCGACTCCCTTGAACAATTTGAAGAAGAACGCGGCTTTCCACCGATCGCATGGCGGCCTTCGATGCGCACGATCCACGAAGCAATGAATCGGATTCAAGCGTTGATCGAGAATCTGATCTCCAAAAGCCGCATGGAACAAGATCCCGAACGACGGCCCCTGAACCTCGCAGAAGCCCTCCAACAAGAACTCACCTTTTTGCAAGCAGACCCCTTTTTACGTCATTGCGTTCAAGTCTCGCTCGATCTTCCGAAAGAGATGCCCTCGATCAGGGCGAATTATGTGGACATCTCCCAGATCTTTGGAAACTTGGTGCGCAACGCCTTGGATGCGATGATCGAGACACCCGAACCCAAACTACACTTGCGCGTGTTTGCAGAGGCCCGATACATCGGATTTGAACTTCACGACAACGGGCCGGGAGTTCCAATCGCGTTGCGTGAACGGATCTTTGACCCTTTTTTCACCACCAAACGCCTTGCCACCGAATCGACATCTAAAACGCCGAATCTGCCGCCGATTACAACACAAAGAGAAGCAGGCTCGCCAGATGCAGCGCAAAACGATCGAGAGCAGATGTGGAAGAGGAACATGAGCGGAGCAGGGCTTGGTCTGTATAGCGTGACGCAGATCCTTCAATCTTACCAAGGGGATATCAAAGTGACGACCTCCGAAAGATGGGGAGGGGCTTGTTTTTGTGTGCGTTTTCCATTGCAATCCGCAGCGAACAAAGATACATGATCTCGCTTCCCAACCGACGGGAAGTCATCGCCGCTCTTGACATCGAGCGTGGTTTGTGAGATCGCGCCGTGTCATTCGACCCAAAGGAGACATCCCGAAACGCAGGATGGAACGAAAAAAAGCAGTAAAGTTGACACCGTTTGGATGATCAGATACCAAAAAAAACAGCTTTGTACCTTTTTGAATAGAAGGTTCTGTTCAAGAAGCCTTGTTGAAGCGAAAGAGAGAATTCCGCAGCCTCAGCGCGTACTCACTGGCCTTGAATTCTCGACTTCTCGATGTATCGCGTAGGAGATGAACATGTACGCTACGAATCTTGCGGCGCTCGTCCGCAGGTGGTTGCTGTTGTCTGTGCTTGGTGTGGGTTGGATCGTGTTCGCGGCCTGTGAACCCCCGTGGCCCAAATGTGATAGCGATAAGCATTGCCGCCCCGACAAAGAAGGCAACGCGACAAAGAAAAACTACTTTTGTGTCCAAGGACAATGTCAAGAATGCCGCAACGAAAAAGATTGCGGTGATCGCCAAAAATGCGAAGGCTACAAGTGTGTTGAAAAGACCTGTGGCGACGTCACTTGTCCGGGCGGAAAACGCTGCGATCCAACGACGTTGGGATGCAAGTGGATCTGCGAAAACGACGGCGACAACCCTTGTGATGGGGATGTCTGCAAAGTCTGCAAAAGTCATCAGTGCATCGACAAGCCTCCACCATGTGGACAAGACTCGGACTGCCCGGGTCAACAGATCTGCAAGTCGACAGGTTCGGGTGCATGTGAACGCCAATGCGTCGGTGGTTGCTCGGGTTCCAAACCTTGTGCAGCGGGCAAAAAGTGCGAAAACGGCCAGTGTGTCGAAGATGCTTGCGAGTTGAAGAAAGTATACTACGACTACAACCGCTCGTTTATCCGCAGCGATGCCAAAGAGACCTTGAAAGAAAACATCACTTGCATCACCAAGATGAAAGACAAGAAGATCGTGATCACAGGCCACGCCGACGAACGCGGAACACGCGAGTTTAACATCCGCCTTGGGGAGCGCCGCGCAAAGTCTGCCCGTTCGTACCTCACGAAACTGGGTGTGGAAAAAGATCGCTTTTGTACGGTGGTGTCCAAAGGCAAAGAAGAACCCGAAGTGCCGAATGCTTCGACAGATGAGCAACACCAAAAGAACCGCCGAGCCGTGTTTGACTTGCGCGATGGCTGTCCTTGACAGAAGAAGCTCGAAACTTGTCCCGTCTATGCGATGTGCTGCGTAGATGAGGTGGCTCTTAAAAGCCCTGAAGAGAGACATCCCTTCGGGGCTTGTTTGTTTGTGGGTTCTCAGCCCGCATCACGGAGTGATGGGGTGTTGAAGATATCGGAGAATTGGATGAAGGCCGAACATATCCTGCTGTGTTTTATGGTGGTGTGGGGTTCTTGGGGCTGTGCCACCCAAGGCGATCTGCAAAAGGTTGAAACGCGACAAACGCGGATAAAAGGCCAGATCGCCGATCTGACGACCAAACAGCAGCAGCTTTTGTCAGACATGGCCAAAGCACAAAGCGAGCTGGTCAAGATCAACAAGGTACTCAAAAACTTTACAAAAGAAGGGCGTGTGAACTTCGCAGAGTTTGACGCAAAGCTCGACGAGATACGGCGAGATCACCAACAATTGTTGGGGCGTTATCAGGTGTTGGAGCAGTCCTTTAACACGCTCAAAGAACAGCACGAGAAGCTGTACGCGGCCTATAGTGCGAGCTTTGGCGACCCTGCGGCCAAAAAAGCAGACGGCACAACCACCGTCCAGATCGTCTCGACCGAAGGGTTGTACAAGGCGGCCAAGGCATTGTTTGACAACAAGCAATACGAAACGGCTCGCGATCGGCTTAAAGAGTTTATCAAGAAGTATCCGAGCGATCCTTATACGGACGACGCTTATATCTTGATGGGCGACTGCTTTGTTGAACTGAACAACTACGTGCAAGCAAGCATGTACTACAACGCTGTGCTCAAAAAGTTTAAGGACGGCGATCAAGTCGATAAAGCGTACCTGAAGCTAGGCCAAGTCTTTTATAAGATGAAAGATTGCAACGCAGGGAAAGCCTTTTTGCGTTTGTTGATCAAGCGCTTTCCCTCTTCTCCGCTCAAAGAAGAAGCACGCGAAAAACTCCGCAATGTGCGCAGCTTGTGTGGGCGTTAAGATCTGTTTATCTCCGCCACGACGGGCTTTTGGCTCTACAATGGGCGCGGATGTCGGGAGGTATTTGGTGACAAGATGGGCAAGAGTGTTGATGGCAGTTGCGGTTTCCTTGCCGCTTTTTGGATGTTTTGCGACCGTCAGTGAACTCAAAAAAGAAGAGTCCTCACGCAAAGCACTCGAAGCGGAGTTTTCACAGTTTAAGCGAGAACAACGCGAGCGAGTGGCGAAGCTAGAAGACCACTACAAGGGCGATGTGGTGCGATTGAAAGCAGAACTGGCCAAGACCCGTGCGGAGCTGGCGCGCTCAAGCTCTGCGCTCAAAGAACTCAAAGGCACTGTGCAGCAAGGACAAGGCGGCGTGGCCGAGATGTTCACCACCATGCAAAAGCTGCAAGAAAACTTCCAAAAGTCTCTGGGTCAGGTGGACGAACTCCAACAAACCATCAAAGACGTGCTGCAAAAACAGCCTGAACAAGAGAAAAAGTACCAAGAGATCCAAAAGCGTTACGAAGAGCTCTTGCGCAATCAGAAGATGCTTGCCGAGCAAGCCATCCCCGCCAAGTTGTTTGCACGCGCACGAGATGCTTACAAAGCCGAAAAACACGACGAAGCCATGAAAGACTTCCAAAAGTTTACGCAGAACTTTGGTTCGCATCCGCTCGCAGACAACGCCTTTTTGTACATCGGCGATATCCACCGCAAGCGCAAAGAGATCAGCGCAGCGTTGATCGCCTACAACACGATTATCAAGAAATATCCGAACGAATCCGAAGTGCCACGCGCTCTGCTTCGTCTCGGCCTTTTGAGCTACCAAGAAGGCCAATGTCAAGCAGGGCGGCGCTACTTTTTGCAGTTGTCACGCTACCGCCGCCAAGAGCCCAAGCTTGCGGAAGATGGCAAACGGTTTTATCGCGGCTACAAACGCTTTTGTAAGCGCCGTGAATAGGCATTTTTGTAAACGTCACGGATAGGCACGGTGGGCGGGTTTGTGAACGTCACGGATAGGCATGGTGGGCGGGTTTCTTTAGGGGGATTCGCTGTGTTGTAGGACGAGCGGGGGGAGGGAGATCGCAACGGGTCGGAGGGGGCCGTGGGCGACGATGCCACCGACAAGATCGTGATCGCCGGTTTGTTCGATCTCGACTTGAACGATGCTTCCCGGGCTGGCCTGTCCGTCGTTGATGTAGATGGTTCCGTCGATATCGGGAGCTTGTCCTGCAAAACGGCCTTCGAGAAGAAGGTCGCTTTCTTCGGAGACGCCTTCGACGATCACCTCGATTGTTCGGCCAAGATAGCGTGTTAGATTGTTTTTGGAGATCTCGGTTTGGAGTTCGTACAGGATGCGTCGGCGTTCTTCGGCGACTTCGGGATCGACTTGATCGGGCAAGTCGTGGGAGGCGGTACCTTCTTCGCGGGAAAAGGCGAAGATACCGACGCGATCGAAGCGTTGTTCTTGGAGAAAATCGTAAAGCTGTTGAAAGTCTGCTTCGGTTTCACCGGGGAAACCAACGAGGAAGGTGCTACGCAAAGTGATCCCGGGGACAGCCCCACGAAGTTTATCGAGTAGTTGTCGGATATCTTGTTGGGTTCCGGCCCGTCGCATCCGACGCAAGACGGCGTCGCTGGCGTGTTGAAGAGGCATATCGATGTAAGGGATCACACGCTTGGAGTTGGCGATCGCCCCGATCAATCGGTCGGTAAAGCCATGAGGGTACATATACAACAAGCGGATCCAAAAAGGCCCGGGGGCGACTTGTTCGAGAGCTTCGAGCAGATCGGCCAGTTCGATGCGAGCGCCTGTGGGAGATTTGGGCAGATCACGCCCGTAGCCGTTGAGTTCTTGTGCGATCAGATTGATCTCTTTGACGCCACGCGAGCAAAGTTGGCGAACCTCCTCAACGATATCCTCGATGGGACGGGACTTTTGTTTGCCACGAAAAGAAGGGATCGCACAAAAAGAACAGGTGCGATCGCATCCTTCGGCGATCTTGACGTAGGCGGTGTAGAAAGGAGTGGATTGTAGGCGCGGGCTGTTGTGTGTATAGAGCCATCCGGGAGCGCTGCTGGCGAGATCACGGGGGGCCTCTTCGGCCAAGATCTCTTGGAAGCGATGGATCTGTCCCGTCCCAAGGAAGTGATCGACTTCGGGGAGTTCTTCTTTGAGTTGTTCTGGATAACGTTGCGAGAGGCAGCCGGCGACCACGAGCTTTTTGCCTTCGTGCGCGCTGCGTAGTTCGGCCAGATCGAGGATGACATCGACGGATTCTTGGCGGGCTTGCTCGATGAAACTGCATGTATTAACGACGAGAAGGTCTGCGCCTTCGGCCTCGTCGACGATCTCGTACCCTGATTGGCCAGCCATACCAAGCATCATCTCGCTATCGACGCGGTTTTTAGGGCAGCCAAGGGACACAAAATAAAGCTTTTTTTTTGACATACTTGCCTCGCTTAGGCGATCTAGAAAACAAGAGGTGTTTGGGTAGGGTAGGCGCGATGAGTCGCCGTCCTGTGGTGTGTTGAAGCCTGCCATCGTGCGCTACTGCGCATGGATGGCTTCGAGCACTTCGGGGGGAGCTTGTCTTGCAAAAAAATCTGGCTCCTGTCAAGAGTCGATGTGTTTTTTGCTTGACGCTTTCAGAAAGGATTGTGCATACTCGACCCACTATCCGTCTTTTCCGAACCACTCTCTACGTTCTTGCCGTGACGACACCATGAACACTCTTTTTGAGAAATACATGCAGAAAGCGCGTGAAGCCAGAGAGCGCGGAGAGCTTGAACGCGCCTTGCGTGCAGCCAAGGCCGCGATCCACCTCTGCCCTCAGGACGACGACGCTTGTGTTTTACAGATCCGCATCCTCCAAGAACTCGATCAATACGAGATGGCCATTCGCGTTCTCGATGCGCGTATCGAAAACAAGCCCTATCATCCGTGGTCTTTGTTGGAAGCTGCCGATCTTTTGATCAACCGACTGCGGCGCCCCGTAGACGGGCTGCACCGACTGTCTCGATTGTTTCGCGCAAGAGGCTTGACCAAGACCCAAGAGCTACGCGCTTACCGTCTTCAAGCCGAGGCGCTGATCGATCGACAACGATGTTACGATGCGTGGTTGTTTTTGCATCGCGCACGAAAGCGCCACCCCGAAGACCCCCACCTACTCTTTCTTGCGGGCTGGTGTGCTGTTCAACAAGAGATGTTCGACGAGGCCATCCCTCTTTTGACCTATCTGACAGAAAAAGAACCGCACCACGCAGACGCCCATTTTTATTTAGGCGTCGCGCACGAAAGTCATGGAAACAAAGAGGCCACCTATGCGGCCTTTTCACTTGTGTACAAGCTCGACACCCAAAATCCCCCGCAGTGCCGCTATCGGTTCGATCATTTTCGGCGATTGGTCGAGCAGTTAGCACGCACCTATCTCCGCGATGCGCTCGGCTATTTGAGCGTTGTGGTGGAGCCTTACCCTGACGAGCAGGTCTTGCAAACCTTTCCTCACGATCCGCGTCGTGTCTCGATCCTCACCGAACATCATTCATTTTTGCCTTCGATCGGACCCAAACCCCGCAAGCGACTGACCATCTACCACTGGAACATCGAGCGCCTTTGCTTCTCTGACGAAGAGATCTCGTCGGAAGTGAAACAGATCCTCCAAGAAGAAGCCTCCTACATCCCACAAGACAGCCTCCGCAAGATGGACCCCACCACCCAACCCCCGCTCTCTCAACCTCCCCCCTGCCCTGCCCTCCTTGAAGCCGCCAACGAAGGCTCCGCCTAATACGATATCCGAGAGGTGTGTGAGTGAAGGGTCGGTGCGATTCGCTGTAATTGCCCGATTCTCTGGCAGCCACAGGGGGCTACCCCTACGTTTTACAACCACACGACGGGCGGATTTCGTATAAACGCAAACCAACCAAGGCACCGAAGGCAACGCACAGGCTCCTTCTCTCCCCATTGTCGGAGCATTTGGACATTTTCAAGAGAGCGTTCTTTTGCAAGGTTATCGAGGCGGAAGCAAGGGCTGTACGATGTGCAGGATGGCTTGTTGAAGAGCATCGATGGGCTGGGATGCGTCAAGGGCGAACCAACGAGGCAGAGATAACGTGGAAAAGATCGCCTCGCAACGTTGGAGTCCTTCGAGCGTTTCAAAAGCATCGGGAACTTGACGCCTTTCGGTGATGCGTTGAAGGGCTTGTTGAGGCGAGAGACGAAGAAAGAAAAAGGCGTGGGGGAGAGGAGCCCAACCCAAGTGAGCCGAAAGGATGGTCTGAAGCGCAAGTCCTCGGCTGCCTTGGTAGGCCATACTTGATGGAAAGTACCGATCCTGTAAGACAATCGAACCTTGGCGAAGTCGAGGAAGGATCCGATCTTGGAGATGAGCCTTTCGATCGCGCACGAAGTATTCGAGTTCTTCGGAGGGTTCGAGCCGTTGGCCTTGTTGAGCAAGCGCTCGAAGCTGCCGCCCCCAAGGACCGTCTGTGGGTTCGCGAGTCTCGATCACATGGTGGCCTTGTTCGCGCAGCGTCATCGCAAGCGAGTGGCATTGCGTGGATTTGCCCGAACCATCGATCCCTTCGAAGACAAAAAAGCGACCGGGAAGATCTTGGATATCCAAAAAATCGGTGGGGATGGGATGGAGAGGATCGGTGGGAGAGAAAGCGGGGGATATGGCGGACATGCGGGGTGTTTAGCGACCTCGCTGTTCGCGGATACGCTTGATCTGATCGATGCGGTGGTTGATGTTGAGGACGTTGGGGAAGTAGATCTCTTCGCGCTGTGCGCCGCCTGTGGTGATCTTGAGGTCGCCTGAACCAAAGCCCAAGATCAAATGTTGGAAGAAGTTGTCACGCTTTTTGTCAAAGACAAGGCCCGTTGTATCGTAGTTGCGCGCCCCGTCGCCGACTTCTTCGACGATGGTGATCTGGGTCGGTCGAAACTCGATGTAGTGGCGCTGATCGAATACGAAAAACACCACAAACCAGAAGATGCCGAGAACCAGCCCTGTGGTCAGGTAAAAGTGGTAGCTCATGTAAAAGCTCAAACCACCGAGAAAACTCAGGATCGGTGCCCAGACACTAAAGAAGTGAAAGAGCAAACCGAGGATCACCATCGAAGCCGCAACCAACGCAGCCCAAAGGCCCCGAACGTTGACGGACGTGAAGAGCACGACCGCGAGCAAGATGATCAAAAATGCCAGACCAAGACCGGGCGAGGTCACGAAGTAGACCTTTTGTTCGTTGACCACAAATTCTTTGCCCTGAAAGCGTGTAATCACCGCAAAGATCAAGCTGGTGATCCACACCGGCCAATAATAAAACAACTGGCTGTGGCTAATAAAACGAATGACTTCGTGTGTATCCAAGGGCGCGTTGGGGGGAGTGGTGCCTTCTTTTTTCGCAAGCTGTTCGAGACTCGGTGCTTTTTCGCTCATCGAAACCTCCATAGATCAACGTGGTGGATGGGAAGCAAGACGCGATGTGTTTCAAGAGCGGAATGTGTAGCATTCCCCCACACAAAAAGCAAGCGTTGAGACGCAGCGTTTTTTCTACACGAGAAAAGAAGCTATTTGAGATGGAGAACATCGAGCAAAGCAGGCGAGGAGAAGCAAAGGAGAAGGCGAGGACAAAGGAAAGCAGACAATCAAGCGGAGCGGGTTACTTTTTCTTTTCGAAGAGGACAACCACTTTGATCACTTGGCCAAAGTTAGCGAAGACGTATTTTCCGCCGGCGTTGAGGACTTTGCACACGTCACTTTCAGCGGTTTGACCGATGGTTTCATACTTATTGAGATCCGAATCAAGCACTTCAACGTTGATTTCTTCGCCTTTTTTGATCGCAAAGGTTTTGCCTTCGGCGCTGGTAAAGACGTGAGCGGCTGTGTCTTGAACTTTGGGGGTGACGATCTCGTTTTTGCCGATCTTGACTTTGATCACGACGTCAGGAAGTTTTGCGCGACCAAAGCCCCAGTCCCAAGGCTTGCCATTTTCTTTTTTGTCTTTGACTTCGTACTCGACGATACGAACGGTATACACACCATCGCAAGAGGTCGGATCGATCTTGGGGCGCTCGACGACTTGGGCTTCGAGGACGAGTTCTTCGACTTGGCCGAAGCTTTTGAGAACGAGTTTGCCGCCGTTCATCAGCTCTGCGGGGACGGTGGGGGCGCTGTAGGTACCGATCTCATCGGTCTTGACTTGGATGCC
This sequence comes from Myxococcota bacterium, assembly GCA_023150835.1. Classification (GTDB taxonomy): domain Bacteria; phylum Myxococcota_C; class UBA6777; order UBA6777; family UBA6777; genus JAKLKB01. The sequence goes on along the minus strand of JAKLKB010000025.1, from coordinate 40,528 downwards.
AGCGCCACCGTCGTTGTCGAGAACTTTGACGGTGAAGGGATCGTTGGGTCCGACGCGGAAGGTGTGGCTGACGTTCCACTCGGGGGTGCAGTTGTTGTTGATCTTGTCGGTGCGAAAAACTTCGTAAGCGCCGATCTTGATCTCGACGAGACCGTCGGGAGCAACAGGCGATTTGGGGTTACAAAGCATTTGGAAATTTTTGTCTTCAAAATACTTTTGGTAATCCGCAGCACCACGAGCGGGAAGCTCGTACTTTTTGCCAAAGCAAGGGGGATCCCAGCAACGGCCATCTGGCTTCACGGGCCATAGTTTCGCGCTTTTGATGGTGATCTTGATGTACTTCACACCATCAGCAGCGCCCAGCATGGGATTCACGAGCCACGCCGCGGCAAGCACAGCCAAACCAAAAATTAACTTCTTCATCAGTCGGTTCCTCCAGAGTGTTTTGTTGTGCGTCCATTCCGTTGCAGCGACGCACAACGCGAATCGCGCCATCTAGGACAAGACAGCCAGCACATTTATTCTATCTGCGCGTGCGCCGTCTGTTATACGAACCCACACAGAGATGTCAACGAGGCAACACAATCGCTCCACCCCTTTTGGCGATCAAACAGCGATCGGCTTGGCAAACAAGGACAAAGAAGAAAAAGCCAGAACCGCGACAAGATGCGCTGCGTAGGAGCACAGATTTCGGCGGCGGCATCGTGCATGATCGGCAACGAGATACGCTGCGTGAGAGCGGTGATTTTGGCCTCTTGCTGGCGCATAAACGGCAACGAACAACGAGATGCGTTGCAATTTGAGGGGGCGCAGGTTTTGGCGGCAACATCATGCGTGGGTTTTTTTAGAGGAATAGGGCTGCCAGTCTTCCATCGCTTTGTAAGGTTTGCTATGTTGATTTGTCATGATCGAGGGTTTGGCAACGTCTTGAGGGTTGTGGCAAAAGTGCTCTGTCACCCCCAAGCGAAGCGGAGAACGGGGTGGTGGATATCCTCGGATGCGCCGCGAAAAGGAGAGAAGGGATGAAAGGGATCGCAAGTTTAGGGGTGATGTCGCTGCTTGGAAGCCCGATGGTACTCAAGATCTTGCCGAAGCAATTGATCGGTAACGTCGTCAAGAAAGTGGCGACGCACTACCTGCAATCCGGCAAACATCTCAAAGATGCGATGGAAGAGGCCGCCCAAGATGCGCTTGCGGCCATCAACATGGGCCTCAATCCGAGCGTTTGGAAAAGCATCACCAAGTCGCGAGTCAGCAAAGAGTTTGTCGAGGAGTTCAAGACCCAATACCTCGAACCCTTCTTTGCCAAATACCCCACCCTTGATCGCGCAGAACTCGCCAAAGAATCCGATGCTGCGATCAAACGCATCCTCAAAAACCTCGAAGAGATCATCGGCGATCTCACTCCCCAAGAATCGGATGTTCACGCCTTCTTTTCGGAAGGAGAGATCCAATCCGCAGAGAGCCGCATGAATGAAAGCGAAGCGCTGTTGTTGCGCAAGATCCACGATCTTGGCGAGATCCCACCGCGTGTCAAAGAACTGTTCCGCTTCCAAAACCTGCTATTTCAAGCGATCTTGTATTTCTTTCGTCAGCGGATGGCACAATCCAAAGAAGTCAAAGCCATCTACGAAGAATTCCAACAAATGCACCTTGCGCGCTCAATCAAAGAAGCCGAACGCGAGCGCCATGCACTCCAAGAAGCCGTCGAACAAACCAATCGCCAATTGGCTGAACTCACACAGCAACTCTCTCTCGGAACGGCAGGGGCGGATGCACAGGCTCGCCAAAAACAATTGACCGCGCAATCGTCGATCTATCGGGAACAATTGGCACTGTTGCGTGATGACGTGCTGAAAGAAGCCCAAGCCGCAACACAAGCGTTTGAGCGCAGCTTGGCGGGTGTTGAGCAACGTATTGTCGACAAAATCGACGACGCACGTGACAAAATTCTCGATAAATCCCAACAGATCGAAAACGAATTGCGCGAGGTCAAGAGCCTCATGGCGTCGCTGTGGCACCATATCCAGCGTGGTTCCGCAGAGTCCGAATCGCGACAAGTCGCACGTACGATGCTCCGAACCACCTTCCCGAATCAATCCGAATCGCATTGGCAAAACGTCTTGCGCGAAAACGCCGGAAGGTTGGGCCTCCAGCACACCCAAGTCGAGCAGATCATCGCAGCCAGTCGAAACTCTCCCTTGCCGATCTCCGCGTCCTCGGCACAAAACGCGCAGCCCACACGCCCGAAAGTGCCACACGCGATATTGGAAGTGATGGGACGCGAAGGCGAAGATCCTCGTACCTACTACCTCTACATGAGCAACCGCGTTTGTCTGGGACGCCACAGCAGCAATGATCTCGTGTTGTATTGGTATCCTTTGCCCGATCCTCCCGATGTCCACAACCCCGAGTGGCAAAACTGGCAAGGAACAAGCGCTTGCCATCCAGCACTTGATATCTCCGGCCAACACCTCGAACTGATCTGGGTGAATGGTGGACTCAAGCTGCTCGACAAAAGCAGCAAAGGGACGCTGATCAACGGCGAACGCATCGCCAAAGGCCATCTGATCGACATTGCGGAAGGCGCGATCATCGCACCTGCTGGTGTGGTCAAACTGTCCTACACGATCTTGCGCAACGATGCGGGAACCCCCGTGGGATGGCGCTTGCGGCGTGTCGATAACTTTGCTGGTCGCGAAGAATACCTGTGCATCGACAACGGCGCAGAAGTGACGTTGGGCGGCTCGTCGCGAGATCACCTTGCCTTTTCAGGAGGAGGGATGCGCGGTCAACACTTGCGGATGCGGCGCGACGGCTCTCGACTGTCGTTCCTACCTTCAGACAAAGGCGTCATCCTTAACGGCTCTCCCTTGCAAGAGGTCATGCCTTTGGAACACGGCTTGCGCCTTGAGGTGGGGCAAAAAACGATCTGGGCCTTCCCACCAAACTGATCAAACCATTCCCTGCTCATGCAAAATCATCTCCCCCTCATTCTATCGGATACATCGAAGGGATCGCGATGAACATTGACCAGATCAAAGAAGCCATCCGTACACTCGAACAATTGCGCTCGGAGGGACTGATCTCGGACGAAGAATGTGCGCGTGAAAAGACCCAGTTGTTGGCACAACTGCGTCAATCCGCCGTGAGCGCAAGCACTTCGGGGGGTGGCCTCGGAAGCGGCGCATCCTCGGCTCCCGACGCCTCTTCGCCCACAAACGCTCCACCTGCTCCGACCGCTCGCGTTCGTGGGGCGGATCTGTTTATGACAGGCGGGGCAGGGATCGATCGCAACGCTGCGATGCAAGCAACCCCCCCAACCCAAGTACTCCCTCCCCAACAAGGTGGGATATCGATCGAACCCCCCGCATCGGGCGGCAAGAACTGGGCGGAAGGCTCATCGCCTCAAACCATCCCATCCTTCGGGGTCTTGGAGGTTGGGCAAGTATTGCGTGGACGTTATCGGATCGTGCGATTGCTTGGGCGCGGTGGCATGGGCGAAGTGTATCTTGTGTTCGATCTGGTACGCGAGCGCGAGCTGGCGCTCAAGCGCATCCACCCTCAACTCGCCAACGATCCATCGATCAAAGCGCGCTTTCTCCACGAACTCAACGTCAATGAAAAGCTCACCCACCCCGGGATCGTCCGAACCTACGCTGTAGACGAAGATCCCGAGACCCAGACTGTCTTCTTTACGATGGAGTACGTCGAGGGCGAAAGCCTAGAACAGCGGCTTCAATCAGCGCGTGCTGCCCAAAAAGAGCCTCCACTCGCCCTCACAGAGACGATCACGATCTTAGAAACCTTGGCCGAGATCCTCGACTTCGCGCACAAAAAGGGCATCGTCCACCGCGACCTCAAGCCCGGCAACGTGATGTTGACACCCCAACAAGAAGTCAAGCTGATGGACTTTGGCCTCGCCAAGCTCTTGCAAGACAACCAACCTCAGCATCACACGGGCTTTGTCGGGACGGTCTATTACATGGCCCCCGAGCAGATGCGCGGCGGTCAAGTCAGTCACACCGCTGATATCTACGCGCTTGGGATCTTAACGTACCAGTTGTTGACAGGTCATCTCTACCAAGGCGGAATGCCCGGACCATCGGGGATGATCAACACCTTGCCTGCCCAAGTCGACGCGATCTTTTCCAAGTCGATCCATTGGAAACCTGAAGAACGCTATGCCAGCGCAACCGAGATGATCCGCGCCTTGCGTTCTGCCCTTGCTTCCGCTGGATTAATCGCCTCTGGCCTCACAACTTCCCAACCCGCTCCGCCCACAGACCCCTCCACACAGATCCCCCCCATTCCGCGCTTTGCGAGCGAACACATCGAACCCACGCTCACGCTTGAAGCCCAAGAAGATTGGCTGTCGGTGTGTGCCTTCTCCTTGGACAGCCGCTTCCTTGCGACGGGCAGTTGGGATCACAGCATCGCGATCTGGTCGTTGCCTTCGGGTGATCTCCAGCAGATGTTGATCGGCCATGAAGATGTGGTCGAAGCGTGCTTGTTTTTGCCCAACGGTGATCTTGTCTCGATGGATCGCGGAGGATTGGGCTTGCGCTGGTCAATAGAAGCTCCACAGCCTCGGATGCAAGGGCGTATCGGAGAAGGTGGAACAACATGGTCTCGGTGGGGCGAAGAGATCTGTGGCTTCGGATGGGACGGCCAGATCCGCCAGATCACCTCCCAGATCCAGACGCGTTCAGCCAACGCTCTCAGTTCGCGTGCGTTGTTGACGGGAGATTTTTCGAACACCAGCGAGCGTTATGTCGCAAGCAGCGAAGAAGGGACGCTGTTTGTAGGCAAACGCCTTGGTCCCCCCGAACAAACCGTGGCGCTTTCTTCTCCTGCCTTGTGTTTGTGTTTTTTGCCAGATGGTCAGCGTTTCTTGATGGGCGCGGAAGATGGGACCTTTTCGCTGTGGGGAATCCCCGTCCATCAACCCCTCCTACAGATGCGCGGCCACGAAGGCCCGATCCACGCTTGTGAAGTCGTGCGCGGAGGCAGCGTCTTTGTCTCGGGCGGAGAAGACGGCACGTTGCACTTTTGGTCTTCACAAGGACGCATCCTCACCGTCGGAAAATCCCACACAGCGCCGATCTCGGACGTTCGCGCATCACCAGACGGTCGTTGGGTGGCCTCTGTCGGCCAAGATCGCATTGTTTGTTTGTGGTCTATCCCCTGATTACTTCTCTTGTCATCGCGATAAGAAAACTTATCACTCACCGACGCAGCCAACCAACCCCCCGTATCTCCGCCACTTCGATCGGCAGAGCCACCACAAACAAACGTAACCCATCATACGATATCCGAGTGATGTGTACACACAAGGATAGTACGTAGACGCCCTATCATCGGGCAGCCACAGGGGGCTGCCCCTACATCGTTTGATCACGCGATGGGCGGATTTCGTATAACCCCCCCGTGTTCGCGCCGCTCCGAGGAGCAGGGCCGCCACACACGAGCACAACCAACAAACCCCTCGTGTTCGCGCCGCTTCAAGCGGCAGAGCCGTTTGTGTAAAAACGTCTGAACGACCCGCCCAACACGGAGCCAAGAGGGCAGTGCCCTCTTGCGGGGCGTGGGGTGGAACCCCACAAAACAAGCCCAAATGCGATAAGTTTGTTGAGAATCAAAAAGAAAAAGAGAGAAGAGGAAGGAGGGAGAGGGAGGTAGAGCGGGGAAGGAGATCAGGGTTGTTCTTTTTTGGTGGCGCGTTGGCGTTCGGCGAGTCGTCGGATCACAAGTTCGCGCAAGCGGGGGACGAGAAAGCGCTTGAGTTCTTCTTTGGTGGTGGCTGTCATCTTGGTGAAGCGCACGTGCATACCGGGGGCGTTGTTTGGGGTGGAACGGTTGCGTGTGTCGCGATTCACGCGAACAACAAGCCCTTTGGCTTGGAGTGTATTTTCATGGCCCGGGAGTGTGAACTTGAGGGTCACTTCGGAGCCGTAGGGAGCAGGGGTTTTGGTTGCGATGAAAAGGCCGCCGGGGCTGAGGTTTTGGCAACTGCCAAAGTAGACCTGACCTTCGTGGCCGTAACGAACCATCATGTCTTTGAGGGGAAGACGTACGTAGTTGCGGCGCTCTGTGGATTGATCGGTCATGTCGTGTCTCCTTGACGGGTAATCCGCACACCTTGAGTGTGGGAGCCTCGACATCGCGTCTTAGGACTCCTTGCCTTGGCGATGATGTCGGGGTCAAGTGGTGTTTGGGGTCTTTTGGGTTCGCGGGAAAAAGAAGCGTTCCATCAAGACATGCACAGCAAGAAAGAGGGGAGTTGGTGTGCGGCGTGTGTGCTTGCACTTTCTTTGCCAACTTGATTCTTCGCTCTTTTTGAGCGGCCTCGAAGGTCGCACAGATCATCGACTTGAGTCAAGCAAACGTTGCTTGCATTTTGGCTGCGTTTTAGATGGATCTCAAATTTTGATCACAGAAAAATGTTTCTACTCTCAAGAAGTTATATTTTAGAACAAAGATTCAATAAAGTGATTACTCGCATTACAGAAGGCATGGGGAGGGTGTAGGAAAGCATATGGATGGCCTAAGCGCGTCGCCGCCAAAAGAGCAAGACAAAGAGCGCAAATAGCGGAAGGAAGGGGTGATTGGAGGGTGAAGAAGACTGACAGGCGCATCCTGTGCCTTTGAGGAATTGTTCTGAGCGAGAGATCTGGCAGGTCTGGCTTGCGGTTTCTTTGCGGTAGATAGAACAAAGGCCCTCGATATCGTCGGAATGAAGTTGGCGTTTGGAGGTTTCGCCGGGGGGAGCGGAAGCGTACATGGTCGCAGATTTGTTTTCGCTGTGATCGAGGCCAAGAGCATGTCCGGCTTCGTGCGTGAGGGTGTTTTGGAGGTCGATGGTAGCGATGGGTCGGGGAACACCGGGAACGCTGCTGCCATCGAGGCTGAAGCGATAGTCGCGATCGTTGATCTCGATATCAAAGCCGAAGATCTGTCCTGTGCTGCGGCTGTAGACGACGCTGGTGACGGCGACGGCTTGGCGGTTGTGGGTCCAATCGCCTTGTCGAAAGAAGATGACATTTTGATCTTCGGCGGGTTTGTCTTGGTTGTATCCAGTTTCCGCGAGGTCGGTCAATCCGACAAACTCGGCTTGAAAGCAGCCACACCCGGGATTCATCCACGCTTGGAAGCTGGCTTTGATCGCATCGTAAGTCCCTTCGAGGTCGGATATGTCAGGGCTACCGGCTTTGTTGATGAAGTATTTGATGGGGAATTCGTTCCAAAAGAGGGCCACTTCTTTGCCGTCGGGGGTGGTGGCTTTGGTGCGAACGAAGGCTTGGGGAAGAATAGGGAAAGCGCAGAGAGCGATGCAAAACGAAACAAAAGCCAAGAAACGAAGAGAGAGAGCCATGAGCAACGTCCTTCTATTCGCAGAGGCGGAGTGCGTTGTGTTGAACGGGGCAGAGCAGCTTGTGGCGTTGATAAAAAAGGGTATCGCAAGACCACAAACATCCTTGACATGAGGGTGGCAATTCTCCAAGAGAAGGCAAGTCTTTTGGGGATAGAATCCAAGGGCAAAGGAGCATGAAGCGTGGAAGAACAAGCGATACGGGCGTTGTTGGAGCAAGTCAAGGGTGATGCCTTGTCGGTCGAAGAGGCGTTAAAGCGCTTGGCGATCCTGCCCTACGCATCGTTGGAAGAAAGCCGAGTCGATCATCATCGAGCGCTACGTCGGGGATTTCCGGAGGTTATCTTTGCACAGGGGAAGACGCCTGAACAAGTAGCGGCGATCTTTGCACATCTTGCCGCCCATCACACGGTCGTCTTGGCGACTCGGGCTGATGCGAACCAAGCAGCAGCCGTGCGTGCGGTGGTTTCGGATGCTGTGTACGATGGACCGTCTCGCTGTTTGTACCGCGCCACCGAACCCATCGCGGATCGGGGTCGTGGTGAAGTGTTGATCTTGGCAGCGGGGACTTCGGATCTTCCGATCGCACGAGAGGCCGAAGTAACGTTGCGATTGATGGGCAACCGCACGTCGATCGTGGCGGATATCGGAGTGGCAGGACTGCACCGACTGTTGGGCGAGATCGAACGCATCCGCCTTGCGGAAGTCTTGATCGTGGTTGCGGGGATGGAAGGCGCGTTGCCTTCGGTCGTTGCGGGGCTGGTCGATCGCCCGGTGATCGCTGTTCCGACAAGTATCGGATACGGCGTTGGGGCGGGGGGATTCGTTGCGCTGATGTCGATGCTGACAAGCTGCGCAGCGGGGATCACGGTGGTCAATATCGACAACGGTTTCGGGGCGGCCTACGCGGCTTCTTTGATCAACCGCCAGCGCAAAGAAAAGGACGCTTTGGATGTGGTTGCACTTTGATTGTTTTAGCGGTGTTAGCGGTGATATGACCTTGGGGGCGTTGTTGGATATCGGCGTCTCTCTCGATGTTTTACGCGACGGACTGGCCCTGTTGGATCTGTCAGGTTATGAGATCCATGCAGAACGTCGGATGGTCGGTGTTCTTGATGCTGTTAAACTTCGTGTCCTCTTGCATCCCTCTCACCCTTCGAAGCCACTCGAACCGACACACACACACACACACGTCCACGAACATGGCCCTCAACACAAGCACACCCATCCGCACGATCATCACCACGATCACCAACACACCCATGAGCACGGCCACCACGATCACCAACACACCCATGAGCACGGCCACCACGATCACCAACACACCCATGAGCACGGACGCCACGATCACCAACACACCCATGAACACGGCCACGATCGCGATCACCAACACACCCACGAACACGGCCACGATCGCGATCACCAATATGCCCATCCACACGGACACCACCAACACACCCATGAATACGGACACGATCACCAACACGTCCATGAACACGGACACCACCACGAAGGCTCAATCGAGGATGGAAGCCACCGAAGCTACGCGGATATCCGCTCAATGATCGAGCGAAGCGGCTTGCCAAGAGGTGTCAAGGAACGAGCGCAAGCGATCTTTTTGCGTTTAGCCCAAGCCGAAGCTGCGGTGCATGGGATGAGTGTGGAAAAAGTTTCGTTTCATGAAGTCGGTGCGGTCGACTCGATTGTGGATATCGTGGGGGTCGCGATCGGGCTTGAGGCGTTGGGGATAGAGAAAGTGACTTGTTCTCCTTTGCCGATGAGTCGGGGTTTTGTGCGATGCCAACATGGTCGCCTGCCGTTGCCTGCGCCTGCGACGTTGGAGATCTTGCGCGGTGTTCCTGTCTATGACAGCGGATTATCGGTCGAGTTGGTGACTCCCACAGGAGCGGCGATTGTGGCTGCGATGGCGGAGGAATTTGTGTCGTTTCCGTCTTTTACGTTGCAAAGCGTGGGCTATGGAGCAGGCGAGCGCCAATTGTCGGATAGGCCGAATCTTTTGCGATTGGTGCTGGGTCGCTCGTTGTCAGAGCATCGGGAGGAAGGGGATCTCTTGCAAGTCGAAGTGAACCTAGACGACATGAGTCCTGAGCAACTGGCGTATGTTTGCGAGCGTTTGTGGGATGCGGGCGCACGGGACGTTTGGCAGGGTGCGATCCAGATGAAAAAAGGCCGAGCCGCGCATCAGCTATCTTTGTTGTGTTCAGCATCAAAGCTTGGAGTGGTCGAAGACCTGTTGTTTCGGGAGTCTTCGACGTTAGGGTTTCGCTTTTTCCCCGTCCAACGGCGTGTATTAGAGCGATCGTTTGCCGAAGTACAAACACCATGGGGGCTTGTCTCGATCAAGCTTGGGCGTCGCGGAGACGAAGTGGTGCAGTTTGCGCCCGAATATGCGTCTTGTCGACAACTGGCAGAGCAACACGGGATCCCGTTAAAAGAAGTGTATGCTGCGGCTTTGGGCGCGTGGGCCTCTCGATAAAAGAAGTGTAGCGGTGTTGGATGGATGGGCCTCTCGGCAGGCTTGGGGCGATCTGTTTGGGGTGCATATTGCGGCGTCGGTTTGAAAGCGCGTCCTTGTAAGGTTCGCTTGACAGGGGGCGCGGTGTTTTTTAAAGATGGTCAAAGAAGCAAGACCCGAGATTCAACCAAAGCAAGCCTTTGGGGGCTGAGATGACTGAGGATGTGGTCATACGACTCTTGAGAGATCTCGACAGCGAGTGGCAAGAGGATGTGCGCGGTGCGAGCCATGCGCTCGCAGCGATCGGCGAAACAGCGATGATCCCGTTGCTGCGTTCCATCGAAGAGGGGGGCGAGCGCCTGCGGCGTAACGCGGCGTTGGTCCTCAAACAGATGCACGCTTTGGAAGCGCTACCGCACCTGATCTCGTTGCTTGGGAGGGCGGGAGCGTCGGCGGAAAACAAAGAGATCCTGTTGGATGTCTTGGTCTCGCTCATAGAAGGGAAAGAGTGGGCTGGCGACTTTGATCTGTTGGATCTGTTGCTGTTTTTTAGCCGCGATACCTCGCCGAGCGTGCGACGATTGGCCGTGATCGGTCTCGGAAAGATCGGAACTCTCGATGTTTTGCCGATCTTGCGCTACCTTCTGCAAGATCCCGATCGCTTGGTGCGCGAAGAGTGCGAGCGTATCCTCCAAGAGACAAATCGACCGACCACATCAGGGATTCCACCATTACAAGCAGAGACCTTGGCTGCCGCGGCTCGCTTGCAAGTTCGATCACAACAAACGCAATCGATGCAATCGACGCAATCGACGCAATCGACGCATCGAGACATCGCGGAACCGCTGAACACTCCGATAGATCGGGCATGGCCAGATGTATTGGTCGGATTGCTCCCACAGCTACGGGACGCAGGAACCTCGACACTCGCCGAGATGACACCGCTATTGCGTCAGATCCGCGAGGAAGCCAGCCGCCCTCTTGAAGAGATCATCTCGGAACCAAGAAACCTGCTTGGGCGTCGTTTGGTCGCGTTACGTTCACTTGAACAGCTTCACGAGGCCGATCCTAGCGCGTTGTTTGAGACGTATCGACGCTTGTTGTTCACAGAAGAAGCAGAGATCCGCAAAGCCGCACTGCGCGGCCTTGTTCACGCACACAAAGGCCCGCTTGCCCAGATCATCGCAGAAACGCTGACCGACCCAAACGAGGGGGTGCGGTTGGAGGCGGGACGTTTGCTCGCAAAAGTCCTGACTGCTCGGGACAAAGAGCAGTTGCGTGCGGTCTTGGACGCGCTGCACCGCAGCGAGAAAGTCGAGATGCGCGCATATCTGTTGGAAGCCTTGTCGTGCCTTGTGGACGGCTCCCCTGCGGATCGCTTGTTGTTGCTAGAGTTGCAGCCTTTTTTGCGATCCTCTTTTTCGCACGAAGTGGTGATGGCCTTGCGGATCTTAAAAAAACTGGCCTTGGCCCCATCCGAAGCATTGGCCGCTGAGATCATCAACGTCCTCCACCAAACGACCGAAGCGGATATCTATGAAGCAAGCCTCGCTCTACTCGAAGATATCTTGCCCTCGGAGGCGAAGAATGCGATGACAGCGCTTGCAGAAGGCTTGCTGCGGTTTTCTGACGCACGCCTCCAAGACCGTACCTACGCCCTTTTAGAGCGCATCACAGACGAAGAAACCATCGATCGGCTGCTTGAGCAAGGCATGGGGTTTTCTACCGACGCTTTGGATGCTGCTGAAAACACCGAAGCTTCCGAGGGATTTCGCTAAGCGGTCCCATGAGTGCGTAGTCACGCTTTTTCTACACCTTCCACGATCTGCCTTGTCTTTGCAAAAGTCTCTGTGTTAGATTCCTCAGCCATCCTTCAGGCGCAAAAGGCGGGTCTTTCGTACTCATCCACACGATACACAGCGCCTCAACTTCTAGGCATCGAGGACACCATCTTGGCCCGTGGACAAAAGCTCGGACGCTACACCCTGATCGAACAACTTGCCGTTGGTGGCATGGCGGAGATCTGGCTTGCGCACCTCGCAGGCCCCGAAGGTTTCGCCAAGATCGTCGTGATCAAAAAGATCAAGCCTCACCTCGCCAAAGAACGCAGCTTCGTCAAGATGTTCCTCAACGAAGCGCGCCTCGCTGCCCAGCTCAACCACCCGCATATCGTCCAAATCTATGATATGGGAAAGATCGAGGACTCCTACTTTATCGCGATGGAGTACATCAACGGGCGCGATCTGTCCGAGATCGCCCTCAAAGCACAAACCGAAAAGATCCCTTTTCCCATCGAATACGCGATCAAGATCATCTCCCAAGTCTGCGAAGGTCTCTACTACGCGCACTGCAAAACCGACCATCTCGGAAACCCCCTCCACCTCGTCCACCGCGATATCTCGCCTCAAAACATTTTTGTTTCCTTCGATGGCGGCGTCAAAGTCCTCGACTTTGGGATCGCCAAGGCAGCCAACAGCCTCGAACAAACGCAAGAAGGCACGCTCAAAGGCAAAGTCTCGTATATGTCGCCTGAACAGATCCTTGATGGCGAAGTCGACCAACGCTCCGATATCTTTAGCCTTGGGATCGTCTTTTACGAACTCGTGACGGGCTATCGCCTGTTCTCGGGCGAAAACGAACTCGCCATCCTCAAGTCGATCGCCGAAGGGCCGATCTATCCGCCTTCTTACTTCAAAGAAGACTTTCCTTGGGAGATCGAGCCGATCATCCTCAAAGCCCTCGCCAAAGATCCCGAAGCCCGCTACCAAAACGCTTGGGAGATCCAATACGAACTCAATAATCTGCTCTCCCGTTTTCCCTTTAATCCCACCAACCTCCACCTCTCCAACTTTATCAAGCAGCTCTTTGCCGACGAGATCACCCGCGAAAACCGCTACATCGAAAAACAGATCGCAGAGATCCTCGGAACCCAACAAGCCCTCGAATTCACCTCCGCTCACATGGCCGCTGTCCCCGATCCCACCCCGCTGTCTTCCCAAGCTCTCTCTCCTCTTCGCCCTCCCGAAGACGATTTCTCCGAGCCAGACACCCACGATCTCGCCCCGCGAAAGCCGCTGCGCCTTGTTGATCTAGACACCGACCCCGATCTTGCCGCCCTCTCCTCCGAAGATATCGCCCCCGATGAACCGCCCTCTGTCGAGATGCTCCCTTCCGCGACACTCTCCGAAACCGACGAACGCACCATCGGCCCCAAACCTCCGCTACCTTCGGCTTCCCCCGAATCTTTGGACGATTTTGATCCCTCTCTTTTCCAAGGTGATCCCTTTCCCGAAGGCCCCACCGCGCTTGCCCCCGCACCCTCGGCTGGATCTTCCGAAGAGATCGACTCGGCCCCCCACGCCCAAGATAGCGAGATCCTCTACACCCTCCGCTTTCGCAGCGCCCAATACAAACACCTCAAGTCCCTCGCCGAAAAACATCAGATGTCTTTCGAGCAACTTCTTCACGATATGCTCCAAAAAGCCCTTCCCTTCTACCAAACCTCCTCCCTCCAATCCCCCCTGCGACCCGCTACCGGAAAAAAGTATTGACCCTGCCCAACCCCATCGCTACAATCGCCCCTCAAATTCGAGCGAAGGCGCGTCGCTACCGACCTTTTGCAAACGATCCGTACCGACCTTTTGCAAACGATCTGCGGCTTGTTTTTTTCGCTCCCTTGTGACGCTTCGTCTTTTGTTTTACAAACGCAACGTATCACGTCCTCCACATATCGACCCGTACACAAAAAAAGGTTGATCTCCATGACCAGAAAGTTCTTGTGCTTGCTGCTTTTTTCAAGCCTGCTCCCTCTCGGTGCGCTTACGCAGGGTTGCGCCAAACCATCTTGCTCCCAATACGCCGAACAACTCGCCGCTTGCGAAGACAAGGTCCTCGCCGATTTTGGCGAAAAACAAGAAGCCACTTGCAAGCGCGGCGAAGGAAACCAATGTACCGCTGGGCAGATCTGCACCCAACCCCCCGGCGAGGCTTTTGCGTCATGCTACACCCCGGGCGAAGCGCACAAAAACTTCAAAGAGATGCTCTCTACTGCGCAACGTTTGTGCGACGATGTGTTTGCAGGCCGCCAAAAAAAATACTTGGACTGTGTCGTCAAAGCAGGCTGCAACGTCAAGGAAGCCAACAAATGCACCGATCAACTCGTCTCCTTGAAAAAGCAAGCTGAACAAGCTGGGCAGATCGGCGGATTTCTCACCGCCTTTGCCGCCTTCTTGATCGCCTCCGTCTTGCTTGGCGGTTTGCTGTTGTTTGTCTTGCTGAAACTCACGGACCGCGCCAATCCGAAAAACACCATCGCACGTGCGATCTTTGTCAGCGTCGGGATCGGTTTGTTCACGTTCCCTCTGGTGTACGCTTCTCCCCTCCTTGGAATCTTTGTCTCTTCAAGCATCTTGTTTGGTGTGGTCATGATCGTGTACCAACAAGGAGCTTTTCTTTCGACCGCCTTGACGGGCTCTCATATCGTCTGGGTCCAACTGTTTTTCACCTTCATCGTCTCCGCCGAAGTTATGCACGGCCCCGCTTGGATCTCTCAAGCCGAATTCTTCCGCATCCAGATCGCGAAACAACACGAGACCGTCGCCAAGTCTATCTCCGATATCGAAGGCGAGCGCAAACGCTTCGCGGAAGCCAAAAAACGCGCCGCCGAAGAAGAAAAGAAACGCAAAGAAGAAGAAGCCGCCAAGAAAAAAGCCGAAGAAGAAGCTAAGAAAAAGGCCGAGGAAGAGAAAAAAGAATAACCCTTCTTCGCCCTCCAAAAAGCGCCTCCCCAAAAGCGCCGATTGTGCGCCAAAGGCTCTGTTCGTTGTATCGTCTGCTTTTCCCTCTTCTGTTGTATCGTCTGCTTTTCCTTCTTCTGTTGTTTTGCCTTTGGGCTTGCTCCCCACCCCCACCCGCTCGCATCACACCCTCTGCACACGTCTCCCTCGATAGCCGTCTGACACTTTGGCTGTCTCAACGCCCTTCCCTCCCTTCGTTGCAAAACCCGCCCATACGCCTGTCTTTTTCTCCAATCCATCGCCCCAAACACCCGACATCTTCGCCACAAATCCAAAAACCCCCGCCAACCTCTACCTTTCTCCTACCTTCTGCCTCATCGCTTTTTCCTTCCACCCCGCTGTCTTTTCCTGCGTGGCTTGCTCCACTTACCCATTACCAAGTCATCGAAAATGTCCCGATATTCCGCGTTCTCCTCGACGCTACCCCCCAAACTCATCAGGAGCTACAAGCCCAAGGGATCGAAGTATCCGCACAAAGCAACGGAGTGTTTGCCGCTTGGATGCCGCTTTCTGCGATCGATACGCTGCTTCATTCTTCCGATCCGCCCCGTGCGATCGCCCTCAGCGAGCCACTCAAGCCTCATCTCAACGTCAGTGCCCCGCTAATCGGCGTTCCACAAAGCCGCGTCACGTACGGACTCGACGGGCGCGGCGTGATCATCGGCGTGATCGACTCGGGCCTTGATCTTCGACATCCAGCGTTTCGGCGTTTTGATGGAAGCTCCCGTGTATTGGCCGTGTTGGACTATTCTCTCCCCGCCGTCGAAAGCAAACGCCCTCCCCGCCTATTCCTCAAACCAGAGATCGATCAAGCCCTCCAAAACAACACACCTCTCCTCCACCAAGATACCTCAGGACACGGAACGCATGTCGCTGGAATCGCCGCAGGCAACGGGAAAAGCAAAGAGGGCGACTCGCCTTATGTGGGGATGGCTCCACGCGCAGATCTCGTGATCGTCAAGGCTCTACGCGATGGACAAGGCGAATTCGATAGCGGAGATCTCCTTGAATCCGTCGCATTCGTTCACCAATTCGCCAAACTATCCCGAAAACCCTATGTGATCAATCTTTCGCTCGGCGGCCACCAAGGCCCTCACGATGGAAGTACGCTCTTGGAACGTGCGATGGCGGCTTATGCCGGCTCCAAGCTCCCCGGACAGATCTTGGTTGCCTCTGCCGGAAACGAAGGTGATCGCTCGATCTATTGGGGAGGATGGGCGCATCCCGAAGCGCCCGCAAGGATCAAACTGGTGATCCCGGGACAACAGCCCCTCTCCGCAGAAAAAGCCCCCGCCCGCGTCCTTCTTGAATGTTGGAGTGACGCACAAGCCTCCTTGGCTTTCTCGATCCGCGCTCCCAACGGACAGGAGATCGCACGGATTGAGGCAAACCAAGGCACGGAAACGCCCATCGTTAGCGACGTTGGAACATTGGCCGTCTCGACACGCACAGATGGCACACCACCCACCCGACGCCTTTGGGCGCTGTTGCTGTCCAACAGCCCGTCTTCTCCCCTTGCCACCGGCACTTGGACTATCGAAGCGCAAGGAACCGCGCACCCGCTCCATATCTGGATCGCCCAGACACGCCTCCCCGAAAGCAGCGCCTTTTTTCTGGATCCCCCAACGACGGGCTACACCATCGCCATGCCGGGTTCTGCGGCCTCCGTCATCACGGTGGGTTCGTATAATGCCCGAACAGCGTGGCAAAACGCAGAGGGGCAACTCGCCCAAGAATCCATCCCAACAGGCACACTCTCCAGCTTTTCCAGCCAAGGACCCACCCCCGACGGACGCCCCAAACCCGATCTATCCGCACCCGGGATGTACATCGCCTCCACCACCTCCAGCACACAAACTCCCCCTCTTCGCGCACAACTCGATACCCCCGCCTACCACATCTCCCAAGGAACCAGCCAAGCCGCCCCTCACGTCGCAGGGGCGATCGCCTTGTTGCTCCAACAATCCCCTCAATTGGACCTCGAACAAGTCCGCAATCTGCTGATCCGCAGCGCTCGCGCAGACACCACCACCACACAACAACTCTATCACCCCCTCTGGGGGTTCGGAAAAATCGACCTGTTGCGCGCACTCCAAACCCTCCAAAAACAAAGCGCCACCGCCCCAGATCCAAATACCTCTTCCTTTGGCGTCCTCCATCCACAACTCCCCGCAGATGGGCGTTCTGAAACCACGATCTTCTTGATCCCAAAAGATCGAGACGGCGTCGCGATCACCCGCGATGACCTGTTGATCCGTGTCGAAAGCACACACGGCGAAGTCCTCGGCCCCCCACGCGGAGCCAGCGAAGGCATCTATCAACTCCGCCTGCGCGCTCCCCACACTCCCGCCCAAGCCACCCTCCGCGCTTGGATTAACGGAAACCTCCTCGAAACCCAACCCACCCTGCTCTTTCGCCCCTATCCCAACGGCCCTTGGCTCTCTGGATGCCAGCCCTTCTCCTCTTCGCCTCTTTCTTTGTGGCCCTTCTTCTGCCTGTTTTTTCTTCTCTTCCTGCGCAAGAAAAAACACCGCACTTGATCCCTCCTTGCCTTTTCCTCTCAGATCGACCATAGAAACAAAAACGACGATCTTCTCTCATGGCTCTCTCGCCAACAAAGATCCCAAACCACGGTGTCCTCATGGCTCTCTTTGAAGTGACTTGGCCCAACACTCCCTCCCTCCTGATCTCTGCATCCTCCACAGGACGCGCCCTTCAGTGGGTGCAACAAACCTACGGCATCCAAAGCCTCTTTTCGCTCCAAGATATCTTCCTTATCGAAAATGAAAGCTTCTTACTTGTCCAACGGGACGGATGGATCGACCTCGAACAACACCTCCCACCGTTTCGCTTTTGCCCCGAACAATCCTCGCGCTGTTTTCTCGTCTACCACTACGATGATCCCCAACGCAAGGCTGTTTTTGTTGTCGATCACCTCAGCCATCTGCCCGCTCTGATCCTTTGGCATTTTGAGATCCTCGACGAAGCCGCTGTCTGCGACGAATCCACCGTCCTTGATACATGGGAAGCCCGCCACAACACCTTTCAATTGCTCGAACTCGATACCCAAACGGAAGGGGTTCTTTTGCTTTTTCAAGACGCCGCCACCTCTTCCCAAGAAGAACTCGACGCCGCCCACACCATCGAGCCATAACGGCACGATCGCTGCGGCTCCCCTCTCTCAGGGCATCGCGTCTCGCCGCCAAGCCCCAGCCATCACGGCACGATCGCTACGACTCCCCTCCGCATCGGCCTTTCGTCGATTTCTAACTACCCAAGATCACAGTCTTTTCAGTGCCTTGCCTTGCAATCCGATCTTCGCTGCGTTATGATGCCGAGATATCCTACAGGCTTGGCGCTTGGGACATCCTGCTTGTTTTCAAACAGCACGTCACAAACGTGCGGCGAGCTGGCCGCCACCAAGCCCACCGTCAACATCGGACAAAAGGATGCAAGTATGAGCGCGTTTGATCGGGACTTTGGTCGCCAATTCGGTAAAGTAGAACAGACTGTCCTTATCGACGATGTCGCCGTCAAACTCAGCAAACGCTATCCCCGAAACACTCCTGAGATCGCCCAAGAACACCGCTTGCTGGTGGTCGATCCCACAGGAGAAGAATGGGAATGCCCGATCCGTGGCGAAGTCATGGTCGGTCGCGCCGAAGACAACGATATCTCGCTCGAAGATCGCGCCGTCTCCCGCCATCACATGGCCATCAACACCGATGGCAAATTGTTTTGGTATCAAGATCTCAACAGCGGCAACGGCACACAAGTGAACGGCGAATTCTCCACAGAAGGCTGGCTGACCGGCGGCGAAGAACTCGTTGTCGGAAACTCTCGCCTTTATTTCATGGTCCCCGATCACCTCGCCAACGCCGAAAAAGACGCCCCGAATGCACCAAAGCAAGACGCCGCCGAAGACGAACAACGGGCGGCGTCCAGCGACATACTCCCCCAAGCCCTGCCGATCGCACCGATCAAAGAGTCTCCCAAAAAGTCCGAACGTTCGGCTCTTGGGCTTATCGTCTTTTTGGTGGGCTTCATCGCCCTTGGTGGCCTCGGCTATGTGGGGTATCGCTATTATTACCCGAAAACACAACCACCCCCCGAAAAAAAATCCACCCCTCTTGAAGTCGCCCTCGAACACTTCAATCGAGGAAAAGCCCTGATGAAAGACAAAAAATGGGTCGAGGCCGATCAAGCCCTTCGTATGGCCGCAAGCGTCACCGAAGGCAATCCCATACGCTCCGATATCCTCGGTTATGTCCGCCTCGTTAGTAAGGAACTCTCCGCCCAAAATATGCTCCAACGCGCTCGCACCCTGTATGTCGACGAAGACAAACCCGTTGATGCCATGCGCCTCCTCACCAAAATCCCCGAAGATACGGACTCTTTTCACAACGCACGCCAGCTTCAACAACGCATCTATAAAAAAGAGATCCAGCCCAAACTCGCTGCCGCCAACCTCGCCGTCGCTGCAAACCAACCCGACCTCGCCAACAAGCACATCCAATCCATCCTCAAGATCGATCCCGACTACAAAGAAGCCCTCGACCTCAAACAAAAGATCGAAGCCGGAACCACCGTCAAGATCGAAGAAAAAAAGCCAGACACCCCACCCGAACAACGCCCCACCCGACGCTCCAACCGGCGCTCCAACCGACGCCCCAGCTCAGGAAATCTTCAACAAGGCGTGTCCCTTTACAACAGCGGTCGATATGCCGAAGCGATCATCTACTTCCGCCGCCTTGAAAGCAGCGGAAGTTCCCGAGGTGTCCGAAAAAATGCCGCAAAATACAAACGCCATGTCACCGAATTTCAACGTAACGTCAACGTCGGCATGAGCGCGGCTGCTTCGGACGAGACATCGCGGGCCATCAGCCACCTTTCACGCGCTGCGCGTGCCGATCGCAGCCTTGGGGGAGGTCGCCGCTCTTATTATGCGCGTTCCTACGCCCGCGTCTTGCACAAACGTGGCACGAGCCTGATCGGCAGCAAACAATACATGGCCGCCTTCAACGATCTCAAAGAGGCCAGCCAACTCGACCCCGCCAACGCTTTGATCAAAAACAGCCTCTCGCAGATCCGCAGCGGCGCAAAAAAAATGCTCGAAGAAGCCCAAGTCCTCAAAGACGTCGACAACAACGAAGCCAAACGACTGCTCATGCAGGTCATGCGCATCCTCCCCTCTTCCGATCCCCTCCACCAAAAGGCCAAACAACTCCTTAACTAACCCCCCACCTCCACATCCAAACATACCCTTCCCACCGAGGCTTTGCGTGAAAGCACCATGCGACGATACTTCCAAGCCACCTTCGGATTTCTCTACTACGAACTCCGCGATCCCACCAGCCCAACACGCGAAACATGGCGTCGCCTGCGCAACGCCACCCTCAGTATGCTTGTTCTCCTTGGCATCGGTACCGAAGGCTTTTACCTAATCGGGCAAGGACGATGGCCTTTCTTTGAGTGCTTTTATATGACCGTCATCGCCATCTCCACCGCTGGTTTCGGAGAGACCATCCCGATCTACGAAAGCCCCTATGGTCGGCCTTTTATGGTGTTTCTTCTATTTGCCAGTATGTGGATCAACTATTACTTCATCTCGACCATTACGGCCGTATTTCTCGGTCGAGAGTTCCAAGACCTTTGGTGGAAGCGAACCATGGAGTACCTTAGCTCTAAACAAAAAGACCACATCATCGTCTGTGGTGGCGGTGAAACCGGCATCTATGTGGTCAAAGAACTGCTCGACTCGCAACACGATATCATCGTCGTCGATACCAACGCCACGCGCATCAAATTCTTGCAAGACCAATTCGGCCAGTTTCCCGCCGTGATCGGAGACGCCACCGAAGAAGCGATCCTCCGAAAAGCGGGCATCGAACACGCCTACGGATTGGTCACCTTGCTTTCCTCGGACAAAGACAATCCGTTTATCCCCATCAGCGCAAGGCGTATGAACCCCCGCCTCAAGATCGTGTCCAAAGCCATCGAATTAAACGCCTTTGAAAAACTGAAAAGCGCAGGGGCCAACCAAGTCGTTTCCCCCAACTACATCGGAGGCATCCGCATCGCCGCCGAGCTTGTTCGCCCCCACGTTGTCCAATTCCTCGATCTCCTCACAAAAAACAACGAACTCAACCTCTGCATCGAAGAATTCACTCTCCCCGAACGCTCGTCTTATATCGGAAAACAACTCAGCGAGACCGATCTTCGGCAAAGAGAACTTCTTTTGCTCGCCGTGTACTCGCCCAATCACGCCTCTTGGTCTTATAATCCCTCCCCACATCACACGTTTGAAGCCTTGACGACGTTGATCGTCCTCGGTCACATTGACGCCATCGAGTCTTTTCGAAAACAACTCAAAAGATAACCCACCCCTCAAAAACAGCGACGCTTTAGCACAACGACGCTTTAGCACAACGACGCTTTAGCACAGCGACGCTTTAACACAGCGACGCTTTAACACAGCGACGCTTTAACACAGCGACGCTTTAACACAGCGACGCTTTAACACAGCGACGCTTTAACACAGCGATGCTTTAACACAGCGACGATCCCCACACCCCGCGATGTCTTGTTGGAAGCGAAAAAAGAAAACCCACCATCGCTTGCTTGCTCAAGGGAAAAAGCTGCGGCTGTTGCGTTCTTCTTCTTGGCGGCGATCAGGCAAGCGCTTTTCTTCGCGTTCTTGCTCTTCTTTGCAATCGATGCACAGATCCGCCATCGGACGGGCTTTGAGACGTGGATAACCGATCTCCACACCGCACTCGGTGCAGTAGCCAAATTCGGGATCGGTTTTCATCCGCAGCAAGGCTTTTTCGATCTTGGAAAGCAGATATTTTTCACGGTCGCGGAGGCGCAGTTCTGTCACCTGCAAGCTCTCGTCTGTCGAGATATCGATCGAGTCCGCAGGCAAAGGCTCCCCCGCGTTCACTTGTTCGGAGATACTTTGGCGAGCCGCCCGCAAAAGCTGATCCTTTTTCGATTCAAGGATCTCTTCAACCTCTTTTCTTTGCTCAGGTGTCAGATAATGTCCCATCTGCGCAACTCCTTCCATCCCTCCCAACGGGGTTTTGCCCGCTGGTGCCGTATCCTCACGGCGTTTTGATATCGCACCACTTCCCTCTTACGGAACCATCCAAGCAGCCGGTGTGTTTGTGGTGGCACACAGCCTCTCTGGATGTCTTGACGGCGAGGAAAAAATCTTCTTCACAAGATCTTTCTCAGCCCGTTCCGCCTTGTGTCTTGCGGTGCATCCAAATCAACCCTCTGGACAACAAAACACAAAGTTGCCTTTTTTAGCAAGAGGTGGTTTCCTCTGTCAAGGGCAACGACTCGCTCAACAAATCGGACGTCTCATCAACGATCCACCTCGTTGCAAAAGATACACAACAAAAAAGACCGTTCTTCCGAGAAGAATCTCAAGAAGACCATTCTTCTAAGAAGGAGCTTCAGAGCGTTCCAAGCGAAACCATCGAAAAACGCGATGTCAACGCCCAATCAGCCGCCCGCAAGAAACATCGAGAAAGCCGCAAAGACCCTCGGCTGACCGATGTCAGCCCAAAAGTGGCCGCGAATTTGATCCCCTGTCACCCCCTTGTCAAGAGCAAGGCGCAAAAGAAAAAGGAAGACCACACCCGTTCCCTTCTCCCAAGCATCTACACAGGGAACAAACGCCCACAAGGAGCCGATCATGTTGAACCCAGAACCCCCCTCGCACAATCTTCTTGTTCTCAGCGACCTGCACCTCGGCGAACAAGTCCCCCAAGAAGACCGCGCCTCCGTTCAACAACGTGTCTCCTTCCAAGATCAACAGTTTTCCGCTTTCTTGCACTACTACACCCAACACACCCACCACAACAAGCCGTGGCGCTTGGTGATCGCAGGCGACCTGCTCGACTTGATGCACGCCCACGTCCCCTACGAAGACGACCGATGGTACGTCCCCGCATGGGATCAAGAGGGCGCCCTGCTCAAGCTACGCCATCTGATCGCGCTGTATCCTCGGATCTTTCGGGCGATGGTGACATTCATGCACGCTGGTCACCAGATCTACATCATCACCGGAAACCACGACGCCGAACTCAACCTCCCTTCCGTTCAATGCCTCTTCTACGAGCAGATCCGCCAGATCGCCCTCAAAGCCCATTGTGACTCTCTTCTTTCGACACTCCACCAACAACTCCACTTCTGCCCTTGGTACTATGCCGAAGAAGGCATCCTTCACATCGAACACGGACACCTCCACGATCGCCTGTGTACGGTCGAATCTTTCTTGCAACCCGACCTCCACACCTCCATGCGTTCGGTCAGCCATCTCGCCGTAGAAGCCCAGTACCGCTGCCAAGAATCCTTCGCCAGCGTCGGACACCACGAAGCCGATCATTGGCGAACTTACGATATCTTTCGCCACATCCTGCGCCAGCCGCTGCGTTTGCAATCTCTGATGTTTCGTGTGGCGTTTGACTCGATTTATCGGCTGTTTTGGCTCTCTTGGCAACAACGCACGACGCATCTCTCCCCCCAAGACCTCGACCAGATCGCCTCGCGTCATGGCCTTTGCGCACAACGCCTCGATGCCCTCCAAAAACGCCATGCACCGCCCCTTTACGCACGCACTTTCGATCTCGTCCAACTTCTCTATCTCGACCGTCTGCTCTTGGTCTCGTTGACGGCGTGGCTTGTGGCGATCTGCTTGCGATCTGCGCGTTCTCCCCATGCTACCGCAGCTTTCCTCACGATGATCTCTTGCAGTTTTGTCTGGACCTATCTGCGCCTCGCACGCCGCTTCCCCGCAACCACCGCAGCACCCGGCCTGATCACAGCAGCCCTACACATCACCGAACAACTTCGCGTCCCACTCACGATCTTCGGGCACAACCACCTCTTCGAGCGGCAACCCCTCTCCAACAAACACCTCTACATCAATCTCGGAACATGGAGCGCCGCTCTTGCCCATCCATCCGAAGAAATCAACCACATCTCCCACAACAACCGCCCCACCATCACCCCCCTTCCACAACACACAACAACACCCACCACACCAAATCCGAAGACGCCCCCCTCTGCATCAAAAGCCCCAAAAGCCCCGACACACCGCCCTGCGGCACTCCCTCAAATCCAACCCTTCGTGATCATCGCGCACACCGATCACACCACCTACGTCCACCTCGCCAACTGGACACTTCAAGCCACGCCCCACTTGCTTGCCTCGGAGCTCCTATCCTCAACCCCGAGTCTCGTCACCGAGGCGGAAGAGACCAATCTATCGGCGCTCCACCACGCCCCGTAAAGTATTGGTTGATCTTTGAAAAATGGCGGCATCCGAAAAATCCGTTGCTCGCTGAAAGCGGCGAAGGATGCGCCGCCGTCAACACCAAGTGCTTCTTGCGATCCACCCGCCCCGCTTTTTCTCGGGCATATTTCCCCCACAACACAAACACCACACCCTCTCGCCCTTCGTTGATCGCTTCGATCACACGATCCGTAAAGGTCTCCCACCCACGACCCGCATGCGAGTTCGCTTGACGCGCACGCACGCTCAACACCGCATTCAACAACAACACCCCTTGTTCGGCCCAATGCGTCAAGTTCCCATGCGATGGAATCGCTAAGCCCAAGTCGCTGTGGATCTCCTGAAAGACGTTGACCAAAGAGGGCGGTGGCGGTACCCCATCAGGCACCGAAAAACACAAGCCATGCGCTTGACCCGGCCCATGATACGGGTCTTGTCCCAAGATCACCACACGCACCCTGTCATACGGTGTTCGCTCAAACGCATGAAACATCAACGATCCCGGCGGATAGATCGTATGATTTTTCTTTTCTTCTTGAAGAAAAGCCCGCAGATCCGCCATATACGGCTGTTTGAACTCCTCCCCCAACACCGCCAACCACGAAGCTTCCATCTGAGGGCCTGTTCGTTTCTGTTCTTTTTCTGTCATCTGTTCCTCTGCCTCAAAGTGCTCCGACTCTTCGGTTGAAGTGGGGTTTCAACCCCACACCCCGCAAGGGATCTTCGACCCCTTGACCCCGCATTGGCGAAGCGATCACAGGTTTTTCACACCAACGACTCTCTCGCTTGAATGGCCTCGAACACGGGGAGTTTTCTCAACATTCACCGAGCTTTTCGCCTGCAAGCAACCGATCCGCCATCTGCTCCAACTTGCGATTGAAGATCTGCCCTCGCGCCACGATCACATGATCCTCAAATTGGTATTCTGCCCAATCGATCGCCAAATACACATCCCGATCTTCGCTCAAATACCGACCAAAATAATAATCTTGAAAGTCCAACAACAAATACATCGCTTCAAGCGGGCCTTCGATATCGCTGCGCAACATATCCATCTGGCATTCGACGGGATAATACAGACTTTCCTCGGCGTTCCGCAGGATCACTTGCGTATACACTTCGCCCGATGAACGATAACCGCTCACCTCAAAATATTCTCCCTCGTTCAGATAGGACTGATGCCGCTGTTGCATCAATTGCGCGATCTCTTCGGCTTCTGCTTGGGTAATCTCTTCTCGTCTCAAAACCGCTCTCCTTTTTGTTCGCGACCACAACTCAACCGCCCACCCATAAAACGCAATCTCTTCGATCGCAACCCCACCCCCTCCGACTCATCCTCGATCACCCCGCCAATACGAAGTCAAAGGAGCCTTGCTCCCTAGCGCGCATGGGGTGGCACCCCACCAAAACCATCGAACTGCGTAAGTCCTACGCGTAAGTCTAAAATAATTCGCCGCCGATTTGATCAGCGTTCACACCCGCTTCACAAAGCCAAACTACTTGTGTTTGCGCAAGTCCGTGATGCAAACCCTTTTGTGCGACTCTAGCCTTGTGTGGCCATCCTCACGCAAAGCCCCGAGATATCGGCCTCACACATCCTGCGAGAGAGGGTGTACCCTAGCCCGCGCACACACCAACAACTTGAGCCAAAGAAAGGACCATGCTACACAAAGAGCGCTTTCCCGCAAAAGTATGTCTGTTGCCAAGCGCTCGATACCATCGGACGCAGAACGTTTGCATATTCGTCTCTCTTTGTTTGATGCTTCTCCCCTTCGTCGCCCCAAACCACACACGCCTCCAAAGCAGCCGAGGACAGGAGCCTTTCGCATGATCTATCACAAGCAAGACCGCAAACCACCCCGATGGCTTGTCGCCATCCTCTTGTGTTTTGGGTGCTTCCTACCAAGCGCTCCAACACAAGCCGCTGATCGAGAAGTTCAAGAAGGCGAAGTCATCCAGATCACGAAACAAAAACGCCTGTTCTTTGTCTTGCGCGTCAAGCAAAAAGGTGAGTTTCGCATCGAAACTTCGGGCGAAAACGACACCGTATGCCGCCTATTTGACCGTTGGCGCGGCTTCTTCGCCACCGACGACGACAGCGGCCAAAGCAAAAACTGCCGATTCGATCTCCACCTCGCAGCGGGCGATTACCGCATCGAGATCCGAGCAAAACAAGGCACACTCCAACAAACCAAACTTCATTTCCTGCGCTACGAAGCCTCCGCCAGCGAAGTCCTGAAATCAGGCGTCGAACAAACCACCTCACTCAAGCGCCTCCACTTCAACACCTACCGCGTCGAAGTCCTAGAACGCCGCCATGTCCAGATCCGCTCGATGGGACCGACCGTTTTCGCATGCCGCCTCTTTGATGCTCACGGATGGGCCACCGGCCTCCAAACCACCGCCCAAAACGCCAACGTCTACTCCAACCAAGGCTACCACCGCACTTGCAACCTTTCGGGCGTCCTCGAAGCAGGCATCTACCATTTCGCCCTCTACGGCGACACCTCCCTCCCTCCCCCTCGTGGTCAAAGCACCCAAGAAGCCGATGCCTACGTCTCTTTCGGCGAAACCTTCCTGCCTGTCGCCCAGCTTCAAACCCACACAACCGCCAGCAACGGAATCCGCGAATTTGCTTTCTCCCTCCCCCAAACCCACTCCGCACCCTCCGTTCGTATGCTCTTTGTCGGACAAAGCGACCGCCGCTTTGGGCTTCGCCTTTACCTCTTTGATCCCCTCGGAAACCACCGGCTCATCTCCTCCTGCTCCATGTATCGCTACCGCTTCCAACGATCCTTCCATTGCCGTGAGAACACCACAATACAATCAGGCCAGCGCTATCTTCTCGTCGCCACCGGCTTCGCACAACAATCGATTAGCCTTGGCTATCACCTCTTCCCTGCACAAAAAAGCGCCGTTTCTCTCGGAACCACCGTCGCGGCCACCACCTACGCAGGAATCACGGGAGCTTACGAGTTACAGACCCTCCGCTCCGACGAATACTTCATCCAAGCCAACAACCTCGGTCAAAGCTGCCTCCTGCAAGACACCACCACCCACAAGCTCCTGCAAGCTCGCACCCTCCCCCTCTCCGCGACTCCCCACAAACAACACGCCCTGCTCCAACAAGGCGGTCTTGCCGAGTGGTTCTTCCTTCCCTATCCCGGCACGATCCATCTCGAAACCCACGGAAGCCAAGATCCCATCTGCACGATCGTCAGCCACAAAGGCGAACGCATCGCTCAAAACGACGATGGCGGTGAAAAACGCAACTGCAAGATCGTCTCCAAACTCCCTGCCGGACTCTACAAGATCGAGATCCATCTCACCGGCAACAACACGGGAAGTATCGCTTGGTCACGCCGACTGATCCCCGATATCCTCCCCCCCAACACCCCACCCCATCCCGATCACTCACGCATCCAACAAGGCCCATGCCGCTTCCAAGTCGCCCTTCAAACGGGACTTTATGTGCTACACACAGGCGATCCCGGCCATGTCCGCGCAGGTTCCGTAGCTTTTCACAAAGCCTCTGCACCCGCCTCGGCACGCCAAGCCATCACACAAGCCTTTCAAACACACCCCTTTTCTGCCGAAGCTCCCGAACCCACCGCACTCCCCAATCTTCCGCTGCGAATCCCCACCGCCTTTTCGCTCGCTCACAGTGAGCAACGCACCTTTCATTGGAACGTCACGCGCAGCGGGCTTTATCGCATCGAGACCCAAGGACTCGTACGCACCGCCTGCACCCTACAAACCCCCGCCGAACCCAAGCTCTTCCAAGAAGCCCAAAACGGTCCCGGCTACAATTGCCTCATGATCCAGTACCTTCCCGTCGGCGAATACCGCCTGCGCGTCGCCACTCAAGGCGCAAGCTCCGGCGCTCTCCGCTTGTTCGCCCAACCCCTCAGCGTAAAAGGCCACGCCACGCGTCTTACTCCAGAAAAGCGTGTGTACTCGTTGACTCGCCCTTCTCATGGACGTTATCACAACCTTCGTGTCTACAAAACCGCCCCATACACCCTTCAAACCTTTAGCCACGACGAGCTCTTGATCTGCCGCCTCGAAGCCAAGGGCAATTGGCCGATCAGTTCGGGCAAACCCTGCCGTTGGATGGGAGAGCTTGAAGCCGGCGATTACTCTTTGTGGATCTTCCCCACACGCCAAGAGGCCCGCTACCGCGTCATGATCTATCAAAACGATCGCGTACGCTTCTTTTGGCCTCTCCCCGATGAAGCCTACGGAGTACAAGCTGATACCTTCGATCCCTATTACACCGCTCCCAACGCCGATGCCCCCCGCACCCTCCAAAGCGCCACCCCTTCACCCACCGACCGACGCTATCGCCGTTATGACAGCGAAACGCCTTCGGCCTCTACGCCCTCCGCTCTGCTTTCGCACCTGCGCGCCAACGTCCTCCAAGGCCAAAAAAGTGTCTCGCTCCAAGCCATCGAGCTGGAGCGTGGCCCCGAGAGCAGCGAATCCGTCGCCACGCTCCCGTTGTACGGACTTTATCACACCAAGATCTCGCCCCTTGGAGCGGACGCTTTTGAGGTCAAGATCCCTGTCGAGATGACCCTCGAAGCCACGCTCAGCAAAGACTTTACAGGCCGCCTGTTTGCTGGAAAGCAGTTCATCGCCGAGATCAAAAACGGAAAAGCCACCTTCCGCACTCCTGCCGGAACCTACCGATTGGCCGTACAACACAACGAAAGCAAAACAGAGGAGCGCTATGAGATCGGACTGCGCGTCATCGAAAGCGCCCCCGGCACATGGCTTTGGCGCGAAGTCCCTTCCACCCTCCAGATCCGCCTCCACGAACGCGCTCGCCTCGATCTCCAAACCGAAGGCGATCCCGACGTATGGTGTACCCTTGCACGCGCTGACAACGGAAAGATCCTCAGCACCAACGACGATATGCGCAAAGAACGCTGGGATTGCCGTCTATCCGAGCTTTTGCCTGCGGGCCTCTACACCCTCACCCTCAACGGCCTTGGAAAAGGCACATGGCTTTCTCTCAAGTCCCGTCCATCCGGCAAAGATCAACCCTTTGCACAAGCCAAGTCCACCACCATCGATCTCCAAGGCGAACCCATCCAAGGCTTGCTGTTTCAACTCCAAGAGATCACTGCCATCCAGATCGACACACGCTCCCGAAGAAACCTTGGGTGCGCGCTAGAAAACGTCCAAACCCAAGAAGTCCTCGGTACTTCGGGCAGATGCTCCCTGTTCCGTTTGCTTGGCCCCGGACAATACCGTTGGCGCGTTCGCTCTCTCTACAGCCAAACACACAAAGCCTACGCACGCCTCAAAAGCCTCCCTGCTACCGCCATCACAGAAGGCAAGCCCCACACCTTTCGCGTAAGTCGCCGCGATCACGCATTTGTGCACTTCGCGATCCCCCAAGACGGCATCTACAAACTGAACGTCACAGGACACCCCCAAGCTTATTGTGGCCTCGCTCCCCTCGGCGGCACGCTGCGATGGGTCTCTTGTACGGAGGCTTTGAGCCTCCAAGCAGGCCATCATCTCGGATGGTTGGGCGTCAGCGCAAAAGGTCTCCACAACCTACAGATCCACATCACCGAATTTCCGTTTCTTCCCAACCATCGCTTCGCCATCCAAGTCCCAGCCGATCAAAGCAAACGCTTCCAGATCTCCCTCGCCAAAGAGGGCTTTTACCAGATCGAGATACGTGGCGAAGGTAGCTCTCGTTGGGGCTGTCAGATCGGCACACAACGCGGGATCTGGCCCCCACAACGCGATGATCTCCGCTGTCACCTGCTCGCCTACCTCAAGGCAGGGCAACACTCCCTCAGCCTCTGGCGTCCCCGCGAAAGCGCCGCCGATACGATCCGTCAAGGCACTATTTTGGTCCAGCCCATCGACCTTTCCACGCCCACCACCTCCGACACAGCCTTTTCAGGCGAGACGGGAACCCACACGCTCGCAGCCAAACAATCCACCCAGATCCGTATGCCCCGATGGACCGGGCTCCAAGGACACCTCACGCTCCAAGGCGCGGGGATTGCGCTGTTGACCTCTCCCTCCGACCAAGGAACACAACTGATCGCTTCTTGCCAAAGTACCGGCACCACACAAAGCTGCTTGTGGTCTCTCCCTCTTCCCTCATCTGCCACACTCACTCTCCAAGCAGGTGATTCTCCCCTTCAATACGCCTTCACCGCTCACGAGATCCACAACACACCGATCTCCCTCTCGCCCAATACTTCGCACGAATGGGCCGCTTCCTCCATGCAGCCGATCTTGCGTGTCCCTGTTCGCTTACCGCTCGCTCACACCACCCTCCAAGCCCTTGGGCGCGGCCTCTCCTGTCAACTCCAACTCCCCCAAGGCCGATTCCTCGACGGTTGCAAGCAACCACTCGATCACCTCCAAGGCTCCGCAATCTTCGTTGTCCACACCAGCCGCCTTGCCGGACGCATCGCACTTGTACAACATCAGCAACGCCATCAGGCCCGATGGAACGCACCTTACGCAACCTCCGCTTCGCCATTCTCTGCCTTCCCCGCTCTTGGACGACACGCGACCTTTAAAGGAACCCAAGCCTTTTTCCGTTACCAAGCCGACAACACACACGTCCTCACCTTCCGCGCACATGGAAACGCCCTTGTTTGCGCCATCGGAGAGATCGGCAAACCTGCCTTCTTTAGTCACAGCGCCCCTCACGGCTGTACGCTGTCCCTCCCCCTCACCAAAGGACACTACTGGATCGGCTTGCGCCATCGCCACCAAACCTCCGCCTCCGTTCATCTTCTGGCTTCCACACAACCCCTTGTCTGGCAATCCGAAGGACGCCACGGACCCTACCTGCTCTCCCAAAGCTCCGCCCTGTGGTTTGCTGTCCGTGTCCCCAAAGCCTCCAAGATCGGGCTTGGTTTGGTCGCTGCTCACGAAAAAACCCGCTGCGTCTTGTACAACCGCTCCATGCAGCCGCTCGCCCGCGCTTGCATGATGTACGAGTCTCTGCCCGCAGGAGAATACTGGTTCAAAGCACGCCTTTCTCCGAGTGCTGCGGCCTCATCGGCCTCCTTCGAGGTGCGTGGACTCAATCCACCCCCCAACGCACCTCCCGCTGAATACCTCCGCCAATTAACGCAGCAAACCCCTTAAACCATCGGGATTTGCGCGGTGGATATGTTTTCGATGCGTGTTTTTGTGGGGTGTCACCCCACACCCCACAAGGGAGCTTTGCTCCCTTGACCCCGTGTCGGCGGAACAAACAGACGTTTTTCAAACCAACGCCTACACCGCTTGAACCTCCCCGAACACGGGGATTTCTCAACCTATCCAAACACGCGGTTCGACCGATGGTTTCATCAACACACAACCCGACAGATGCCTGTTTCTTTAACCCTCACGCCAAAGGACAACAGCATGCAAAGTCTACGATCTCTGCGACGCTGGCTAATGCTGCTTGGGATGACCGCAGCATGGTTTGGTGCGTCGATCTCCGCCCACGCCGAAACAAAAGCAACGCTTCTTCCCACCCAGTACCTCCGCGCCTTCGATCCGATCTCCGTGATCTTTTCCCACGATATCGGCCCCAACGATGGTGGCTCCGAAACGCAAGGTGAGCGCTTCTTGCAGATTATCCCCCCTTATCCGGGCGTTTACCGTTGGCACGACGCACGCACCCTTGTCTTTCGACCCGTCGAAGCATGGCAACCTCTCAGCCGTGTCTATGTTTCCGTCGTCACGAAGATCACAGCACACGACGGAAAACGCCATCAAACCAGCGGTAGCGTCTATTTGCGCACCTTGCTTCCGCAACCCAACCAGATCATCCCCGCCGATGGCAGCACCGAGATCGGCACCATTCAACGCCTCTATCTTTCCTTCGATCAAAAGCTCCCCCTGCGCGCCCTCCAAGAATCCCTCCAGATCAGCCTCTCTCCCCTCCCCGGGGTCGATGGTTCCGGCCAAGAGCGCGTACTCCCCACCAACCAATTCCAACTCAAAGAAGCCCCCAGCGACAAAGGCCAATGGGGCTACTGGATCTTGCTCAACAAACCTCTGCCCAAATCCACCAAGATCACCGTCGCCCTCCAACTTGCCCTATCCTCCGCCAAAAACGACACACCAATCCCCGTCTGGAGCGGATCTTTCCGCACCCGCTCTCCTTTCTTCCTCCAAAAACTCCTCTGCGACAAACACCACGTCGACATCGCATGGGGACGCGCAAGCTACCCGCAAGAAAACGCCCTTGATTGCGGAGGCGGCGCAAGCTACCCCACCTTGGTCTTTTCTCGCAACCTCGGCGAAAATAACCCCGGACTCTTGCGCCGTATGGTTCGCCTCAGCCCCACCGTCCCCAACATCGACCCTGTCGTCGAAGGCAACCGCCTTGTCCTCAAAGGCCAGTACAGCCGCAGCACCCTCTACCAGATCACACTCGCTGCCCAAGGACTCCCTCTCCAAGACGACGCTGGACAGCCTCTCCAACACAAAGGCCAACAACACGTCTACTTCTTCTTTGGTAAAAAAGCTCCTTTCCTCCGATGGGAACGCGGACAAGGGCTTCTCGAACGCTTTGGGCCTCAGATGATGCCTCTCCACAGCCGCAACATCCCTCGCGTCGATATGCGCATCTATCCGATCCCTGCGGGCGATCGCCGCTTTTGGCCCTTCCCCCAAGGCGCTCTGCTGCTGGACGAAGATCAAAAACCCACCCCTGCGGGTGAAGGCCCCCAACCTGCCGCAGACTTCGCACGCGAGCAGATGGCCGAACGCCTCCAAGCCTACATCCGACGGCTTGGCACCCCCCGCTTTTCTCAGATCGTCCCTCTGCTCGCTGATCCCGAAGGCGAAGGCCATCACTTTGGTCTCGATCTCTCCGCCTACTTCGCGCCTTCTCTTCCCTCACTCCAACACGGCAAGACCGATCCGCATCTTTCCAATCACTTCCTTGTCGGCCTTCGCACCCTCGATGGCTCCAAACAACGCAGCTATGTGGCTGTCCAAGTGACAGACCTCTCTCTGACCGCCGTCGAAGAAGGCCAACAAGTCGTCTTTTCCGTCACCTCTCTCAAAACCGCCGCTCCCCTCGCAGGGGCCGAAGTCCACCTCGAAGGCAGCGATCAAAAAAACGCCGAAGGTGCATGGAGCTCCTTGTGGACAGGTCGCACAAACGCCCAAGGCCTCGTCTATTTCTCCATGAAAAAAGGCGGACTCGAAGGCTCTCCTCATCGCATCCGCGTGCGTTTCCACAACGACGAACTTTTGCTCGATCCCCACAGCCCGCCGCCCGTCTTCGTATCCAACCACTGGTACCCTTCGTCCCGCCGTTGGCTTTGGTGGCTCAATGAAAAACAATCCCAGCCTGCACCCGAACTCTATCGCGCCCATCTCTTTACCGAACGCCCTGTCTACCGCCCCTCCGAACCCGTCCACCTCAAAGGCATCGTCCGCGCCCTTCAAAACGGACGACTGCGAAAAGCCGATCCACACAAGGCCTCTCTCAAACTCCGCATCTTCGGCCCCAAAGAGCGCCGCTGGGATTACAACATCACCCTCACCAAGCACAGCAGCTTTTATCTCAAGTTCCACGACGAAAACCCCGCCGTCGGCTCTTACACCGCGACACTCTTTGAGATCGTCAACAACCAAGAACGCAGCCTCGCAAGCCGCAGCTTCCGCCTCGAAGAGTACCGCATCCCCCAATTCGAGGTCAAAGTCATCGCTCCTGATAGAGTCCCCGCCGATGAAAAATTCAAAGTCTCGGCGATGGCGCGTTATTATGCCGGTGGGATGGTCGTCGAACAACCCGTCAAATGGAACGTCGTCGAACACGATATCTCCTACACCCCCCAAGGACGCGAAGGTTTCTTTTTCTCTTCTAACTTCCGCTTTGGTCACGACCAACAAGAAACCAGCCGCACCGTGATCACCCGCACCGACAAACTCAACGCACGCGGCATCGCAGAACTCGAACTCGATCCCACCCGCAGCCTCGAACTTCGCCCACGCCGCTTTGATATCGAAGCCACCGTCACAGGCACCGATGGACGGCAGATCACCAACACCCAAAGCGTCCGCGTCCTTCCTCCTTTTAGCGTCGGCGTCAAGCTCGATAACCGCTTCCACCTGACCCCCGGCCCCCTTCAAGCCGAGATCATCGCCGTCGGTATACACGGAAAACTGATCCAAAACGTCCCCCTCGAAGTCGAACTCCTGCGCCGCGAATGGCACTCCCAGCTCGTCGAAACCGACTTCGTCCAAGGCGGCGTCAAATACCGCACCGATATCGTCGACAAAGTCGTCGCCACCTGCAAAGTCAACACCGCCGAACAACCTGTCCTCTGCCCTCTTCAAACCCAACGCAGCGGCGTCTACATCTTCCGCGTCAAGGCACGCGACAAGATGGGCCGCCTCCAAAGCGTCTCCGTCGATCTCTATGTTCGCGGAAAACAAAGCGTCGCGTGGGAACGCCCCGAAGCTTCGGTCTTTCAACTCACCCTCGATGAAAAACTTTACTACGTCGGAGGAAAAGCCCGCATCCTTGTGCGCAGCCCCTTCCAAACCGCCCGTGCGATGGTGATCATCGAAGACCCCGCAAAAACCCGCTACCAATGGCTCGATATCCGCGCTGGACAGGGCATGATCGAGATCCCGATCCACAAACGCTTCGCCCCCAACCTCCCCGTCCATGTGCTGTTGATGCGTGGCCGCGTCGCCAACCCCAAAAGCCGTGGCATCGATCCCGGAAGACCCCGCAGCGTCGCCTCTAGCATCCAGATCCCTGTCAGCCCACGCGAAAACCTTGTGATGGTCGCCCTCAAAATGCCCGAACGCGCTCGCCCCGGCCAAGAGATCGAAGTCGAAGTCGCCCTGCGCTCCCCCAACAAAGATCTCCTCTCTGGCGAAGTCACCCTCTGGGCCGTCGATCGCGCTGTGTTGTCCCTCGGACGCGAAGGTAAGCTCGATCCCATCGACGCTTTTGTCTCCAAACGCCGCTCGCGTATCCGCCTGCGCGATACACGCAACCTTGTGATCGGACGCATCGCACGCCGCCCTGACTCCCCCGGGGGCGATCAAGAAGGTCTCCAAGGCGGAGAAGGCATGAACATCCGACGCAACTTCAAAAGCGTCGCCTATTACAATCCCGCCCTTCAGGTCGGTCCTTCGGGTCGCGTCAAAGTCCGCTTCAAACTCCCCGATGATCTCACCACCTTTGTCGTCCGCGCTGTCGCTTCAAGCGGAGACCAGCGATTCGGCTTCACTTATCGCAACTTGCTCGTGAACCTCCCCGTCATGGTGCAGCGCACCCTCCCCCGCTTCGTTCGCCCCGGGGACCGCTTTGTCTCGGGTGGTATCGCCCGTGTATCCGAAGGCGACGGCGGCCCCGCCACCGCCACCCTCACCACACGAGGACTCGATATCGTCGGCGCACGCAAACGTCCCTTTGCACTCGACAAACAAAAAGCCGTCCCTGTCTTCTTTGAGATGGCCACCCCCACCCGCTTCCAAAAACAAGTGACGGTCCAACTCCGCGTCAAACGCCACAAAGACAAAGAACAAGACGCTTTCTCTTTCCCTGTCCCCGTACAGCCCGATACACGCCGCGTCTTTGTCGTTCGTGAACAGATGATCTCGTCACTCGATACGCCCTTTGCCCTGCTCCAACAATGGCCCGAAGCCATCCGCCAAGGCAGCGGAAAGATCGAGATCCTTGCCGCGACACGCAGCGAACTTGTTCGCACGATCGCTGCTCTCGACAGCCTTCTCGAATTCCCCTACGGATGCACCGAACAGCGCGTCTCTCGCGCTTATCCGCTCGTTCTGCTCGAACAAACCATGCGCCAGTTTGCGCTCGCCCACACCAACTCACAACGCACCCAAGCCGCCGTGCGTTCCACCATCCGCCATCTGTCTAGCGTCCTCAGAGAAGACGGCTTGTTCGGCTATTGGCCGGGTTCCAACGGAAACGTCTCCCTGACCGCTTATATCCTGCCCTTCCTGATCGAATCCCGACGCGCCGGAATCAGCGTCCCCAACGAATTGATCGACAAGCCCATCGCAGCCCTTCGCCGCGCCCTTCGCTCCGATTATGCTTGGCGCGATGCCGCCTATCAACACGAATCCCGCAGCGAACTCCTTTACTCCCTCGCTCTCGCTGGACACCACGAACCCGAATACCTGCGACGCCTCCACGAAAGCCGAAACAACGTCGACATCGACTTGTTCGCACGCACCCGCGTCCTCTTGGCGATGACCCTTGACCGCACCCGACACAGCAGCCGCATCACCGAGCTCAGCAACGAACTCTGGGCGCGCATGGATCTCCGCCAAAACAGCCAACAACAATACGCTCTTTGGGGCATCTACTTCTTCCGCAAAACCTGGTACGACTACTACCTCTCCAGCCAAACCCGTACTCTCTCGGGGCTTCTCGAAGCCCTCTCCTCCGCAAACGCCAAAGATCCCCGCCTTGACGCCCTCAAAGACGCCCTCCTCGATCAGCGGGTCGCTCAACGCCTCGGTTATGGCTGGCGTGATGACGGCACAGGCAATATGTCTTGGGGTAGCACTCAAGAAAATGCCCGCGCCATCCTCGCTTTGCGTGCTTACCTCCAAAACCGACCCCAGCCCTCACAACAAGTCGTCCTCCAATCCACGCCTTCCCTCTTGGCCGCCAATTGGACAAACTCTGCCACCTTCGGGCAAGGCAAAGATATCGCCTCCATTCAAACGGCCACCGACGCCCTCCCTCTCTTCCGCCTCCAAAGCCAAACCGCCCTTGCCAAGCCTGTTTGGGTTCGTGCTCGTATCTCTTACATCCCCCAAACCCAAGGAGCCCAACTCCCCGCCCTCAATCGCGGCCTCACCGTACAACGCCAAACCCAAGTCTTCGCCGAGGGCGAAGATGAACGCACCTACGAGATCCTCCCCTCCGCCCGTAAAACCGTCCCCTTTGGCAGCATCCTTCAAGAGCAAGTTCGTGTCCTCACCGATCGCAGGCTCTACCACGTCGCCATCGAAGTCCCCCTCGCTGCCGGACTCGAAGTCATGAACCCCAACCTCCAAACCTCCGGCAAAGACGCCGCCAGCACCGAAGAAAACTCGATCAAACCCACGCACACCGAATACCTCGATGACCGCGTCCGTTTCTTCTTCGAGGTACTGCCCAGCGGCGATCATACCCTCTACTTCCGCGCTCGTGCCACCACCCAAGGCACCTTTACTTACCCGCCCGCCCGCGCTGAGCTCATGTACCAACCCGCTTTCTTCGGTCGTAGCCCCGGATACACCCTCCTCATCTCCCCTCCCTCCAAATAATACGATATCCGAGTGATCTGTGATCGTACGATAGTGCGTAGACGCCCGATTCTTGGGCAGCCACAGGGGGCTGCCCCTACGTTTTGCGATCACACTCTGGGCGGATCTCGTATTATACGAGATCCGAGTGATGTGTATACGAAGGGTCGTACGTAAACGCCCTATTCTTGGGCAGACACGCCTTGCTGCCCCTACGCTTTTAGGATCACGCGCCCTGCGGATTTCGTATCAGAGGGTGTCTAAAGCAGCGATATCTGTTGGAAGCGTACACATACGGGAGCGATCCGTAGACAAAAAAGCCGTGTTCGCAAGTGTTCAAGCGATAGAGCTGTTGGCTTTGAAAAACGCTGATCGCCCCATTTATACGGGGTCCATAGAGCCGCGCTAAGGAGGCGGGGTTTGGTACCTCGCCCCATTAAGCGATACCCAGATCAATCGCGACTCTCCAGAATAAACCTTTTTCTAGCCCCCCTCCCAGACGATATCCGCCCGTTGTGTGCGCCGATATGTAGGGGCAGCCCCCTGTGGCTGCCCAACCATCGGGCGGTTCGCGAACCGCCCCTACATCATGCGATCATACATGACGCGGAGATATCGCGTTCAGAGATCGCTGCTCTAGACACCCTCTCACTTCCCGTTGAGAATCACACAGCCATTCGTGTTTTGTGGGGTTCCACCCCACGCCCCGCAAGGGACTCTCGCCCCTTGACCCCCGTGTTGGCGGAGTGATCGGACGTTTTTCAAACCCACCAACACACCGCGTGAAGTGCCGCGAACACGGCTTTTTGGAAAACAACACGACCGCTCAACGAAAAGCCCTCCATAACCCCCAAACGACCGCTCGACGAAGCCCTCCATAACCCCCAAAAAAGTCAAGATCCCACGCACCACCCCTTCTGGTTTCCCCAGCAAGACTGTGCTATCAGAGTTCCCCCGTTCAACCCTACACTCGGAGGAAACTCAACCGATGGCCATCAAAAAGTCCGCACTCTACTCTTCTCTTTGGCGCTCTTGTGACGAGCTACGCGGCGGCATGGACGCTTCTCAGTACAAAGACTATATCCTCACCCTACTCTTCATCAAATACGTCAGCGACAAGCACGCAGACGACCCCTACGCTCCTGTCACGATCCCGACAGGCGCGTCTTTTCAAGACATGGTAAAACTCAAGGGAACAAAGGATATCGGCGACCAGATCAACAAAAAAGTGATCGAACCTCTCGCAAAAGCAAACAATCTTGCAGGGATGCCCGACTTCAACGACGACCACAAACTCGGAACGGGCAAAGAGATGGTGGATCGCCTCACGAACTTGATCGCCATCTTTGAAGACAAAGAACTCGACTTCTCCAAAAATCGCGCAAGCGATGACGATCTGCTCGGCGATGCCTACGAATACCTGATGCGCCACTTCGCCACAGAAAGCGGCAAAAGCAAGGGCCAGTTTTACACACCCGCCGAGGTTAGCCGCTTGATCGCACAAATACTCGGTATCCGAGAGGCCAAAACCAGCGCCGCAACCAGCGTTTACGATCCCACTTGTGGATCGGGTTCCCTGCTCTTGAAAGTCGCCGATGAAGCCGGAACAGACGTCACTCTGTACGGGCAGGAAAAAGACGTTAGCACCGCAACCCTCGCACACATGAACATGATCCTCCACAACAACCCCACCGCCACCATCAAACAAGGCAACACCCTTGCCAATCCTCAGTTCACGATCCCCAGAGTTCCGCCCCACAAAGATCCGAGATACAACAACGTCCTCAAGACCTTCGATTATGTGGTCGCCAATCCGCCCTTCTCGGACAAACGTTGGAGCACGGGCCTCACCCCCAAAGCAGACCCATTCGAACGTTTTCACATGGATCTCCTGTGGGACGAACAACAAACGAACGATCCCAACAAGGAGCAGAAGCTCGTTCCGCCCGAAAAACAGGGCGATTATGCTTATCTCTTGCACATCTTGCGCTCTCTCAAACAAAACGGAAAAGGCGCGTGCATCCTGCCTCATGGCGTTTTGTTTCGTGGGAACGCCGAAGCTGAGATCCGTAAATCACTCATCCGACATGGTTATCTGCAAGCGATCATCGGCCTTCCCCCCAACCTCTTTTATGGAACAGGTATCCCCGCTTGCATTCTCCTGCTCGACAAGACCGAAGCCTCTGTCCGCCAAGGCATCTTTCTGATCGATGCAAGCAACGGGTTTATCAAAGACGGCCCCAAAAACCAATGCACCTCGTTTGGTACGTCAGTGAACATGCCCCGTCTTACTGGCCGACAGGGGCGTGGCAACGTGAGCGCGAAGAAACGATGGTTGTGCGCGGAAAGCAGCGCGCCTCCGTCACTTGGCAGGAAGTCTGGTTACCCGGCGGCTACAAAGCCCACGACTTCATCAAACAAGCTCCGCCCTACTTGTTGCCGTTCGCTGCCTTGATGCAGGGAGTGGAACGCCCCTTTATCAAAGAGTTGGTCAATGCCATCATGGAAAGCAGCGTCCCCAAAGAACACAAACAAGATCTCTTGGTGGTCGCCGCCTTCTTTTTGGCGCGGATGTTTGGGATGCAAAACGTTTTCGAGGAGGTGCATATGTCGATGCTTGAACCCAACCCCTTTGTTGAGTTTTTTGAACAGCGAGGCTTGCAAAAAGGCATACAAAAAGGCCGTGAAGAAGGCCGCGAAGAAGCCCACAAGCAGATGATCCACCGTCTGTTAGAACGAGGGATGCCTGTCCAAGTCATCGCCGATCTGATCGGTCTCTCCGTCGCAGATGTCGAACGCCTCGCACAAAAAGATCCTGCCTGATCCCGCCGCTTCTCCCTCCCACCCACACAACAGCCCCCTTTTCCTCGCCGCCCCACAACGCTACCATGCACCACAATACAAACGTTGCGATCCGTCCAAACGCCCGTTCTCACCGAAAGGATAGCCACCGCTCATGCCCAAACCACCTCGCAACCAACCACCCACCGAACCAAGCAACCTCACATTCGATTTCGTTTCCCGCGTTCCACCCCGACCTTCCGAAATATCCGCGCCCTCCGCCGCTCCACGAATGCCCGACACCGCCCGCGAATCACACGCCCCTTGGCAAGCACACCTCACACAACACAAGGTTTTTACATCACCTCATAAATAACGAGGGGCTCATGTTGTGTTTTGAGGTCTTTTTTTAAAAACGTGGTATCATCGGGCTTCATGGCTTGTTTGCCCTTGACATGAGAGGTCTCAGAGGAACGTCTCGCGACATGACAGTTGAAGAAAACAACGAAAACTCGATGGGT
>JAKLKB010000204.1 GCA_023150835.1 Myxococcota bacterium | reverse complement strand
CCGAACTGAGGCGGCATCCGAGGGTCTCTACATACTCTCTATCGTTTACAAACAACTTGGCTTGCGCCACTTCCTCTGTTGTCGTCTGGTCAACCGGACTTGCCGAAACAAGCCCGCCCCTTTAGGGGTGGGTCATTGACTGACCGTAGATCCTTTTTGCAAAGCAAAAGCCGTGGGCTTACGCCGCGTGTCCGGCGTCTTCTTTGGGGTGAAAATGGGGGTCTGCTTCGGGTACAACGGTTTTGACTTCGGCGATCGCCACGACAGGCAAAAAGCGCACAAACAGCGAGTACAAGGTAAAGAACAATCCAAAGCTGCCCACAAAGGTCAGCACGTCCCAGATCGTCGGAACAAAATAGCCCCAGCTCGAAGGCAAAAAGTCCCGATGCAAGGACGTCACCGTGATCACGAAACGCTCAAACCACATCCCGATGTTGACGAAGATCGAGACGATAAAGAGCACCACGATATTGGTGCGCGCCCATTTGAACCAAAAGATCTGAGGAACAAAGACGTTGCAGCTAAACATCGTCCAATACGCCCAATAATAGGGACCAAAAGCGCGGTTGATAAAGGCAAAGGTTTCGTAACCGTTGCCGCTGTACCATGCGATGAAGAACTCCATCGTATAAGCATAGCCGACCAAAGAACCCGTCAACAGGATGATCTTGGCCATATTCTCAAAGTGGCGGATCGTGATCAGGTGTTCGAGTTTGAAGATCACCCGCGTAAAGACCATCAGCGTGATCACCATCGCAAAGCCCGAGAAGATCGCGCCTGCAACGAAGTAAGGCGGGAAGATCGTGGTGTGCCATCCCGGAAGTTGGGAGGTGGCAAAGTCGAAGGAGACGATCGAGTGGACGGAAAGAACGAGCGGTGTAGCGAGTGCAGCAAGCAACAGATAGGCGCGTTCGTAGTTCAGCCAATGACGGTGCGAACCGCGCCAACCGAGCGCAAAGAAGCCGTACAAGATGCGACGAAGTTTGGTCTTTGCGCGGTCGCGCATGGTCGCGAGGTCAGGGATCAAACCCACGTACCAAAACAACAGCGAGACGGTTCCGTAGATGCTGACCGCAAAGATATCCCAGATCAGCGGACTGCGGAACTGCGGCCACATCAGCATCTGGTTGGGGATCGGCAACATGTAGTACGCCATCCAGACCCGACCTGTGTGGATACCGGGGAAGATCAACGCGCACGCCACCGCAAAAAGCGTCATCGCTTCGGCGGCACGGTTGATCGAGGTGCGCCATTTTTGGCGGAACAAGAACAACACAGCGGAGATCAGCGTCCCAGCGTGGCCGATACCCACCCAAAAGACGAAGTTAACGATCGCCCAACCCCATCCAACAGGGTTGTTGACGCCCCAGATCCCGACGCCTTCCCAAAACAAGTAGCCGACACTTGCGCCCAAGATCGCCAGACCACACAACGCGACGAAAAAGAACATAAACCAGCCGATCGGTGTCGGGGACTCGATCGGTTGTGTCACGGACTCGGTGATTCGGTGGAAAGAAGTGTCACCCAACACCAGCGGGGCACGACCTTCGGTCGGATCAGCATAGCGAACCTGTGAATCGTAGTATTCAGAACGTGAAACCATGATCTTCACTACCCAATTTCAATGCCCACCCGTCTTTGAGACGGATGCAACGAGATGAATGTTTCAATGCCCACCCGTCTTGAAGACGGATACAACGAGAGAAAGAGACGAACCGCCGTTCTTAGTGGCCGCTCTTTCCCTTGTCGTGTTGGCCGCCTTTGCTCTTGTCGTGGTGCTTGTCGTGTCCGTGATGTGCAGCATGGCCTGCCTTGGCGGGTTTCACACCACCTTCGAGGAGTTCCGCTGCCTTGCCTTGCAACTTCGGCGCGATCTTGGGGTTGCGATTGCGGATCTGCGCCAAATAAGTCGTGCGCGGGCGAATGTTCAATTCGCGCAACACCGCATAATCGCGTGCTTCTTTTTTGTGTTGAGAGACGCGACTTTGAGGATTGTTGATATCTCCGAATACGATGGCTTGCGACGGGCAGGCTTGCGCACAGGCCGGAACCACCGACTCTTTGAGTTCAGTCGCGTTGACGACCTCGACACCATCGGCGTTCACTTTGGCGAACGCATAGGCATCTTTGACATAGCCGTCACCGTTGGCTTTGGCGTAGATCTTGGCTTCGCTAACGCGCTGCACGCAGTAGCTGCATTTCTCGATCACACCACGGAAACGAACTGTCACATCGGGGTTGCGTTGCATCTGTAGCAGCGCGTTTTGTTCGTCGTTTTCTTTGTTAAAGTTGAAGTAGTTAAAACGACGCACTTTGTAGGGGCAGTTGTTGGCGCAATAACGTGTTCCGATACAGCGGTTGTACGCGATATCGTTCATCCCTTCGGGGCTGTGGGCCGTTGCAGCAACTGGGCAGACGTTTTCGCAAGGCGCTGTTTCGCAGTGAACACAAGCGACGGGCTGCAACGCGGCTTCGGGATTCTCCACAGGTCCGGTGTAGTAGCGATCCAAGCGGATCCAGTGCATCTCTCGGCCTTTGAGCACGCGAGCTTTTCCGACCACTGGGATGTTGTTTTCGGCTTGGCATGCGACTGTACAAACGTTGCAACCTGTGCAAGACGTCAAGTCGATGGTCATCCCCCATTGATGGCCGCCACGCTCATTGGGTTCTTTCCACAAGGACTTGATCTTGTTCTTGGGCATCAGTTCGTAATCTTCCATGAAGCCCGGATTTTTCTCTTTGAGTTCGAGATAACCCGCAAGCGGCAGTTCGCGGAAGATCGCATCTTTTCGGCTGCGCCCTGTAATCGGTTCTTCGAGACGACCGTGTTCTTGGGTCGAAGCCAGTTCGTAATTTTCTTTGTCGAGCTTTTTCACCGACGCGCCCTTGGCGTGGTACATCGTCAGCGAGCTACGCAGCGGATAGGTATTGAATCCGCATCCCTTCGAGACGCGGCCCCAAGCGCGACCATAACCGAGCGGCAAGGCGATCGTATTCTCGGCGATACCGGGCGCAAAAAACACGGGCATCTCGGCCTTTCGACCTTGGATGCTGATCTCGACCCATGTCCCGTTGCTGACGCCGAGTGCTGCGGCTGTTTTGGGTGACAGCAACGCTGCGTTGTCCCACGTCAGTTTGGTCATCGGATCAGGCAGTTCTTGGAGCCAAGCGTTGTTGGCAAAACGACCGTCGTGGACTTTGTTGTCCAGAACAAAGCGAAGCTCAAAGCTGTTGCCTTTGGATACCGCCTCAGGGGATCCGCCCCACGCATCGACCAGTTTGGAAGCTTTTACGGAGACGCCTTTGACTTTCTCACGGGTTCCATCGATCACACCGTCGTGTAACCAAGCGCGCCATTTGCCTTCAAACCCGACATCGCCGACTGTTTTTTTCCAGTAGGCGCGCACAAGATCATGG
This sequence comes from Myxococcota bacterium, assembly GCA_023150835.1. Taxonomy (GTDB): domain Bacteria; phylum Myxococcota_C; class UBA6777; order UBA6777; family UBA6777; genus JAKLKB01. The sequence goes on along the minus strand of JAKLKB010000204.1, from coordinate 3,602 downwards.
CCTTTGTTGCTTGCTTCGCCCGCAACAAACGACAACATCTCGATCTCTGAAATCGTGTCAAACAGCGGTGCGATCAACGGTTGACGGATCGCTGTGGTGCCGTCGGTTGCGCGCAGATCGCCCCATGCTTCGAGATAATGGCTCATCGGCGCGTACCACGTCGTCAGCGCGGATGTTTCGTCCGAATAGAAGCTGTGATGCAACGAGAACGGGATACGCTGCAACAGCTTTGCAAAGTCCACATCGGCGGGGGCGTTGTATACGGGGTTTCCGCCGAGGATGATCAAGGTTTGCACTTGGCCTTTGAACGCAGAGGCCACCAGATCAAGCAGCGAACCTGCCGCTGCGGTGTTGCCTTTTGAGAAGAATTGAACAGGCTTGTCTTGGCCGATGTTTCCGAGCGCATCGTTGAGCAACGCACCGAGTGCGTGGACATGCTTCGATTGCGACTCACCCACCATCACCGCAGCGCGGCCTTTGTGGGCGACCAGATCTTCCGCAACAACTGGAATCCACTTCGCAAAGTCCCCACCGTGGGTCTTTTTCGCAGCTTCCGCACGCTTGCTCAAGTTGGCAAGCAATCCAGCCTCCACCGCGATGTGTTTTTGCTCGGCCAGATGAGCGACCAACGCACCCAAGAATTCGCCGACTTGGCTACTTTGAACGCGGAGGCGGTGATCAGCGGCTGCGCCCGTCGTTGTAAATGTCCCTTCGACGGCATACAAACGGCACATCTGTTTGTCGATCTTGCGACGTGCTGCAAACAAACGCGCTTGGCGAACGGAATCTCCCTCGTGTCCGAGGAAATCGTATTCGAGCGAAAGGATCACATCGGCTTTGTTGAGGGCGTAGCTGACTTGAGTCTCGGCGGCTCCAGCCATCGCCAAACCTTCGGATGTTTGGGGAGTATCCGCCGTGTCATAACAAAAGTACCGAGACTTGGGCAGGCGCGCTTTCAGCGTTGCAAGCAGATCGTGGAACGTCGGGGACGGAATCGCTTCGCTGAGGATAGCAAGCCCTTCGCCGCCCTTCTTTCCGAGTGTTTCGAGTTGGCCTTTGAGGGCTTGAAACACGGCATCCCATGTCGCTTGTTTTTGAGCATGGGTCGGAAACTGCCCACGATCGGGATCATACAGATCGAGAACAGAGGACTGCGCCCACACATCCGTCGCTCCGTAGCTCATCGGATGTTCGGGGTTTCCTTCAACCTTGGTGGGTCGGCCATCTTGGCTTTCCACCAACAAGCCCAACACAGCGTTTCCAATGTGGGTAGCCGTTGCAAAAAACAGCGGTTTGCCCGGGATCAGTTCTTCGGGTCGTTTGGCATACGGCAAGATGCGCTCGACTGGCTTACGCAAACAACCTGTCGAAACGACACCCGCAAGAGCAGCCGATGCACCCATCAGTCCGAGAAATTGACGACGGCTGACGTTGGTATACTCGGCGATCTCTTGTGCATCGGGAGTGTATTCGTAATCCCAAGAGGCTGGGAAGGTGGGATTTCCTTCTTTATCTTCGATACTTCGCCAGAAAGCCTGCGGCTCGGTCTGTGCATCCTGTGGTTCGGATACGCTGACCTCTGCACTCTCGCTCACCGCAGCATATTTTGGATCTTGCAAGTCTTTTTTCATCGGTGGCATCCAGAGCAATGTTCGGGTGGATTGACAACTACATCATGGGGATTTTTGGCAACGCGGATCGTGTGACCTTTTTTCATCAAGTCGCGGTGCGCTGCGATATCTTTGCGACGTGCGCGGCTTGGATCTTTCGACGGATTATAGGCCACTTGTTGAGTGGAACCCTCCCAATCCATCTGCGTCACTTTGTTGCTTGGGCGGAGGTGTTTGTTCGGATCGCGGTGGCAATCGAGACACCAGCCCATACTCAGTGGTTGGTGCTGGTACACGCGGGTCATCTTGTCGATCCGACCGTGACAACTGGCGCATCCAACGCCTGCTGCAACGTGTACGCTGTGATCAAAGAACGAGTAATCAGGGAGCATATGCACACGCACCCAAGGAATCGGCTTGCCTGTTTGATAGCTTTGGCGCACGAGTTCGAGCTTGGGGCTTTTGGGGAGGACTTGGGTATGGCATCCCATACAGACCGCCGTCGGCGGCACAGCGGCGTGCGCAGCTTTTTCGACGGTCGAATGGCAATAACGGCAATCCATCCCAAGTTCGCCCGCGTGCAGTTTATGACTGAACGCCACGGGTTGGACGGGGGCATACCCCACGTCCGTAAACTCGGGAGAAAACCAGTACCATACGCCAAAGGTTGCAAATGCGCCCCCTGCCGCTACAAATCCAAGCAGCATTAGGGGCAATCGGTTGGTCCAACGCGGAAAGATGACGGCCACGGTCTTTCACCTTTGTTTGTCTAAGAGAGTTAAGCGGAGATCACCTGCTACAAAGAGAACGCGTAGGAGACGGAGGGTCTTGGGTGGCTGAGCTTTGTGATCGTGTGTTTCGGCCCTGCAAGATCAGGATCGCACGATGACTCACTTTCTACTGAAACGTTTGATCTTCCACGCTTTTTTTCGTGTATTCTCGCGCTTCCACAAACCTCTTCCGAATCGCGCCCTGCGTATTAGCACGCTTCTTTTTGTGATGCAAGCCTTTGAATTCCAGAGTTTCTTTGTAGGGTTTTCGAGCAACGATCACTATCCACTTGAAAAATCGGCAAATCGAATTGTTCACCTCCCAAGGTTGCGTTGTCGAAGAACGTGAATCGAGCGATGAAACACTTCATCGATCCCCAGATCAGAAGACTCGTAATAACCCCGAATCTGCCCGCGTTGATCGATCAAGATCAGCTTTTCTGTGTGCGTCAATTCCATCACCGATGGACGTTCTTTTTGGGTGTTAACGGCGGTTAAAAAACCAGCCTCTGCGAGAGCGTAGATCTTTTTTTGGGGGCCTGTTAAAAAGCGCCAGCGCTTGAAGTCCGCCCGCAAACGCTGACCATAGGAACGCAAACGCACCGAATGGTCGTGTTCTGGGTCCACCGAGATACTCACCAGCCGCATCGGCAGTTGCGCTTGTTCGTAGCGACGTTGCAACTTGGCGACTTGCCCCATCAGACGGGGACAGATCGTTGGGCAGCGTGTAAAGAAAAAGCTCACCACAGACACCGAGCCTTTCATCTGTTCTAAACCAAACGGCTTTCCTTCTTGATCTTGCAAGACAAAGGCGGGCAATTGCCCCAAAACGGGCGGCGGTTTGGGGATGCGCCTTGGCAGCACAAGATAAAGCAGCGGGATCCCGATCAATCCCAACAACGTCGCATAAAAAAACGGACTCCGAAACAACGAAGGCGCGGTTGCGGAAGATCCAGCCAAAGGATGCGAAGGTTCGATTGCGGAAGACTCCGCCAAGGAGCGCGAAGGTTCGGAAGACTCGGTCATGCCACACCTTTCGGATGATGCACCATCCATGCAAAGCAGAACGCGGTATTTTTCGGATTGTACGAAATACGCTCGTTGCGTATTCGAAAAATGTAGGGGCAGCAAGGCGTGGCTGCCCAAGAATCGGGCGGTTCGCGAACCGCCCCTACATCATGCGACCATACAAATGTAGGGGCAGCCCCCTGTGGCTGCCCAA
>JAKLKB010000203.1 GCA_023150835.1 Myxococcota bacterium | reverse complement strand
AAATCACACGGTGTTTCGTAGGGGCAGGCCCCCGTGCCTGCCCGATCTCTGTTGCGTCGGTGACCTCTTCATCGCCATCTTTTTTGAACGAACCCGTTCTTCGGGCGCGAAAGTTGAAGAAACTTAGTGATACTTACTTACCTCTTTTTCTTTTTGCAAGCTTGTTACCTCGAAGAAAAACTCCAACGCAACAACCCCTACGATCAATCCTTCGACAAAACGCTCAACTGCCGTGCTGACGCCGATTGCGCACGCGTCGGCTTTTGCGTCAGCGGAAAATGCGCCCAATGCAAAGACAGCAACGATTGCGCTGATCAACTCGCTTGTGTTGCAGGTGTCTGCCAAGCCTGCCAGTCCGCCAAAGATTGTGGCGCAGGTCTGGCTTGTATCGAGAAAAAATGTAGCCCCTGCAAGACCAGTAGTGATTGTGGCTCTGGACAAGTTTGTCGTGATGGCGCTTGTGGATCTTGCCCTTCCGAAGAACCCGGAACCTGCATCCTCACAGGAACCTACACCGAAGATGTCCGCCTCACCGCCGATATCAAATGGATCTTGCGCGGACTCGTCAACATCGGTGATGACGTCAAACCCGCCAACTTGCGCATCGATCCCGGAACCACCATCGTCGGCGAACAACAACCCCCGGCATCTTGATCATCCGACGCAACAGCAAGATCTTTGCCGAAGGCACACGCGAAAAACCCATTGTCTCCACTTCCGCCAAACCCCAAGGACAACGCAAGCCAAGCGACTGGGGTGGCCTCGTCCTCAACGGAAACGCCACCCTCAACAACTGTGTTCCCAACAGTCCACTCGGAACCTGCGAGGGTTTCGGAGAAGGTGGTTCTGGCTGGTACGGCGGCAGCAACGACAACGACAGCAGCGGCGTCTTGCGCTATGTCCGTGTCGAATTCGCAGGGCGGCTTGTCAGCCCCGACAACGAACTCAACGGCATCACCTTTAACGCCGTCGGCTCGGGAACCACCGTCGAATACATCCAAGTCCACAGAAACGAAGACGATGGCGTCGAATTCTTCGGCGGTGCGGTCAATTTCAAATACATCCTCGTCACGGGCGCTGGCGATGACAGCCTTGACTACGACTTTGGATGGCGTGGCACAGGACAATTCTTTGTAGCACTCCAATACCCCAACCTCGGAGACAGCGGCATCGAAGCGGACAACAATGTCAACGACTTCAACGCCACCCCCCGCACCCAACCCACCCTCGCCAACGTGACCTTCGTCGGCGCAAACACCACAGGACAAGGCTCTGCCCTCCGACTTCGACGCGGTGTCGGCAGCAAGATCTACAACGCCATCTTTATGAACTATACAGGCGGATGTATCCGCGTCGATGATGCAGACACTTACAAAAAATCATGGGACAGCACCACCTCAAAAATCAACGGTACGCTCGCCATCGAACACTCGCTCGTTCAATGCGCAAGCCCTTTCAAAAGCGCATCCGGCCCCGATATCCCTTTCAGCGTTGAGGATTTCTTTAACACCCTCAATCCAAACAACCGCATCGCTGATCCCATGCTGACTGACCCCTTCAACTACACCAAACCCGACCTTCGCCCCAAAGCCGGATCTCCCGCCCTCACAGGAGCCAAACAGATCCAAGGCAACGCCTTTCTCGAAAAGGTCGATTTCCTCGGTGGAGTTGACCCCAAAAACGACTGGACCACAGGTTGGACCAACCACCAACCCAACTGAACTACCCTCGATCTCTCCACCCATACTCATCCTTCTTTTCAACGATTCTACCCGTCTATCGGACAAGATCGCCATTTCTTCTCAATCGCCTATTTCCTAAGGAATTGAGGATTTTTTTGTTTCCTGCTACAGTCCCTCTGTTTGAGTTTCGTGGCTTCGCCGCCACTTCGCTCTGTACGTTTAAGCCATCCAGAGAGAATCACTCTTCGGACCGTAAAATCGGCAGGTATCGCAAAAACGATGACAATCACCGCGCAGGATCTCACAAAAGACCCCCATTGCATCGTCGGCCAGATCATCGCCGAACGGTACCACGTCCAACAATTTGTCGCGCAAGGCGGCATGGCGTGGATCTATAAAGTCCACCATCGCCCGCTAAAACGCCCGATGGCCCTCAAACTTCTCTTCCCCCACCTCGCCGTTGACCGCGTCGTTCGAGGGCGCTTTATTAGCGAAGCCGAGATCCAATTTCGGATGCAACACGACGCCATCGTCCGAGTCGTCGAACTCCTTGACGATGGCGACTTCCTCGGCATGGTCCAAGAATGGATCGACGGACCCGACCTCAAACAATATCTGATCCAAGGAAAACACCTCCTCTCTCCCGAAGAACTCCGCGTCCTCCTCCTCCCGCTTCTTGACGCCCTCGCTTACGCTCACGGTGAAGGCATCATCCACCGCGATCTCAAGCCCGGCAACGTCATGCTCACCCCCAACGGACCCGATACCTACGCCCCAAAACTCGGTGACTTTGGCATCGCTAAATTTCTCGATGACGTCGACGAAAAAACCACCACAGGTTCCATCCTCGGCACCTTCAAGTACACCGCCCCCGAACAGATCAAAGACAGCAAAAAAGTCGATCACCGCGTCGATATCTACGCCATGGGCGTGATGATGTACCAACTCGCTGTCGGACACGTCCCCTTTCGCGGCGGTTTGCAAACCATCCTCTATCAACATATGCACGAAGTCCCTCCCCATCCCACCGAACTCAACAAGCGCCTCCCCCCCACCTTCGGCGATATCATCATGCGCTGCCTCGAAAAAAACCCCAGCCAGCGTTACAGCAATTGTCGCGAACTCCAAGAAGCCATCGCCCAAGCCCTCCCACCCGACGGAAAACTCCATACACTCGAAAAACGCTTCCAGATCCGCGACGCCAAAAAAACCATCCAAATGGATGCCGACTTCACCGTCCAACTCTCTGCCGAAGACGTGGTCCAACTCAAAGACTTCGACAACAGCAGTAGCGTCGAATACGCAAGCGAAGATCTCGTAGACAAAAACGCCCCGCAACCTCCCCCTCCGCCGACCTCTATTCTGACACAACCCCTCTCCCAAGACCCCTCCAACGGCAGTGGACTCAAACTCGCACAACTCGCCCACCCACAGCACATCCACCCTGATGACTCCGTCGCCTTGCCACCCCCACCCCGTCCTTCTCGTTGGCCGTTGCTCCTCGGTGCAATCCTCCTTCTCGCCATCGGTCTGTTTGGAGGCTTGTATGCCTCCCGCTACTCCAAACCTACCGTGATCACCGCCTTGCCCAAACCCAAACCACCCAAGCTACTCCTCACAGAATGCACCTCAGGGCAAACCCAATCCTGCTACACAGATTCCCAAGAAACCCGCGACAAAGGAGCCTGCAAATCTGGTCAACAGTCTTGTATCGACGGCAAATGGTCTGCTTGTGTAGGTCAAATCCTCCCCAAAGAAGAGATCTGCAACAACCAAGACGACGACTGCAACGGCAAGATCGACGAAAATTTCCCCCAAAAAGGACAACCCTGCTACGCCAACCCCGATCAATGCAAAGGCCTCGGCACATGGCAATGCACAAACGATGGACAGATCCAATGCAAAGCGGATCCCAACCAGACCAAACGCCGCACCTTCTCCCTCTATCTCTCGCCTGAAGACGTCGCTTTTACCCTCGAACACAAACGCTACACCACACTCGAAGCCCAAAAACACATCTGCTTCCCCATCAACGCTTGGCGTGGTAACCTGACTCTCTCCTCTCCGGGATACGAACTTTGCGTCATCCCCGTCAAAAAACTCCGACAAGGTCTTCGCCTCAAAATGAAGAAAAAATCTTTCCTCGAAGAAAGCCCCGATTATTGCCTCCACTGATCACCCCTCCCGAAGGAGCCGACTCCATGCCGCGCTTTCCCCTTCGTTCGGTTTCTCCCCTCTCTTCCATCCCCCTTCTCCCCCAAAACTTCCCTTCCATCGCTGTTTTTTCCTCAAAAAACAGAACATACCTTGCTGCTTTTTTCCTCTCTGTCTTCTTTTTGACGTGGCTTCCTTCTACGCTCTATGCCCAAGATCTCCAACAATGCGCCCTGTTGTTTCGTCAAAAAAAACTCGTCGAAGCTGGCGATTGCTTCATCCTAGCCGCCGAATCCATCGGACCTTCCGACAAGATCAAACCCATCGATCGATTCAAAAAAGGCCGCCTCCTGCTCAACGCTTCCCGCCTCTTTACCCGCGCTGCACAACAAACCAAAGAATCCCCCTTGCACGATCATCTGCTCCACCGCTCCTTACAACTCTTTGACCGCTACCTCGATGAATCCCTCTTTGAAAACCAAAACCGCCAACGCACCGCCCAAACCGAACACAACCGACTCCAAAAACGCCACAACTTCGCCAAACTCCGACTCTCCTCTTACGACGCAAAAGCCCAACTCTGCATCGAATCCCCCACCGCTCCCAAACGCTGCAAGATCGCCTATACATGGACACGGTATCTCCCCGCAGGCCGCTATCAAGCCTCCGTGATCTACCCCGACTCTGCCCCGATCATACGCCCGCTCCAACTCTCTGCCCTCGAAACCTATCACCACGGCTTTTCGCCCCTCTCTAGCGAAAGCCTCGTTCAGATCACCACCGAAGACCCCAAAACCCGTCTGCTTCTGCGTGGAGCCGCCCTCTTTGAACCTCTCCGATACATCGGCCAACAATGGATCGTCAAACTCCCTCCCGGCCCTTATTCGCTCGATATCCACTACCCCAACGCGCTGCCCTTTCGACGCACCTTCCAAGTCTCCCTCGCCGAAAAACTCACCCTCTCTTATCCCCGTCCTTCCGCACAGATCGCCATCACCTCCTCTCCAACGGGCGCACAGATCTTCATCGAAGAGCGCTATAGCGGAACAACCCCCCTCACGGTCCTTGTTCCGGATGGCGATTTTCTGCTCCATATCCGCAGTTTTTGCCACCAGATCCTTCAAAAAAAGATCCTTGTCCAACCCAAATCCTCCCAAACGATCCACTTCGATCTGATCCCCGAACCCCGTTACCAAACGTGGCGTCAACAACAAGCCGCTCTCCCCACAAAACGGGTCCTCGGTTGGTCCGTGTTGATCGGCGGGATCGCCCTCGGTGTCCTCGCAGCCTCCGGCTACACCGCAGGAAATCTCGCCCACCAAGATGCGATCCGACAGCAAACCGCTTACCGCGTCGCACGCTCCAACTTTGACCAATACGCCGATGCCTACGCCGCCCAAGCCCAATCCGCCAACGCTTGGATGACGGTCGGACACATCAGCGCCCCTCTGGGGGCCACAGCCATCGGAATTGGGATCTTCTTTCTCTCCCAATCCCAACTTCCTTCCCCACAAGCCCTCGGTTGTGACGTCGGACAAGAAACCCTGAAAAGAACAAAGCTATGAGAATCCCCATGTCAAGGCCCGCTTCATCCGTGCTCTTGCTGTTGTGCTTGTGTTTCTCGGCTTCGTGCTACCTTGACGCGCAACTCCAACGCACCAACCCCTACGACGACAAATACCAAGGCCCAGCCACCTGCAAAGCAGACGAAGACTGCGCTCCCTACGCCACTTGCCTTGGCACTGTCTGCTCTTCCTCCAAACTCAACCAAAAACCCGAATGCTCCGCCAAACCCAACGAACCTTGCGTCATCTCGGGCATCTACAACAGAGATATCCGTCTGACCGCCGACACGACTTGGCTCTTGCGCGGAAACGTCATCTTTGGCGACGACCAAACCCCCGTCACCTTGCGCATCGACCCCGGCACCAAGATCCTCGCCGATCCCTCCACCCGCGCCACCCTCCATATCGCACGAAACGCCCGCATCCTCGCCGAAGGAACCCGCGAAAAACCGATCTTTTTTTCTTCGGCTTCTCCAAGCCCCCGCGCAGGCGATTGGGGCGGCCTTCTGCTCAACGGTAACGCCCCCCAAAATCATTGCACCGCCTCGACTTCCCCTTGCCAAAACTACGCCTCTCACGGTGGGCGCTTTGGCGGCGACAAGCCCGAGGACAATAGCGGCATCCTCCGTTATGTCCGCATCGAATACGCAGGGGCCACACCAACCACCAACGCTGCGCTTTCCCTTCGCTCCGTCGGTTCACAAACCACGATCGAATTCGTGCGCCTCCACGCAAGCAGCGCTGACGGACTCTCGATCACAGGCGGAAACGCCCAACTCAAGCGCATCCTGATCACCAACGCGGCACAAAATGGCCTCGCATGGACCGATGGCTGGCGTGGAAAAGCCCAATTCCTGCTCATCTACCAAAATGTCCCCTCCACCAACGCCCTCGAAGGACGCAACGGCCCCCTCCCCAAAGAAAACGCTCCCCTCCCACGCGCACAACCCACACTCGCCAACGTCTCCCTTCATACACTCCCCACGCTCGGAAACATCGGCATCACGCTACGCGAAGGCACAGGCGCGATCCTCTATCACTTCCTTGTCTCTGGCTTCAAACAAGCCTGTCTCTCCATCCCTGATCTCGAAACATATCAAAATGCGTGGGAAAATGGGAAGCTAACCAACCGACTGATTCTCTCACACTCCATCTTCTCCTGTAGCGCTCTCTTCGCCCCCTCCCCACCCAACGCACCCTTTTCACTCCAAGACTTTTTTGGATCACTTAACCCCTCTAACTCTAGCGTTGGACTCATCCTTCCCTCCGCAACGGCCCTTCAACAACTCGACTTTCGACCCCCCAAAGAATCTCCCGCACGCAAAGGCCCTTTCGCTCAAATCGACGACACCTTCTTCACCAAAACCGATTACCTCGGTGCCATGGGGCCGGACGACTTTTGGACCCAAGAATGGGCCACCGCTCCCCTCCCCAAATAACCCTCCTTCTCTGCGTCGAATCTACCTCTCTGTCAACTCGTATAGGACTTACGCAGTTGGATACGAAAAAGGCCCATGTTCGGGCGCGGGCGGTTCGCGAACCGCCCCTACAATGTGCTGACATCTCAGGGTTTTCCTTTTCAACTGCGTAACTCCTATCGTATTTATACGAAATCCGCCTAATTGTATG
>JAKLKB010000202.1 GCA_023150835.1 Myxococcota bacterium | reverse complement strand
GCTTGAGGCTCTTTCCCTTGTCATCCGTAACAATTGTAAAATCAGTTCGCGTCGAAAACGACCGTCAACATGGCAACACAATACTCCCGATCCTCTTGTTGTTTCCGATGTCATTGCTTAACCTGATGCCAATGGGGCAGCCCCTGTGGCTGCCCAACAACAGGGCGTCTACATTCGCTCACACTTCTTTTGGATATTGTATGAGCGCGTGCGATGACACAAGCAAGCCCCATCGACCCCCAGCACCGAAGGAATACGCATGTCTGCCTTTGAGATCATCGGCGGCCAACCGCTCTCAGGAGAACTCATCCCCCAAGGCGCGAAAAACGAAGCCTTGCAGATCTTGTGCGCCGTCCTGCTCACGGACGAGTCCGTCACCATCTACAACATTCCCCAGATCCGCGATGTGATCTTGTTGATGGATCTATTGAGCGATCTGGGCGTGGAAGTCAAAAAGCTCGGTCCCAACGACTTTCGCTTTACATCGCGAGATCTTCGGCTTGATTATCTGGAAACCGAAGAGTTTCGCCAAAAAGCGGCACGGATACGGGGTTCGATTATGCTGATCGGCCCGTTGCTTGCGCGTTATGGCCAAGCCAGTGTACCGCGTCCGGGCGGCGACAAGATCGGGCGGCGACGTCTGGATACGCACTTTCTGGGCTTTCAACAACTTGGCGCGACCTTCGATTTTCGCCGAGAGGACGGGCAGTTTCGCATCCATGCCGAAAAGCTTCGTGGGACCTATCTGTTGCTTGACGAGGCATCGGTCACGGGGACTGCAAACATCGTCATGGCGGCTGTGATGGCCGAAGGAACGACCACGCTGTATAACGCCGCCTGTGAGCCTTATCTACAACAGCTTTGTCGGATGTTGGTTTCGATGGGTGCAAAGATCGAAGGCATCGGCTCGAATCTGTTGCGGATCGAAGGCGTTGGAAGTTTGCATGGGACGGAGCATACGCTGTTGCCCGATATGATCGAGATCGGCAGTTTTATCGGTCTTGCGGCGATGACAGCATCGGCGATCACGATCAAAAACTGTCGAATCGACCAGCTTGGGATGATCCCCGATGTCTTTCGGCGTTTGGGCATCCAACTGGAATTTCGGGGCGACGATATCCACATCCCAGCCCAAAAGCATTACGAGATCGACACCTTTATCGACGGTTCGATCTTGACGGTGGCGGATGCGCCGTGGCCGGGTTTTACGCCTGACTTGTTGAGCGTGGTGTTGGTGACGGCCACACAGGCCCGAGGGACGGTCTTGATCCATCAAAAGATGTTTGAAAGCCGCCTGTTTTTCGTCGACAAGCTGATCGATATGGGAGCCAAGATCATCCTTTGCGATCCGCACCGTGCGACGGTCATCGGCTTAGATCGCGTCACTCCGCTGCGTGGGATCTTGATGACTTCGCCCGATATTCGGGCAGGGGTGGCGCTCTTGATCGCTGCGCTCTCTGCCGAAGGCCGCAGCACCATCCGCAATATCGAACAAATCGACCGTGGCTACGAGCGGATCGAAGAACGCTTGCTCGCTCTTGGCGCACAGATCCACCGCACCAGCGGCGAATCTTAAATTGCGTCCCCCTCTTTCGAGACATGTATCTGAATTGCGCCCCCCTCTTTCGAGACATGTATCTGTAGACGCGTTCTGCGCTCACACCACGTTCCAAGCGCAACATCTCTTTTTCAACGCCTGATGGGGCGCAGTGGACAAAAAAGCCGCACTCGTGCCGCTTGAAGCGACAGAGTCGTCGGTGTGAAAAACCTGTGATCTCTTCGCCGATACGGGGTCAAGGGGGCTTTGCCCCTTGTGGGGTATGGGGTGACACCCCACAAAGATCATCCCGAGGCGAACTTTCTTTCCTCCACAAAGATCATCCTGTTGCGAAATTCCGATGGAGAGAGAGATTGCGATCTGAGGGGGCATCCTCATCTTGTGCCGAGGTTCGCGGTGCGCTACGCACAAAAGAGCCACACAAGGTCGTGTGGTTTGTTCGCGACTACACGCAAAGGAGCCTCGCATGACCAAGCCGTTGTGTTCGATTGTTGGAGTGGGTCCCGGGATTGGGATGGCGGTTGCGCGCCGTTTTGCACAAGAAGGTTATCAGTTGGCGTTGTTGGCACGGAACACCAAAAAGCTGCACGACTACGCCAAAGAGCTTCACGATGAGGGCTATACCGTCCACACGTATCCTACAGATGCAGCGGATGAGGACTCGCTGCACCAATCGTTTTATCGGTTGCACGAGGAGTTGGAAGCCAAAACCGAGGTATTGGTGTACAACGCAGCCGCGCTCAACCACGCCCACCCATCCGAGCTGATCTACGAAGATGCGTTGAACGACTTCCGTGTGAACGTTTTGGGGGCAGTGGTTTCGGCCCAAGCCGTCCTGCCGCATATGCGACAGCAGCGCAGCGGCACGATCTTGTTGACGGGAGGGGGCTTTGCGCTGACGCCGTTTCCGCAGTATGCCTCATTGGGCATCGGCAAAGCGGGCATCCGCAACTTGGCTTACGCGCTGGCGGGTGAAGTCGCAGAAGATGGCGTCCACGTCGCCACCGTGACGGTCTGCGGCATCGTCAAACCCGAAACGCACTTCGATCCCGCCAATATCGCCGAAGTCTACTGGGATCTCCACAACCAATCCCCCGAAGCATGGCAAACAGAGTTCGTCTATCGCTGAGATATCTGTGTTGGGCTTATCGCTCGATATCGCGCAAGGCTTTTTGGGCTTCTTGTGCGACGCCCGTATCCATATCGCTGGAGGCTTCTTTCAGGGCCTGTGGAACGACCAAGAACAAAGCATAGAGCTTGCGCAACGTCACCACAGCTTCTTTTCGTACGGCGGCTTCGGTATCACTACGCAAGATCCCCAACAACAAAGGCATCGCCCCCACTCCCGCCATCCCGACCTGTCCGACGATCCGCACAGCCACAAGACGCATCTCTGGCTCAGGATGGGACAAAGCCTCGAACAAAGCACGCATCACAAGCATCGGATAATGCGGTAAATACGCCAAAGCCCTCAACAATGGACGCTGTACGGGCAAAGTATCGTTTTTTAACAACCGCAACCACACCTCCAAAAATGTAGGACGCATCAAGACCTCCCAAGAAGCCGAGCAATCGGCGGTTTGTGTCTTACAACGCCCACCCAAAGCCTGCACAAACAAAAAGAAACTGCGCGCTGCATAACGCCGACGCGCTACATCCGTCTCTTGAAGACCCTCCAAAAAGAAACCGTAATCTTGTCGACTCAAATGAAGATGACGCCCTAAAGCCCGAAATATCGGAGCTTTCATGGCGCTCTCCTGCGTCTTTTTGCGTGCGACCAACATCCGCAAAGTCTCTTTGGAAAGCGGTTCGATCCGCGCCAAGGCCAACGCAGCAGCCAATCTCTTTTCTTCCTCTACATGAACAAGATAACGCCGCAAGATGCCTTCTGCTTGCGCAGACTGGATACGCAAACGACACAACGCAAACGCCGATGCGATCTGCACTTCCTCCTGTTGATCACGCAGCGCCATCAAAAACTCCCGTCGTGCCGCCCGCGCTACAGCCCCCATCTCAGACAACGCATACACCGCATACAATCGCTCTTGTGGACTGCCCGAGGCCAACTTCTCCCGCAAGATCGGCACAGCCTCTTCTCCCATCTTCAACAACAACGCCACCGCAAACTCCGCTCCCGCCCAGTCGGGCTTTCGCAACGCCTCGACCAACGCCAAGATCCCCTTGACACGCAACCGCAACAACGCGGCCACCACCCAACGTCGCGCCACCACATCCTCTTCCACAAGGCGCTCCACCAACGCCCCCACGTCCCGAGACGCGAACTCCTGCCAATGCGCATAACCTCGCGCTCCAAAACGCCGCGATATCGGATCTTTCGACACCAACAATCCACGCAACGCATCCAAAAGCTTCGCGTCCTTTGCTTCCCCGCTTTCGCCTTGCCACAGCGTCGCATCGTTCAGATACTCCAACCATCGGTCTTTTTGCGCAGGCTCCTCCGCCAACCCACGCAAGGCCATCACCAAAACACCGCTGCTGCGCTGCCCCAAGGCTTTTCGCAACAACACCCGCTCCACTCCCGCCGCCAACGCAAACGCATGCAGCAGACTTTTCGTCTCCGCCACTTTTCCCAAACGCCGCGCACAAGGCCCCCGCAACCACCAAGGCCCCCTCTGAACACAAGACCACAGATACCCCTGCCCAATAGCCTCTTTTGACGCCAGCATCGCACGAAACCACACTCCCAACGCCCCAACCTCCACCCTCCGCTCCCATCGACTCCGCCCCACCGCATCGATCAAGCCATACCAAAGCTGCGGCGCATGAACCCCCGCCCCCTCGAACACCTCAACCCACAAACGACCGTCCTCCCCGAACCTCTCCACACCACGCGGACGACTGTCCCACAGCCGCCTCAATCCCACCGCCCCCCAAGAACCAAATCCTCTCCATATCCGCCAAGACGCCCGACGGACCGTATGATCCGCATCCGACAACAACGACTCGATCCCCTCCAAGCTCGTCAACGCACGCCACCCTCCGCGCTCCAAACATCCCAACACCAAACTCCGCTTTTCGATATGCTTTTCCCGCAACCACGGCTCCCAAAAGCCCCGCGAAAACACCACACGACCGCAGACTTCGCGCAACACCTCACGCGCAACACGCCGTCTCACCGAGACTTCCTCCGTTGCCCACACCAGCAGCGAACGCACCAACGACATCGGCGGATCGGCGACCGCCCCGATCGCACGCAACGCCCCCAACTGCAAACTCCGATGACGCCCCCGCGCCAACATCACCAACTCAGGCCAAACTTCTCGTCCCACCGTCCCCATCTTGCGCAAACTACGCAACACCACTTGGCGCTCGCTTAACGTCCCCCCCCGCAACCACCGTCGAATCGGCCCTGTCAGCCTCCCTCGCTGCGTGCGCTTTCGCACACGCATACCCAACACAGACCACCAACGCAACGCCTCCAAGCGCAACGCTTTCCCCCCACGCCCTTCGATCCATCGCAACAACATCTGTTGCTTCGCTTCTTCTTTTTCTTCCAACGCCACCAACGCCCGCATCGCCGCATACTTCACGTCTCGATCCTGATCCTTCAACAACCTCCGCAAGCGCCCACGCTCCCCGACCATCAACGCCCCCAACCGACCCACCGCATCCACCACCGCTCGCCGCACCGCCCACGACTCATCTTCCAACAGCTTCAACAACAACGGTCGCACCACACCGATCTCCCCTCCCAACGATCCCAACGCCCGCGCCGTCGCTTGCCGTGTCCGCCAACTCCGGCTTGACACCGCATCCTGCAACAACGACAACGGACTCACCACCCCATCTCCAAGCGCATCCGCCGCCGCAAAGCGCACTTCTTCGGACGAGTCTCCCAACAACCCCGCCAACCAACGCTGTGACGCCGTCTGCTCCGAACAGACCTTCCCGATCGCACGCACCGCAGCCAGCCGCACCCCCCAACGCCGCTCGCTCGTCTTCTCATGGATCGCTTCGCACAATCCAGAAGCCGCCTTGCCTTGCGCCTCCAACGCTCGCAGCCCTGTCCTCAAAAAGATCTCCCGCTCCTCCCGCAACAACGACCGCACCCGCTCCCAACCCTCTTTCCCCTGTGCAACGATCCCAGCGATCACTCCCTCCTGAATCGCCTTGTCTGCACGCTCTAACCGCACCTTCACTTCCTCCCACGCCGACCAACCCTCCTCCATCAACACTTCCGCAGCCAACCGCCGCACCCCCTCTGCTTGGTCTTCCAACGCCCGCACAAACAATCGCCTCACTTCTTCTTTTTTGTCGTCCTTGCGCAAAACCCGCAACACTTCAAGACGTGTACTCGCCTCCTTCGACAAGAACCATCCCCACAATCGCACCCGCACTCGTTCAAAAGGCACCTTCCCACGCGACAGATACCGACAAGCCCAACGCACTCCCGCTTCATCTGCTCCCTCCAATGCCTTCCGCATCTCTCGCTCGATCCGCCGACTCCGACTCCCCGCCCGCACAAACCCCGCCAAGATCGCCGCACCATATCCCTCCCTCACGGCCTCCGGCCACCACCCCCAAAGCTCCTTGCTTCGGAGCTTTGCGCTCCCCTCCACCGCACCAAGCGCCCACCAAGCCGCCTCCCTCACCTTCGGCCACACCGACCGCCTCAACACCGCGATCTTTTCCTGTGCATCTCGCGGCACGCCCAACGACCTCAACGCCCTCAACGCCGCTTCTTGCGCCTCTGGCTGATCCTCCCCAAGCAGACGCACCATCTCATTCCGATACAATCGTCCGCCCTCTCCCATCTTCCCCAACGCCTCTGCCCCAAAACGACGCAACAACGGGTGTTTTGCACGCAACAAACCCAGCCAGACACCTGCTGCTTGCGTCGGACTCATCGACAACAACGAACGCTCCACCTCCACAAGCCGAGCCTGCACCGAACGCAACGCCCCCTCCTGCCGCCAAGCCACGCCCCGCGCCTCCCACTCCTTCCACCGCGCTACACCCTCCCGCCAATCCGCCAACAACACCTTTGTTGTCTCGCTTGTTTCATTTTGAGAACCCTGCTTCCCTACCCCCTCGGGCTTCGCTCCCTTTGTAGCCTCTCTGTGCGATGTTTCCCGATGCTTCGGCTCTTCAGCGTGTGCCAAACCGCCCCCTCCACCACAACCTCCAACAAGCCACAGCCAAAACATCCAAGATCCCTTATCGTTCATGCGACTTCCTCGCAACATCCGACCTCCTCTGCGCAAAGGCGACTCTCTCACCACGAATCCAACTTCCTCTCCAACGCATCTCATCACACACAGGACACGCACCAGATCTCCCTATTGACGGGATATCTGGTGTTTTCTTTGTTTGCCGATCTGGCGGTGGTATATTTTTTGATGCAAGAACTTATGCGGCTGGGTGTGTTCGGTGGGGCGTGGCCCCATAGGCGTTAGGTTAAGCGCTTGTTGGCCCCCCCACCCCAGCCCTCCCCCGTGAACAGGGGAGGGAGCGAAAGTCGGAAGCAGCGGGGATTTTGTTTTTTCATGACACACGCTGTATGCACGACGCGCAGACGCT
>JAKLKB010000201.1 GCA_023150835.1 Myxococcota bacterium | reverse complement strand
TGGTTGCCCTCGCTGAGAAGTGTTACCTCTTGATACCTCTCTCATGGCGTTGGTTTGAACGGACCCACTCGATCAAAAACGTCGCCCGTGAGGTACCTTATACGATATCCGAATGATGTGTACACAAAGGAGAGTACGTAGACGCCCGATTATTGGGCAGACACAGGGGTCTGCCCCTACGCAAACAACGGGCGGATCTCGTATTAGAAGACCTCAAAACACAACATGAGCCTTCCGAACTTCACTTGCTACCGTTCTTTCCGAACAGATCGAACCGATCTTCTGCTGAAACATCGCGCCCTTCAGCAAGAAGGGTACAAAAGAAAAAGCTTGCGAAGTCACTGAATCGAGGATATCTTTGGCGGAACAACAAAGGAGAACAAAGATGCCAGAACAACAAACACAAAAAAACAAAGAAACAGTGCATAAAGATCAGAACGAAAGTCTCTACAATTCGGAAGGAGTGGACTTGACCTTAATTCGCTGGATGCTTTCTCTCTCTCCCACAGAAAGACTCCACCACCTTCAATCGAGCGTGAACAGCCTCATTGTTCTCCGAGGAAGCATCCGTGCAAAAAACTGATTTTGTCAAAGTCCTCAGCATACTACACAAACACAATGTCGCTTTTATCGTTGTAGGAGGCGTCAGTGCTGTTCTTCATGGAGCACCTGTCACAACATTCGATCTGGATATTCTCCACCTTCGCTCGGAAGAAAACGTGGAGCGCCTTCTTACCGCACTAAAAGAACTGAACGCTTACTACCGAGCCAGAAAAGATGTACGGATCGAACCCTCCAAGTCGGCTCTCATGGGTCAAGGGCACAATTTACTTCTCACAGATGCCGGTCCTCTTGATGTCCTTTGCCTCGTGGGGAAAGCAGATCATGCGAGGTCTTATGAAGATTTACTCGGAGAATCCGAAGCGTTTGAGGTAGAAGATTTTACTTTTCGCTCGCAAGGACTGGAAAGCCTCATCCAACTAAAACGAGAAATTGGTAGAGAAAAAGATCTTGCTGTTTTACCTGTATTGGAAAGCACACTGAGAGAAAAAAAGAAATAGCCTTTCCATAGACTTCGATCTTCTGAACAAGTCCTCGGATAAATCTTGCGAGATGTATCCGCGATCCCCGTAGAGTCGGCCAAAAAGACCGTCATCATATCGGGGACAAGGCTGCGGTCATCGACGTTGGCTTTTTCCGCTTTCTTTTTGCGACGGAAAACTCCATCTCTTCGACGTAATCCGTCCAATCCTTCTCGAAGGCTTGATAAAAATCATCGACATGGCAAAAGATTTCGGTTCGATCCATGAGCGTGCCCCTTGCTTTCTTTGGGTGTTCGTTTTGCAACTACATTTTGTCTGAGAAAACAAGCGGGTACAACTTTTTTCTTGCTCGAACTCACGTCGTTAAGCCACGATCTTCCAGTACATCAAAAACCAGCCAAATGCCGATGCGCTCACCGCAAACAGCGTATAAAACCCTCTCCCAATCCAACCAAACAAACTCCGACGCCACACCAACACGGCGTAATACAACATCCCAATTGTCAGCAGCATCGGGAGATACGGCAGCCAGAACACCCAGCGGCGCGGTATCTCAAAAATAAAATCATCCGAGATCGTCGCCAAGATCGAAAGAAAAAACAGAATATAGCCCACCAACACCCCTAAACCAAACAGCCCTGCGGTGCGTTCTTCCCCTTGCAGTCGAGACTTTGCCATCAACCATCCCCATATCCCCGTCGGACGGGCAAACAACCCCATCAATAGACACAACAAAAACAACACCACGATCCCCACATTCAGCAAAGTCGACTCATACCAAGGTGGCCGAACGAAGGTCATCACAGGAAAGCCGTTGCCAAACAAACCCACCACTTGTTTTTGTTTGTTCCGTAAAAAGATCCACCGACCAAGCCCTTCGACTTCTTGAAATACATCGGGTTCGACTTCGATGTGTTTGATCCGCTTTCCTTGTAGAAAATCAAAGATCTCCAATTGGCCGACGGTCTCGCTCACTCGGGCCTCGACACGCATCCCCAAACCCGCCAGCTTCGTCATGTCCGACTCCGAGCGCCGATTGGTGGCGAATACTCCTGCAAACTGCGACAGATACTCTTTGGACGGGACAGGACGACGCGCTGCCAAAGCACGACCCTCGATGCTTCGGGCGAAACGCTTCAAAAACGCTGTTGCCAACGAAAAAGAAGCCATCATCCCCGTCGAGGTGTTTGTCGAAAAAAATACCCCCAACTGTTCGGATGGCACAAGAAAACAAGCACTATGAAAATAGATCGTATCTCCGAGATGACCGATGATTCGCGGATTCTGTCGATTGATCTCGATCCATCCGTGTGCGAAAGACCTTGCCTTTGGATGGGGCCGAAAGTGCGCCTGATCCATCCGTCGGATCGTCTCTTCGCGCAAGATGCGTTTGCCCTCCAACGCACCGCCTTGAAGATACCCCAACATGAAGCGCGCCATCGCGTGGGCCGATGCAGACATCGCGCCCGCAGGGGACTGCGAGATGTATTCGAATCCTTGTGGCTTCCATGTCGGCTGCTGGCTTTTGGCGTCTTTGCCAAGAAAGGTATAACCCTTTGCCATCGCAGCGCTTTTGGCGGTGTCGATCTGTGAAAAAGTCGCGTCTGTCATCCCCAAGGGATCGAAGATCTTTTGCTGCACATACTTCTCAAATGGGACGCCGCTCACCTGCTCGACGAGATAGCCCGCAAGAGTGGTTCCGTAGTTTGAGTAGGCCACGCTCTCCCCGGGCGGACGCACACGCAGCGGAATGCGTTCCAACACAGCTTGTTCGAGCGGTTTGAGGGCTTTGGGATCTTTGGTGAACAGCCCCAGCAAGATGTCTTCAAATCCGGGTGTATGCGACATCAGATGCGCGATCGTGATCGGTTTTCCAAAGGTTGCGGGCAGCTTGAGCTTCGGAAGGTAGCGCTGGATATCGGTGTGCAGATCGAGTTTTCCAGCCTCCACCAACTGCATCACCGCGATCCAAGTGAACAGCTTTGAGATCGATCCCACCCGAAACAACGTCTTGTTGGGATCGACTTTGCGCTTTGATTCGCGATCCGCCTCTCCTATCCCTTGCTGCAACAAGATCTTGCCCCGATACACTACCGAAAACGTCGCTCCCGCAAGGTGATGTTTCTTCGTCAGCCGAGGTATCTGAGCCTCAAAGAACTTTCGCAGCGTCTGCTCCGACATATCCGACCTCATCCCCAACGTCGCCTCGGATCCTGCCGCACCGTTGGCGGGAGCCTGCGATGCTGCGAGCTTGTTCGTCTCTTTCGTCTCTACGGGGCGGCTTTCTGCCCGTCGCATCGGTGGTTTGGAGGGCGGACTTGCGTTGACTACCCCCGCACAAGCCAAAACCAACAACCACCCGAGCTTTCGTATACTTCGCTCCATTCGTAACTCTCCTGTTTTTTCCGTGCTTTCTGTGTGTTTTGTGGGCTCTTCTTTCCGTGTGTTCCGTGTGTTCCGTGGACTGTTCTTGACGGTTTGTTGTGGGGCGCGGTACATTCTGGCCTTTCGCTGCGCTGCTGTAGAGAAGGATGAAGATCATGGCAGAGATTCAATTTTTGTTAAACGACCGACTGATCAAGACTTCGTCACAAGAGGGTCTTGTTTTACTGGATTTTGTTCGTGAACACCAACGCCTGACAGGGACCAAGATCGGTTGTCGTGAGGGGGATTGCGGTGCGTGTTCGGTGCTGATCGGTACACTCGAAGGGGAGGGCGTCAAGTATCTTCCTGTGACTTCGTGTCTTTTCCCGTTGGGGCGTGTACATGGGATGCACGTGGTGACGGTGGAGGGGCTGAGCAAAGAGACGTTGACGCCTGTACAGCGGGCGATGGTGGAACATTCGGGGACGCAATGCGGCTTTTGTACGCCGGGGTTTGTGGTTTCGATGACGGGCTTTGCACTCGAATCCAGCTCGGTCTATCAAGACGATCCCCGCGACGCGATCAGCGGAAACATCTGTCGTTGCACAGGTTATAAGTCGATTGAGCGCGCACTCTCCGAAGTTTCCGAACAACTTCAACAAAAGCCCCAAGGCTCCGAGCAGATGGCGTGGTTGATCGAAAAAGGCTTTGTTCCGCCTTATTTTGCCGGTATTCCTGCGCGGCTTCGCGCTATCCCTGCACGTCGCCCCGCTGAGCTTACCTCTTCAACCTCCGCTCCCACCGTCCTGTTGGGGGGAGGCAGTGATCTCAATGTCCAACGCCCCGAAGCGATCCGCGATGCTGACGTTGCTTTTGCCCAAGACTACGCCTCCACAGCGATCGAGGAGCAAGATGGTTTTGTTTACATCGGTGGGGCGGCCACAATGGAAGATCTCAACCGTTCGCCCTTGATCGCCCAAACGCTCCCCTCGATCCGAGCATGGATGCGACTCGTCGCCTCGACGCCGATCCGTACCATCGCTTCTATCGCAGGCAATCTTGTGAATGCTTCTCCGATCGGCGATGTCACGATCTTGATGCTCGCTTTGGGCGCAGAGATCGAACTCTCCGCCCAACACGCACAGCGCTGGTTGCCGCTCGAAGAGCTTTATCTCGGCTACAAGACGCTCTCCAAACAACAAGGCGAGATCCTCTCGCGCCTGCGCTTTCCTTCCACGACACCCCAAAGCCGCGTCAACTTTGAAAAGGTGAGCAAGCGCACGTTTCTCGATATCGCCAGTGTCAACGCAGCGATGCGTCTTGAAGTCCAAGGTGACATCATCCAAAAAGCCCGCCTTTCCGCAGGAGGCGTCGCACCGATCCCCAAGCTTTTGCGCGAGACTTCTCGATGGCTCGTCGGCCAACCGCTGACGGGGGAGACCGCTCTCGAAGCCGCCCAACGCGCTCAGTCCGAAGTCCAACCGATTAGTGATATCCGTGGTTCTGCGGATTACAAACGACTGCTGTTGCGCCAGCTTGTCATGGCGCATTTTGCCGAAGCAACCGCGATCCCCGTCGTCAAGGAGGCTCTACTGTGAAACACATCGACGCTCAAAAACACGTCACAGGACGCTCCCTCTACGTCGACGACGTCCCCCAACGCGAAGGAACGTTGCATGCTGTTCTCCTTGGATCTTCCGAAGCTCACGGAAAGCTGCGTGCGATCCATCTCGATCAGGCCCTTCAAGCCCAAGGTGTGGTGGCGATCCTGACCGCCAAAGATATCCCGGGCGAAAATCAGATCGGCGGGATCTTTCCCGATGAGCCATTGCTTGCGGACGGTGAAGTCCACTACCGCGCCCAACCCATCGCGATCATCGTTGCTGACTCGGAGCACCACGCACGCCTTGCACGCGACTTGATCAAACTCGATATCGAACCGCTTCGCCCTGTCACCAGTCCTCGCGAAGCCTACGCCATCGGCGAAGTGATCGGGCGCGTCCGCACTTTCCAGATCGGCGATCCTTCGGTGGTTTGGGAGCAATGCACGCATCTCTTCTCAGGGAAAGGCTCTTGTGGCGGCCAAGAACACCTTTACATCGAAACCCAAGGAGCCTACGCCTACCCCACCGAAACAGGTCACTTGCGCGTCCTTTCTTCCACCCAAGGCCCAACCGCTGTTCAGCGCACAGCCTCCCGTGTCCTCGCTCTGCCCATGCACTCGATCGAAGTCGATGTCCTCCGTCTTGGCGGTGGATTCGGTGGAAAAGAAGATCAGGCCACTCCTTGGGCCGTGATGGCGGCCCTCGCGGCCCTCAAACTTCATCGGCCTGTCAAGCTGATCCTCCACCGCCTTGATGATATGGCGATGACTGGCAAACGACACCCCTACGAGTTCGACTACAAGATCGGCCTCGATCCAGATCTGCGCATCCTCGCTTATGAAGTCTTCCTCTACCAAGATGCCGGTGCTTCCGCTGATCTTTCGCCTGCCGTCTTGGAACGCAGCTTGTTTCACTTTACGAACAGTTATTTTGTCCCCAACGCTCGTGCCACCGCTGCATCCTGTCGAACCAATACCACTTCACACACCGCTTTTCGCGGATTCGGCGGCCCCCAAGGTATGTTTGCGATCGAAACTGCCATCGCTCATGCCGCAGAAGCCTTGTCCCTTCCCGCCTATCGCATCCAAGCCGCGAACTTGCTTCGCGAAGGCGATACCTTCCCGTATGGTCAAACGGCCCAAGATGTCCGCGCCCACGATGCTTGGAAGACTCTTGAACAGCGCATCGATATAGGCCGATTATCCGAACAGATCGAGGCATTCAATCAATCCCATCCCTTCCAAAAAAAGGGACTGGCTTTGATGCCGATCTGTTTTGGGATCTCCTTTACCAAAAAGACCCTCAACCAAGCAGGGGCGCTTGTTCACGTCTATCAAGACGGCAGTGTCAGCATCAGCACAGGGGCTGTCGAGATGGGGCAAGGCGTCTCCACCAAGATGATCCAAGTCGCCAGCCACACCCTTGGCATCCACGCTGATCGCGTGCGCATCGAGGCCACCAACACTTCGCGGATCGCCAACACTTCTCCAAGCGCCGCAAGCGCCACCGCTGACCTCAACGGAAAAGCCCTCGCCCAAGCCTGTGAACGCGTCCACCAACGCTTGATCGGCGTTGCCGCTGTGATGCTTGGATGCGATGCCTCCGCTCTCAAGCTCCAACAAGGCCGCATCTGTCGAGACGGCCAAGCGGTCGAACTCTCCTTCGATCAGATCGCCCTTGAAGCCTACAACCAACGGGTGAGCCTGTCTGAATACGCGCATTACGCTACGCCCGGCCTTTCCTTTGACACCACCCTCGAAAAAGGACATCCTTTTGCGTACCATGTGTACGGATGTGCCGCGTTGATCGCTACGGTCGACTGCCTTCGTGGGATCTACTCCTTTGATCGCGTGCATGTGATCCATGACTTTGGCGACTGCATGAACCGCGATGTCGATCTCGGTCAAGCAGAAGGCGGGATCGTCCAAGGCATCGGATGGATGACGATGGAAGAACTTCGCTTTAACGAGCAAGGTCGCTTGCTCTCCAACGCGCTCAGCACGTACAAAGTCCCCGATATCTTCGCCGTTCCCGAACAGTTGCGTGTCGAGTCCCTCGATCTCGCGGGCAGTCCCTACGCGATCTTTAAGTCCAAAGCGGTGGGTGAGCCTCCGCTGATGTACG
>JAKLKB010000200.1:5598-12758 GCA_023150835.1 Myxococcota bacterium | reverse complement strand
GTGACCACCCATGCCTTTCGCCTTTGGTTGTCGCAGATGGAGACCCACGAACAAGAAGCTCTCTTTGGCTCGCTGCAACGCCTTGATTGCGCAGACACCGAAGCCCTCCGAGAAGCGGGCGCTTTGATCCGACAAAAGCTGTTGGCCCTACCTTTTCCAAAATCCATCGAAGAGGCCGTCGTGGCGGCTTGGCACGAGCAAGGCAAAGAAAAAGCCTATGCTGTCCGTTCGAGCGCGACCGCCGAAGATCTGCCCAACGCTTCTTTTGCAGGGCAACAAGACACCTACCTCAACATCCGAGGGCAAGAGGCCCTTTTGACGGCTGTTCGGGCCTGTTGGGCCTCGTTGTTTACGGATCGAGCGATCGCGTACCGTACCGAACAAGGCTTCGATCATCGCGCTGTTTCCTTGGCTGTGGTGGTTCAGGCGATGATCTTTCCCGAAGTGTCGGGCATCCTCTTCACCGCCGACCCGATATCCCAAGATCGCCGTCTGCTCTCCATCGACGCGGGATTTGGGTTGGGCGAAGCCCTTGTTTCAGGCATCGTCTCTGCCGATCTCTTTCAAGTCGACAAAACCAACCAGCAGATCAAGACCCGAAAGATCGCCGAAAAACACGTCGCGATCCGCCCCAAACCCGAAGGCGGCACCTTTGAGGAGATCTTGGACCCGCAGATCGCCAACAGCCCCTCTCTTCGGGATGATCAGATCTTGGCTCTTGCGGATATCGGAACCCGCATCGAGTCCCATTACGGACAGCCGCAAGATATCGAGTGGTGCATCCAAGACGATCAGGTCTTTGTGGTGCAAAGTCGCCCGATCACCTCGCTCTACCCGCTGCTTTCTCCGCAGCCAAACGATCCCCAAACGCACGCTTATATGTGCTTTGGGCATCCTCAGATGATGACCGACGCCATCCGTCCCCTCGGTCGATCCGTACTTCGATGGATTTTGCCTTTTGGCTTGGCAAAGATTACACCCGAAGGATCGTCTTTTTTGGTTTCTGCGGGAGGGCGTCTGTACCTTGACCTCACGCCGCTGCTCAACCATCCGCGCTTACGCTCGCGCTTCCCCAAGCTGATCTCCCTCGCCGATGAACGGATGTCCGCCTCTTTAGAGGCTTTTGTCCAACGCCCAGAATTTCTCGAACAAACCCGCTCAGGGCACAAGATCGCCCTGTCTCGGCCTTTGCGCATCGTCGGCCCCGCTTTTTTGCGCGCTCTGTCGTTGCTTTTGTGGTCGGACACCCGCGATCTCGTCCCCACCAAAACCAACGAACTCCATCAATTGATCGCCGATGTTCAACGCGACCTTTCTTCTTTTGCGCAAGGCCCTGCTCGCTTCGGGCGGATGTTGGAGATCCTTCGTTCTATTTTCCGCACACACCTTGCGCGAAAGTTCTTGCCGCTGATGATGGGCGGCGTCCTTTCGCAACGCTTGGTCGCGGCTTTGTGCAAGAAAGATTCGCACGATCCAGATATCATCGCCTTCACAAGGGGCTACGAAGGCAACGTCACCACCGAGATGGATCTGCACGTCGCGGATCTTGCGGAGATCGCAAGGCGCTTTCCTGCCGTCTCCGAAAAGATTCAACAAGAACCCAAAGCATCGGTGCTTTCAACGCTCAAGCAGGTCGAAGGCGGCGAGACTTTTTGCGAGGCTCTCGCAGCTTTTCTGCGCGATTATGGGATGCGTGGGGCTTGCGAGATCGATATCACACGACCGCGTTGGTCCGAGGATCCAAGCCCTCTCTTGCAAACCATCGCAGGCAATCTCAAAAGCGAAGCCGCAGGCCAGCACCGCCAGCGCCACCACAGACTGATCCAAGAAGCCGAAGAAGCCGGAAAACGCTTGATTGCCCACGCTCGACAGATGTCGGGAGGTTGGTGGCGTGGTCCGTTGGCCAAGCGTTGGGTGCGCGTTCACCGCGATCTCATGGGCATCCGCGAACATCCCAAGTTCTGTTTGATCCGTTTGATGGGCCTTTTGCGCGAGCTTCTTTCCCAAGAAGCCAAAGTACTCCATCACAGCGGATGGCTCGACGATCCCAAAGACATCGACTTTCTCACACTCGAAGATATCCAAGAGATCGTCCAGCAGCACGCGCAACATCCCTCTCAGCCCGCCCTCCCATCCACCCCACCAGCGGATTGGAAAAAGATCATCCAACAACGGAAAGCCGAACACGAGCGGTTTACGCAACTATCGCCCCCACGCATCCTCACCCAACACGGAGAGATCGTGATCGCAGAGCTTCGGCGTGAAAATCTCCCGGCAGGAGCATTGGTGGGTAGTCGCGCAAGTGCCGGAATCGTCGAAGGGATCGCACGTGTGATCCTCGATCCATCGGAATCCAGCCTTCACCACGGCGAGATCTTGGTGGCTCCGTTTACCGATCCCGGGTGGACGCCGTTATTTATCCACGCAGCGGGCCTTGTGATGGAGGTGGGTGGATTGATGACGCATGGCTCAGTGGTCGCACGCGAATACGGTATCCCTGCGGTCGTCTCGGTCCCAAACGCCACCAAGCTGATCAAAACAGGCCAGCGTGTGCGTGTCAACGGTGACCTCGGTTATGTCGAGATCCTCGAAGAGATCCCCTGATCTTTCCGAAGATCTCAGGGACTTCACGGAACAACGGGCAGGATCGGTACAGGCAGGGCATCAGGGAATTTCACCGCTGCATCGGCTTGTTCGCGCAACAAAAAGCGCCCCATCACCGCAAGCAAGCGATACGCACGAGTCCAGATCGTATACGCCCGAAACATCGTATCTTGAAGCGCAGAAAGGCGCTCCATCAACGCTTCTTCGGAAACCAGCAACAACGCTTCCGCTGCTTGATCGAGCGGCAACAGCGCAGACTCCGGCAATTGCAGCGCATCGCCAAGCAAGCCTTGGTTGGCTCGCAGTAAACTCACCAAACGCACCGCTTCATCGGCAGGATCGCGCAAGTCTCGCGGCCTTTGCAGATCCGCAAGCGTCTCGGCGATCTGCTCATCCACTTGCGCAAGCACACGCGCCCACGGCATCAAGCCTTGCATCCGCCCACTCACCTCCTCGATCAATCGCAAGTATTCTTCTCCCTGCCCGCCCAAAGCCCCCACAAAGGCCCGCTCTGCCGCCACAAACAACCACAGTCGATCGTGCATCGAGATCCACACACCTCCGTACTCTTTCCATTGTTGGCGATCAAAGTTCTTGACCGCGATCGGTGTGATCGTCACAAATTGCCGCACCAACGCTTCCGTTAACACTTCGGCGCGCTTCGATGAAAAGGCCGGACGCTCTAAGCTTTCTGCATCGAGCTTCTGCATCTCCTCTTGCCAATTTTCCAACAACGCTTCCAACTGCTCTTGTTTCGGCCTTCGCAACATCGCTTTCCGCTCCTACTGGACTTGCTTGATCGCTCGATTGGATGGGACAAGTGAGGACGTTTTTAAGCCGTCCACTTGGCCGCCTCAACGGCTTCTTGGCGCTCTTCTTCTTCGCGCACACGTTCATCGCGCAAGATCCGCTGATGCGTCAAGATCATCGCCATCCCCACGCCCACCGAAAGCCCCAAGGCAACGCCGATATCGCGCAAAGACAAAGGATGAAGCTCCAAAAACGACGCCAGCCCCGACAACCACGAAACCTTTGTCACCACAAACAACAGCACAAAGTACAGCACCGCAAATCCCAAAGCGAAGCTCGACAACTCCCAATTCTTGCGTACAAGCTCCCACATCCGCTCACGTCCGATGATGATCAAAAAGTTCAACAAGCTCAGCAACACGACCTGCGTCAACAACGCCACTCGCGCTACTTCCACAGGCTGTCGAAACACCACCAAAGACAGGAAGTACGAAACCAACGCAGAACCCGCGATCATCGCTCCTGACGTTGCGGTAAAACGCAGCACGTCTCGTAAAAAGTGCGCTGGCAGATCGCTCATCCGCTTGCTGAACGTGATCAACAACGCGGGTACGCTGATCGAAAAAAAGCCGATGATCGTCACATGGCGCGGAACAAACGGAAACGCCATGCCCAAAAACCCCGTCGCAAGGATCAAGATCGCAGCATACACATTCTTGGTCAAAAACAATTTCGCCGAAGATTGGACGTTTCCGATGATCGTCTCGCCTTCAGCCAGCACTTGCGGCATGATCGCAAAGTCGTTGTTGAGCAGCACGATATCCGAAACATCCTTGGACATACGGTTTCCATCGCCCATCGCCACGCCCAACTGCGCTTGCTTCAACGCAAGCACGTCATTCACACCGTCCCCCACCATCGCCACATACCGCTTTTGCGCTTGCAAACTGCTGATCAATGCCTTCTTGTTTTGCGGCGAAACCCGCGCAAACAGCGAGTGTTCTTTTGCGACTTCGCCGATCTGTGCGGGCGTCATCTGATCCAACTCAGGCCCTGTCACCACACGCTCCGTCGACTCCTGCCAACCCGAAGCACGCGCCACCGCTTGTACTGTTTCTGCCGCATCACCCGAGATAATCTTCAACCGAATCCCGCGCTCCGCAAACCTCCCCAATACCTCGCCGATATCGGGCCGTACCTCATCCACCAAAGAAAAGATCCCCAGCAGCCGCAATGCCCCGTCATGCCGCGCCTTCACGATCTCACGAAAATCTCCTGCTTCGCCATCTACACACGCAAAGGCCAGATTGCGCAGCCCATGTTTGGACGCCAACAGCGCATCGCCCCGCTGCTTCGCCTCTTCAGTAAATCCTTGGCGCAGCCGCTCGTAGGCCCCCATCACCAAGCGCAATGGACGGCCCTTCCACACCTGCTCCTTGGGTTCTTCCGAAGACTCTTTCTTCCCCTCCGCAGAGGCTCTCTGATCTTGTGCATCCGAAGCGTCGCGGATCTCCACACACAAACCGCTGTACTTTTCCTTGGAATTGAAGGGGACTTCTTCGGAGATCTCCATCACAGGGGCTTCTTGGGACTTTGCGATCGCCACCAGCGTGGCATTTTGATCGGTCGCCCCGTGAGCAAAGGCTCCCAACAACACACGCATCGTCGCCTCATCCAACGCATCGTCTAGCGGCGTCACTTCGGCCAGTTGCAACTCGTTCTTTGTCAGCGTACCTGTCTTGTCCATGCATAAGGTGTCGATATGGGCGAAGGATTCGACGGCATTCAGCTTTTGGATCAGCGCACCTTGCTGTGATATCCGAAACACACCGAGCGCAAAGGCCACCGTTGTCAACAAGATCAAGCCGATCGGAACCATTGATGTCACGATCGAAGCAACCGAACGGGTCGTCTCGATCGCGATCTCTTGCACCGCAGCCGCCGTCGATGCGCTTGTCGCCGCCGTCATCGGCAGGCTCGCAGGCAAAACAGCCGCACTCTTCAACAAAAAGTCGGCCAACGCACGCCCCACCACCAACACACCCAAGATCACTGCCAAACCGATCATCACCTGCACCAAACGGTCGATGCTTCGCTGCAATGGCGACACAAACCGTTTGTACGAACGCACTTCACGCGCAAGTTTGTGGATGTAGCTTTCCACCCCCACTTTTTCTGCGCGGATCAGCGCCATCCCTGCCACACAAAACGAACCCGAACGCACCGCATCTCCGCCCTCTTTAAAGATGTACTCGGACTCTCCCGT
Organism: Myxococcota bacterium; assembly: GCA_023150835.1. Taxonomy (GTDB): domain Bacteria; phylum Myxococcota_C; class UBA6777; order UBA6777; family UBA6777; genus JAKLKB01. The sequence continues at coordinate 7,138 of JAKLKB010000200.1, read as the reverse complement.
CAACAGCGACTCGTCCACCTCACAATGCCTCGAAGCCAGAACCTCCCCATCGACGGGGACTTGATCGCCCCGCTTCACCCACACCACATCCCCTGCCACGATATCATCCATCGCGATATCTTGCGCTGATCCCTCCCGAACCACCGAGGACATCGAACGCGACAACGCCACGATCTTATCAAGGGCGATCTTCGCTCGGATCTCTTGGATCATCGAGATCACGGAATTCACGATCGCCACAGTCCCGATCGCAAGGCTATCGTACAGCGTTCGTTTGTCACCAAACACAAAGAACAACGCAACCAACACCGCTGCGATCGAAAACACCACCAAGTTAAAGACGTTGAACAAGTTCGAGAGGGCGATCCCTTGGTACGTTCGAGAGGTCTCACGCTTCACCGCGTTGGTTCGACCTTCTAGAACGCGCTGCGCGACCTCCTGACGGCTTAATCCCTTGATCCCTTCGCTCTCGTGTAAGGCTTCACGCCCCCCCTGCTCGACCGGCTTGTTTTTCTTCGACATACTCGATCCTCCGTCCTGTTCGTCCTTGGAATCATCCAACAAGGCTTAGGCCATCCCCCCCCACAAAACAAGCCTCTTCTCCACATCGCCCCTTCGGCGTTGACTTTTTCTTCTACGGCTTTACAACTTTTTTCATCCGCAGCGGCTCTCCACAAACAACATCGTTCTACGAAGCCCGATAGGAGTGGCTCGTGGGATAGATTTATGGGGCGTTGCCCTGCACCCCAAAAGAGAACACGTCTCTCTTGACCCCGTATCGGCGAGACAAACAGACGTTTTTCAAACCAACAGCACAGCCGCTCGAAATAACGCGAACACGGGGGTTTTCGTCGGTCGCGTCACTTCTCATCTTGAGCACGATGTGCGGAGTTTCTCTGCGCCAAGAAAGGATCGGTTATGCAACAAGCCAAACAAGCCATCTGGATCTGCCCGTCTTGTGGGCAAAAAAACCGCGTAAAGACCAGTAAAACCAACGCAACGTGTGGCCGCTGCCACAACCCCCTTGATCTGGGCGCGGTGCAAAAACTCGATCACACCAACTTCGCAAGCGTCCTACAAAACAGCGATATCCCTATCCTCGTAGACTTTTGGGCGCCTTGGTGTGGCCCGTGTCGCAGTGTCGCTCCCGTACTCGAACAACTGGCCCGAAAATACGCCGGCCAGATCCTCATCGCCAAAGTCAACACTGACAACGAAGCGTCCATCGCTCAACAATACGGGATCCAAGCACTCCCCACCCTCGCGCTCTTCCAACAGGGCCGCGAGATCAACCGACAGACAGGCGCTCTCCCGCTCTCTCAAATGGAACGCTGGCTCCAATCCTCCACCAACCTCCGCGAATACGAGATCCTCTAACTCTGTGCTAGTAGAGTTTGAAGGCTCCAAGTCTCCAATCCTCCACCAACCTCCGCGAATACGAGATCCCCTCTGCCTCCTCTTTCTGCCTCCTCTTTCTGCCTCCTCTTTCTGCCTCCTCTTTCTGCCTCCTCTTTCTGCCTCCTCTTTCTGCCTCCTCTTT
>JAKLKB010000200.1:0-5563 GCA_023150835.1 Myxococcota bacterium | reverse complement strand
GCCTCCTCTTTCTGCCTCCCCTTTCTGCCCCCTCCTTTCTGCCCCCTCTTTCTGCCCCCCCCTTTCCGTGTTTTCCGTGCCTTCCGTGGACTCTTCTTGTCTTTGGATCTTTTTCCAAATCCCCTAATGTTCGACTTCTTCGACGTCTTCGTGTGGGCGTTCTTCGCGGCAATGGGTACAAGTCCCAACAAATTGCAGTTCGCTTTCCGCAAGCAGAGTTCGCCATTTTTCATCCACCTTGAGACTGACTTGATCACACGGAAGACACGAGACCTGCCCACAATCTCCACACACAAAATGCGGATGATGGTGCGTTTCCTCACCCGGCTGGATGTATTCGTAGTGAGTGATCCCACCTGCGCGGCTGGCCACACGGATCAGTTTCGCTTCTTCTAACTTGAGCAAGTTGCGGTACAACGTGGCTTGATCCCAATCGTCGTGGCCCAATGTTTCGAGGACTTCGCCATGAGACAACGGGCGACCCGATGTACACAAAAGCTGCAACACCGCAACACGCGGAGCGGTCGAACGCAAACCCGCCTCCCGCAAGATCTTCTTCCACTCCTCTTTCTTCTTGCCCATCGCTTTCTTCTCCATCTTCCTGTTTCGGCCTCGCGCAACATACCACACCCCCCCGCCAAAAACACCCCCGTTCGGACAAGTGGGCCTGCCTTCGACCGATCAGATCGCTTCATCCGACCACATCACGATGCGTTTGCCTCGCCATTGTTCGCGAAACTCCGTCCATGCTTCGATTGTATCGGATTCTTCGATTGTATCGGCCACCAGCGTGTTGCGCAGATACAGCGTGTCGGCGGCTTCGAGATGCGCTCGATATCCTTCGTGTGCTTGCAAACGCGGTTGCTTCCATTGCCTCTGCTCGACCAGCGCCACCACCGACCCGACCCGCACACTTTCCCGAAAGCCTTCTCCCTGCAAGACTTCCAAGAGACCCTGTGGATCGACTCCTGCGCCGATCTCGATCCACACACAGGTCGGCCGATCTTCTCGGATCGCCCGCACAAACGCGACCTGAAACGCTACTCGCCCTGTGCAGCAAGCACACGCGCTCGGCAAAAATCGCCAACGTACCTGCTCGTTCGCTTTTTTCAACGACTCCCCGCGCACGACGGCTTGCGCAGGAAACCACACTTGCCAACGTTCTCCCTGTGGCTTGCGATCGATCTTTTCTTCGATCCATCGGGTCTTTCCAACACCACGCCAACCACACACCAGATGCACCAACACCATCGCCTGTTTCCGCCTCCGCCACCTTATCCCTATCCATCTGTTTGTGAGTTCTTTTCTTTAACGGCGCTGTTTGCGCATGATCCGACGAAACGGAGTGATGATGTACACCATCGTCCAGATCCACCAAAAGAAGTAGGCCCCAAATCCGACCACCCACAGCGTCTTGCTTGTAAGCGGAGAAAGAATTCCACGCGAACGACTGAGCAAGAACAGCACAGCTTCAGGTACGACAAAGCCCCAGACGCCCGCCCAAACCAGCGTCATCAACAAGATCACGGGTGCGAACAGATGTTCCTGAATGCGCTTGCCTTGATCGTCAGCAAGATCCACCAAGCGCGAACAATAGGCCCACACCAAGACGATCCCGAACAGCGCGGGGCGTCCATAGATCGCGATCCAACTCCTTCCCAATTCCAACAAATCGTGCATCGCTTACAACTCCTTTTTGTTTGACAACAGGTCGTGTATTTCAACAGAAGAGGCGTGGCTTGCGAGCAAACCCCCGCGTTCGCGAGCGTTCAAGCGGCAGAGTCATTCAGTTTGAAAAACCACTGTTTGTTCCGCCAAACACGGGGTCAAGGGGCGACAGTCCCTTGTGGGGTCTGGGGGTGACACCCCACCCAACCAAAACAAGCCCAGAAAGTCGCCTCAACACCAATTCACAGAACGCCCATCTTGCGCGCATCTCTCTTTCTTGTCGAGAATGTAGATGCCAAGTGGATAGGCGATGCGTTCGCTTTTTTGTACAAGCAACGCGCTCACTTTTTTGCCTGCTTCGGGCATTCCACCCATGCCAAGCCACAGGAAGACGCGATGTCGACATCACCGCTGCGATCTGCTCCACTCCCCCTACCTCCCGAGGTCTTGCAAAAGAAGAAGCAACGCCAAAAACAAAAGCGTATCGGTCGAATGTGCGGATATTCGGCGGTTTGGGGGATCAATATCGCGCTACTCGCAACGATCGGCTTGATGGTGGCGTTGTGGTGGCAGCCCTTCCCGCACGATTGGTTTGCGGCAGGGACGATCTCTTTGCGCATCCAAGATCGCAACGGTCGGTTTATGCACGAAGAGCCTGCTGCCAACGATCGTTTTGGCACATGGCTTCCGGGCGATCGGCTTCCCTCAGCGATCCGTATCGCGACACTCGCTGCCGAAGATCACCGATTGTACCGCCATCATGGAGTGGATCCGTGGGCGGTGCTTCGGGCGCTGTGGAGCAATACCAGCAAAGGCCGCCGGATATCGGGGGCCAGCACGCTTTCGATGCAGTTGGTTCGCCAGATGCGCCCTGCTGCGCGCACTTACAGCAACAAGATCAAAGAGATGTACTGGGCTTTGGTCTTGCAGCGCGATCTGGAGGCCGAAGGCATCCTCCGCGAATACCTCAACCGCGCTCCCTATGGCAATCGCGTTCAAGGCGTTCAGCGCGCCTCTCTGCTTTACTTCGACCGCCCAGCCTCCGATCTCAGCCTCGCCCAAGCCGCCTTCCTTGCGGCGCTTCCGTGGTCTCCGAGCCAACTCAACCCCTTCCGCTTGTCTGGCCAGCGCAAAGCGTGGAAGCGCGCCCAACGTATCCTCAAACGCGCCCACACCTTGGGCTTGATCACACAACGCCAGTATCTCGAAGCCTTGGATGATCCCTTGCACTTGCGCCCAAAGCCCCGACGATCTATCGAAAGCGTCCATCTCACCGAGCAGATCGCGGCTGCGTGGAAACGCCAATCCACGCCCTCTCTTCGACGCCAGATCGCAACGATCCGCACGACGATCGACTTGCGCCTTCAAAAATCCACAGCGCGGATCTTGCGACAACATCTGTCCCAACTCACGTCTTACGGCGTCGGAACAGGCGCAGTGATCGTGATCGACCATCGTTCGGGGGAGATACTGGCCTATGTGGGATCGCACGCTTATCTCGACAAAGAAAAGCATGGTGCCATCGACTACGTGCGCACACCACGCGCCCCGGGTTCAACACTCAAACCATTTCTCTACACCCAAGCCATCCAAACACGCCAATACACAGGTGCCACGCTTTTATCGGATATCTCGGCTTCTTTCCTCTGGAAAAAGGGGGCGTACCATCCCCAAAACTACGACGACCGTTCGCTTGGACCGTTGCGGATGCGCGTGGCGCTTGGGAATTCCCGCAATATCCCTGCATTACACGCGCTCGCCAAGGTAGGCGTCGCCGAAGTCCTCCAACAACTGCGCAAAGTCGGTATGCACCACTACGACAAAAGCGCCGGATATTACGGACTGGGGTTAGCACTGGGGGGAGGAGCAGAAAGCCTATTGAATCTGACCCGTGCTTACGCCGTCCTTGCGCGCAGTGGTCAAAGCTTTCCGTTGCGTTGGCTTCATCAAGCGCGAGACAGTCTCCAACGCCCCGTCCCAACGACGCAATGGCGAGGCCATCTGCTCACGTCACCTCTCGCCAAAGAACAGCTGTTGCCAAAAGAGGCCGCACAGCTTGTCGCCCACATCCTTGCAGACCCGATCGCAAGACTCCCATCATTCGGACGTTATAGCGCTCTCGAACTGCCTTTTCCAACGGCAGTCAAAACAGGCACCAGCCAAGGACATCGGGACGCTTGGGCGCTTGGGTTTAGTGATCGTGTGACGGTGGGGTGTTGGGTAGGAAACCACGATCAGCGACGAATGCGCCGAGTATCGGGAGGAGTGGGCTGTGGACTGATCTTTCGAGAGGTGATGATCGAGGCGATGAAACACCTCGAACCTGAAAAGCCGATCCAACCGCCCCAACCGCCCTCGACATGGAAGCACACCATGATCTGCGCGATGTCTGGATTTCCGGCTTCATCGCAATGCCCGGGAACGGTCGAAGAGTGGTTTCCACCCGCCCACAAACACCTCCACAAGCGTTGCCCTTTCCATCGGACTCTGCGCATCGACCCACGCAACGGCCTTCTTGCAGGGTCCACCTGCTCCCCAAAAGAGACGATCGAACGCCCCTTTGTCTTGGTCCCACCAGCCTATCAACTTTGGGCGCATCTGATGCAACTTCCGCAGCCCCCTCATCGCTACAGCCCCGCCTGTCCGCCCACACAGAACGCTTCTTCCCACGCATTGTCGCTGAGTATCCGTAGCCCCACAGATGGCGCACGCTATATCCTTGACGAGACGATCCCCTCGGATTATTCGACACTTTCTCTTGAGGTCGATATCTCAAAGCCGATCGGCTCGGTGATCTGGTACGCAAACGGCCACGAGATCGGGCGAAAGGCTTGGCCTTATCGGATGCGCTGGCCGCTGCGTCGTGGACAATTCCGCATCTTTGCAACCACACCTGACGGGCGCTTTCGCTCTCCTCCGGTCGTCGTTTCGGTCCGTTGATTCTGAGCCAAAATCGTACGGACTCCGCCCGTTGTGTGATCTCGTAAAAACGTAGGGGCAGACCCCTGTGGGCCCAATAATCGGGCGTGTACGTACTGTCCTTTGTGTACGCTCGGATATCGTATCATACGGTTGGCTCGTGTGTTGTGGGGTTCTGCCCCACGCCCCGCCATAGACTGTCGCCCCTTGACCCCGTATCGGCGAAGAGAGCATCGCTTTTCACACCAACGACTCTCTCGCTTGAAGTGCCGCGAACACGGGGGCTTTTGTCTCCATGCACACGGCGATCAAAAGCAGCCTTCGGGGTTGCTGCTCGAAAGCAAAAGTGCCCCCCAGATCTGCTTTTCGACCGTGCGAGGTACCCTTAGGGGTACTTTATTAACCGTGCGAGGTACCCTTAGGGGTACTTTTTAACCGTGCGAGATACCCTTGGGGGTACTTTTTAACCGTGCGAGATACCCTTGGAGTTGCTTTTCCACAACGCGAGGTACCCTCGGGGGTACTTTTCAATCGCGCAAGGTACCCTTGGAGTTGCTTTTCCACAACGCGAGGTACCCTCAGGGGTACTTTCCCACAACGCGAGGTACCCTCGGGGCTGCTTTTCAATCGCGCAAGGTACCCTCGGGGCTGGTCTCCCCCTCGCCTCCGAACATCGCGAATCCTCTGCCTATTTCGTGTTTTGTACCCCTGTAAGGGGGGAGGGCGGGGGGCTTTCCTTGGCTTAACCTGACGCCTATGAGAGGGGGTTTGCGAAAAAGGTTTGCTCTGGAGAGAAGGTGGTTGGATCCGCGATGTTCTGACCCCTCACCCCCCAGTTCTTGGGCAGCCACAGGGGGCTGCCCCTACATTTTTACGATCACACAACGAGCGGATCTCGTATAAGAGGGTGTCTAAAGCAGCGATATCTGTTGGAAGCGTACACATACGGGAGCGATCCGTAGCCAAAAAAGCCGTG
>JAKLKB010000199.1 GCA_023150835.1 Myxococcota bacterium | reverse complement strand
GGCTGGCAAGATACGAAAGGAGACGGAAAGATCGGATGGCAGAAGCTGTGGGAAGGTTACGAGCAATTTCTCGACATCCTCCAAGGATGGGAAATGTCAAAAACATCAAGTGCATAGAAAAGAAGTGTCCAAGAGAAAGCTGCGGGGGGGGTTGCGTGGATACAAAAGCAAACAACCAACACTGCGGGAGTTGCGGGAATATCTGCACCAATTCACAAAGTTGCGTTGGAGGTCAGTGCGTATGCCCAAGCGGGCAAACGATCTGTGGTGGTGGTTGTGTGGACACCAAAACAAGCAGCCAACACTGCGGAAGTTGCGGGAATATCTGCATCAATTCGCAAAGTTGCGTTGGAGGTCAATGCGTATGCCCAAGCGGACAAACGCTTTGCGGCAGTGGTTGTGTGGATCTTGCATCGGATGGGCAGAATTGTGGGGGTTGTGGGAAGCCATGCGCAGCCCAACAAGTCTGTTCTAACAGCCAGTGCGTCGCCGACTGCCCAAGTGGACAAACGATCTGCGGCGGTGGTTGTGTAGACACCAAGACAAGCAGCCAACATTGCGGAAGCTGCGGGAATGTGTGCGCATCCCAACAAAGCTGTGTTGGAAGTCAATGTACGTGCCCAAGCGGTCAAACGATCTGCGGCGGTGGTTGCGTGGATACCAAGACAAGCAGCCAACATTGCGGAAGTTGCGGGAATGCGTGCGCAGTTCAACAAAGTTGTGTTGGGAGTCAATGTACGTGTCCAAGCGGACAAACGCTTTGCAACGGTAACTGCGTGGACACCAAAACAAGCAGCCAACATTGCGGAAGTTGCGGGAACGCATGCGCAGCCCAGCAAAGTTGTGTTGGAAGTCAGTGTACGTGTCCAAGCGGTCAAACGCTTTGCGGTGGTAACTGCGTGGATACCAAAACAAGCAGCCAACATTGCGGAAGTTGCGGGAACGCGTGCAGCAAAAGCGGGCACGTTTGTGTGAACGGGAATTGCACACTCTCCGCTCAACAGAACGAAGTGTTGATCAAAGCAGGGACATTCACGATGGGGAGTCCAACGACCGAATTGGGACGGTCGTCGGTGTTGATCGAGACACAACACCAAGTGACGTTGACGCGATCGTTTTGGATGCACAAGTACGAAGTGACACAAAGCGAATTTCAAACGCGGATGGGCTACAACCCATCGCATTTCGCGTCGTGTGGTGGGAACTGTCCTACAGAAAAGGTGAATTGGTATGAAGCGGCAGCCTATTGTAACGCGATGTCACGAGCAGCAGGGTTGGCGGAATGTTTTGCTTGTTCAGGTTCAGGCACAAGTGTATCGTGTGACGTAGCATCCGCATACGCGGGTGGCGGCTATTATGCGTGCCTAGGTTATCGGCTACCCACCGAAGCGGAGTGGGAGTATGCTTACCGCGCAGGGACCTCTACGGCCTTTTACAATGGCGGCATTACAGACCTGAATTGTTCAGATCCAAATGCAAACGCGATCGCGTGGCATTGCGGGAACGGACAGGGCACAACGCACCCAGTGGGTGGAAAACAGCCGAATGCATGGGGGTTGTATGATATGGCAGGGAACGTGTACGAATGGGTATACGACTGGCTAAGCGTGTCATACCCAACACAAGCCATGACCGATCCAACGGGGGCGATCACAGGAACGGATCGTGTGACCAGAGGCGGACTATACAACGAGAGCGCCCACTTGATGCGGGCAGCCTATCGCAACCACAGCCCACCGTCAATTCGCTACAATGGCGTTGGTTTTCGTGTCGTCCGATCGAGTCCCTAGAACGGTTTGCGTATGGAGAGGACTTACCGAAGTGAGTCGCACTCGATGGAAAGGGAATATCGCTCAGGCACGCGACGGCGGGGGAGAGAGTTTGGGGCGAGAGTTTCCTTGGAGGACTTTGAGGTAGGCTTGGACGGTGGCGTAAAGGCCCATATCGATGGCGTCCGCGATCAGGGCGTGGCCGATGGAGACTTCGAGGATGTGGGGGACACGCGAACAAAAAGCGCCGAGGTTTTGGAGGCTGAGATCGTGCCCAGCGTTGACACCGAGGCCGAGATCGTGGGCTCGTTGGGCCGCAGATGCGTAGGTTTCGAGTTGAGCGCCCATCGTGGTTTGCCCAAACGAAGCCGCGTAAGGCTCGGTGTAAAGCTCGATGCGATCGACCCCAAGAGCCGCAGCGCGCTCGATCTGCTCGATATCAGGGTCCATAAAAAGGCTGACGCGCATCCCTTGTTCGCGGAGGAGATGGACGATCGGTTTGAGGCGTTCGCTGGTGGTACGCAGATCCCAACCGTGATCTGAAGTCGAGGCGTTGGGATCATCAGGAACCAGCGTACATTGGGCAGGGCGAAGGGTGCGAACCAGATCGAACCACGGGGCGCGCTCGTCCGTTTGGGCGTGAACAAACGGGTTTCCTTCGATATTGAACTCGATGTGTGGGTGGTGTTGAAGAAGTTGATGTAGATCAAAAGCATCCGAACGTCGGATATGCCGCTCATCAGGGCGCGGATGAACGGTGATGCCGTGAGCGCCTGCGGCGATACAGGTTTGCGCAGCACGCAAAACGTTCGGGATATCGAGAGGTCGAGAGTTTCGCAGGAGTGCGATCTTGTTCAAGTTCACGCTGAGTTGGGTCACGGTGATCTCCTTGGAGTGGGTGGGAAGAAACAAGCTCCGGCTCGGCAGGGTGGGCAATCTGAGACGATCGCCTCGGCTTGTCTAGAGGGCACCCCCTCAAAGGCCACAACGCAGCACCAGCGACGAGACATTCTTTGATCTCAGCATAACCGTCCCACGGTGGGATGGTTGTTGTGGGACTCCACCCCACACCCCGCAAGGGACCGGTGGCCCCTTGACCCCGTTTTGGCGAACAGAGCATTGTTCTTTTCGTCGATCTCCGTGTCGCTTGAACATTCGCGAACACGGGTTTTTGGGCCACAGCGTGACATCTTTGTGGTATGGATCAGGAAGTTTTTTGCTGTGTTGACGCGGCGAACAAAGGAGTAAGCCTGTGGGAGTGCGAGAGATCTTGGGTCTTGCGCGAGAGCTTCGCGACGAAGTGTGGGTGGTGTGGCAGGATCTGTCTGTTGCAGAAGTTTCAATCCTGAGCGATGTGGTGTGGCGGTGCGGTTTTATACCCAAGGAGCTCGAGGCTCAAAAAGACGGATGGAGCGAAGAGATAGAGGCATTGGGTGGAGAAGCGGCTTTGGGGGAACGTGCAAGCCTGTTGGTGTTGGCAGGAAAACTAGAAGTGTGGGAGCAGACAGGATGGTCGTCCCCGATAGAACGGATGTTGCGCCATGCACGAGCCGCATCTGTGGGCGTGCTGTGTGCCGCATGGTGTGCGCCACGTCTCTCACTCCAACGCAGAGAAGCCTTTCAGGCACGTTTTGGGTTGCCCTTTCAAGAAGCCGCTTTGACGGAAGAGTTGGACCCTTGGGGAGCATGGGAAAAGACCCCCAAGAAAAACGCCGAAGGACGGGCGGATCGCGTCGTCTGTCTCACGACCGAACAACAAGCCTTGCGTGGGGCCTTTGAAGCGATCCTTTGGGTCTTGGCCCGCCAAGAACCAAAGACCCCGCCGCTGTCGATGCGTTTGGACGCTTTGATTGAACAGGATCTGCTCGTTCACTCCGAAAAGCTGGGACAGGACGAAGCTGAACACGGGCCACCCCATCCGCTCGAAGGGATCGAGATCATCGAAGAAAGCGCCTTGGTGCTGCATCATCCGAATGCACGGCGCATCCCGCTTCCTCCGCAGCCATACATCGTGCATCCGTACATCTTGACGCGGCGGTTCTTTGGTCGAGAAAGCGAGTTGACGATGCTCGATCGCTGGGCAGGGTCCGAAGACAGCACCTTAGTGATCGATGGGATCGGAGGCGTGGGCAAAAGTGCGCTGACGTGGCATTGGTTTTGTCACCATGCGGCAGAGGCGATCCCCTCGTTGGATGGGGCGATGTGGTGGAGCTTTTATGAAAGCAACGCCACGATGGATGCTTTTTTTCGACAAGCCTTGCTGTATGTAAGCGACACCGCCGAAGCTGCGAGCCTACCGCTGCTCAAGCACGAAGAGCGCGTCGAGAGACTTTTTGAAGCACTACGCAAAAAGCGGATCTTGTTTGTGTTAGACGGGATCGAACGCATCATGGTGGCTTACCACCGTTTGGATGCCTCGCATCTACGGGATGATCAAGTGGAGGCCAGCACCGAAGATCTAAGAGAGCGCCAAGAACGCTCTTTTACAGACCCGCAACACGGGGATCTTTTGCGGGCTTTGTGCTTGGAAACACGCAGCAAACTTCTTATCAGCACGCGCCTCAAGCCTTATGATCTTGAGCAGCGAACGGGCGATCGCACACAGATGTTGTCGGGTGTACGCTACCGTTATCTGGACAGTTTGGAACCCCAAGACGCACTGGCGTTGGTGCGATCACGCGGCGTCCTCGGCGAGGCCAACGCGATCCAACAGTTTCTGCACTTGTTTGGCAATCACAGCCTGCTGTTGGGCGTTTTGGCGGGAATCCTCTTGCACGACAAGCAAGCCAAAGGGGACTTCGATTTGTGGTACGCTGTCCACAAAGACTCGTTGGAATTTGCCTCGCTCGATCCTGCGCAACGACGGGTGTCTTTGTTGCGTATGGCGCTCGACAGCTTGCCCAAACCTTCGCGAAGACTGCTTTGTCAGATCGCGGCCTTTCGTTATCCTGTGCGTTTTGATGCGTTGTTGCCGTTGCATCGGCCTGTTCCAGAAGCCCCCTCTGAACCCGGACGCCCATTTGAGTACTGGCTTGCGGATCTGCGCGAACAATACGCCGCTTCGCAAGACCAAGACGAGCGCCTCTCACTGCTTCAAGAGATCGCCGTAGAAGAGTCCGAGATCGCCGAACAATACGCCCGTTGGAAAGCGTTTCAACAAGAGAAACGCGCTTATAGCCAGAGAGAAGATGTGTGCGCTGCACGTGCAGCGTTTCACATCTCCTTGTGTTTGCTCGAACGCTGCGGTCTCTTGCAATGGGATCGACCCGCCAACCGTTACGATCTCCACCCCGTCGTTCGGGGCTATGCGTTTGAACGCCTCGAAGGGCGCGATCGCCACAAGACTTTCTCCCACATCCGCGATCACTTTGAACGCCTGCCTCCCGAAGATATGAAAAGCATCGAAGAGGTCAGCGAACTTCGCCGAACCATCGAGATCTATCACGCGCTGATCGGCTCTGGAAACTTGGATGAAGCGGCCTCCTTTTACAGCAATCAGCTCAATCCCGTGTTGTTCAATCAGTTGGGCGCATACTACGCGATGATCGAGTTGTTGACGCCGCTGTTTCCGCGTGGATTGGAGAAGCGCCCTGCTCTTTCGTCTGCATACTCCCAAGGAGCGCGAGTCGTCGATATCTCGAACGCGCTCAATATGGTCGGGCGAAGCGAAGAAGCCAAGCAGATGCGGGCGATGTCGATCGAGATCGATGTCGAACACGGCAACGGCGCGGCGCTTGGTGTATCGTTGATCAACTATGCGTTGTCTTTGGAGGACGAAGATCACGTCGAAGCCGCAGAGCGATGTCTGCGGCTTGCGTTGGATGTGAGCCGTTTTGCAGAAGACGATCGCAGCACGATCCTGTCGTTGTTGTACCTCGCTTCGCTCGCGATCGAGATGGGCCATACAGAAGACTTTTTGCGTTATGAAGAAGAATTCTTTGCCTCTCCTGCCTACGTCCAAACCTCTGATCGCTTGGCGCGGATGTATCTGTATCGTGCGCGGTGGTACATCGATCAAGGCCGCGATCCAGAAGAAGAACGCTATCTCAGCCGCGCATGGGAAGAAGCCGTTGCGTGCCGAAGTTCGTCGATTCAATGTGCGGTGCATCGTTGGCGTGCCGTGTGGGCCTTGGAACAAGGACAATGGGATGTGGCAGAACGCGGCTTTGAAGAGAGTATCCGTATCGCCCGAAAATCGGGCAGTGTGAATGTCTCGATCTATTTGGGAAGATTGGCCCAAGTGCGTTTGCGCCAAGAGCGGATCGAAGAAGCGTTGCTGTTGCTTGAAGAAGCCCTCTCGATCCGTGAATCCTTTGTCACCTTACACCTCGATGCAGCGGATATCTTTTACGCGGTCGGACAAAACGAACGCGCAGAGAGCCACCTTTTGCGCGGTTACAAGGAGGCTTGGGGCGATGGCCCGCCTTACTGCTGGCGCGTCGCACTTGAGCACTGCACCGAGGTGTTCAAGCAACGCGGCCTTGCGTTGCCCGATCTGCCGCCCTTTGATCCCACACAACGCATCGCCTTGCCTCACGAAGACAAGATCCGCGAGATGCTCCACCCGACAAGCTCCACCGAATCCTAAAGGACGCCATCATGGTCTCTCCCGAAACAACGTGGAATATCCTCCCTGTCTCCACTTTACTGATCGAAGATCTCGCCGAAAAAACAGACCAGATCGCCCCAGATGTGGCCGAACATTTCTCGTGGGAATGCGCCGTCTGGGCGCTGCAACAAGAACGCGCCTCAGGCCGTCCGATCCCTCCGCCCTTATGGAGCGCCCTCGAAGCAGCGCGTATGGTCTTGGAAGGGCGCTTATCCTCTTCTGATCTGGCCCGACATCGGGGCGAAGCCTTGGGCCTTTGCGGTGATTTGCCACCCGAACGAGCGATGACACCGCTGCGTCGGTCGTTATGCTGGATCGTCGCGTACGTTTGCAGCGTCCCTGAAGACCACTTTTGGCGACAACAAAACCTGCGTCGGATCCTCGATCACCTCGCCTCCTTGCTGATGTATTGGCCAAACGCCGACGCGCTTTGGGCAGGACGACGACTCCAGAGCCTACAGATCGCCCAACAACAGATGCGTGAACGCTTGTATCTGCTTTTGTTGGCACGACACCGACAACTCAATGCTTTCGCGCCTTTGGTCCGTGATGTTTTGGAGGAAGGGTTGTTTGGGTAAAGACGTCGGGTGGTCTTTGATTCTGTTCATACGAGATCCGCCCGTGATGTGAGCGAAAAAGTAGGGGCAGCCCCCTGTGGCTGCCCAACCGCTGAAGTCAGCCCCCTGTGGCTGCCCAACCGCTGAAGTCAGCCCTCTGTGGCTGCCCAACCGCTGAAGTCAGCCCTCTGTGGCTGCCCAACCGCTGAAGTCAGCCCCCTGTGGCTGCCCAACCGCTGAAGTCAGCCCCCTGTGGCTGCCCAACCGCTGAAGTCAGCCCCCTGTGGCTGCCCAACCGCTGAAGTCAGCCCCCTGTG
>JAKLKB010000024.1 GCA_023150835.1 Myxococcota bacterium | reverse complement strand
ATGCGACCATACAAATGTAGGGGCAGCCCCCTGTGGCTGCCCAAGAATCGGGCGGTTCGCGTACCGCCCCTACATCATGCGACCATACAAATGTAGGGGCAGCAAGGTGTGGCTGCCCAACAAAAGGACTGCCACAGCAAATCCTGCTGGTATCTCGATCGCGCATCTCTCGGAGATCGGATTATGCGCCATAAGAAAAGCGGATCATCGCGTCGATCATCAATGCGCCTGTCAAGGCCGGCAAATAGATCAACGAAGCATAAAAAAAGCGATGCGCCCAACGCTTTGGAGCCGTAGCCGACAAGCCCTGCAACGCGATCACCAAAAACCACACCCCCAACCCCAACGCCGCGAAAAAATAAAACCAACCCGCCACCTTAAACGGCACCAGCGCAAGGCTCACTCCCAGCAAGATCACCGAATAAAACAACGCTTGCAATCGGGCATTCCGCTCGCCACGTACCAACGACACGATCTGGATCCCGCCTTGCTCGTAATCGCGTTCGCACACCAACGACAACGCCAGAAAATGCGGTAGCTGCCACGCCAACAGCACAAAAAACAACATCATGCCCGGCAACTCGATCGCGCCCGTCGCAGCGGTCCAACCCATCAACGGAGGTATCGCTCCCGGGATCGTGCCGATCAACAAAAACAGCGAAGTCTTGCGCTTGAGCGGCGTGTACAGCCCCACATACGAAAACAGCGCGATCGCTCCCAACGAGGCCGTCAACACATTCACAAACACCGCCAACAACGCCGTCCCTGCGAGCGAAAGAACCACGCCAAACACCAGCGCTTTCCATGCCGCCATCCGACCCGCAGGAAGGGGGCGTTGGGCTGTTCGACGCATCTTTTTGTCATTCTCGCGCTCTGCGTACATATTCAGCACGCAAGAACCCGCCACCACCGCCGCACTTCCGAGCAAAGTCCACAGCAGATGCAGCCCAGAAAAACGGCTCATCGCCAGCCAATACCCACCCGCCGTCATCATCAGGCACATCGCTGTAATACGAGGCTTGGTCAACGTTAGATAATCACGCCAAGCAGGCGGATGGATCGCAGGTATCGGCATCACACTCGCGGTTTGAACGGATGACATGATCAACCTCTTTCTTTATTTCGCTGGCGCGACGATCACAGGCATCGGCAGACCTTTTTTCCCAAGGCGACGGACCAGATGACAATAACTCCACACCGCCCCGTACGCATACGCACAGGCTTTTTTGGCGTCTCGATCGCGTTGCAGATTTTTGGGCTTGCAGCGCATGAACGTAAAGTTCCCTTGGTTTCGCCCCAGATTCATTTGCTTGCATGTTTCCATGCGTTGCTTTGCGTTCAAACACGCACCCACCAGTCGTTGCAGCGAGGCCACACACAAACTCTTGAGGGCCGTACATTGCTGGTTCCATTGCAACGCTTTCTCTGCGCAGCCCACAACATCGAGCTTTTTGCCGTACTCCGTAAACCCATACACCGAAGACTCGATATAACGCGAGGACGTCTTTAATTGCGAGTAAGAAAACAACGCCAAACCAAACGACAGACACAACGTCAAGCCGATCACGATCCACGCCCCACGTGTACTGCGTTCCACAAACACCGCTCCTTCTCGACGGCCTTCTTCCCCCTCGATCGTCTCGAACTCATCAAACTCTGGCACTTCGAGATCGGCTTCCTCGGCTGCGATGCCTTCGCCTTCAACGAGCGTCTCAGCTTCCTCGGCTGCCTTCTCCCCACTTGCGACAAGCGCCTCGGCAGCGATACGTTCGCCTTCGACAGTTTTCGGTGAGGCTTGTTCTGGGTTGCGCTCTGGATCGTGCATCGTTGTCTTTCCCCTATCCTACGGGACTTTTCTCCACTCAAACCCGGCTTGATCGAGATCTCACAAGCCTTCGTTTTTGGGCGCAAGATGTACCACACCCGCTCAAAACAACCAAACAAAAAAAACACCACCTCGATGCTTTCTCTTACGAACGCCTGTCCCCTGCTTACTTCTTCGGCCTGTCTCAGTCTTGTTTGAGAACGTTATACGAAACCCGTCCACAGCGTGCGGCATGGAAAACCAAAACCTCGCTGCCTCCGACTTTCTCTCCCTCCCCTGACACGCTCACACAACAACAGAAGTTTGCGTAGGGGCGGTTCGCGAACCGCCCGTGTATCGGGACATCGAGCAGCGGACGGACATACTCACACAGCAACATTAGTTCCTTGGAAGGGAGGGCGTCCGAGATGGCGAGCGCTGGGGCGGTTGAGGGCGTTGAGGCCCTGTCTTCAACAAGATCACGCGGCGCGTCTCATTTTTCTGTGCTTCCCATGTTTCTGCCGCCATCGAATAGCCGTTTTTGAGCACCACAAAGTCCAAGATATCCCCTGACTTGCGCGTGACCACGATCGGCGTATTCCCCAAGAATCGGCCTTGCACCATCACTCGCGCCCCTTCGGGCTGACTGCGGATCTCCAGCCGATAATCCTGCTTGGCGGCTTGTGCATCGGCTCCGCCCTGCCCGCCTTCTGTCCAAAACCCCCGCATCATCCACCACGCCACCAAGACTCCCGCGATCAAAAAGATCCCAAACAAAAATCCAAGCAACAAACTCCCCAGTCCCGACGGTGGCTTGGCTGCAACAGGCTCACTCACACGAAGACGCGCTGTCATCAACGGCGAACCTGCATCGCCCTCCTTCACGTCCATCCCTCCCGCCAATGGCTTGGGAACCCGCGAAGACTTCCGCTCGACCGTTGTTTTTCCACCGCTACGGGCCGTCTGAACGGTTGGCCCACCCGAAGCCACCGAGCCCGCTGGCAACATCACCGTCGACTCCGTCGGCGTCAACGATGCTCCCGCTGGCAACATCACTGTCGCTTCCGAGGGTTTCAACAACGCTGTGGCTTCCGAAGGAGCAGCCGAAGCAAGCTCCGCCATATCCGCCAACAAGGACGAGGGCGGCACGTTGCGTTGAACGCGGACGCTGCGCGTGGGTTCGTCGATCTTCGACACGGACTCTTGCGCAGCGTAAGGTGCAGAAGACGGAGACGGAGGCGGCGGTGAATACGGTGGAGAAGGTGGAGAAGCCGGCGCAAATGCAGGGGACGGTGTTGCGGGCGAAAAAGCCCCCGCAGTCGAAGCGGTCGCGGGCGATGCGGGCGAAAAAGCCCCCGCAGTCGAAGCGGTCGCGGGCGATGCGGGCGGGATCGCGATCGATGACGAAGAGGTCGGTGCTCTCAGCTTTTTGCTCGAAGCCGCTTCTTGCGGAACCCCACCCATCGCCTCCCACAACGGCGTCGCTCGGTTTGCGGCTCGTGAAAAAGCGCCCTTGCCTTCGGACTCAGCGCGCACCCCCACAGGATAGGTGGGTCCGCTCTCACCAAGCGCTGCCCCTGCGGGTCCTCCCAAGGCCGAGCCGCTCGGTGCTTTGGATGCGGATCCTGTCGATGCGTTCGATATTGAACCTGTGGGAAGGTTCTCCGCTTCACCTCGACTCACCCGTGTCGGCCCTTCTTCATCGTCTCCATATCCCGGAACCATCGAAGGGTGACGGTATCCATTCGCAGGCAGATCTGGCGACTCATGCCCTCCGTGACTGGCGTGTTGTGCTGAACCACCGTACAAAACACCTTGCTCTAGCTCCGCATCCACAGCCTCTTCTGCCCCACCCCTTGTCGCCACTTCGGGTACACGAGAGATCGCCGTCTGATGATCCGAGCTATCCGAGATCAACTCCGAGCCTTCAAATCGGTAGGTTTCACCGCCAAAATGAAAACTCGGTGGATGCTCTTGTTCGATCCAAGCTTCGTCCGCCTCTTCTCCTGCGCCTTCTTCGGCCTTGAGGACTTGGTGGTTGGGAGTCCAGCCGGGGCGACTTCCCTCTTCGAGCAACGGGTACAAGCGCGGATCGCCTTCTAAGGCTTCTTCAAAACGCGAGGAAAACTCTTCGATACTTTGGGGCCGTTCGTGCGGGTGTTTTGCCATCCCTTGATAGATCAGATCTTCCAACCAAGAGCCTTGGAAGATCGGCGCATAATCCGAAAGGCGCGGCGGCTTTTTGAACATCACTTGGTTGAGTAGCTTGAGTAGATTCCGCCCGTCGAGCGGCAAGACGCCCGTCAACACCCGAAAGATCATCACGGAAAGCGAGTAGATATCCGACGAAGGCCCGATCGTGTCCAACTTTCCCATGATCTGTTCAGGCGGCATATAATCGGGCGTACCCAACGAAGAACCCATCCCTGTAAGCTGTTGCGCCTGCCCTTCTTGGGCAAAGATCCTTGCGATCCCAAAGTCCAGCAGCTTGACGTACGCATGGCCGCTTTCGGGCTGCAACAAAAACACATTCCCCGGCTTGAGATCCCGATGCACCACATGAAAACGGTGCGCTGTCTCCAAACCATCGCACACTTGCGCCACGATCTCCCTCACCCGACCGAGCGATATCACGGGATAGCTCGCCATCAACGATGCCAACTCATCCCCTTGCAACAACTCCATCACAAGGAAATAACCCAACCCCTCGTCGAATCCCAACTCGTACACTTCCACAAGGTGCTTGTGCCGCAGCGTCGTTGCGATCTGCGCCTCTCGACGAAGCCGCTCGATCATCACTTCGTCCTCGCAGATCTGCGGATGCAAGATCTTGAGCGCGTAATGATAACCTGATTGCAAGTGAACCGCTTCGTACACCATCCCCATCCCGCCATGCCCGATGCGGCGAACCAACTGATATCCCCCGAGGTATCGACCTGATAGATGATCGGTCTGCTCGCGTTGTTGCGATGCCCCACAATGAGGACAACGGCGTGTTCCCAACGCCACACTGTTCCCACACGACCAACATGGTTGCCAACTTTGCTTCGGCATCCGCAGCTTGTTCTCCCGACTCAATCCGCCTTCTTCACACCTAAACCAACACTCTTTGATAACCCGCGACTCCATCATCCGCAAGAGGCCAGATCTCGCCCTTCCCTTGCAACACCGCTACACGCACGAAAATCGATGCAGCCTTGCTCTTCTCGCCCTTCCCTTGCAACACCGCTACACGCACGAAAATCGATGCAGCCTTGCTCTTCTCACCCTTCCTTTGCAACACCGCTACACGCACGAAAATCGATGCAGCCTTGCTCTTCTCACCCTTCCTTTGCAACACCGCTACACGCACGAAAATCGATGCAGCCTTGTTCTTCTTGCTTGACCGAACGCGCCGAACGAATACAATCCCACCACACATCGCAAACCCAATCCTTGCGGTACCTCCGTTCCATCCATCCCATCCCACCGCACGACTTGGCTTTGCCGCCTGCTTTTTTTGTGGCCTCAACCGCCTACCCTCGCACGAGACAAAACACATGATCTGGTGTACCGAAGAATTTCAACAACGCATCTGGCAATGGAATCTGCGCGCTGCCCTTGGCTGGCTTGCGCTCGGTAGCTTGGCGGGCTTCTTCGCCACGATACAACATCTCTGGCCCGCCTTGCTCGAACACTTCACCATCCTTCCCTTTGGGCGGCTAAGCTTTTCCACGACCAACCTGTTGGTCTTTGGTGGCTGCTTTCCTCTTTTGTTTGGGGCGTGGTTCTTGCGCGTCCGCTCGCTTCATCGTTCGACCTTTGCCTTCTTCCCGCTGTGGGAAGTCGCCTTCTGGCTCTGGCAGATGGGCGTCTTCGTTGGTGTCTTGTTCACTTTGTTTGGCGAATTCACCATCCGCCCCAATCTGCCGTGGTCTCCTGTAGCCTACGGCTTTTTGCTCTGTAGCGCTTTGCTTCATCTTGGGATCTTTGTCGCCAACTTCCCCAAAACATCATGGTTCCAAAACTCCGTCAGCTTTTGGCTGTTTTGTGCGGGGATGTGGACGCTTTCGCTCGGCTTGCTTGGCTTCTGTTCGTTCTCTTTGACTGCCGATATCTTTTCGAGTGCTTTCCTCGATCTCTTCCTTGGTTTGGGGCTTTTGCTTCCTGTCCTCGCTTTGCTCTTGCCTGCTTCGCGCTTTCAGATCGCCACCACAGAAACCCGCGCTTTGCAGATCGCTCTTTGGGCTTACCTCTTGGCGATGCCCCTTGCGGCTCCTTTCTTTTCGGGCGGCGCTTTGCGCGTCGGCCTCTTGATCGGCGCTCCTTTTGTCCTTGCCGCCGCGATCTTCGTGATCGCCCTCCATCTCTGGTCTTGGTCCCAACATCCACAAGAATACACCGCACACCTCAAACATCCCCAAGAGATGGAGCATCTCCAAACCCTTCAACTCGATGAAAACCAGCCGCTCCAACTCCCTCCTTGGGCGCTCAGCGTCGACTGGCGACCTGCTTGGTTTGACAAAGATCATCCTTGGCGAAACTTTCTCCAATCTGGGATCGCTGGACTCTTGCTCTTGGCCTTTGAAGGCGCGGTCTTCTCTGTGCTTCGTGTCGCGGGCTACCACCCAAGCCCCACATGGATCATCGCTCGACAACTCCTCTGGCTCGCTACTTCCGCCTTTTGGCTCCAAACCGCACTCCTGATCGCCTTGGGCCAACCACACACCCAAAAACACAACCACACCCTCCGCGCACAATGGCGCGATGGTCTTCTTGCTGTCGGCTTTTGGACCCTTGGCCTTTGGCTTGAGACCATGCTCCACGTCACCCTCCAAGACGCAGGCGCCCCCCGTGACTCCCTTCGCCCCTTGCTTCCGCGATTCCTTCAACTTGCTGGCTTCTTCTTCGCCGCACGCGCTCTCTTCGCTTTCTTCCGCATCTACCGACCCTATGCCTCCCTCAAAACCACTCCCCTCACCCTGCCCTCTCACCTTACACCCCTTCTTTGCTTGCTTTGCCTTCCTTGGCTCATCGCCTGTAAACAGCCCGAACCCAACCCCCTCCCCGTCGGCCTCAAGACCTTGGGCCAAGCCATCACCGCCTATTCTCCCGTCGTACGCAACCGCACCTACTGGCCGACCCAACAATGGCAAACCAAAAAGCCCGAAGACCTCGGCATCAACGCCAAAGCCCTCGCAGCACTCGATCAATACACCTTTGCCCGTACAGGCAACGACCAAGATCGCAAAGGCATCCGTACCGACGGCTTGGTGATCGTCAAAGGCGGCTATCTCGCGTTTGAAAAATACGCTCGTGGCTTTGACAAAGATCGCCCCCATCTCGCTTGGTCTGTCAGCAAAAGCTTCGTCAACGCCCTCTACGGTATCGCCAAGCAACAAGGACTGCTTTCGCTCGATCAGCCCGCCTCCACCCTCTACAAGCCCTTGGATCGCGGACAACACAAAACCATCACGATCCGCCATCTCCTCCAAATGACCCCCGGCCTCTTTTGGCGCGAAGGCTACGAAGCCTCTTTCTTCGATTCTTCTGTCTTGGCCATGCTCTACAGCGAAGGCCGCAAAGATATGGGAGCCTTTGCCGCCCAACAACCCATGCGCTTCCAGCCCGGCTCCCATTGGTACTATTCCAGCGGCACCAGCAATCTCGCCGTCGCCGTCTTGCGCTCCGCCCTTAAAGGCCAAAACATGGACACATGGATGTGGACCCATCTCTTCGATCGCATCGGCATGAAAAACGTCACTTGGCAACGCGACGGCTCCAACAACGTCGTCGGTTCCTCTTATCTCTACGCATCGCCCCGCCAGTTGGCCAAGTTCGGCTACCTCTACCTCAACGACGGCCTGTGGGAAAACAAGCGCCTCTTGCCCGAAGGATGGGTCGCTTTCACCGCCACCGTTCCACCCGCAGACGAAAAAGGCGAATACGGCGCGCATTGGTGGCTCAACGTCGGGCGCCCCGAAAACAACGTCCCCCCTCGCTTTCCCAAAGCCCCCCGCGATATGCTCCGCGCAAGCGGCCATTGGGGCCAGCGCATCTACGCTTTCCCTTCCCACGATCTCGTCGTCGTCCTCACCTCCGACAACCGCGACGACACCTTCAAAGAAGAACGCTTCTTAGAGCTTCTCTTCAACGCCGTCCAAACCAAACTCCCTCCCTCCCCCACAGGAAAGCCTGATCTCGAAGCCCGTCGCTCTCCCCCCACCCCCGCTCCCAACAACCCTCCCTCCAAAACACCGCCCCAAGTCCCCCTCCAACCCGCATCCCAACGACCCTAAACACGGAGCAAACCGCCGATGAAACGCATCCTCAAGTGGCTCGCCACCGTCCTGTTCTTCTTTCTCCTTCTCACGGGCTTTTGGCTCTTCCAAAATCGCCGCAACCTCCGCAACCTCGCCGAACTCAACTCCGCTTGGTACGCCCAAAACACTTGCTCCTGCCTCTTTGTCACCCGACGACCCGAAGAAGATTGCAAACGCTACGTCCGACAAGTCCTCCCCTACAGCCGCATCCACATCGACACCCCCACCAAATCCGTCACCGCCACCGCCACCGCCCTTATGCTCTGGAATTCCTCTACCGCCCGTTACATCAGCCCCCGCGCTGGCTGCGCTCTCCAAAACAAATAGCATCGGACTTACGCGGTTCGATGGTTTTTGTGGGGTTCCACCCCATACGCGCCTTGATCACACATCTTTCGGATTTCGTATCGCTTGGGTTGCGAGACGGTTTTCGGTTTCTCGCGGAGCCTAGCGGGGTCGGGTAGACGGACGGCCTTTGTTCGAGCGGAAAACTTCGTTGAAGCGCACGAACGGCTTTTGCCCGAGCGGGAAAACTTCGTTGAAGCGCACGAACGGCTTTTGCCCGAGCGGGAAAACTTCGTTGAAGCGCACGAACGGCTTTTGCCCGAGCGGGAAAACTTCGTTGAAGCGCACGAACGGCTTTTGCCCGAGTGGGAGGAGAGCTTTTGTGCGGGAGAACGAAGAATTCCGAGGCAGCGAGGGCGTACGAGGTTCAGGAAGGTTGGTTGGGAGAAGGCGGTGTGGGAGCATCGGAAGCGGTGGCGGTGGAGGATTCAGACGAAGGGGAGTAGAAGAAATCACGGACGATATCTTTGCGACCGGGGAATCGACGATTGAGTTCGCCTTCGATCTGGTAGGCAGCGGTGCGCCATGCGTTGCGAAGAATGTCGGCCTCGACGCTGAGTTGGGCGCGTTGTTGATCGAGGCGAGTGACGGCAGCGAGAGCGGCTTCGGCGGTTTTGCAAGCGGCTTCGAGGCTTTGGAGATGCGCGGCGAGTTCAGGGGCTTGGGAGCAAAGGTCATCGAGGACGGGGAACCGCTTGCGCAGGGTGTCGATCTCTGAGGAGACAGCGCGTCCAGAGGGTTGGATGACGCCGGCAAAGCCGCCTTCGGGGAAAAAGCGTTCGTGGGCGCGGAGGGTGGGTTGATGGCGATCGATCTTTTTGAGATCAGCGGAGAGATCACGGACGAGGTTATCGAGATGGTTGTCTGCCCAAAGAAGGCGAGCATAGGCTTTGATGGAAAGAGCTTGGAGTTTATCGTCTTGGGCAAGCAGAGAGGCGAAGTGTTCGTTGTGGGTAGCGATCGAGGGCAGCAGATCGCGTGTGCAATCTTCGAGATCGAGCATGGCCTCAAGGTGGATGCCAGAGCGATAGTATTGTTGGGTCGGCGCGTTGGATTTAGGGAGAGCCATCGGAACCTCCAAAGTGTTTTCGTTGAGTGATGGGGACAGCCCCTACGCGGTCGCGGCTTGCGGGCAGGATCTTGTATGGGCCATCAGGGAGCAAAGACAGGGTTGCAAAAAAAGATGGAGGGGAGCGTACAAGAAAAAAGCGAAAGAAACAACCGCCTTCGAGAAAATCGACAAACCAACACGAGATCCGAAAGAAGTGCGCTCAACCTATCGGTGCGTTCGCGTGCTGCGATTCTGTTTTGGTGGAGCCACGAGGGAGCCTGCCCTGATCACTTCGATCTCGCGCTTGACGGATACCACACCACTCCAGATGGAGCAGCCGTTCGCCTGTGGGAGCCTGCTCTCGCCTGATCGGAGCAGGCTTGCGCCTATCGAAACCAGCTTCTGCCCACCCATCCCAAGCAATCCCCCCCCACGCCACGCCCTTCTCTATTGGCCTTTCCGCTTGAAGTTTCGCCCTCCAACCCGTCGCTCAAGGCTATCTGGCACGCCTTTTGATTTATAGCACGACTGCCATCAAAAACAAAGACTTTTTAACGCTACTTTTCTAAAAAGGCGAAACATGACTTCTGCGTTTGAAAGTCTGGGGATTTGAGGACTTGCCTTACATCGAAGCCCATAAAACAGGGAAAACCTAGAAACTTCATGCGTGGATATCGGCCCATGTTGGGCCTCACGCCTAACAACCCGGAGGTTCGTTATGATCGAAAAACTCTCGTGGCGATCTATCTTCTGCGCGTTCGCCCTTGGTGCGCTCTTGCCTGCTTGTTCTCATGCACCAACCACCATGCAGATCTCCGCAGGAATGGTACACACTTGCGCGATACTTTCCAACGAAAGCGTGTACTGTTGGGGCAACAACTCGGATGGACAATTGGGGGATGGAACGAAAGAGAACCGAAGCACCCCTGTGGAAATCAAAGGTCTGTCCAAAGTCAAGCAGATATCTTTAAACTACCGGTACACTTGCGCGCTGCTCCAAGACGGAACAGTCTTCTGTTGGGGAATTCACGGTTACACAGGCGAGAACTCAAAGGGTTCCGACACCAAACCTGTGCTGATCCAGCCGTTGAAGAACGTCCAGCAGATATCCACAGGCTACTGGCACACCTGCGCGCTACTCCAAGACGGAACGGCCCAATGCTGGGGGCACAACAGTCAAGGAGAGCTTGGGGACGGCACCACCGAAAGCCGCACAACCCCCGTCCAAGTCAAAGGCATCACCGACATCAAGCAGATCTTCGCTGCCAACTACCAGACCTGCGCGCTGCTCAACGATGGAACGGCCCGATGCTGGGGAGGCAATTCGTATGGAGAGCTTGGGGACGGCACCACCGAAAGCCGCACAACCCCCGTCCAAGTCAAGGGCCTCACAAACGCCAAGCAGATCGAGATCGGCCATGCGCACACCTGCGCGCTACTCCAAGACGGTACCGTCCGATGCTGGGGACTCAATACAGAAGGAGAGCTTGGAGACGGCACCACCGAAAACCGCACAACCCCCGTCCAAGTCAAAGGCATCGCCAACGCCAAACACATCTCCACTCGTCATCATCACACCTGCGCCACGCTCGAAGACGGAAGCCTCCATTGCTGGGGAGACAACACCTGTAAGCAGCTTGATCGCACCTCGTCCCGCCATCAAACAAGCCCTGTGCAGATCGGTGAGCTGTCCGAAGTGCAATACGCCTCCGCAGGAGGCTGTTATACCTGCGTCGCACTCAAAGACGGAACCACCCGATGTTGGGGAGAAGTCGGTTTAGGGAAATTGGGCAACGGCACCCACCAAAACGCTAAAAAGCCGATCCAAGCGCAACTTTCTACAAAGACCAAAAGCGTCTCCGCTGGCTCCTCTCACTCTTGCGCCGTTCTCGAAGACAACACCGCACACTGCTGGGGAAACAACGATTTTGGGCAACTCGGCAGCACATCACAACAGGGAGGAGCCCCCACACAAGTCGCGACTCTCGCCAACGTGAAACAAGTCTCCGTAGGTGCGGCTCAAACCTGCGCTGTCCTCAACGACGGAACGGCCCATTGTTGGGGGGATAACGAATTTGGACAACTTGGAGACAACACGCAAGAAAAGCGCTTGGCCCCCATACCTGTCGTCCAGCTCGCGAACGTCAAACAGATATCAACAGGCGGCCAACATACTTGCGCTGTCCTCAACGACGGATATGTGGCTTGTTGGGGCGCTCAGTCCGATATGCGGCTCGGCATCGGGCTCGAACCCGACACCGTACACATCAACCCACACATCGCTCACCCCGTCCGTGTGCCTTATCTCAACAACATCCTGCAAATCTCGGCTGGTTCGAAACACACCTGCGCTCTTGATAACAATGGAAGTGTGTATTGTTGGGGAGAGAACCGTGAAGGACAGGCCATGCAGAAATTCTGCGACAGTTTCGTTTCTTGTGGTGAAGCCCCGAAAAAAATCCAAGGCATCGAAAACGTCAAACAGATCTCCTCTGGGACTGCGCACACCTGCGCAGTCCGCCAAGACGGAACGGTCACCTGTTGGGGAGACAACTCTTCAGGACAACTCGGCAAAGCTGACACGGAGCCACGCAAACTCGTCCAAGTTCCAAACTTGACCGGTGTCGTGCAGGTATCGGGCGGAAACGAACACACGTGCGCCGTTGTCAAAGATGGCACAGCCTATTGCTGGGGCAAAAACGACCAAAATCAAGCCAGCGAGGGATCAACCCCCCTCCTCAACAGCCCCACCAAGCTCGCCTCCTTGTCCGATGTTCAGCAGATCTCCGCTGGCAAATTCCACACTTGCGCCGTGTTGAAAAACAACACGACTCACTGCTGGGGATACCGAGGCAACGGCTTTCTCGGAGATGGCTCCTCGGACTCGATCTCAACCCCTGCCAAAGTCCAATACCCCGAATGATGCAAAGATTCCACCTGTACGAACAATCGACTGTGTATTCACCCTTCGCCAATGCGGGGTCTAGGGGGCCGAACAAAGGGCGTGGGGTTTAGGGCAGCGCACCATCCAAGAAAACAACCCTGTCGTTTTACGAAAAGCAGAAGGGTGAAAAATTTGCGATCCTACGGCCTGCTTCTAAGATGGTGTTGAAGTCCGATGCGTCCCCCGTCCCTCCTTTGCCCAAAGAGGATCACGATATGGCCCAACCATCCTCGATCATCCCAAGCCCCGAGCAGCCGTATTTTGTTTCGTATGTATTTTACGTTGTGATGCAATGCACCTGCGAACATAGCTATTACTATCCATCACGACGGCAGATCGAGATCGATGATCTGCAACCCGAGAAGCTGATCGAAGAGATCCACCAGATCACGCGGCACATCGACACTCATTGCACCAAGTGCGGTCGTGCCTCATCACCCAATGATGCCCGCCGCGCAGTGCTCGGTGTCGGAATGCCCGATCATTCGGGATGTATCTTGTGCGACTTCACCTTCGATCAAGGCGAAGTCCAACGCATCCGCTTTCGTTTTGATGCGACACCCGATCCGATCCAATTTTTCCGCGATCATCCAGACTACTTCCGCACCCGTCCACCCGATACAGCGCCGATCTTTTTAGATGATGCGCTTTGCCTCGAAGAGATCGGGCGGGTTCTTTCGGTGCGTTCATCATGGCGACAAGTGCTGTTGGATGCCGAAGAACACGGAGCGGCGTTCTTGCGCGTGGATGAAGGACATTTCTTGTTTGCGACCCAAGAAAAGGACAGCGTACAAGTTGAATGTCAAATGCGCGAACTCGCAAGCGAAGACTTTTGGCAGTTCTTTCAAAAAGAAAGCATCCCTCGCCGTCGCCTCGTCGGGATCGACCGCTGGCCGCTCGATCAACGCAAAGCGGTGGGCCTCGATCACGGCATCTATGCGGACTGGCTCGACCCACGCCTTGCGGAGTCTCTGCGCGAAGGAAAACTCCAAGCCATCGTGTTTTCCATCGACAGCCTCGCGATGCAACACTTTGCAAACGCAGCGGCGCACTTCCAAGTCGAGATCAACGAAGTCTACGGCCAAGACGACAGCGAACCCGCGTGGTGGATCAGCACCACAACGGGGTTATCTCGTCGCTTTCCACCACTCGAATTGCTCCAACTGCTCGCCATCTACAAAGGCCGGCTGATCAGCGATCAGATCTGGCTCACGATGGAACGCATCGTCAAAGCCCTACAAAAAGAAGAGCGCGTCTACGAACGCTTCCTCAATCGGCTTCCACCCGGCTTTTCGACACAATGGGCTGACTTTGGCAAGCTGATGGTGTTTCGCAACGAAAATCCGTTGGAGTTATTGACCTTCGCTCATATCGCCGATCATATCGACCCGACCGACGATCAAGCCCTTTCGCGGCTGGTGAGTTGGTTGGTCTCGAACAAGACCTCGGAATCTCTGCGCTACGTCGGCAAACGCTTGATGTCCCGCGAACGCTTCCAATCTTGCTATGCCGAGATGATGCAAGAACCCGAAGCCTTCTTGTTTCGCGAACGCAAAGATGGCCTATTCGAGATCTTTACCGACGAATGCGAACACGACACCATCTACGGTCTGCGCATGGTCAACGGCGATATCGATCGCGCCGAAGCCCTGTTCCAACGCGATCTTGCCCTACACCACTACAAACTGCGCTACACCACCCGCCGCTCTTTCTTGCGTGGTATCCAAATGGTCGCTCTGATGGGCCGTGACGCCGCCTCCATCGCCGCTCACCCCGCCCTGCTCAAAGGCGCTCTGTCCAAACTCAAGATCCGCTTCGGTGATCGCGTCCGTATCTTCGCCCCCTTCAACGGTATCCTCGCCATCAGTTCCCCCGATACCGACGAACAAAAACTCGAACACTTCGCCTACGAAGTCGCTCGACAACTCCCCGAAGAACCCGAACTCAAATCCGATCATCTCAGCTACCACAGCATCCTCGAACTCTCCGAAGACCCCATCGGCGAATTCAAACTCGAAGTCTTTGAACACACCTCCCGCCATAGCTGATCTCATGCGATATCCTAGAAATGTGTATTCGAAGGATAGGAGCGATCCGCTGTAGACGCCCTGTGGTCGGGCAGCCACAGAGGGCTGCCCCTACATATTGGCGCACACGATAGGCGGATTTCGGATCATGCGATATCCTAGAAATGTGTGTTCGAAGGATAGGAGCGATCCGCTGTAGACGCCCTGTGGTCGGGCAGCCACAGAGGGCTGCCCCTACATATTGCACACGATAGGCGGATTTCGGATCATGCGATATCCTAGAAATGTGTGTTCGAAGGATAGGAGCGATCCGCTGTAGACGCCCTGTGGTCGGGCAGCCACAGGGGGCTGCCCCTACATTTTGACGCACACGATAAGCGGATTTCGCATCTCCCTCCTCCTCCTCTTTCCTTGGTCTTGCAGGACACTGCCCCATATCCCTCTTTTGCGTGCTTTTCGTGAGCGATGGTTTTGTATCAGATGCCGCCACCCGACTCAAACAACTCGGAACGATGGGAAGATTGGGTGATACGGCTGTGGGGAGGGACGCTGTGGGTGACCCAGACGTTTCCGCCGATGACGGAACCAGCGCCGATGGTGATATCACCGAGGATGGTGGCGCCAGAGTAGACGATAACTTCGTCTTCGAGGTTGGGGTGTCGTTTGACGCCTTTGATGGGGTTGCCGTGTTCGTCGAGGGGGAAACTTTTTGCGCCGAGGGTGACACCTTGATAGAGGCGGACACGCTTTCCGATGACAGCAGTTTCACCGATGACAACGCCCGTTCCGTGATCGATAAACAGCCCTTCGGCGATGGAGGCCCCGGGATGGATATCGATCCCTGTCAGGGAGTGTGCGCGTTCGGTGATCATGCGGGGCAAGATGGGGACGCCCATTTGGTAGAATTGGTGTGCGACACGTTGGTGTGCGATGGCGAAGAGTCCGGGATAACAGAAGATCACTTCATCGCTGGACAAGGCGGCAGGATCGCCGATGTAGGCAGCGTGGACATCAGAGCAAAGAAAGCGTCGGATGGTGGGGAGTTGGCGAGCAAAACGCCGTGTCAAGTGTTCGGCTTTGCCGTCACAAGCGCACAAGGTTTCTTGGTCGTGGTGGGAACACACAAAGTACAAGCCGCGTTTCATCTGTTCTTGTAAAAGCTGGAGCAGGCGATCGAGGGTGGAGCCAAGATAAAAAGGCATGGTCGACTCGGACAGATCAGAGCGCCCAAAGTGGCCGGGGAAAAACACGGCGAGCATCAGATCCATCATCTCAAAGACGGCTTGTCGGGAAGGCAAAGCGACACCGCGCACGGCAGGATGGGTGTAAGGAAGAGGGCTTTGGGTGCAGCGATCTGCGACCCACAAAGCATCGACGAGTTCGCGCAGATCAAGGGGCGCATCTTCGCTTTCGTGCGAGTGAGTGGAAGGGTCGGTATCTGCGGAGACAACGCTCAGGTGGACTGCGTTTCGACTCGATGGAACGGAGGTTTTTGTGGCACTCAAGATCGTGTACCTTTCTTTTCTAAACTCAAGATGGCCCTTTTGGGCCGCGTGTCGCGGCATCATAGGTCTTTGCGATCACAAGAGGCAACAGTCCCGAAAAAAGTCCGTGCGTTTGAGGTGCTTGTGTGTACAGAATCAACAGGATGCTGCACGACAAGCGATGGAGGTTTTTGATGCGTAAGTTTGGAGCGCTGCGCGGGATGATCTTTTGGGGTTTATGGAGTGTGTTTGTGGGCTGTTGGGTGTCGATGGGCTGCCAAGACCCGTATGATCCGCGTTGTCGGCCTGTACCAAGCAACCCCGAAGCGGATGCAGGTTCGGACAACAGCCAATGTTGCGTGGCGTTGCGCGAGTGTTGCGATCAAGTACCGGCGGGGAACGGAAACCCCGATCAAGACGCCAAGCTGTTGTGCATCCGCCGCGCTGACGAAGGTGCAGTAATCACCTGTCAGGCCGAATATCAGGTCATGATCAACGCCAAGACCTGCGTTTATACGCCGAAGTGATACGAAATCCGCCCACAGCGCGGTCATAAAACGTAGGGGCAGCCCCCTGTGGCTGCCCTCAAATGCAGCCCCCTGTGGCTGCCCCCCAATAGGGCAATTACAGCGGATCGCATCAACATCGCGATCACACATCAACTGGATATCGTATCACATCCGTCTTGACACCTGAGGAGTTCGCAAAAGCCGTGTCTGTCGCCCTTCTGAGGCGGCATCACCCCCACCTTGACATCGGAGGCGCTGCGTAGGACTCTGCAAACGCAAGCCGAAAAGATGTCTGCTTATGGTTTCCCGCGATATCGGCCTTTTCCTAGGATCAATGCGACGACAAGACCCACAATCGACAGGAGTCCGCATGTTGAAGCGACGCAAGAGCGCAGCGCGCAGTGTTTTTCTGCTTCTCGGCTTGGCTGGTGTGCTGATCAGCCAACCCACGCAAGCCACCCCCGCTTCCCGCCCGAGCCACCGAGCCGCCCCGAAGGCAGAGACCCCCAAGGCCGCATCCAAGGCCAAAAAGCCGAAGCCATACGTTGATCTTGCACAACGAAAAGCCCAAACCAAGCAACTGTTGGATCTGATGGAGAGCGAACAAAAGCGCTACATGGGGTTTTTCGCGAAGCGGGCGATCCCCAAAGTGTACTCGCTGCGTTATCGGATGCTTCAGCGTCGGGGTTTGGTGATCCATGCAGCGGAGGGCGTGCTGACCAACACAGCCGACAACCGAAACAAGCCTTCGCATCAAGTGCGTGTAGAGATGCGTGTGGGCGATCACGCCTTCGATCAGACGGGTTCGGACGGATATGATTGGAGCATTACCCGAACGCTGCTGCCTTCGGGTGATGTGATCTTTACGGATACATCGGCCCCAAATCTGAAAAAGCTGCTGTGGCAACAAACCGATCACGCCTACCGCGTATCGACCGCACGTTATTGGCGCAAACGCTACGTCCGAAGCATCAAGCCCAAACAACTCGACAAAGCGGGCGACTTGACCAAAGAGCCGCCGACACGCTACGAAGCGCCGCTCGATCCGCTGCTGCAATTCGACAAAAAGAAATGGAAAGGCATCGTGCGCCGCATCTCGGGATCGCAGCGCCAAAACCCCCGTGTGATCGAAAGCAAAGTACATATCGACGGAGAAGACAACGTTCTGTTGGGCGTGGGCAACGATGGCTCGCGTGTGTTGCTGCGTCACTACGGCCTTTTGTGGTCGATATCACTGGCGTATCTGGGCAAAAACAACGAATACTTCACCGCTTCGCGCAACGGCTTTGTGCGCACCGAGGCGGAGCTACCGACAGAACAGCAGCTTCAAGCCACCTACGACGAGATCTTGGCAGAACTCAAGCGCCGCGTTCAAAGCGAAGAAGGCGATCCAGACGAAGGCCCAGCGATCGTGGACCCGATGTTGAGTGGCGCGATGTTTTTCGATATCTTGATGGCGCGGCTTTCAACAGGCCGATTCTTGCGACCGAATGATGCGCGATTTTTTGAAAAGAAACTGGGTAAGCCGATCATCCCGTCATTTTTGAGCGTGATCGACGATCCCACACAGACCTACTGGGGAAAAACCCCCCTCAACAGCCACTATCTCTACGACGACGAGTGGGTAAAGGCGCGCCCTCTTACGATGATCCAAGACGGCGTACTCAAAGAGCTCTATATGTCCCGAAAACCCTACAAGGATCGCAAGCGCTCGAACGGGCATGGACGCGCCGCCTTTGGTGAACAACCGATTAGCCGCCCCGGAACCACCTTTGTCAAAAGCAAGCGCGCCTTTCCCTTGAGCGTGTTGCGCAAACAACTGCTCGAACAAGCCAAACAACAAGGCCAGCGGTACGCTTATATCCTCAAGCGTTTCAGCGGCTACAGCCAAGTCAGCGGCACACTTTACAGCGCCAATCCCGACGAAGTGCTCCAGATCGATGTACAAACGGGCCAAGAAAAGCCCCTCAAAGGGCTGACCCTGCGGATGGATGCGATGCAACTCATGCGCGGGATCGTGGCGACAGGCAACGACGATGGTGTGTTTAATGGCGCAGATGGCGAAGACTCGGGCAATATCAACATCGCCGTTGTTTCGCCGAGCCTGCTGATCCAACGCATCAGCCTTCTCCGCAAAAAAGTCACCGAAAAGAAAGCTTTTGAACTGCCCTTCCCCTTCGCCACAAAGCCTGCCCCGCCGAGAAAATCCGCCCCCGCAAAGCCCTAACCAAAGAAGCTCAAGGCTTGGAGGGTTCAGAATCGATCGCGAGGGGAGGTTTGTTGCCGTCGTTGTCCATGCCGGCAGGGAGGAGCTTTCGGAGGGGTGGACGTCCCGGCAAGGGCTTTCCGGGCCGTGCGGGGGTTGCGGAGGCGCTGCCTGTGCCACCTGCCGAGCGCCGTCCGGGTTTACCCAAGGCACGACCGAGGACTTGGCCTTTTTCAAGACTACTCATCTTTTCTTTGACTTGTTCCATATAACCGCGCAAGGGCTTGATCAAAGAGCGCGCAGCGTAAGCGGTGGATTGTGTACGCAAAGTCATGCGTTTTGCGCGATCCATCGGGGTGGGGCGATTAAAGCCCGAACGCCCGTTGGCAGAGGCTGTAAACACTTCTCGATTTTGGGGCATCAACACCATCTGCAAGCGCAAGGCAACCACACACGAAGGTGGGTCGCTTTCTCCGCCCGATTCTTCGACATCAGCGGTAATCGCCAACAAAAACTTGGCGCTTGGTCGGATCACAAACCCCTGCTCAAGCAAGTTTTTGCGCAACTCCTTGGTGAGTAATTTTTGCATCCCACCCCGATCCGAGATGCCCGAAGGGACTTTGATACGCAAACTCAACTCATCCGCGTGAACTGTTGCGGCGGCCCCAAACCAACCGCCCCCCAAACCGATCAGACCGATCAACCACCGTGTGTAGC
Source organism: Myxococcota bacterium (assembly GCA_023150835.1). Lineage (GTDB taxonomy): Bacteria > Myxococcota_C > UBA6777 > UBA6777 > UBA6777 > JAKLKB01. The sequence goes on along the minus strand of JAKLKB010000024.1, from coordinate 55,716 downwards.
CAAACATCCAAAGCTCCTTTTTCCAAATGAACGCGTTATACAATCTCCGAGTAATGTGTACACAAAGGAGAGTATGTAGACGCCCTATTCTTGGGCAGACACAGGGGTCGGCCCCTACATCTTTACGATCACACAACAGGCGGATCTCGTATAATCGTGTAGCCCATGCACACAAACAAAGAAGGCGACCCTAACACAGCCAAGACCAGCGCCCAACCCCCACAAGAGAGAACATCGTCGCCAAGCCCCTTCTATTCGACGCGCTTTAATCGCGCAGGTAGCGGTGGGCGGCTGCGCTCGGCGATCCCTTCGGCCTGTGGATACACCTGCGCGATCCACAAAGGCAAGGCGCACACCTGTTCCAGCGAAGCGCCAAAAGGCTCCCGCGTGTAAGGATTCTCTGGCTCAAACAAATAACGCGAAGGAGCGAGCTTTTTGTCCTGCGCTCTCAAAGACCGATACCACAACGCCAGATGCGCTGCGGCCCGACATCTCGACGCATACCAGTTCAACAGATACGTCCGATAACGTGGCGTCATCTGCGCCAGCAAAAAATGCCCCACGACGTTGCGGCGCAACATCAGCAACATCTCCCCTTTCTTTTTCTTGCGCAGCCGACGGAGATAACGCTCGACAGGACAAGGTTGAAAGGTATCAGGCGACAAAGGTTGCTCGACTTTGGCGACCAAGCAACGATACTTTTGTTCGATCAAGTCCTTGGTTTGGGCAAAATCAATGACATGGATTTGATCCATAAATTCATCGCCGACCTCTTTCGGGATCGCCTGCTCGTCGTGCTGTGCTTGTTGGATCTTGTTTTTGATCTGTTGGCGAAAGAGATCGATGATCTTCTTGGCCTGATGGGCTTCTTGACGCAGCGCCATCGCAAAAGACAACGGCGGGCGCGTCGCCCACGCAAACAAGATATCCAACAGACGCCCATGCTCTTCTTGCGTCAGTCCATCAGCCCGCAGCGAAAACAGCACGCCATCCAAAAACACCTGTACAGAAGCCGAGATCACATTGACCACCAACAGCGAAGCCCCACACGCCATCTCGTAGCGCAACAAGTTCTCGTGCAACATCTCCAGCCGTTTGATCGCCTCTGGAGCCGCACCACGCCGAAAAAACAGCAACGATTGGTACGTGATCAACTCGACCCCCCAGACAAAGCGCGAGTACCGAAAACGCCGCGTATCGCCCTGTTCGCTCGCGCTGCGTGTGGTTTTTTCTTGCGGAAAACAGCCCTTCGAACGCAAGGCCGCTTCAAAGCGTTTGAGATCTAGATCGGTGGCTTGAACCCACGACAACAACTCCATCTCAGCAGGCCAACGCCCCGATTGGATCTTGGTGCGGATGTGATCGAGGTTGCGCATATTGCGCATCTCCATATCACCGCTCTGTCGAAGGTACTCTTCCATCTCGGCGGAAGAAGGCGGGTTGGGCGGCACAAACAAACTCACCTTCTTGTAGCGTTCGGCCTCGACGGGCAGCGGTGGATTGGCCCGCCAATACGCATAAGCCCCCCCCAACAACGCAAAGGCGATCACCGAACATCCCAATAGCGCGAACCATTTGATCATCCAACGCCTCCCAAGCTCCGCTCAACGGGTCAAGCCCCTTGGCCTGCATCACGGGCGACAGCGCTCTGCCTGCCAAGCTCCAAGCAACAGGTCAAGCCTCGCAGGACAAAACCAAACCTGCCTATCTCTCGGATGGTACGATGTACATACAAGCGAAAAATCAAATCTGTCAATCCAAGCCACGCTCATCCCCTTGCAACGCCTAAACTTGTTCCAAGATCACCGACAAAAAGGCAGGAAGCCATTGGCGAGCCGAGGGTTGCGGACGCAAGGGGAATGCGCCAACCCCCAACAGCGGACGATTCGGATCTTGCGTAAAGATCACAGGTTCTTGGGGATCTCCCGGGTACAGCAAATAAACCCCCAACGCACCCCGCAACGCGTCCCGATAGGCGTGCATCTTTTCGAGCGACCCTTCAGGCCGATACTTTGCATCAAAACACAAAACGCCCAACACCTGTTCTTTCCGCCGCAACACGATCGAAAAGTCGGGTGTCATCGGCACAGAGTATGATTGTAAGATCCCGCCTCCCACCTCAAAACGCAGTTGGTAGTACAACACCAACACCAAGTCCCCAGAGACAAAATGCAGCGCACTGTCCGCGCCGCGCTTGAGCCGCAACACAAGCCCCTGTGATTCCTCGACCGTCTGTGGAAACACAGGTCCCGTCGGCGTTGCGATCTTGTTCAATGCCCGCCATATCTCAAAAAAAGCCCAGTATTCGTAAAGTTTCGCCATATCCCGCAGCGGCCCTGCGATCGCTTGCGCCCCCTCTTCCCATGAAAGCTGCAAGATCGAAGACATCCGCTCCGAACAAGCCAGCACCTCGCGATAACCTGCCCGCCCCCGCAGATGCGCAAATGGAAACACACGCGGCCACTCCGACGGAACCTCCCCTGCAAAGGGCAATCGCGTACGCCACACTTCACACAAACGACCCAACCGCTCCAACTCCCCCACATAACCGACTTCCCCAGCCCGACGAAACACCTGTCTCATCTCCTCCAATATCCGCGACAACGAATCGAGCAGCCACAACACAAAGCGGTTTTCCGAGGTATCCGAAGTCCACGTCTTGGCCCAAACAGGCAACCGCGCCGGCACGACTTGAGTCGGCAAGATATCGTGACGCTCCGATGTTCCGTGATGCCCCAGTTTTCGGCGAGGTTCGAGGCATCGATCGTTAGCGCCCGTCGCCGCATTCTCTGGAAAAGACCGATACACGCCACCTTTGTGCAACCCTCGCAACCAAGAGCGCGGATCGATTGAAGAGACCTGTGCAGTAGGTCGCCAACGCTGTTCTTGGCGAAGGGCTTGGATGGGCGATTGCGCGATCTCCCAAAAAGCCGCATCCATCGAAGGATCGAGCAACACATGGCGCAGCAACAAAAAGTGTTCTAAGCCCGCCCGCGCACGACCCGCACGGGCTTGTTGAAAGACCGCATACACGGGGCTTTTGACTTGAAACAACAGCGCTGTTGCCTGTGCAGCCAAGTCCTCCATCAACACCACATACTCCTGCAAATAATCCAACTTTTTCGAGCGCACCTCGACCGATTCCCGCCACATCGCCCGACCGCCCCAATCCACCTCAAACCAAGCCCCTCCCACATAATCCCGAAAGTTCAACTTTCCCCCCGCGATCACGCCCTTGCGACGAGTCCGATGCGCATGAAAGACCGCAGACGAAAACTGCGGAAAACACGCAAACTGCGGAGCCTCGCCCTCCCCCTCCCACAAGACCTCCAGCACATAATCACGCTGCTCCTGCAATTGCACCGATGCGATCGCCAACGGAGCCTCTCGGCCATCGTAGATCAACCCATACGATGTCGATTCTTCCGAAGGGATCGGTCCTCCACACAAGATCATGCCTTCCCTCAAAGAGATCACGTCCTCCTCTTCCAAGGCTTCTCCGCCCCATTCGCTCAAGACGATCTCGACACGTCCACCCGCCACGTCTCGCCACCAACGCACGCTCGACAACGCCCATACCTGCTTCAAGAGCGAAACCACCCCCTCGAATAAAACAACCACGTCAAACCCGACGCGATGAACACCATCAAACCCAAGATCCCAAAATATCCGTATCTCCACTGCAACTCAGGCATATACTTAAAGTTCATCCCATAGATCGCCGCGATCAAATTCAGCGGAACGAAGGTCAACGACACCATCGCCAACCAACGCATCGCCACTCCCATCCGCGCATTCACCGTAGACAAGTGCAGATCCATTAAGCTCGCTGCCAATTCACGAGCGTTTTCGACCATATCCCCAATCTGCATCGACTCATCCAAGAGATTCCGCAGATACGCAGACATCGCTTCTTGGATGATGGGACTCTCGCACTCCTGCATCCCGCGCACGATCTCACGCACCGGCCACACCGCCTTGCGAACACGCATCAACTGGCGGCGCAACAGATACAGATCTTCTAAAAGCTCCCGATGCCCCGTCTGTTCCAACAACGCATCTTCCAACTCTTCGATCCGATCGTTCAAACGATCCAAGACCACAAAGTACTGATCCAAGATCGCACTAAACAAACCGTACACCAGATAATCCGAGCCTTTTTTGCGCAAAAGCCCGATCCCTTCGCGCAAACGGCGGCGCAGATGCTGAAACACATCCCCCTCGCGCTCTTGGATCGTCAACACCCAATCCCGCCCCCAAAAGATGCTGATCTGCTCGCGTTCCATCGCCTCTTTCGTTTCGCTGTACGTCAACATCTTCAACAAGATATATAAGCTTTGCTCGTACTCCTCGAACTTCGGGCGTTGGCGCACATCCGAGATATCTTCGCGTACCAAAGGATGCAGATCAAAACGCCGCTGCACACGCGCAAGCATCTCCTTGTCCATGTTGTCGTTGATGTTAAACCAAAAGATCACCTCTTCGCTCGGCGCACGCTTGCTCAGTTCTTGCTTCCACGCAAAAAAAGCTCCTTCGTCCTCAAATGCCCGCTCCTCTATCCAAGCCGAACAATAGGCGATCCCATAAAACCGCACGTCCTGCGGATCATTCAACGGATGGATATCCCCCCCACCGTGTTCTTTCGGGTCCAACACAAGATGGCCCTCGACCTGCGCGACGTGGGCCTCACCGACCGACGTCATCACTCTCTCGCCGACCACAGCAGCCTGCCCCTGTGCGCTCGTCTGCGAAGAAAACGCCTCGACCTCTTTCGAGTGCCGATGCCCTCCGCCTTGCGCAAGTGCCGTGATACCCGTGTGAGAATCCCGCTTCCTTGGCTTGTTTCGTTTGTTTTGATCTTTCACATCACGATCCTCTTGGTTGTTTACGGCGAAGGCCGAACCTGCCGAGTGGTGGGCAGATCACGCGGTGGCGGTACGCTGCGCTGCGGTGGTACGCTGCGCTGCGGTGGTGCGCTGCGCTGCGGTGGTACGCTGCGCGGCAGTGGGGGAGTGCGAGTATCGGGCGGTAGCTCGGATTGTTCTCGCGTCATCAGCCACATCATCGGCCCTCGATACGCTCCGATGTAGGCAGGCAAAGCAAACGGACACGCCTCTGCGCACTGCCGACGCAAGACCTTTCGCTCTTGTGCGACTTGCGCCGAAAAAGTGTACGCATCTTGCGCCGTAAACAAGCGATCGCGTTGCAACGCAAACAACCGCCTCCAACTCGCCGTCGGACGGTGCTCTTGATAATGCAACGTCATCCGCACCAAACGACAACGCGGGATCTGCCCCGATATCAACTCCACTTGGTACAACAACTTTCCCCACGCTCCACGAACATCCCAACACGCCGCAACCTGCTCCCAAGCCTCCGCTTGAGCCTGCGCATAACCACGCGACAACAACGCACGATACGCCGCATCGCCGCTATTTCGATCTTCCACAAAGGGCCTAGGCTCGGGCAAGCGTACTCGCGGAACACAGCCCGCACCAACAAGCCACACCCACGCCACACCCCACCACACCTGCCAAAAAACAACACCACACTTGACAAGACGAACCAAAAACACATGATCTCCCATCTTTGTCCAAGCGCGTCTTTGCCATACCCGCTGACACGCACAACGCACAAACGTACCACAAAGGAGTCTCGCCTTGAGTAGCACCCCCAAAAAAACGGACGCCCATCAAACCACCACCACCGCGCCACGTAAAGACCCCACCGGTTTCTTGATGCTTTGGCTCGGATCTCTGAGCGTTTTTATCATCCTTTACGCGATCTTTGTCCATAAACTGCAATAACTTCGCAAATCGTCTTGACAAGATCGATGCTTTCGGTTAGAACCTTCCCTCGCTTTGAAAACAGGTGTTTGGCGAGCCTTTTCACCGCCAACGCGATCACCTCCCCCCAAAGCAACGCTCGCGAGATCGAATCGATCCCGCCTCGAAGCCCCGTTACACCACTTTGAGACGCTGGTGACCTCTCTCGCTCGGTTCAAACAAGATCACGTTCTGTTTTCGCACCCTTCCTGACCCAAAGGACGGAAGCCTCTTTTCTCTATCCCTTAGCCAAATGCCTGTCCTACAACCGATTCCTTTTGGGTAACGTCCGTCCTTCGCGGCGAACGAACCTCGAAAATTTGGCGCAGACAAGCACAAGAACACAGGTTTTTAACATGAAAACGTTTATGCCGAACGAACAAAACGCGCAACAAGAGCGCAAGTGGTATGTCGTCGATATGAAAGACCAAGTCCTCGGACGCGCCGCCGCTCATATCGCTTCTGTCCTACGGGGCAAAAATAAACCCGAGTTCACTCCCTTTATCGACTGCGGCGACTTTGTCGTCGTGATCAACGTCGAACACCTCAAACTGACGGGCCGCAAACTCGACCGCAAACTGTACCGCAAACACACGGGTCGCCCGGGTGGACTCCGCACACGCACCGCACGCCAAATGCTCGAAACCAAACCCGAAGACGTGCTCCTCCTCGCCATCAAAGGGATGCTCCCCAAAAACTCGATCGGGCGCCAGATGATCCGCAAACTCAAAGTCTATACCGGCCCCGAGCATCCTCACCAAGCGCAACAACCTCAAAATCTTGAAATCAAAGGCTAATAGGAGTACACCGTCATGATGATCGTAAAAGGCGAGCGTTGGCAAGCCACCGGAAAACGCAAAACCTCCGTGGCTCGCGTGATCCTTGTCCCCGGCTCGGGCAAGATCCATATCCGCAAATGGCGCGTCATGCCCAAAAGCGCCGATCTTACTGTCTCTTACACCGATCCCCGTAGCGGCGAAACCGTCGAAGAAAAAGCCATCTTCTCCCCCAAACTCCAAGAGGGCGAATTCGGCGTCCCCCGCACCGCTCGCACCGGCAAAAAAGCCTTCCGCTACACCCCACTCGACGAGTACTTTGGCCGTCAAACCCTCCGTATGATCGTGCAACAACCCTTTGAAGCCGCCAAAATGCTCGAACAATTCGATGTGTTCGTCAACGTCAGCGGCGGCGGTCACAGCGGTCAAGCAGGTGCCATCCGTCACGGCATCGCACGTGCTTTGGCCCGTTTCGAACTCGCCAAAAATCCCCAATACGGCAAGCTCGACGAAGCCGGCAACGTCAACAGCGGCCCGATCCGCCTCGCCCTCAAACGCGCTGGACTCCTCACCCGCGATGCCCGCGTCAAAGAACGTAAAAAATACGGTCGCCCCGCAGCCCGCAAACGCTTCCAGTACTCCAAGCGTTAATCCTCTCAAACGCGATCGCTCGATTGGATCAAGCCCTACCCCGTTCGGATGGTGCGCTATCATCGCTCGGATAGGCCACCATCGCTCTGATGGGGCGCTGCCCCATACCCCGCAAGGGGTCCCAGCCCCCTTGACCCCGTATCGGCGAAGAGAACAACGTTTTTCACCCGAAAAGCTCTGTCGCTTGAAGCACCGCGAACACGGGGGTTTTTCCCCACCGCGCCACTCCCACCTCCGTTTCTTCTGCGTTCTCCCACCTTTTTACCCAAGATCCAAAAAATCGCAAAGCCTCGCTGCTGCCGCGAGGGGGAGAGCAAGGCTCTTTCACAGAGCAAAGCTCTCCCACAGAGCAAAGCGTTCGGCAACGTTCAAGCGGATTTTTTGTGTTCTTTGTAGATCATGGTGGGTGGGGCGCTATGGAGAACGACGTCGGCGTCGATGATGCACTCTTTGACGCCTTCAAGGGAGGGGAGATCGTACATCACGTCGAGCATGACGGATTCCATGATGGCGCGCAAGCCGCGTGCGCCGCTTTGGCGTTCCATGCATTTTTTGGCGATCGCCTTGAGCGCTTCTTCGGTGAAGTGTAGCGCGACGCCTTCCATCATAAAGAGTTTTTCGTACTGCCGAACCAGCGCATTTTTAGGCTCTTTGAGGATACGAAGCAAAGAGGCTTCGTCGAGATCATCCATCGTGGCCACCACAGGCAAGCGTCCAACAAACTCGGGGATCAAACCAAACTTAATTAGGTCCTCGGGTTCGCTTTGATGCAGAAGCTCACCCAGTCGAAAGTCTTTCTTGCTACGGACAGTCGCATGGAATCCGATCTGACTTCCTGCGATCCGCTTTTCGATCATCTTCTCGATGCCGTGAAAAGCTCCGCCCACCACAAACAAGATATTCGTGGTGTCGAGCTGGATAAACTCTTGGTGGGGATGTTTGCGGCCCCCTTTGGCGGGGACATTGGCAACCGTCCCCTCCAGCATCCGCAACAAGGCTTGTTGAACGCCTTCGCCAGAAACATCGCGAGTGATCGAAGCGGATTCACTTTTTCGAGCGATCTTGTCGATCTCGTCGATGTATACGATGCCTCGCTCGGCTCGCTCCAGCTTGTAATCCGAGGCTTGTAATAGGCTCACCAACACATTCTCGACGTCTTCGCCGACATAACCGGCCTCGGTCAAGGTCGTTGCATCGGCCATCGCAAAAGGCACGTCCAGAAAACGTGCGAGGCTTTGTGCAAGCAACGTTTTCCCTGAACCTGTCGGTCCCACCAACAAGATATTCGACTTTTGAAGTTCGACTTCCCCCGTACGAGGCCGGCATTCGACCCGCTTGTAATGGTTATACACCGCGACAGACAGGACTTTTTTCGCAAGATCTTGACCAATGACGTACTGATCCAAAAATTCTTTGATCTCGATCGGCTTGGGGATATCCAGTGACGGGCGTGCTTCTTCGGGGTCAAATGCGTTGGCGATGATGTCGTTGCACAGTTGCACACACTCATCGCAGATGTATACGTTGGGTCCAGCGATCAGCTTTCGTACTTCATGTTGGTTCTTGTGACAAAACGAACAGCTAAGTCGCTTGTTCGATTGGCCTTTCTGTTTGGACATCGGAGCCTCAATGGATCGGGTTTGCCCGATCAGATGAAAAGATCAAAACGGGAAACAGCGTCGATCTTGTGGTTTTCGGTCTTTCCACCGTGCTTGTCAAGCACGATCCATCCTTAGGATGCCTGATCTCTGAGAAAAAGCGCAAATCTCTCCAAAAACAATCGCGAGGACCCCTTGCAAAACGCACACAGCTACACCGTCCTAATCGTCGATGACGAACCCGGAAACGTCGAATCGTTGAGCCGTATCTTTCAACGCGAAGGCTACAACGTACTCACCGCAGCAAACGGGAGAGAAGGCTTGGATCTCGTTCGCCAACATCCGATCGATGTGGTGTTGTGCGATATCATGATGCCCCAAATGGACGGGCTATCCTTGCTCAAAGCGATCAAAGCTATCTCCACACACACCGAAGTTATCACCATGACCGCCTACGGCAGCATCGAGCGCGCTGTCGAAGCGATCAAACAAGGCGCGTACGACTTTATCACCAAACCACTCAAACGCCGCGATATCCTCAAACTCGTCGAAAAAGCCCTTGACCGCTCCTCTTTGCTCCAAGAAAACCAACATCTCCGACAACGCCTCCAAGATATCGAAGAAACCCCCTTGATCGTCGGCCAAAGCCCAGCCCTCCGACGCACGATGGATATCGTCAAACAAGCCGCTCCCACCGACGCAACCGTCTTGATCCAAGGCGAGTCCGGCACAGGAAAAGAACTCATCGCCCGCGAGATCCATCGCCTGAGTCACCGAGGCCATCAAAAGTTCATCGCCCTCAACTGCGCGGCCTTTCCTGAAACCCTCCTTGATAGCGAACTCTTTGGCTACGAAAAAGGCGCATTCACGGGCGCAAACAACGCAAAGCCCGGTCGATTTGAGCTGGCCCACGCAGGAACCCTTTTCCTCGATGAGATCGGCGAGATCGTGCCCAGCGTACAAGTTAAGCTTCTGCGTGTCCTCCAAAGCCGTCGGATTGAGCGGCTCGGCGGTACACTCTCCACCCCCATCGATATCCGCCTGATCGCCGCAACCAACAAAAACCTCCGCCAAGAAGTCAAACAAGGCCGTTTTCGCGAAGACCTCTACTATCGACTCCATGTGATCGAGATCCATATCCCCCCTCTGCGCGAACGCCCCGACGATATCCCCCTGCTCGCTCAACATTTCCTCGACAAATACGCCCAAAAAAACCGCAAGCCCCTTTTGCATCTCGAAAAAGAAACCATCGAGATCCTCAAGCAATACGCTTGGCCCGGCAACGTCCGCCAACTCGAAAATGTGATCGAACGCGCTGTCGTCCTCGCTCCCAGCACACACATCAAACCCTCCGATCTCCCGCCCGAAGTCCATCAAACCAACACCGATGGGAACTACTTTATTATCCCCTTTGGGACTCCGCTCGATGAGATCGAACGCCACGTCATCAGCGAAACTCTCCGCCGCACTGAGGGCGACAAAAAACTCACCGCCCAACTCCTTGGCGTCGCCACCCGCACCATCTATCGCAAGATTGAAGCCTTTCAAGACGGCGACAAAGAGAGCGACAAAAAACCCGAAGATGAAAAAACCGAAGACGAAAAACCCCTACCAATCGACGGTTCCGAAGGCACCGAACGGCCCATCCACCCCAACGACGCTCCAGATGCTTCTTTGCCATAGCCCTCCCCACCACGTTGACAAGATGTCAAACATTTGCATCCCGCCCCAAGGCATCCTATGCTACGCCGCGCCCTCCAGAAAACAGACCGCGCCAGCGCTGTGGCCTCCACATCACCACCACGCCTCGCTTTCTCTCTCTGGAACACACAACAAAAATCACTTGTATCTTGTGATTGGCTTGCTTTTTGCCAGACGCCGTTTTCTTGCTTGGTGCGCGGCCTTCCCAAAAAGCAGCCAAGCCGAAGGCATTGTCCCTTCGCTGCTCTCAAGTGAGAGGCTTGTTCGCCGAATCTCCCCTACCGTCCGAGGTGAAAGATGTTTGAACTGTTGTTTAAGACACACTTTTGGAGCTTTAAGCTGCTCTTTGTCTTGAGCAGCAGCTACTTTCTCGCTGCGACCGTCAGCCAAGCCGTACGCGCCTCCCTTCCCCCTGCCATCCCTTACATCGTCGTCTCCGACGGCCCGATGGAGTCGCCTCTTCAAAAGAAGACCGCCCAATTCGCCGTCCTCAACCAAGCCAACCTGTTCGATCCCAACCAAGCCCCCCTCCAACCGCCCCCCCCACGCCAAGAACCAGACAAAATGAAAGAAAAACCCAACGATCCCAAAACAGCGACCTGTCCCGCTGGCGGATACCGCGAATCCAAAACCCTTCCTCTCGAACTCAAAGGCACCGTCGCCGCAACAGATCCAACACTCAGCGTCGCCGCCCTCTACGACGCGATCGATCGACAAGTGATCGTCGTCCGAACGGACGAGGTCTACAAAGGCATCCGCATCTGCAAGATCGAACCGCGCTTCCTCAAAGTCGATCGCGGCTCAGGCCGACTCGAATTTATCGAAATCGGTAAAAAAGCCGGACAGCTCGGCAACAACTACCAAGACAACTACTACAATACATACCGAAAACTCCGCGATACCGACTTTGACACCAGCAAAGTCCGACAAGTCGAAAATGGCCGCTACCAGATCCCCCGCGACTTTATCTCCAAAGTCACCGAACGACTCGACCTCCTCGCCTCCAAAGCCGCGATCGTTCCGTTCTTTGAAAAAGGACAGCCCGTTGGCTTTCGCATTTACAGCATCCGACCCGGATCACTCTACGAAAAGATCGGTATCAAGAACGACGACGTGATCCGCCAGATCAACGGCTACCAGTTCAACAGCCCCCAAAAAGCCCTCGAAGCCTACAGCAACCTGATGTCCGCTTCCTCGTTGAACGTCTCCGTCCAACGCGGCGGAAAAGTCGTGGATATGCGCTACGAGATCAAAGAATAAGCCCCTTTGCCGAGAAGACACCAACCCCGAGAAAAGAGAGATCGGATGTTTATCGCTCGTGTTCTCCCTCAACTTTTCACTCGCCCCTTCACCCGTTGGATCGCGGTGTCCTTTTGCCTCTCCGTCGGCTTATCAGGGATCGGCTCTCCCTCGGCCCTCGGCGCTCCCTTGCCTCACCCACGCTCTACCAACACTCCACGCAACCCCCCCCTCACACAACGATATCGCTCTGCGCTCACACCTCGCCGATACCGCGTTGCACAACGCAAGCCCCGCCGCCCTCGCCGCTTTCGCCCCGGCAACCTCCGCCTCGGTGGACCTGCCCCCTCTCCGCTCTTCGGCGGCAACGACAACGCCGGAACCACCCGCGTAACCAGCGACGACAACTGCCTAAAACCCAAATGGAAACACCCAGTCGCATTCAACTTAAAGGCCGGTTCTGTTCTTGATGTCGTGAAACTGATCGCCAAACAAACCTGCCAAAACTTTATCGTCAGCGACAGAGTCCGAGGCCGCCCGCTCCACATCATCTCCCCATCCAAGGTCCCTCTCAGCGATGCCTACCGAGCCTTCTTTACCGCCCTGCGCGAAAATCAAATGATCGCCCTGCGTGTAGGCCGCTTCTGGAAGATCATCCCCGACACCACCGCCCGACAAAGCCCCATCACCACCATCACCAACGAAAACCTCCGATCTGTCCCCACCCGCGACGAGATGGTCACTTATCTTTATCGACTCAAGTTCCTCGATCCCAACCAGATCTCCGGCCTGATCCGCCAACTCGTCACCGCTGGCTCTGTCTTCCCCTACCAAGGAAGCAACGTTCTGATCATCACCGACTACGGCCCCAACATCCGGCGTGTTGTTGCGCTACTGCGCTCTCTTGATATCGAACAAGCCGCCACCAAAGACCAACTCTACATCCTCCAAGTCCGCTATGCCCAAGCCCAAGAGATCGCCTCTCGCGTCCAACAACTCTTCCAAGTCGGCGCTCAACCCGCCCACATCCGCCCCGTTCGCATCGTCCGAACCATCCGCTCTCCCAGACCCTCAAGCCCCGTCTCTCCCGCAACTTCCGCCGACGACTCTGGCGATCCCAACCGCATCACCAAGATCGTCGCCGACGAACGCACCAACCAGATCATCGTCCTCTGCAATCCCCGCGCACTCAAGCGCGTCACCAAACTCGTCAACGACCTCGATATCGCCATCCCTGACGACGGACAGATCCGCGTCTACAACCTCAAGTTCGCCACCGCTGACGAACTCGCTCAAACGCTCTCCCAACTCACCCAAGGCACCGCCAACCGCGCACGCACTCCCCGCCGTTCTATCGGACAAAAGAAAGCCTCCGAGCTCTTTGAAGGCGAAGTCAAGATCACCGCCGACAAAGCCACCAACTCCCTTGTGATCGTTGCCAGTCGCCGCGATTATGAAAGCCTTAGCCGCATCATCCAACAACTTGATATCGCTCGCAAACAAGTCTTCGTCGAGATCGTCATCCTCGAAGTCAGCGTCGACAAAAGTCGCGATCTCGGACTGACCTTTAGCCTCGGAAACAACCTCACAGGCGATACCGCCCAACCCACCGTCGGCCTGCTCGGTACACAACTCGGCGGGCAAAACAGCCTCGTCCTCGACCCCTCCGCCCTCACCGGCCTTGCCTTTGGACTCCAAGGCGCTCAAGTCCCCGGAACTGCCGGACTCTTTGGCAATAGCGCCATCGGCCTCCCTTCTTTTAGCGTCCTCCTACGCGCCCTCCAAAGCAACAGCGATGTCGACGTGATCTCGACCCCACACATCCTCACCACCGCCAACGAAGAAGCCACCCTCCAAGTCGGCCAAAACGTCCCTTTCATCGCAGGAACCACCTTTACAGGTGGCGTCGCTGGCGTCCCAGCCATCCGAAACATCCAACGCCAAGACGTCGCTCTCACACTCAAACTCAAACCCCAGATCGACGCAGGTTCCTACATCCGCATCGACTTTGAACAAGAACTCACCGAACTCGCCGCCCAAGACCCCGAACTCGGACCCACCACCGCAAAGCGCAAGATCAAAACCGTTGTCCTCGCCAAAGACCGACAAACCATCGTCATCGGTGGCCTGATCCGCGACAAACTCACCAACGGCTCTTCCAAAGTCCCTGTACTCGGCGATATCCCGCTACTTGGCGCGCTGTTTCGCGTCCAAAACCGCGTCGTCGAAAAGCGCAATCTACTCGTCTTTATGACCCCCTACGTCATCACCAGTATGCACGACTTCCGCGAGATCTTTCGCAAAAAAATGGAAGAACGACAACAGTTCCTTGAGCGGTTTTACGCCTACACCCGCGCAAACGTCAAACCTTATGTCCGTGAAGACCGTGTACCCGGCATCTTTGAGCGCGTCGATGCCCGTCTCAAACAAGCCGATGCCGATGCCAAAGAGATGCAAAACAAAGGCCTCTCCCCCGCTCAAAACGACAACAACGAAAAGAAAAACAACGCAAACTCTTCACCCAAGACCACAGCCCCTTAACGCTGCTGCACTCGTGGATATCTTTCTCCGTTGCTTACAAAGGAGCCCCCATGACTTCGACATCGCAAACCCCCTCTTCTTTCGGCGAACACACGCAGATGTCTTCCCTTCCGATGGGCGCGCTCGTCAACCTCCCCTTCGAGCTGATCCTTGTGCGTCGTGGAGTGCTCGACCCCGAAAAGCTCGCCCAAGCCGAAGCCCTCGTCCTCGAACGCGGCGAGCCTCTCGAAGATATCTTGATCTCCCTCAAAGCCGTCTCCGAAGAAGAACTCTTGATCGCTCGCAGCGAACAACTCGATATCCCCTACGCCACACACATCGATCCCCGACAAATCGACGTTTCGCTACTTGAACGCATCTCCATCGCCTTCGCGAAACAAGCCTGTGTCCTCCCTCTTTCACTCGAAGACGGCTGTATCACCCTCGCCTGCGCTGACCCCTATGACCTCGAAACCTTCGACCAGATCCAGCTTCTTTTCCACGCCGAACCCATCCCCCTGCTTTACCCCAAACAAAAACTCCTCAACGTCATCAACCAAGCCTACGATATCGCACGTGGAAACTTCGGACTTGACGGCGCTCAAGAAGAACTCGAAGACGTCGGAAAACAAAAAGACGAACTTGACGATCTTGACGAAGCGATGGACCTCTTGGACGCATCCGATGACGAAGCCCCTGTGATCCGCCTCGTCAACACCCTGATCTACCGCGCCATCAAAGAAAAAGCCTCCGATATCCATATCGAACCCTTTGAAAAAGAAGTCAAAGTCCGCTTTCGCATCGATGGCGTTCTCCAAGAAGTCGCCTCCGTCCCCAAACGCGCACAAGCCCATATCGCCGCCCGTATCAAGATCATGGCAAAACTCGATATCGCCGAAAAACGCCTCCCTCAAGACGGACGCATCCGCCTCAAAAGCGCAGGCAAAGATATCGACCTGCGTGTCTCCACCATCCCCACCGGACACGGTGAACGCGCTGTCCTCCGACTCCTCGACAAATCCAACGTCCTCCTTGACCTCGATCAGATCGGCTTCTCCGAAGATATGCGCGAAGGCTTTGAACGCCTGCTCTACCGCAGCCACGGCATCATCCTCGTCACAGGCCCCACCGGCTCAGGAAAAACCACCACCCTCTATTCTGCGCTCAGCAAGATCAACTCCCCCGACAAAAACATCCTCACCGTCGAAGATCCCGTCGAATACCAACTCCAAGGCATCGGACAGATGCAAGTCAGCAGCAAGATCGGACTCACCTTCGCCACAGGACTACGCGCCTTCTTGCGCCAAGACCCCGATGTCATCTTGATCGGTGAAACCCGTGACCGCGAAACCGCCGAGATCGCCATCCAAGCCTCTCTCACAGGACACTTGGTCTTTACCACCCTCCACACCAACGACGCCGCCACCGCCTTCACCCGACTGATCGATATGCAGATCGAACCCTTCCTCGTTTCCTCCGCTGTCATCGGTGTCCTCGCTCAACGTCTCGTGCGCCGACTCTGCAAGCATTGTCGACAACCTTACACCCCCACTCCTTCGGAGCTTGCACAGATCGGCATCCGACCCCAAGATCTCGCTCACCACACCGTCTATCAGCCCAAAGAAAACGGATGCTCTGAATGTAACCACAAAGGATATCGCGGTCGTTCAGGCATCTACGAACTCTTGCTCATGGATGACGATATCCGCTCTCTTGTCATGCGCAGCGAACCCTCCGGCCGCATCAAACAAGTCGCCGTCCAAAAAGGTATGCTCACCCTCCGCGATGACGGCGCTCGCAAAGTTCTCCAAGGCATCACCAGCATCGAAGAGATCAGCCGCGTCACCTCCGAAGACCGCGACTGATCTCAAAACCACCCGATCTCCCGTGACCTGCGCACACACAAAGGCGACAAAACGATCTCCTCGCCATCACAAAGGTTTGGATTATGCCCGCTTATGAGTACAAAGGACTGAATCAGCAAGGAAAGACGGTCAAGGGCGTCAAAGAAGCCGACAACCCCCGTATGCTCAAAACCCTCTTGCGCAAAGAAGGCATCTTTCTTACCGACCTCTACGAAAGCAAAGCGGGCACCGTCGACAAAAAGAAGCTGGTCGGCAATGAAAAAAAATCCGATGGCCTGCTCAACAAAGAGATCGACTTCGCCAAGTATTTCCAGCGCGTCACCCTCCAAGAGATCGCCCTCTTCACTCGGCAACTTGCGACCCTGACCAACGCAGGCATCCCCCTCGTCGAAAGCCTGACCGCACTCACCGATCAGACCGACAACGAAAAATTCAAACGCATCCTTTCCCAGATCAAAGAGCGCGTCAACGAAGGCACCCCACTCGCCGAAGCCTTGCGAGAACATCCCGCTGCCTTCGATAACCTCTATGTCAACATGGTCCGCGCTGGTGAATCCGCTGGCGCTCTCGAAAAAGTCCTCTATCGCCTCGCCGAATTCAACGAAAAACAGATGGCTCTGCGCCGCCAAGTCTCGGGCGCTCTCGTCTATCCTGCCGTCATGTCGGGCGTTGGCGTCTTGATCGTCATCATCCTGATGACCTTCGTCGTCCCCAAGATCACCAAGCTATTCGAAGATATCAACGCCACACTCCCCGTCTACACCCAAGCCCTGATCACCGTCAGCAACCTGATGAGCTCGTACTGGTTTATCGTCTTTCCCTTGATCGGCTTTGGCATCTACTCCTTACGACGCTACCTCAAGACCGATAAAGGCATCGCCGCTTATGACCGATTTGTCTTGCGTGTCCCGATCTTTGGTGGCCTTGTCCGCATGGTCGCCACTTCCCGCTTTGCCAGTACCATGGCCACCTTGCTTTCCTCCGGTGTTCCGATGCTTGCCGCGATGGATATCGTCAAGACCATCGTCGGAAACACCGTCCTCGCCAAAGTCATCGAAGACGCCCGTGACAACGTCCGCGAAGGCGAATCCCTCGCTGTCCCTCTCAAACGCAGCGGCGAATTTGACCCGATCGTCGGGCATATGATCACCATCGGCGAACGCAGCGGACACCTCGAAGAGATGCTCGGTCACGTCGCCGTCGCCTACGAATCCCAAGTCGAAACCCGTGTCCAACAACTCACTTCTTTGCTCGAACCTTTGATCCTCGTCGCCATGGCCGTTGTCGTCGGCTTTATCATCATGAGTATCATGATGCCCATTATGCAGCTCAATAACGCCATACGTGGATGATCGACCACAACACACATGGCTGACCATCCCCACACATGGATGAGCAGCCCCATACATCGGCCATTTGGTCCCTGTTCTCAAATACGCCATCCGAGGCTGATCCTCCACACCGTTCAGCCCTTTGGCCTATGTCCTCCGATATGCCGACCTCGGCGAACCTCGCCACACCGTGCGAGTCCAACCTTCCGAAAGGAGCGCTCCTCGAATGAAACCGATGCCCATGCCAAAGCCCCAACCCCAAAACCTCCAAAAACGCCGCACACAGCGCGGGATGACCTTGATCGAGATCATGGTTGTTGTTGTGATCATCGGATTGATCGGAACCCTCGCAGGTGTCCGCTTGATCCGCTACTTTGAAGAAAGCAAGATCGAGATCGCACGCTCCCAAGTCTGCAACATCGAAAAAGCCCTTCAACTCTACCGTTTGAAAAAAGGATCGTACCCCTCCAACAGCGAAGGACTCAACGCCCTCGTCACTTCGGGAACGTGGGCTGGTCGCAAGATCCCCAAAGATCCTTGGAACTTCGACTACTTCTACCGCAACCCGAGCCTCACCAACCCCAACTCCCCCGACGTGCTTTCCCTCGGCTCCGATGGAAAAGAAGGTGGCACCGAGTACAACACCAAAGATATCCGCTGCGAAAAAGAGTGATCCGCCTCCCTTCACTCCAAACCTCCGCACCCAAGGACGCCCCATGCAACAGCCCACACTTCTTCCAAACACACTTCGACCATCTCTTCGGACGATGCGTGGGATGACACTCATGGAGATCATGATCACCCTCGTCATCATCGGCTTGATCATGGGCGTCTCTATCCCTGCCTACAACAACCTAACGCACATGCGCCTCCGCGAAGCCTCCACCAAACTCTCTGGCACCCTGCGCTACCTCCACCACCAAGCCACCCTCAAAGGCTTGTGTATGCGCCTTGTCTTCGACCTCCACAAAGACACCTACAAAGTCGAAGCCTCCACCGATGGCGAATGCCTGATCGATAGCGAGCAATCCACCGCAAGACAGGCCAAAAAGAAAGAAGACGACGCCGAAAAAAAGCGCCAAGACGAGGCCAAACAACAAACGCCCACTCCCACCGTCCAACAAAGCTTTTGGGGCGAAGAACCCCCCATCTCTCTCGAAGTCAAAAAAGCCACCTTCGCCGAATTCAATGGTAGCTTGCTTAAAACCCGAAAACTCCCCACCGACGTGTCCTTTGAGTCGATCTATGTCGCCCACCAAAAAGAGCCGTACTCCAAAAAACAAGGCCCCCGCTACGTCTATCTCCACTGCTTTCCACTCGGATACTGCGAACGCGCCGTGATCTACCTCCAAGACTCCGGCAAAACCGTCTTTTCCCTCGAAGTCAAACCCCTGACGGGTCACGTCACCGTCCACAACAAAAAACTCGATCTGCGCGACTCCTACGCACGCATGAACAAAGGAGACGACGATGATATCCGCAAGTAAACAAGCGGGCTTCTCCCTCCTCGAAGTCATGATCGCCGTCGCGATCCTTTCGATGGGCATGATGGTGATCCTTGACTCCCAAGGCGGAAGCTCCTTGATGACCGTCTACGCACGCGATCTCACCTCCGCCACACAGCTTGCCCGCGCTCGCATGGCCGAACTGATCCAAGAGATCGAAGATGGACGCACCAACTTTGGACTCTCCAAAAGCTCCTGCAAAGACGGGGACTTCGAAAAAGAAGGCAAAGAGTTTCGCCGCTTCACTTGGCGCTACTGCATCAAGCGCGTGGAGTTCGCCACCCCCAACGATATCCCCGGACTTGGCGGCAGTCCCGACGACGACCCCGAAGCCAAAGCCAAACAAGCCTCTTCTCTGATGGGAAGCCTCGGTGTACCGATGCAAAATGCCGATCCCTCCGGTATCGCAGGTATGCTCGGCCCCTTTTCCGGCATGATCCAGTCCCAAATGAAGGTGATCTTCGAGCAACTCCAAGAAGCCCTCCGCGAACTCGAAGTCGTCGTCAAATGGCAAGATGGCAAACAAAACCAAGATGTCCGTGTGGTCACACACTTTTTCTGCTTTGACGAGCAGACAGGGAATCCCGGAACATGCCCCGACAAAAACAACCAACAATCCACCCCTTGATCCCTCACCGATCTCGGCCATCCCTCCGACTCTATCGCGCCCAAGCCGGGATGACTTTGTTGGAGATCATGATCAGCGTCTTTCTGATCGGTATGCTTGGCGTCGCGACCATCGGCGTGATCGCTCGCACTCAAAATGCCCGCGAAACCATCGGCGAGATCAACGACCGCTACCACGGCGCTCGCGTCGTCCTCGACCGTATGGCCCGTGAGATCGCCATGACCTATGTCAGCATCCCCGGGAGCGCCGTCACCGACCTCAGCCGCATCCCCCTCACCCTCGTTCGCAGCACTCCCGACGCCCCCGTCAGCCGACTCTTGTTCTCCACCTTCTCCCATGTCCGCATGGTCCGAAATGCCCGTGAGTCCGACCAAGCCATCGTCGAGTATTACGGCAAACCCAGCCCCAAAGACCCCAAAGTCCACCTGCTCCTGCGCCGCGTCAACCCCGTCATCAACCACGAACCCGAACGCGGCGGTGTCGCTTATGTCATGCTTGAGCGCGTCAAACGCTTGACCTTCCGCTTTTGGGACAAACGCAAAAATGACTGGATCGACAACTGGGACACCACAAAAGTCGAGTTCGGCGGACGCATCGGAAACAACGTCGGACGTGTGATCATGCCCTCCCTCATCGAGATCAAACTCACCGTCGCCGACCCCAGCGGCGAAGAAACCACCTTCCTCACCCGTACCCGCGTCGTGATGCAAGGCGCACTTCAACGCCAATAAAACGAGGCCCACACCATGCCCCAAAACAAATACACCTCCCCCACCCACCCACCCACGATATCCGCCTCCACAACAAACACCGTTCTCCCTACAGCTTCCGCCTCGATAACAAACACCGTTCTCCCTACAGCTTCCGCCTCGATAACAAACACCGTTCTCCCTACAGCTTCCGCCTCCACAACAACCGCCTTTCTCCCTACAGCTTCCGCCTCCACAACAAACACCGTTCTCCCTACAGCTTCCGCCTCCACAACGCGCCCACCACGCCGCCGCACCCATCTCTGGGGCATCCCCATCGCTCCTTCGCCTCGCCTTCGCAACATCGCTCGTGCGACAACGCCCCATCACTCCGCCACTTCGACCACGCTCACTCATCCCTCCGCCACTTCGGCCACTTCGACCACGCTCACTCATCCCTCCGCCACTTCGGCCACTTCAACCACTCTCCCCCGTCTTTCCACACCCCATCCCTCCGCCTATGACGACAACACCACCCCAACCACGATCCCCTCCGCGCCGATCGGCTTGCAAGCCAAGCGCAGCCGAGGCCTCGCTCTTTTGCTTGTTCTCAGCTTGTTGATGCTCGCCACCTCCCTGACGCTCGAACTCCAATTCGATGCGCGTGTCCAACTTCAAATGGCCGCAAACTCCCGTGATGCCTTGCGTGCCGAATACCTCGCCCGATCCTCCCTCGAATTCACCCACCTCTTGCTGTCCTTTGAACACAAGTTCCGCAAGATCAAGTCCACCTTCAAAGCAGGCATCAAACAGATGCTTGGTGGACGCCCCGAACTCGCCATGTTGCTCAATCGCTTTCAGCTTTGGAGCATCGTCCCCGTCAACTCCGACCTAATCAAGTCCATCGCGGGCGGTGCTTTTGGTCGAGCCAAACGCAACAAAGACGAAGACAAAGACAAAGGCCGTACCACCGACCAAGGCCAACTCTATCCCTTCGGAGATTTTAGTGGCCGCTTTTCCGCAACGCTCACCGATGAAAGCGCCAAACTCAATCTCAACCACTTCTACAGCGCCCGTGAAGCCTTGGTCTTGCGCAAACAATTAGAAGCCATCTTTGCCCCACCACGCTACAATCCCCTGTTTGAAAACCCTCGCGCCGACGGCACTCGCATCACACGACAAGAACAGATCTCCGCCATACAAGACTGGATCGACCCAGACAACCGCGTCGCTGGCGAAGACAGCAACACCGAAGACTCCAAATACCGCTACGATGAAAAAGGCTATTACACCAAAAACTCT
Organism: Myxococcota bacterium; assembly: GCA_023150835.1. Lineage (GTDB taxonomy): Bacteria > Myxococcota_C > UBA6777 > UBA6777 > UBA6777 > JAKLKB01. Next base: position 34,086 of record JAKLKB010000024.1, on the reverse strand, counting down.
TATCTCGACTCGGTCAAAGAGCTTCGCTTGATCTACGGCGTGGACGATATCTTCTTCCAAACCTTCGGCCATCTCTTCACCGTTTACGGCCCCTTGCGGATCAACATCCAACAAGCCGACATCAACATCCTGCGCGGTCTTGTCATGGCTCACGGTGTCCCCAAACCCCCCTTCGATCGAAGCATCTTTCTACAACCTGCCTTCCTCCAATTCGTCCAAGCAATGGAGACATGGCGAAACTACCTCGGCTTCGAGGACGACAACGCTTTCTTCAACTGGTGCGAAAATCCCAACGTCCTCCCCTCCAACCTCACCCAAGGACTCGGGGCCACCAACATGCAGCAGCAGATCAACCCTCAACAGCTTCCGCGCTTTACAATGAACCGCAATACAGGTATCACCCTCACCACCGACACCGACCTCTTTCGCGTCGAAGCCGTCGGACAAGTCGGTCGTGTCCAACGCCGCATCCAAGCCGTGATCTTTATGGAGCCTCGCGGCGCTCGCAAAGTCTACTTCTGGCAACTCCAATAGCCCCATGCTCTCGCTTGTAAGGAATCTCCTATGGCCCAACGCATCCTCGGACTCGATATCGGTAAGGCTTCCATCAAAGCTGTGGTTCTTCAACAGACGGGCCGTCAATACAACGTCGAAGCCTACCACCTCGAAGCGATACCCCTCGACGACGGCCCCGAAACCGAGGCCGAATCCATCCAAAACGCTCGCAAACAAGCGATCGCACAAACGCTCCAAACCATCGGACCTGTCGAACAGATCATCACCTCTCTCCCGGGATCCATCGGCGCAAGCGCCGTGATCGATCTGCCCTTTTCTGACACCGCAAAGATCGAGCAAGTCCTCAGCTTCCAACTCGATGAGATGTCGCCCTTCGAGATCGAAGACCTGATCTATGACTACCAATTCATCGAATCCACCAAAGAAGGCTCCCGTGTACTCGTCGGCAACGCCCCCATCGAAGAAGTCGGCTCCTACCTCCGCAGCCTCCAAGAAGCCGCTGTCGATCCCCGCGTCTTGATGCTTGACGGACTGCCTTACACCCATCTCTTTCCCGATTGTGAACCCGGACCTGACGAAGAAACATGGGGTGTCCTCGACCTTGGTTTCCGACACACCACACTCACCCTGTTCCGCCGCTACCCCCAAGATCCCAAAGAACCCGTTCGCGCCGAGCTTGTCCGCTCGATCCAACGCGGCACCCGCCAACTTCGCCAAGCCCTCATCACCACCCACCAGATCCATCCACACCAAGCCCACGAGACGCTATGGAATCAGATCGATCTCGCCGCTCCACCCGGCGCTATCGACTCCCCCGAAACCCAATCCGTCCAACGCGCTTTTACTCCCATCCTCACCGAACTTCGCCGCTCCTTTGCGGCCCTCCAACGCCGCGCAAGCCAGCAACTCCAAACCCTCTACATCACAGGCGGCGGAGCCATGCTCCGAGGCATCGCTACATTTCTCGCCCAGCGCCTCAATCTCCGCGTCTTACCGCTCCAACCCAAACACATCCCCACCGCCGAAGGCTTGGCTTGGCCCCAACAAGACGCCCCACTCCATAAAGCCCTTGCTCTCGCCCTTCGCGGCCTTTCTCGCTCTCGATTTGCCCAGATCAACTTCCGCACACGTGAATTCGCCTACAAAGGCGATCTCCAATTCCTCAAAGATCGCATCCCTAGCCTTGTGATCGGCTCCGCCATCTTGTTGGTCTTGCTGATGACCTCCGTCTTTACCGGCTTTTACGCACTCTCCAAAGAAAACACACAACTCCAACGTGAAGTCGAACGCCGCTGTCAGCAGATCCTTGGACAGCCCATCTCCGATCCCACCCGCTGCATCAACATCATGCTCGAAGAGATCCAAAAAGCCAAAGGCACCGGCGAACAAGCCGTCATCCCTACCATTAGCGCTTATGATATGTTCCTCGAGATCTACGACCGCGTCTCTCGCCTCGCCAAAGACAAAAAGCTCAAGATCGAGATCACACGCCTCAACATCAACGCCCGAAACTTCGAGCTTGAAGGCGAAACCGATTCGTATGCTGCGGCTTCACAGATCCAACAAAATCTCAAAGAATACAAATGTTTCGCCAAGATGCCCGAAGGTGTCGTCCAACGCGCCGCTGGCAAACAAAACAAATACGAATTCCGCCTGCGCAGCCCCCTTGACTGCTGAAACAATGGGCTGTGGACAAAACCCCCCGTGTTCGCGCCACTTCAAGCGGCAAGGCTGTTCGATTGAAAAACCAAGGAACACCGCGCCAATACGGGGTCAAGGCAGCCGCGCTAAGGGCGCGGGGCGTTGGGCAAAGCCCCACAACCTCGACCGAACAATGCAGCCCCCTTGACTGCTGAGACACCTGCAAACTGCCCTATACCACAAGGAATGCAAGCATTATGGCTTTCTTTGAAGAAAAGGTTGATCAAGTCACCGCTTATCTCGAACAACAATCTCCGCGTGATCGTGTCTTGGCCCTGATCATCGGTGTCGTCGGCCTGCTCTTGCTCCTTTACATCGGCGACCTTGTGATCGGCGGTAGCTTCAAAAGCCGCGAAAGCAGCAACCAAGAACTCGTCAAACAACTGGCTCAGATCGCCCAACTCCAAAGCCGCTTTGAAGTCGCCAAACGCAAAGTCGAACGCCTCGAACAGCGCATCAAACAAGCCGGACGCCTCAACCTCATCACCTTTCTCGATCAACTCAGCCAAAAACACAGCATCAATATCTCCTCCATGAATCCCGTCTCCGATGCACCTTCCGCCGCCCCCAACGCCTCTCGCCTACGCGAACGCTCCGTCCGTATCAGTATCACCGCTGCCGATCTGGGCGCTCTGGCTCGCTTTCTCGATGGCATCGAAAACTCCGGCCAGATCGTCAAAGTCCGCGAGCTTCGCATGAGTCCCAACTTCTCTGAACCCGCAAAGCCCGACTTTAACGCCACTGTCTCCACTTACGATCTCGCCCAAAACTGAGGCCGTCATGCAAAGAGAACGTCTCCAAAAGCTCCTCCGTTGGACAGCTTATGCTGCCCTCGCTTTCTTTTCCTTTCTGTTCTTCCTCTACCAAACTTTCCCCTACAGACGGCTTTTTGACGCTTTTTCCGTTCCCGTCCAACGCGCCACCCAAACCCGCATCCAAATGAACGACCTTCGCCCCTATTACCTCACGGGCGTACACATCCAAGACCTCAACCTCCAACGTCTCGTCCCCAAGGGCATCGCCGAAGTTCAGATCCCGCAAGTCCGCGCTCGACTCTCCATCTTCCCCTTACTCTGGGGCAGTCTCTCGGCTTCCTTCTTTGCCGAGATCGCCAGCGGCGAACTCAACGGCTCGTTCTCTCGCTCCCGAAAAAACGAGATCTCCGTCCAAGCCAACCTCGACGGCTTACAACTCGCCCTTCTCGGCCCCACCAGCGGAAAGATGCTCAAAAACCCCGACGCCAAGCCGCTGCTTGAGATCCTTTTTGCCCCTGTATTCGGTGCCGTTCGCGGCGATATCAACCTCGATCTACTCCCTCCCACCAACGCCCCCGCTCCACAAGGCAAAAACAAACGCCCCACCTTTCGCCCACCTCCCAACGCCATCGATCTCAACCGTAGCACCGGCAAGATCAAACTCACGATCCGCAACTTCTCGATCGGCCCGGGCTACTTCCCCGCCGGCCAGATGGGTGAACTCCCCGTCCCACGCCTCAACCTCGGCACCCTCAATATCGAGATCAAAATGGAAAAAGCTATCGCCGATCTCTCCAATGTTCGCGCATTTGGCGGCGATATCGACCTCCAAGTGACAGGCAAGATCCAACTCAACCCCAACTTCCGCTACAGCATCTTTCGCGGCGATATCCGCTTCAAGATCGAAAAAGACTTCATCAACTCCCTCAAACCCGACTCTCTCCTCAAAGTCGGACTCGGGGCCTTACCCACCCCCAAGCCCGATGGATACATTACTTACAACGTCTACTTCCCTTTCTACGGCCAACCTCGCTTCACTCCCCGCTAAACGGCCCCCAAGCCACCGTGACAAAACGCACCCGCTGCTCTAACTTGCTCGAACCCATGTCTTCTCGGACCGAGATCGGAGTAAATACTAGTTAACAGAGAGGTTTTCATGCCAAAACAAAAAAATTCCTTAGAGAAAGCGCTCAAAGAGATCCAACAAGCGATGCCTACCAACGCAGTCAAAGAAATCCAGTACGAATACGCGCTTGACTCGACAGGCGACCATGCGTTGTGGCTTTGGATCGTCCTCAAAGCCACCACCAACGCACAATCCAAGCAAACACGCACAACCCTACGGCAAAAGATCGAAGAAATATGGCAGCCCTTCTTTTTGGATGCGTGGCCCTATATCCACTTCAAAACGGAAGCCGAACTCCAAGAACAAGCACACCTCGAACGCCTCGTTGTATCCTAAAGGAGCGCATCAAGTGGGGTACGCAGAAGATCTTCTTTCACAAGCCAAAAGACTCGCACAAAACGAACCCAGACGCCCCAAACAAGCAAGCCTTCGTCGCGCTGTATCGGCAGCTTACTACGCACTCTTTCACAAGCCAACCCGACACAGACGCCTTTTTGCTATGCTTGCTCCATTTTGAAAAATTAAAAGATCGATGAGCGATCTTCTGCCCCACCAACCGCCCCTGTAAAGGAACCCCCATGCCTGCCCGTTCGCATCACTGGCGCACCGAATCCTCTCAACAGCCCGGCCCTCCACCCGAAGGCATCCCCCCACAACGCACCCCCGCGCCCCTTCGCTTCGCTCTCAAAGCCCTTGTCCTGCCTTTTATGCTGCTCGATCTGGTCGTCCAAAAAATCATCCAAACCCTCTCCCCTCCCCCTTACAAGATCACAGGCGGCTGCAAACAACGCGGTCATTGCTGCCACTACATCCTGATGCAATGGCCTCCGATCTTGGACAAATGGCCTTGGTTTCGGGCGTTCTGGCTGTGGTGGCATACAGATATACACGGCTTTTATTCTCGCGGCTTCGATGCCGAAGGCCCCAACGGCGAAGTCGTCAAAGTCATGAGTTGCCGATACCTCCAAAAAGACGGACGCTGCGGGCAATATCCCCTTCGGCCCGCCATCTGCCGCCAATGGCCCCGCATCGAATTCACCAGCCGCCCCCACCTTCTCAAAGGCTGTGGCTACCAAATCCTCCCCCGCAATCCCCCACCCTCCGACGATAATACGATATCCAAGTGATCTGTGATCGAAGGAGAGCGCGAAGACGCCCTGTGCTTGGGCAGCCACAGGGGGCTGCCCCTACTTTTTTACGATCACGCAGCGGGCGGATCTCGTATAACCCCTAAGCAGAATCAGACCCAAAAGCCACGTTGTTTGACGATCTTACGCAGGGCGCGTTGTCGAGACTTTCGGAGGGCCTCTTCTTGGAGCTGTGCTTCGAATTCTTCATGGGGGGCGAGGATCTTGGTGGAGTCGATGATCTGCTTGACTTCTTGATCGAGCCAAGCCTCGACTTCGAGGGCAACTTGCGGCGAAAAACGGTTGTTGGCGGACATCGCTTGGTATTCGAGCAGCAGTTCAGCCCGCGACCAACGCTGCGGCAACAAAAAGCGCCCTGCAAGACACATCACCTGCAACAACCGCTGCATATCCCGCTGTGTCGCTTCGACAGCAAGACGCTGGTTCATCTCGCTTTTTTGCAACAAGCTGTTTCTCTGCAAACCCAGCCGCTCAAACAACGCTTCTTCATACGGAAACAGCGCCATCAAGACAGGTTCGATGGTTTCGGGGGCGACATCCTTTTCGGCGTCTTTGGCGTTGGCGGATTCAAGCGACATCGCAAGCAAGGTCTGAAAGTCATCCACAAGACGCGCATACATCTCAAGCAACTCGCGCCGAGAATAGCGCATATAACGCCACATCAGATACAGATCCTTCCACCCACGCACAAACAAAAAAGGATTGGGGACGATGTGCTTAAACAGATCAAGGATCTTTTCGCCAACCTGCAAGATCCCACCTTTTACCGCTTTTTTCAGAAATGTCTGGAGATGAAAGCTCGAAAGCCCTCCGATATCGGTCTTCACTTCATCGAGGCGGCATCGCGCTTCAAGGACTTGATGCAACGGAAATGTTGGCGAAAGCACCAACGCTTTGAGTTCTTCTTTCGAGATCGACGCCGCACATTCTTGCGGCGAAAACCCCGGCATCAGCAGTAGCTGCGAAAGCTGCAAACGCAACTTCATCAGATCTTCGGCCATTCCTTGATGCAGCGTGCGATTGCGTTTGCGCAAAAAGGTCTTGCCTTTGGATTTCAACGTCTTCCAATAACCCAACAGCTTGTGCGCATATTGCGTAAACACCGACAACACCGCATCCACAAAGCACAACAGCGCCACCGTCCACAACCCAAAAAACGCCGAGACCACACGCAATAGCACTTTCGATTGTGCGATGGTTCGTTCGATCGGCCCGGGCTTTGTGGCTTCTTCACTCAAAAACAACTCGTACAGTTTGACGCCCTTTTCTTGGGCTTTCTTCTCCAACGCTGCCCGACTGCGTGAAAACATCCATCCCACGCCACGTTTGATCTGCTTTCCCACCCAGTACAACGCCGCAAACGGCGCAGCCAACACGATCAATGGGAACATCAAGATCGTCGAGATGATCCGACCCAACGCAGAAAACGCTGACTTGGAACGCGCAGGAGCCTCGATCGGAGCTTGTTGGGGATAGGGAGCTTTTCCCAACGCGATCGGAGGTATCTCGGCTGGCGGCATCGACGGGGCTGGCGGCATCGGCAAGGACGAACGCATCGGCGATGGTTCAGAAACTTCCGCAGATGGGCCAAGATCGGCGTCTCCACCCGCAGCACCCGAAAGAGATTTTTTGTCGGGCGCCCTCGGCTCTCTCGCTTCTTCGAGAACGGGAGAGGCCGCTTCTCCATCGGAAAACTGCGCCAGATCCGCTTTCATCGACGGAGCATCTTCTTCGAGAACGGAAGAAGCGACTTCTTCATCGGGAAGCTGCGCGAATTCCGCTTTGGCTTCTTTGGCGGGCGCTCGCTCGATCTCTCGTTCTCTGCGGATCAGCTTTTGTTGGCCGTCTTGCTCGCTGAGTGTCGCCTTTTGTTCTTCAAGGCGAAGCTCTTGTTGGCTGCGCGTGATCTCTTGTTCGCCGCCCTCTTCTACGGGGCGAGGTGCCTCGGCTTGCTCTTTCTCCATCTCTTCGGAGTACTTGTCTGCGGCCTTTCTTTTCTTTTTCGCTTTTTCTTCAAAGCCCGTTCCCGCACCCTCCTCCGTCGACAGCGCGTCTTTCAACAAAGCTTCGTCGCTACGCTTTGCTCCATCTTTGGACGAGGCCTCACCGCGAGCTTCGTCGCTGCGCTTCGCCGCTGCTCTCATCGGAGCGCGGTTGCGTTCACGATCGGATATTCCGCCCAAGTCCCTCGAATCGTCCAGTTCTGGTGCGACTTCTCCGCTTTGTGGACCCAAAGAAGACGCCCCTTTGCCCAACGACGGAGCCGCCCCACCACTCCGTCTCGCAGGTGCTGCGGGTGCAGGCGCTGCGACAGAGGCAGGTGCATCGGACGCAGGCGCAGGTGCGGGTGCGGGTGCTGCGGGCGCAGGTGCGGGTGCTGCGGGCGCAGGCGCGGGTGCTGCGGGCGCAGGCGCGAGTGCTGCGGGCGCAGGCGCGGGTGCTGCGGGTCCACGAAAGGCAGGTGGTCCAGCAGGTGCAGACACAGCGGGCGGAGCCGCATCTGCCGAAGAGATCGGAGGAGGTGGCGGAGGGGGAGGCATCGGAGCCGCATATCCCGAAGAGCGGGAGGTGGGAGGCATCGGGGCCGCATATCCCGAAGGTTCAAGCGGTGGTGTGCTGGCAGGAAGTCCACCGAACGGAGCAGCGGGCGCTCCCCCAGAGGGAAGCGGCGGGGCCTTCGCGGTTTCCGTCTTCGTTGTCGTCGAACGATCCTCCACTGGTGTGCCTTGAAAAGCATCGAATTGACCTGTGCTTGATAGCACGGTGTGTTCGTCACGCTCGAAACGCATCGGGACAGGTGCGACTCCTCCACGTGCTGCCGGCGCTGCCGAGGGTTTCTGCGGAGCAGGGGGCAACTGCGAGGTTTTCGGGGGGGGAGGCGGCGCTGCCGAAGTTTGCGGTGGAAGCGGCGCTGCCGAAGTTTGCGGTGGAAGCGGCGGCGCACCGGGTGGGATGGGGAAGGTCGTCGGAGGAAGCACCCCCGCTCGCGTCGTACTGGTGTAATCAAACGGCTGCATCGACGGAGGTTCTTCGGGCAACGGCGGCTTCTCGACAACAGAGGGGGGAACGGGCTTGGATTCCAAACTCAAACGTCCCACTTCATACGAAGGCGGCGGAGCGGGCTTGGGTTTCGCACCAGAAGGCATCGAGCGGCTCAGGATATCGTCGGCAGGGCGCGGGGCAGGTTTCGGCAGACCCGTAAGAATCACTTCATCGGCAGGAACGGCCTCTGAGGTCTCCTCCGCTTCTTCCTCGTCGTACTCAACAAGCTCATCCACACGGAGATCATCGCTGTCCTCTCCCCAATCTTCGGATTTTTGTGCATCCGCTGGGCGTTCCTCCACCAACGGCTGACCTCGGCGCAAACCGTAGCCCGCCTCGCGTATTTCGGCTTCGGGCTTCACGACAGGCGAACGGGACAACACAGGAAGCACCGCACCGCTCGGCTTGTCTTCGTCAGGACTCTCCCCAAACATGGCTCCTTCGTCGGATGCCTCCCCAACGGTCCATCCTCCCGTCGTGATCGTTGTATCCAAATCGTCTTCCGCTGCGCTCAAACGCTCCCATCGCTCCCCTCTCCATGCAAGCGGATCAAGCGGATCAAGCGGGGCTGGCCGTTCAAGGGGTTCAAAGGAGGCTGGCGGTTCAACAGAGGTCGAAAGTCTGCCCCGCAGATCCACCCCCGTCACCAACGTATCTTTCCACGAATCCGTATCCTCGACACGCTCGTTTTTTGGGAAGAGATGCGGAAAATGCTCAGGAAAATAATGCGGCACGATCGCCCACAACTGATCCCGGATCGCTTGATCGTCTGGCGGGTGTTCCACAGGAAAAGTCCCGATCCATACCAACAACGCTTCGCGCAACAGCCCCAAACGCTGCGAAAAGGCCGAATGGCCCGACACCAGTTGTTGAGGCCCAAAGATCAACAAATAACGCGCCAAGCGTTCCGCTGCCCGCTCAAGCGCGCCCCCCTCCGCTTTGGAAAGAAATCGGGCGAAGCCTTCTGCAACCTCCGATGGCAACGCCTCCACCCTCTCGGCGTCGTACAGCACACAAACAACATACGCCAAAAAAGCTTTCGGATCCTGCGATGCCAGCGGGAGCTTTTTGACTAAAACGAGATACTGGGGCCTCGTCATCATCGCGTGAAGCATCGTCAACGATGCCCCCAAACCGCCAAAGCTCGGGTCGCTTTCAAGCAAGAAATCAAACGAAGCAAAAAACACATGCGGATCAGGCGAACGCAAGATATCTTTCGGATACGGGGCTTGGTAGATTGGAAGATGGTTGTACATAACGCCTCAATCGGTTGGGATGGAGAACAGGCTTTCCGTCAACGGGCCTGTCCTGTTCGACGACACAGACGACCTCAACAACAACCTCACTTCGGCAAGGTGTGTCCCTATCTTAGCCCCATCCCTCTCCTCCCCACAAGACAAGTCCACGAAAAACACGGAAAACACGGAAAACGACAGAAGGGAGTCTCACACTTCGCAAAGCACAAAAGGGAGCCTCATACGAGATCCGCCCGTTGTCTGCGTAAAGATGTAGGGGCAGCCCCCTGTGGCTGCCCTATTACAGGGCGTCTGCGTAAAGATGTAGGGGCAGCCCCCTGTGGCTGCCCTATTACAGGGCGTCTGCGTAAAGATGTAGGGGCAGCCCCCTGTGGCTGCCCTATTACCTATGGGATTGACTTCAACCAAAGATTTCGTCTTAATGGTTGCCGTCCTTGTCAAACAAACCCAAACCACGAAAGGAGTCGGATCGATGACTTTGCAAGACGAATTCTTGCCCCTTCCCAACGACGAAACCCTCTCTGAACTGTCCTCTCGCTACCAAGCAAAACTCGCCCAGATCCAAGAAAAAGAACGTTTGCGGCCTCGCGTTTCACGAACCCGTGCGCTCGCTCTCACTCGGCAAACGCTGCAAAACTTCCATCCCCTCCAAGCCGAAGCCAAACGCCGCTTCCACGGCGACACCCTCCAAGAATACGAGCGCGCATGGAATCAGCTTCCTGAATGTACCTTTGTGTACTACAAAGCCGATCTCGATCAAGAAAAGCCTTGGACCCCCAAGCAGCTCGCACGACGCCAAGAACTCAGCCAGATCGTCCGATCTCACGACCGCCGCTTCACCCGCTGGGCACAAGCACTCTTCTTCGACGAAACCATCTTCTCCCAAGAACAACGTGACGCCTTCCAAAAACAGATCGAGAAGATCACCAAAGGCACAGGCTCTCGCGACGATGCCGAAGACGTCCTGTGGTGGGGCGATCTCTTCCTCCAATACCCCACACAAGCCTTCGCGATCCCCTATCTCCAAGAAGCCCAGATCAAAAAAGCACAACAAGAAGCCCACGAATTGATCGTCTTGCTCTCCGACGACGGCAAAGCCCCCGCCCAAAATAGCCCCCGCGATCTTTGGTGGCGCAGCTTTACGCTTTGGAGCCAACACTACAACACCATCGCCGACTTAGGACGCTTCCTGCTCGGCAGCCCACCCAACGCCGAAGAACTCTTCCCCAAGATCAACCCCGAACGCAACCCCACGCAGCCCCCCCCCACAACTCCCAACAAACCCACCCCATAACGCACTGTTTTTTTCTTTGTGTGTATCGGACTTACGTGGTTGGATAGTGTTGATGGGGCGCTGCCCCACACCCCGCAAGGGACTATCGCCCCTTGACCCCTTGTTGGCGAACAGAGCACAGGGGTTTCAAACCAACGACTCTCTCGCTTGAAGCAGCACGAACACGGGGTTTTTGCCTACAAGTCCGTGCTGTTTGGCTTGTAGGCAAGGAATGTACTCGGGAGGATGCCCACGTCCTACTTTGCACGAAGGAACGTACCTGAGAGGATGCCCACGTCCTACTTTGCACGAAGGAACGTACCTGAGAGGATGCCCGCATCCTTCTTTGCACGAAGGAACGTGCTTGAGAGGACGCCCGCATCCTACTTTGCACGAAGGAACGTACCTGAGAGGATGCTCGCATCCTACTTTGCCAAGAAGCAGCCTGATCAAAAGAGGATTCGCGCTCTTCTTACCCCTCACCCCCTGCCCCTCTCCCCGCGACGCTGCGCTGCGGAGGCGAGGGGGGATTAAGGGCGTAGCTCTCTGTAAAAGAGCACTTCCCACAAAAGAAGACCTTGCGGAGTATGGCGTCGCGCCCCATCAAAGAACCATCGCACTTGTTCCACCAACGCTCCCAACCCAAGGGAACACCCATGCAAGAGTCGTCTGTGCAGTCCCCTCAAACCAAACATTGGCTTGTTCGCAGTCTCATTGTGACGGTCGGTGTGTATGGAGCTTTGTTGCTGATGATCACCGCAATTCAACGAAAGCTGTTGTTTTTCCCATCGCACCACACCCAAACCCACGCGCTGATGCCTTGGAAGAACGGCGAAGAGGTGATCGGGTTTGTGCGTCAACGCCCCGCCCCAAAAGCGATCTGGTTGATGATGCACGGCAATGCAGGCCAAGCAGCAGATCGGGTGTATGCGATGCCCTCGTTTCCTGCGGAAGACACGGTCTACTTGCTCGAATATCCCGGCTATGGTCAACGCAAAGGAAGTCCCTCACGCACCGCCTTTGATCAAGCCGCGATCGAAGCTTACAAGCTGTTGCGCAGCACTTATCCCAAACACCCGATCTGTGTGGTGGGCGAATCGATCGGTAGCGGCGCAGCCTCCTTCCTTGCGGCGCAATCGCCTCCGCCGGACAAGATCACGCTGGTGGTGCCGTATGATCGGCTTGCAGACGTGGCCGCACGACGCTTGCCGTTTTTGCCTGTGCGCTGGTTGTTGCGCGATGATTGGGACAATATCGCATCACTTCGAGATTATCGCGGTCCGATCGAGATATTTGCCGCGCAACGAGACGAAGTGATCCCTTTCGAGCATGCCCAAAACCTCGCCAAACATCTTCCCCGTGCGACCTTCCGCCCGATCGCAGGCTACCACAACGATTGGTCTTGGGGCGCAAAAGTCCGCTTCTCCGCCCCCTAGACTTGGCGCAAAAACCCTGCTCGAAACGATGAAGACGCCCTATCGTTGGGCAAGTACGGGGTTCTAACTGAGTGTTAGATACGGGGTTCTGCCCCTACGTTTTGCGGTCACGCGCCCTGCGGATTTCGTATCAGTCGATGGTTTCGGCGCGTAGTGCTTCACGAACTTCCATCAAGATCTTGCCGAGTCGGTTTTCACCGTTGCCATCGGCTCCACAGCCCCAATAAGCATCCTCGGGCGCATTTTCGATCAGCACTTCGTCACCTGTGGACAACAAGATCTCGCGCAGATCGGGGTGGGAGGAAAACTTGCAAAACACGGCACGCCGCATCACTTCGTCACGGATCGCATCCCAATCTGCGCGGAAAGGAGCTGTACTTTTCCACGCGAGTTTTTTGGCTTCGGTGGGCGTCTTGGCTTGGCGGATGCGCTCGACATACGCGGTTCCAGCGAACTTCTGTGATTGGAAGTAGTGTTCGGTTGTGGGCCAGACCTTTCCGTCGATCTGGATCGGGTGACGCGAAAAGTTGGAGAAACAGCCGTATTTTCCGCGTGTTGCGTAAAAGTAGATCGCCATATCAGATTCCCGTCCTCATTTCCTGTGTTGGATAAGTGTCACGCGGTGGGGTAAAACCCCCGTGTTCGCGCTGTTTCAAGCGACCGAGTCGTTTGTGTGAAGAACGATGCTCGCTTCGCCGATACGGGGTCAAGGGGGCAAAGCTCTATGGTGGGGCGTGGGGTGAGACCCCATACGCGCCTTGTTAAGGCGGAAACACCGGAGGGTCGAGGAATCTGTTTTGAACGAACCCCAACAACAGGGCAGCCACACCTGGTTGCCCCTACGTGTTGGAAATCGCACGGTGTTTCGTAGGGGCAGACAGGTGTGCCTGCCCTCGATCTGTTGCGTCGGTGACCTCTTCATCGCCGTCTGTTTTGAACGAACCCCAACAACAGGGCAGCCACACATGGTTGCCCCTACGTATTGGAAATCGCACGGTGCTTCGTAGGGGCAGACAGGTGTGCCTGCCCTCGATCTGTTGCGTCGGTGACCTCTTCATCGCCGTCTGTTTTGAACGAACCCCAACAACAGGGCAACCACAGGGGGTTGCCCCTACGTGTTGGGAATCACACGTTTTGAACGAACCCCAGCAACAGGGCAACCACACATGGTTGCCCCTACGTATTGGAAATCACACGGTGTTTCGTAGGGGCAGGCCCCCATACGCGCCTTATCAACGGTTGGCCTCTTCAACCAAAGGAGTCATTCGGATGAGACCTCTTGCACTCGATTTATCGCGCACAGCGTTGATCCATCGCCGCACCAAGATCATCGCAACGGTCGGTCCGTCATCCCGCGAAGCAGCGGTCCTTGCGGAGCTTGTGGAGGCGGGGGTGGATGTGTTTCGCCTGAACTTTTCGCATGGAACGCACGAACAGCACGCCGAAGTGTTGCATCGGATCCGAGAGATCAGCGCGCAAAAAGGCTGCCATGTTGCGATCTTGGCGGATCTGTGCGGTCCCAAGATCCGCGTTGGGCATTTTGTAGAGGGGGGGATCGATCTGATAAAAGGCGAAGCGGTGACTGTGACGGTGCGGCCCGTTGAAGGTGAAAGAGGGCTGATTCCTTCGGAGTATGCGGCACTTGCGGGAGATGTTGGGCGGGGCGACAAGATGCTGTTGGACGACGGAAAGATGATGCTGGAAGTCCGCGAGGTCGAAGGGACCGAGATCCATTGCGTGGTGCGGGTGGGAGGGAGGTTGACCAATCGCAAAGGGTTGAATCTTCCGGGAGTTTCGCTTTCTACGCCAGCGCTCACAGAAAAAGATCGAGAAGATGCTCGTTTTGCGGCTCGGCTGGGGGTGGATTACTTTGCGTTGTCATTTGTTCGCCGCCCTGAAGATATCTTTGATCTGCAAGCTCTATTAAAAGAAGAAGGGGTGGATATCCCGATTATCGCCAAGATCGAAAAGCCTGAGGCGGTCAAAAACCTCGGTCCGATCCTCGAAGTTTCGCAAGGCATCATGATCGCACGCGGCGATCTGGGCGTAGAGATGCCCGCCGAAGAAGTCCCCCTACTCCAAGAAGGCATGATCCGCCTAGCCATCGAAGCCAACCGCCAAGTCATCGTCGCAACACAGATGATGGAGTCGATGATCCAAAGCCCTCGCCCGACTCGTGCTGAAGTGACGGACGTTGCAGCCGCTGCGATGGCGGGTTCCGACGCGGTGATGTTGTCCGCAGAAACCGCCTCGGGACTCTACCCCATCGAAACCGTCCAGACGATGGGCCGTGTGCTGCGTATGGTCGAAGGGCATCAATGGCAACAAAGCCAGTTCGGCGACCTTGTCAAGCACCCCACCCCCGCCACCAGCCAAAAAACCCGCGACCTCCAGATCAGCGAAGCCATCGCCCGTGGAACCGCACAACTCTCTCGCGAGCTTTCCGTTCGTGCGATCATCGTCCCCGCCCACACAGGACAAACCGCTGTGATGATCTCTTGTGAACGCCCCGCCGCTCCCATCCTTGCCGCCGCAACCGATCCCGCGATCTGTCGCCGTCTTGCGTTGTGTTGGGGCGTCCAAACCACACAGGTCTCACCCGAACAATTTGACGACCCTTATCAACTGACCGCCACCCTCGCCCAAAAACACCACATCTCCACCGAAGGGGAATTCTTGCTCTACGTCACAGGCGGCCCCCCCGAACAACCCCACACCGTCCCTGTCTTGTCGCCGCTGATGTTGTAGCCTTGGGTTCGACAACGGCCCAAACCACCCACTATCGTACGATCGGGTTCGACAACGGCCCAAACCACCCACTATCGTACGATCGGGTTCGACAACGGCTCAAATCGCCCACTGTCGTACACTCGGCTCAAACCACCTACTGTCGTACATTCGGGATCGGCAACGGATCAAATCGCCCACCACCCCACCCAAACGAAAGGCTCCGAACATTGAAGGATATCGCCCCTCATCGACGCGTGCATTTTCCTGCATCTTCCGAAGCCCGATCGATCCAACCCTTCATCGCGCAAGATGCGGACAACCACCCGCTCACCCTTCGCTCTTTGACCCCCGACGATGGCCCCCCCCTCCATCCCTCCCCTTCGCAACCGATACACGCGGAGCCTACGCCGCCTTCGCAACCGATACACGCGGAGCCTACGCCGCCTTCGCAACCGATACACGCGGAGCCTACGCCGCTTTCGCAACCGATGCACGCGGAGCCTACGCCGCTTTCGCAACCGATACACGAGGAGCCTACGCCGCTTTCGCAACCGATACACGAGGAGCCTACGCCGCTTTCGCAACCGATACACGAGGAGCCTTCTTCGTCTGTGCGTTCCGCGCCTCCGTTGCCAAAGCGCCCTTGTGGCTACGCTCCGACCCCACGCGCCATCAAGGAGTTTCTGGATCGGTATGTAATCGCCCAAGAACAGGCCAAAAAGAAACTTGCGGTGGCCGTGTACAGCCATTATCACCGTGTGGAATACATGCAAAAGCGCCCTGCTTACGGGGTTGAACTGCACAAATCGAATGTGCTGTTGATCGGGCCAAGCGGCACAGGAAAGACGCTGTTGGCACAATCTCTTGCGCGCAGTCTGCATGTTCCGTTTGCGATGGCCGACGCGACATCGCTGACCGAAGCGGGCTACGTCGGCCAAGATGTCGAACAGATGTTGACGCGGCTTTACCAAGCGGCAGAAGGCGACAAGCAAAGAACCGAACGGGGGATCCTCTACATCGACGAGATCGACAAGATCGCTCGAAAGCCCTCCGCTTCGGCCACACGGGATATCTCCGGTGAAGGCGTCCAACAATCTCTGCTCAAACTGCTCGAAGGTACAAGCGCCATCCTGCCGGGTACACGGGGGCGCAGCCAATCAGGCGATGAGGGCGTACAGATCGATACATCCAACATCCTTTTCATCTGTGGTGGAGCCTTCGTAGGCATTGAAGAGATCATCGCTCGCCGCCTTGCAGGGCAAGAACAAGCGATCGGCGATCTGCTTGCATCGGTCGTATCCACCGACGATCTACTCCGACAAGTCTTGCCCGAAGACCTCGTTCGCTACGGGATGTTGCCCGAGTTGATCGGGCGGTTGCCTGTATGCGCAACACTCGATCCGCTCGATCATGCGGCGCTGGTGCGGATCTTGACGGAACCCAAAAACAGCCTCGTCGCCCAATACAAGCAGATGTTGTCCTTTGAAGGCGTCCAGCTTGTCTTTGAACCGGCAGCCCTTGATGCCATCGCGGAAAAAGCCTTGCGCCAAAAAGTCGGCGCACGCGGATTGCGCATGATCCTCGAAGAGCTCATGCTCGATATCCTCTATGAGATCCCTTCGCGAGAAGGCATCCGCACCCTGACGCTCACCCGCGATATCGTTGAAGGCCACCATCCCACTTCTGCCCTTTGGATCACACCGATTTAGGCCAAGCCGTGAGGTTTCTAATCAGGGTTCGCCTACCAAAGGAGAAACATTCGATGGAAAGCACGACGCATCGGATTTTTACGAGACGATGGAAGAGGATGCAGGAGCAAGGATGGCGAATTTTTGTGGCTGTCTGGCTCTTGACTATCCTCTCCCCCAAAGTTCACGCGGGCAATACCGACCGAATTATCGGCCTACAAAAACAACTTCAGAGCAAGAAGAGTTCAGCCCGCGTAAACGCAGCGTGGGCCTTGGGGAGGATGGGAAAAGAGGCGAAAGCGGCGATCCCAGCGCTGATTCGGGCGCTCAAGGACAGGGATCGCTCTGTGCGTTCGTATGCAGCATGGGCGTTGGGAAAGATCGGGCCGAAGGCTCGTGCAGCGTTCCCAGCGCTCGTTCAAGCAGTCAAGGACAAAGACGGGGAGGTTCGCGCTCGTGTTGTGTGGGCCTTGGGTTTGATGGGAGAGTCGGCAGATGCGGCACTCCCTGTCTTGGTCGAATCACTCAAGAACCATGAACGTCTGGTCCGTAAGGGCGCGGTCTATGCTTTGGGCCGAATAGGAACGAAGGCGATCCCATCCCTGATCACGGCTCTTGATGATCCAGAACGCGACGTGGGCTTGGAGGCAGCGGAGGCGTTAGCGAAGATGGGTGTGGCGGCCAAAGGTGCGCTGCCTGTCCTCCTTGATCAAATTAGAGGAAAGCATCGCGAGATCCGCGTTCGTGGAGCCTTGGCCTTGCGGAAGATGGGCGAGTGGATGATACCGCTGTTGATCGAACTCCTTCAAAGCCCAAACAGCGACGATCACAGGGGAGGTGTTTGGGCCTTGGGTTTGATGGGCGAGGAAGCGGTTGCGCCGCTGATCAAGGCCCTCCAACACAAGGACAAAAAGGTTCGTGTTGGTGCAGCGGAGGCTCTAGGCGAGATGAAAGCAAGAGCGAAGGCAGCCATTCCAGCCCTGCTCCGTGCTCTCCAAGACAAAGAGAAGGATGTCCAAAAAAAAGCAGCCTTTGCGTTGGGGCAAATCGGGGTGGAGGCAGAGGCCGATGCAGCGATGCCGTTGCTGTTGCGACTGCTGAACGAGACGGAGAGCGATGTTCGTGACGCTGCGATCTTTGCGTTGGGGGGTATGAGAAGGAAGGCTCGATCGGCGCTCCCTGCGCTGATTCAGGCTCTCCAAGACAAGGATAACAACGTTCGTTTGAGTGCATCACAGGCGTTGGGAAGGATCGGAAGGGAGGCCCATGTGGCGATCCCTGCTCTGGCTCAGGCGATCAAGGACAGAGATCGCTTCGTTCGCTTGTACGCGGCATCGGCGTTAGGAATGATCGGCGGGTTGGCGGTTCCGACGTTGATCGCAGCCCTACAAGACACGGATAGCGATGTTCGTTGGAATGCAGCGAAGGCGTTAGTTGGGATGGGAGCGGAGGCTCGTGCTGCGCTCTCGGCCTTGATTCGGGCGCTCGGTGATGGGGATTACTGGGTTCGCAGGAGCGCGGCAAGGGCTTTGGGGAAGATGGGGGCGGAAGCCAAAGCCGCGATCCCTACATTGATTCGGTTACTCAAAGACAAGGATAGCGGGGTTCGTAAGGATGTGGCCGAAGCCTTGGGGGAAATGAGCGTTGAGGCCACTTCTGCGATCCCTGCCTTGATTCGAACTCTCAAGGATAAAGATGGCGTCGTCTCCTATCATGCGGCCCTAGCTTTGGGTAAGATGGGAGGAAAAGCAAAAGCCGCGCTCCCAGCCTTGATTCGGACGCTCAAATACAAAAAGAGTTTCGCTCGTAAGGGAGCGGCCTTGGCCTTGGGGAAGATGGGAGTGGGAGCCAAAGAAGCGATTCCAGCCTTGATTCGGGGGCTTGAGGACGGGGAAAGTTGGGTTCACCGAGATATCGTGTGGGCCTTGGGGAAGATGGGGGTGGCGGCGGTGCCGTTGCTTCTTTCAACTCTTCGACGCAAGGGCGGGGAGGTTCGCAGAAATGCTGTGCAGGCATTGGGTGGGATAGGTGTGGAAGCTCGTGTAGCGATCCCGACCTTGGTTCGGTTCCTCAAGGACGCGGAGAACAAACTGCGCCACGATACAGCCGTGGCGCTGGGCAAGATGAAGGGAGAAGCTCGTGCGGCGATCCCTGCGCTGATCTTCGCCCTCAGCGACGTAGATGGTTTGGTTCGCAAGAACGCAGCAAAAGCCTTGGGCGAGGTGGGGGTGGGTTCCAAAGAAGTGCTTTCCGCGTTGAAGGAGGTTCTTGAGGACACAGATAACGAAGTACGCGTTAGCGCGGCGTTGGCTCTCAAGCGGCTTGTGGTAGCCAAAGCCGCAGACCCAGCCACCCATTCGGAACATCGGGCTTTGCCACAACCTGCCAAGCGCTGAACGACATCCTACGAAATCCGCTCAATACATGATCAAGCGGATCGGTATAAACCCCCGATGATTGGACTTGATCGATTCGCGAGCATCCCCGAACTCGATCTCGCAACATCAGGATATCGTATCACCCCAAAGAAACGCCCCATCTGTCGAAACGAGCGCCGACGCTGTGCTTATTTGGGGAGGGGGCGACAGCCTTTTTCTGTCCAGCGAGCGGCGAGATAACCTGCTCGCCCCGAGCCGATCTTGTAGCGCAGATAATGTGAAGGATTTTTTTGATAATACTTTTGATGGTAATTTTCTGCGGGATAAAACGGGGTGGCCTTGGAGATCTCGACGGCGATATCGGCAAGAAAGCAACCGCTCGCAGCGATGGCTTTTTTCGAGGCTTCAGCGGCGCGGCGTTGGGCCGCGTTTGTATAAAAAATCCCCGTTCGATATTGCGTCCCGATATCGGCAAATTGGCCGTTTTTTTGGTTGGGTTGGATCTGTCGCCAAAAGATATCCAAGAGTTTTTCGTAAGTGACCTGCTTTGGATCGTACACCACAAACAAGGCTTCGGTGTGGCTGGTTCGCCCGTAGGCAACGTCTTTGTAGGTGGGGTTCTTTTCGCTGCCGCCCGTGAATCCGACGCTTGTGGCAAGCACGCCTTTTTGTTTGTCAAAAGGAGGTTGGACGCACCAAAAGCATCCGCCCGCAAAGATCGCCACTTCTGCGCCGTTTGGAACACGCGGCAGCGGTGGGATCGCATACTTGTCTTCTTGGGCGGGTGTTTCCGCACGCACTTCAGCGGGTAGCGATGGATGGGTCGAACACATCTCCACCTTGGCAAGCAAAAGGCCAAACAAACTCACGAATACAAACAAACGCATCGAAACGCCTCCTTCTTTTGATAGGGAAGGGTAGGTGCGATCTGCTGTAGACGCCCTTTTATTGGGCAGCCACAGGGGGCTGCCCCTACATCTTTACACAGACGCCCTTTTATTGGGCAGCCACAGAGGGCTGCCCCTACATCTTTACGCAGACGCCCTTTTATTGGGCAGCCACAGGGGGCTGCCCCTACATAGGTCGCACACAACGGGCGGATCAGTAGACAAAAACCCCATACCCGGGCCCTATCAAGATGTTTTGGCGATATCTGTCGATGCGGAACGATTGGAGAAAAAAGCAAGCGCGATCTAGTGGGCGATCAGTTTGCGTCTTCCCGAAGCGAGATAGAGGTTTCCGCCGAGAGCGCGGGGGGAAGCATCCAAAAAGCGCATCTGGAAGTCATCGCAAGCACGTTCCAAGGATTCCCAGACACGGCGTGTAAAATCGGGCGCGGGACTGGTGCCTTCGGAAGCGGGATTGGATTCGTCTTTGCTGGTATAGCGATCCAAGATCGCGAATCGCCCACCCGGCTTCAATAAGGAAAAAGATCTTGAGAACACTTGTTCCCAATCTTGGAGAGCCGTCAGCCCCAACGTACACACCACGCCATCAAAACCATCGCTTCGCCAATACTCCGAAAACAACGGCTGTTCCAAAGCATAATCTTCGGTTTGCAGAAGGACTGCATTTTTCCACCCGCCTTGACGGACGCGCTGGTGGGCTTCGCGCAGCTTGCGGATCGAGGCGTCCACACCGATCACCCATGCGGGCGCATGTTTCGACCCCAAACGCCAGTGATCAAAGTTCTCACCTTCTCCACAAGCGAGATCCAATACAGCCCCTCCCGCACAATCCCCCAATGCCTCGATGGTTTCGCGCCGATAAGGAGAAACCAGCGACTCCACCCACAGGCTTCCTCGATCTCCTACAGAAAAACGATCATACCCACTCATGACGTACGCCCTCATCGATGTAAAACTCCCTCATGCAAAACGCAGCGACACCTCCGCCTCTTCAATGTTTTTCTCAAGATGATGTGTTCTAAGGCATCTCAATGGCTTGTTATTCAAGCGCTACGCGCACCAAACAAGTCCAAAAGAATCCTTGCGAAACCCAGCACCTCCTCTTGCTTGGTCACGCACTGAATGGCATTGCGGCGTAACGCGTGGCTGTCATACCACGATCTTTTTTCTTGTACAAGTGTTACGAAAACTACACAGTCGGCGGAGATCGCAACGAAAAAAGAAGGGGACTCAAGGTGTTTTTTCGATGAGGGGAGGAGTGATGCGGTTCGATGATTTTTGTGGGGCGTTGCCCCAAACCCCGCCATAGACTGCCGCCCCTTGACCCCGTGAGGGGCGAAAAGAGCACAAGTCTTTCAAACCAACGGCTCTGTCGCTTGAAGGAGCGCGAACACGGCTTTTTTTAGCAACCGCGTCAATCCGATGGGATAGGAGTACCTAGTTGGGTTTGAGAGGCGGGGTGTGGCTGGGCTTGAGAGGCGGGGTGTAGTTGGGCTTGAGAGGCGGGGTGTAGTTGGGCTTGAGAGGCGGGATCAGGCGTCTTGATCGTGGAGAGCGACGATGGAAGCGAGATTGCGGTTTTCGCTGTGAAGGAGCTTGACGCGGAGTTCACAGAGGTCACGGAGGCCGAGCATGGCGAGGACTTGGCCGTCGCGCATCATCGGGAGGTGACGGATGTGGTGGCGTTGCATCAGCTCCATCGCATATTCGAGGGAATCGGTTTCGACGACGGAGATCACTTCGGAGGTCATAACTTGTTGGACAAGGGTGGTGCTTGGATCACGACCTTCTGCGGCGACTTTGCAAGCGATATCGCGTTCCGAGATCAGGCCGACAAGTCGGCCATCTTCGATCACCAGCAAAGCACCGACGTTGTGTATCTGCATCAGGCCGGCGGCTTCTTGGATGGTAAGCAATGAATCGATGGCTTGGACAGCACGTTCGCGTAGAAACTTGGGGATCTCCATGACAAACTCCTTTGCGGTCGAAGGGCAAAACAAGATCAGCGGACCGATCGTTCGTCGTGTTCGGAGAATTTGTCAAGAGCGTTTTGGTTTGTAGCGAAGGCGTCCGTCAAGAGCGTTGTGGGTTTGTAGCAAAGGCGTCCATCAAGAGCGTTGTGAGTGAGGAGGGTCGGGAGGGAGGAGGACTTCGGGGTTGAGTATCCACGCGGGATCGAGGGTGCGTTTGGCTTGGTGGAGGATCTCGCCGAAGAGAGGGGATATCTGTTGCGTATACCAAGGTCGATGATCTTTGCCGACGGCGTGGTGGTGTGTAATCGTGCCACCACAGGCGAGGATCGCGTCAGAGACAGCGGATTTGATGGCGTCCCATTGTTCGACTTCTTGGCCTTCTCGGGCAGGAGCCACCACCGAGTAATAAGGCGCAGGCCCGTCAGGATAGACATGCGTAAAACGCCATGTGATCAACCCTCCGCCGCAGTGTGCTTGCAAAGCATCCGTCGCAGCCGCGATCACGGCTTGATGGAACGCAGCAAAACGATCCCATGTGACGGCGGTTTCAAAGGTTTCAAGCAAGATCCCACAACAAAGCATCGCATCGCGCAGGTACGGAGCCAACAAAAAGCTCTGTTTCCAACGCTCCGAAGCATCGCCCTCTTCGTCGTCCAAGGCCCGACCTTGCAAGACTTTGGGCGAGCCGTCGTGCTGTGCGCAGATCGCCAAGGCCCGCTCCAATCGCTGCTGTTGCGGATGATCGTGAGACTCGAACCCCAACAACAAGATCGTCTCGCGACCATCGCCCGCTCCCATGCTAAAAGCTTCCATCGAAGAGATCAGCCGACAGTTGGCGGGAGAGAGTCCGGATTGGCTGATCTGGCGAACCGCCGCAAACCCCGCAGGTTCAGACGCAAACGACACCGTCGCTTTGGACCGATACTGCGGGATATCTTGCAAGCGCATGGTGGCTTCGGTAAGGATGCCAAAGATCCCTTCGGAGCCGATCACCCAACGCGAAGGCTCTGGGCCGGCCCCCGATCCGGGTAAAGGGCGGGTTTCCAACACACCTTTGGGCGTCACCATCCGTACAGACTGCACAAATTCGTCGATGTGGGTTTGAACCGTCGCATAATGGCCGCCAGAGCGGGTTGCGATCCACCCGCCCAAAGTGGAAAACTCGAAGCTTTGGGGAAAATGGCGCAACGTCAAGCCATGCGGCTTCAAGGCCGCCTCCAAGGCAGGGCCGTAGATCCCCGCTTGGATGGTTGCGGTTCGACTTTCGCGATCCACCCGTATCACCCGATCAAAAAAGCGCATATCACACGATATCGCCCCCGCATACCCCGCTGTTCGGGGAGGTTCGACACCGCCCACCACGCTGCTTCCCCCACCAAACGGGATCAGCGCCACGTTGGATGCACCACAAAACGCAAACAAACGCTCGATATCGGCCTCACTTCGCGGATAGGCCACATAATCGGGCGGGTTGTCGAATTGCCCGTACAGCCCGCGCACCACATCGCGAAACGCTTTTCCGTAGCTGTGTCTTGCACGCTCGGGCGTTTCCTGCGTGCAGATATCCCGCAACGATGCGGGTAATGCAAAGCGCGGTACACGAAGCCGCAGCGCCGAAAGCCCCAACGGTTGGCGATGCCGCAACGCCTCCAACCCCAACGCCATCTGCAACGTCCCTTGAAACCGCGCCAACAGCTTTTCAGGCAACACTTGATCTGCGTAGCCCCATCCCCAATAACTTCGCTCCCGCTCTTCTTTCACTCGAAACCTCCCGTCCTTCCGAGCCATCTCTCGGATCGATATCGCCATCGCACTCAAAACACCCTCACCCGTGAAGCACCGCAGCCAACAGAGAAGAGACCGCAGGATGTTGGACAACCATCGACGTGACCACGCCTTTGGCGACGATCTTCTCGTTGACTTCGGCCTCGACCTCAAAGCGCCACATCTCGTCCATCTGCCGCTGCAAACGCGAAGTGTAAAACACCTGTTCACCCGCAAAGACGGGATGTAGGAACTTCATTTGCGTGCTTGCGGTCATGCCGATGTTGTTGCGTCGGGCCTGCTGTGTTCGCTCAAGATACAGTCGGGCTTGTTCTTCTTGGTATCCGGGTTCAAGGCGAAAGCCGCGTTCGAGATTGCGCAAGGCTTCGAGCAGAGACGCGGGCTCGTCGCCTTGTTCCTCCATGAAGCGCTGATAGATCGTTAACGTACACAAGATCTGCGAGGTTTGGCACATCCCCTCCAACATCAATGCGCCCGGGAAGACGGCCATTTGAGGAAAGTGTCCCGCAAAAAAAGGGTCGTTGATCGACAAACAACGACTACAGATCGCATACCCTTGAGGCTCACGTTGGTAGGCTTCGACGCGATCCACCATCAAAAAAGGCCGTCTTTGCGGCACCAACAACTGCACAACTTCTGATCCCAACGACAACACATCTTTTTTTCGCTTCATCGAACAGCCTCTCTCGAACGCAGA
Organism: Myxococcota bacterium; assembly: GCA_023150835.1. GTDB lineage: Bacteria > Myxococcota_C > UBA6777 > UBA6777 > UBA6777 > JAKLKB01. The sequence goes on along the minus strand of JAKLKB010000024.1, from coordinate 9,674 downwards.
TCACCCAAAGCATCGAGCGTTTCACGCAACAAGCGCGGATGCTCGGTTGCATGGACACGCGCACGCGGAAGATGACGGCGCAACAACCCCTGTAAGACCCGATGTGGGCCGCAGATCACGATATCGGTGAGCTCTTCTTTTTCCAAATGCTGCATCGACAGCATCCACAGGATCGGCTGGGTTAGCTGCATACTCAACAGCTTCGGGACTTCTGCGATATCAGAGCAGATATCGCCCGTCGCATTCGCGATCCAATGCGCTTTCCAATGCCCTTTTGGAACCTGCGCCACCGTCGCACGAAAAGGCTCTGCCGCCTCGTCACGCACACCTCGTTCCAAGAGCTTACACACAGCCTCCTCCATCACCGCACGAAAAGGCTCCACCGCCTCCGCCATCCGAGGACTATGCCAAGCTCCCGAAGCCACCAGCCGACGAGACGGATAACGCTTCAAGACAGCTTCGACCGCTTCGATATCCCCCGTCAATGTCCACAGCCTCGGCCCATTTTGTGCCGCCAAACCAAACGCCCCAAACTGCCGCCCCCACGCGATGGCTTCTTGACAGACTTCTTCGGAAGTATCCGTAAGCGCAAGCATCCCGCCTTCCACTTGTCGAGCCGCCTCCGCCATCCAACTCCCCCGCACCGCCGACAGATGGATCGCTTCAGACCAGCCCCATCCACCCGCCGCCCACACCGCTCCCATCTCCCCAAGAGAATGTCCGATCGTCCACCCACGCCCCACCCCGTGCGCCTCCAAGATCCGCCCAATCCCTACACTCACCGCTGTGATCGCTGGCTGCAAGATCTGCGTCTCTCCAATCCTCCGATTCCCCCGCAACAACATCCGATGCACATCCATCCCCAAACAATCCGACGCCCGCTCCAAACACGCCCGAACAAGCGGATACTCCGATGCCAACGCAACCCCCATTCCCGCTTCTTCCGTTCCTTGCCCGGGAAAAGCCCACAAGATGCGACGTTCCATCACCCATACCTCTCAAAACAACGGCTTAGACGATATCCGAATGATGTGTGATCGTAGCAAAGTACATAGACGCCCTATGATTAGGCAGACCCCTGTGTCTGTCCCGACCTCTTTACGATAACGCAACAGGCGGATCTCGTATCCGAGGAGGACTTCGGTTACAGCGTTAAGCCACCATCCACGACCAAAGCCTGACCGACGATATAACGGGCATCCTCCGAGGCCAAAAACACCGCGACACGGGCGACTTCGTGGGCTTCGCCAAAGCGCCGCAAAGGGATCATCTCGCGCTTTTGTCGTGCGATACGCTGATCCATGCGCTCGGCCATGCCTGCGTTGATCATACCGGGAACAAGGGCATTGACACGCACACCTTTGGGGGCGAGTTCCGCAGCCATCGTGCGCGTCAAGCTCAAGATCGCACCCTTCGAGGCAGCATAGTTCGACTGCCCCGAGCTTGCGTGGAGTCCCGCCACCGAGGCGACGTGCAAGATCACCCCTTGACGACGCGCCATCATCGAACGCGCCACCGCACGGCTGCAATGGTAGACGCCGCCCAGATTCACCTCCAACACGTCGCGCCAATCTTCTTCTTCCATCATCGCAAAAAACTGATCACGACAGATCCCCGCATTATTCACCAAGATATCGATCGGCCCCTTCTGCGCCGATATCTCTGTAAAGGCGGCGTTGACGGCCTTTGCATCGCGCACATCTACGCCAAAGATCGCCCCCTGCCCTCCTGCTTCTTCGATCATCGCCAACGTCTCACGCGCTTTGTCTTCGCGTGATTGATAATGCACGTACACAAACGCCCCTTCTTCCGCCATCGCCATCGCGATCGCACGACCGATCCCCCGTGAAGATCCCGTCACGACGGCGACTTGTCCGTCAAACTTCCCCATCCTCACGCTCCATCCGCTGTTTCCACCCACATATCAGGTTGGCTTAAAGATCGGCGCAGCGTTTCCAAAGACGCAGCATCCCGATAACTGTGCTTTTGCGGATTGATCAACATACTCAAGTTGCGAACAAAGGGCATCGAAACAGTCCACATATCGGCCTTTTTAGCGCGTTCGGTCGAGAGCGCCAGACCCGCTTGCGCCCACGGCAACGCCAACAACCCCAAGCCGATCCACGCCCCCAAAGTGACCGAACGCATCGCAACCACCACTTCTCCAACGCGCTCCCCTTCGCAGTACAAGGCTGCCCCCTCGCTCAACGGATGCGCGCTGCGGATCCCCGTCACACGGCGACGTGCATCGCTCGTCTTGACGGCTTCGAGAGCGGCACGGCCCAAGAAGTCTTTTTCGTAAGACACACGCCATTGTAGCTGCAACTCGACAGGCGTTAGGCCAAGCGCACCTTCTCGTCGGATCGAAAAAAAGAAGTTTTCCAACCCCGCGTGTTCCAACGCCTCGAATCCGACAGGGCAGATATCAAAAGAGCGTCCAACCTCGAACACACGCGCCCAATACGCCGCCACCTTGTCACGCGGAACCAAGATATCATAACCATACTCGCCCGTCTTTCCGAGGCGAAAGAACAGATTCTCTTCTTCAGATCGATAGAAGGTCGCGTATGGAAACCCGATCACTTGATGCCCTTCCAACTCGGCCAGCAACTCCCAAGCAAAGGGACCATTGAGTCCCAACAATGCGTGCGTTTCATTCCACGACTCGATCTGGATATCCGCTCCTTCGGGGATCATCGAGCGCCAATACGCCAACACTTCTTGCGCGGGTTTTCCCTCCGAGAACACAAAAAAAGACTCATCGTCGTTGCCCACATAAAGATCCAAGATCGGGGTTCCTTGTTCCGACAAAAGCACCGTGTGACGGACTTCTCCATCGCGGAGATACATCGCGCACGGACAACACCGATCCAACAGGTCGTAAGCATCCTCCCCCCGCAAACGCAGAACACAAACATACGAGCGATCACTCAATCCAACACCAAACCGCAAAGCCGAGACTTCTTGCTCTAACGTCGTGTAGCGTGCGGGAACCTCGACCCCATCGACCTCTCGCCAGATCGCCACATCTGCTTGCATCCGATCGCGCAATACCATCCCGAGCACTCCTTCGTCTTTTTGTTCTGTGCCTGTCTCTTTTGCCTACAAAGAACGAGTCGCAGATGGCGTCGCCAACGGGCTTTGGGCGCGTGCCCACAAGATCACGTCGACAAGAGCATTGAGCGTTCGCATAAAGATCCGCATGGATTGTTCGATCTGCCGTCCACTCAAAGCATCTCCCACAGCGGAAGCCCCCGTCCGTTCGGCCTGATCGCTCGCTTTGGCCGAAGAAGGCTCCGAAGGTGCTGTCTGGCGCGAAAAATCCAGATCAAAACGATCTTCGACAGCAACCACCAACTCCACCGCATCGACGGAATCCAACCCCAGCCCCGAACCAAACAACGCCGCGTCAGGGTCGATATCATCTGGCTGTAGTGAAAGATGTAGATTGTCGATCAACAGGCCCTTCAACTCTTCGAGCACCGCTGCTCTTTCCAAAGCCACCGCTCGCATCTTTCCGATCATCCCGTTACTCCACCGTTTGTCTACCCTCTCTCTGATAGGCTTGAGCCACACAGATGCTCCCAAAAAAGCCGTGTTCGCGAGGTTTCAAGCAACAGAGTCGTCTGTCTGAAAAACGCTGATCTCTTCGCCAATACGGGGTCAAGGGGCCATCGGTCCCTTGTGGGGCGCGGGGTGAAACCCCACAACATGACTTAAATCCCAAAAATCGCCAAGGGAATTCCGATCAACAACATGATCGAGCCGGGCGTCCAACCAAAGATTCCGCCAAAGATGATGCCGTTGGTTCCACCGACCAACGAAGCGACCACTCCCCCAACGGTGAGCGCACCGCCGATCCCCATCAAGATAAACCCCACATTTCCGCGCTTCTTTTTGGGGGCTTCCAGAACAGGGGGCGTGTCTCTTTCCAAGGATTCCCGCGAAGGCTCTTGCGCCAACGGATCAAGCAGCGACGAGACACGGCACGCACTCAGCGGATCGAGAGTCAACTGCCCCTGTGTTCGGCGTTGTTCGACCGAGATCCCCAAGGAAGCGGCCACCCGATCGACCTTGGCGACGTGCGTGTCCAACAACAGCGACGGATTTTGCTTTTGCATCCGCCATTGGATATGATCCATCAAGCGATCCGCGTGGATCAACCGCGACTTGGCAACCCCCGCTTGCACCCCATAATCCAGCATCAACGAACGCATCGCTTTGACTTGGCGTTCTTCTTTTTGCAAAAAGCGCTGGATCTCTTTGCGCTGAGCAGCGGGGATGGACTCGACCAACGTGGCCGCTTTGAACAAGCTGTTGTCCAACACAGGAGCCGCACGCAACAGGCGCTCTTGGATCGCGGGATGGCTTCGTGCCGCTTCGGGGATATCGTGCAACGATCCCACCAACAACAGCGATGAAAAGGCTTGCCGCACAAAAGCATCGCGTTTCTGGTGGCTCTCACCCTTCGGAAACACCGATGGCAACGACATCATCTTTTGATCCGCCGCGTCCAATCGCGACAGATAACCTTGTACATCAAACCCACCCACCCCTGCACCGCGATGAACACACCCATCCATCGACGCCCCAACCATCGAAGTCATCATCAACGCGCCTGCTTTGGCGAAAAATTCTCGACGCTCCATCACTTCCCTCCTCACGGCTGTATCCAGCTTTTTTCATCGCAAGATGCCGCGAGATGAGAAATTTGCGGCATCGATCGTTTGAGCAGGCGGGCATTGAAACAAAGACAACAGGCCCACGCCGCACAACGCATCTTCTGTGATCACCCACACGCATCTTGGCGGCTTTCCTTCCGCATCACAACCCCACCAAGGCAATAATACATTGAAAAGGCCGATGGTTCGGGCAACTTGGTTGGTATGTTCTTTCGGCCTGTTCTTTTCTGTGATCGTGGCGTCGGGTGTTTTTTTGTCGCCATCGGGCGTCTGGGGCTTGGCTTCGGGCGTGCTTTGCATGGCGTCAGACGTCTGAGGCTTTGCTTCGAGCGTGTTTTGCGTGGTGTTGGTCGTCTGTGGGTATGCTTGGCGCATACTCTCGATAGCCCCGACCAAAGCCCACGAAGACGACGCAGCCCGCGCATATCCCAACACCGAAAGGGTTTGCCACACAGGGATCCGCGCAACCTGCGGGCCATACAACGGCGACATGATCTCTTGAAACAGAGAGATTTTGGCATCCGAAGAACCCGCCCAAAAGATCGCGTCAGGCTGCCCTGCGCGCAGCATCCAAGAACCAAGCGCCTCGCGAATGGCCCCATCATCGGCACTTTTGAGCGTTCCGATCACGGAGACCGCACGGACGGCGATTTGAGGCACGATGCCCTCTCTTTTGCAGATCTGCGCGTTGGCCAAGACCACAACACCTGCTCCTTCGGAAAGAAAAGGCCCCGTCTCGGTGTTCTCGTGTTCGCGCAGATCGTCGTCACCCAACTCATCGCATCCTGCGACCAACATCACTTCTGTATCGGGGCGCGATCGCAGCCACCAAACTCCGTAGATCGCCGCCATCAGGCCACTTCCCGCACCGACCAAGGTCGTCCCCGCACCGCGCAACGCCAGCGCCAACGAACAAGCCCCCGCAGGTGCGTTGAGAACCAAGCGTGCGAACTCATGGGCAGGCGCACGATGCCATCCGCGCTCTCGTGCGATCCGCAAAAATCGCCAGCAGCTTTCCGCAGGGATACGCGAAACTCCCGCAAAAAGGCCCGTTCGCTCGCGCAGATCTCCACGTATGGCGATCCCTGCGTCTTGAAGGGCTGCTGCACTCGCCATCGTCAAATAGCGAGAGATATCGTCCATTCCACGTGTCTCTCCGCGCCGCAAGAGTCCACCCGTCTCGATCTTCGGGACAAAGCCCGCTTGCTTGTGTTCGCTTGCCAACCAGCGCGTCTCTTCGGGCCACCGCTTCAACGGCTTGCCTTCGCGCAACGCATCCAAGATCCCGCCCGTCCCATGCGCGGTCACCGATCCGACCCCCAAGACGTACACCACCGAGAGCGCATCCTCCGCGATCGAGATCGAGAGCGCATCCTTCGCGATCGAACGAGCAAGAGACAACGTCGGTCCTGAAACGACGGTCGCTGTAGAGGCTTTGTGGTCCATCCCATCACGCCCATCCAGAGCGAAGTCGGGCGATGTGGGGTGCGAAAACACAAGCGTTGCGTTGAGGCCGCCAAAGGCCGAGTTGTGGCTGATCGCGGCGTTGTACGAGCAAGGGCGCGGAACCTCCGAAGCGATCGGATCATCGGGCGCTTGTCGGCGTTTGGTGTGAAGATGCAGCGTAGGCAAGCAGACTTGTTCGCGCAAGGCCATGATCGTTGCGATGGCTTCGAGGATTCCAGCGGCTCCTTGGGCGTGTCCGAGGTAGCTTTTGGTCGAGCTGATCGGCAACATCGCAGCGCGTTCTGCAAAGACTTGTTGGATGGCTTTCCATTCGGCAGCGTCGTTGCTCGCGGTCCCCGTCCCGTGAGCGTTATAGTAGCCGATATCTTGTGGCTCCAGTGAGGCATCACAAAGCGCCTCACGGATCGACTGCGCGACACCTTTTCCTGCGGGTTCGGGCGTGGTTGGATGGAAGGCATCGACAGACATCCCGTAGCCACGCAACGCAGCGTAAAGCGTTGCCCCACGCCGCACAGCATCCGTCTGGCGCTCCAACACCAAAGCCCCTGCGCCTTCTCCGACATTCATCCCCACAGGCTCTCCAAAAGGCGCACACGGCGAAGCACTCATCACGCCTAAGGTATAAAATCCCGCGAACACTTCCATCGCAAAAGGATCGGACCCGATCACAAAGACCCGATCCGCCAAGTCTTCGTGCAAAAACTCACGCGCAAGCCCGATGGCTTGGGTCGAAGAAGTACACGCTGTGCTGATCGTCAAGCGCGGGCCTTGGATGCCGAGTGCATCCGCAACAAGCGCTGTCTCGACGCCAAATTGCGCCGCAGCAAACGTGTGATGCGCCAACATCCGTGCTGCCTTTGCTTCGTGCAGATCGTTGTAGCGCATCCGTGTTTCATGGCTGCCCATGCTCGTTCCAAACACCAAACCCACCCGCGATGCGCGAAACCCGCTCTCTCCCGCCATCGCATTGGCCTCACGCGCAGCCTGCAAAGCAAACGACACACACGGATCAACCCCTTCGACCGAGGCGATCACACGCGCACGTTCTTCTTCGTGGATCAAGCCCGCGATCCGCGCAGAAAAAGCAGGCTCAAGCGACGCCACTTCGCGCATCCCGTCTCGCCCCGCCACCAAAGAGGACCAAAACGCCGATACATCCGATCCGATCGCGCAAAAAACGCCCATCCCAACCACTACGATGTCTTCTCTGTTTCTCACACATCGCTCCATCTCATCGAGATCACCGCTCTCTTCTTTGGGTAGAGTTTCGCATTTGAATGGTTTTGTGTGGGGCGCGGCCCCATACCCCGCAAGGGAGCTTTGCCCCCTTGACCCCATATAGACGGGCGAATAGGCGTTTTCAAACTTACAGCGCCGCCGTCCGAGATGCCGCGAACACGGGTTTTTGCCATCTGTTGCGGATCGACAACACTTGGTTGTTGTTGGATGCCGACACTTGCACTTTTTGTTCGACAAACAATGTCACACAAAGCCCGATGAAGCTCTCGTCACAACGGGCGGAAGGACACAAGATGCAGGTGATACATCTCGTAAACAGAAAGCTTGGTGGCGCTCCAGATATCGAGTTTTTTGATCGTCACACGCAGTCGATAACGCTTGTTTTGCACCAACGGAGCGCAGATCTGCGAGCACTCTGTTCCTGAACATCCGACGTAGCGGCCTTTGTAGAGGCCACCGAAGACGAATCCTTGTTGGCCCCACGCATCGCGCAACATCAACGGCTGCGAACAACGGTTGCAACAAGGAAACCCTTTGAGGCACAACATCAACGTGCAGTTGAGCGCCTTGACATCGCGGATCACCAAACCTTCGATATCAACCGTCTTGTTCACCAAGCTGTGAGGCGCTTTTTGCAACCGCTCTGCCAACAGCGCGATATTGTAAGCGTGTTCAGGCTTTTTGCCTTTGGAAAACAAGATCACGCGAGGAACAGGGCGTAAAAAATACCGCGTCCCCACAGACAGCGGCGGGACACGCACAACGGTCGGAGATGGACGGGGCGCTCGTATCGCCCCCATAGGCCGAGAAGTCGGACGCGAAGTAGCTTGCGCTCGTGCGTTGCGTGCTTTTTGTTCAAGCGGCGAAAGAGCTTTGATCACCACACCTTTCTGCGGTTGTGGGGTCTTTTTGGACGGACCGTTGGTGTCGCCTTGTACGTTGCTCCACAGCCCAAGCCACAGACATCCCACCCCGATAGCCCGCCCAAGCCACAGATACCCCACCCCGATAGCCCGCCCAAGCCATGTCCATCTGGCCCCAAAAGCTTGTTTCGATCCCAGAGGCCCGTCTGAGGCGGCTCGCTTGGATCCCAAAGGCCCGTCTGATGCGGCTCGCTTGGATCCCAGAAGCCCGTCTGATGCGGCTCGCTTGGATCCCAGAAGCCCGTCTGATGCGGCTCGCTTGGATCCCAGAAGCCCGCTTGATAAAGCTTGTTTCAACGGCAGGCGCCCGTTTGATACGGTTTGTTCAAGCCACAAACACCCGACCCCAAAAGACTTCTTCGTCACGATAGCTCCTTGCTTTGTCTTGCGATGTACGCGATACAACGATCCCACAGGCTCTCTCGTACCCAAAGGCTTCTCGATCACGCCTCTACATCTTGCAGCGTGGGCGTAGATCGGTGAGAGGCTTGATGCGCATCAAAACACACTCAAGCGTTTTGCGCGAGATCCAAAAGACTCCCATACAGATCGAAGGAACATCCAAGATGGCCGATACACCGACACTTTCTCACGCATACCTTCACACAGGCGGAACAGAACGATTGCTCGGAAGCACCGTGGATGCGCATCTGCGAAAGATCGTTGCGCGTTATCCTGACAACGACGCCTTCGTCTCGATCCCTCACCAACGCCGCGTCACCTACGCCCAACTCGATCGAGCGATCGACGAGGTCGCTTGTTCTTTGATGGCATTGGGCCTTGAACGCGGAGCGCGTGTCGGTATCTGGTCAACAGACAATCTCGAATGGTTGTTGTTGCAGATGGCGACGGCGCGTACAGGGATCGTCTTGGTCAATATCAATCCGTCGTACCGCACCGATGAGCTTGCGTATGCGCTTGAACTTGCGCAGGTTCAAGCCCTGTTCTTGATTCCAAACTTCCGCCAAGCCCGCTACGTCGAGATGGTACACACGATCTGCCCCGAGATCGCCGTCGCTACGCCCCAAACCTTCGCAAGCCAGCGCTTGCCTGCGCTCAAATACTTGATCGTCTACCAAGCCGAATCGCCGATGCAAACAACAGCCGACTATACGGGCTTTTGGACATGGCAAGACTTTCTCGCGCTTGGCCCATCGGTCTCACCAGAAGCCCTGTGTGCGCGCAGCCAATCCATCGATATGGATGATCCGATCAATATCCAATTTACCACAAGATGAGCGGGAAGGCTCCCACCACAGGCGTGTGTGAGCGAAGCGAACAGGCTTGGTGGGAGATGAAAGCGAATGCTTCGGGTGCTTCGGGTGCTTCGGAGGCTTCAGAAAGAATTGGGTTGCAGAAATCG
>JAKLKB010000198.1 GCA_023150835.1 Myxococcota bacterium | reverse complement strand
GGAACGGGCAGCGTCTGCGCGTCGTGCATACAGCGTGTGTCATGAAAAAACAAAATCCCCGCTGCTTCCGACTTTCGCTCCCTCCCCTGTTCACGGGGGAGGGCTGGGGTGGGGGGGCCAACAAGCGCTTAACCTAACGCGTATGGGGCTTTGCCCCATACGCGCCTTGTTAAGACGGAAATACCGGAGAGTGGAGGATGATCGCCGTTTCCTTTTCTACCCACCCCCAACTTCCCCCCGTGAACGGGGGGATTCAGGCGCGGGCGGTTGGCGAACCGCCCGTGTATCGGGACATAAAGCAGCGGACGGACACGCACACACAACAACAGAAGTTTGCGTAGGGGCGGTTGGCGAACCGCCCGTGTATCGGGACATAGAGAAGCGAACGGATATGCTCACACAACAACAGAAGCTTGTATGAGCAGTGGTTCGAGCAAGTAACATCCGCTTGTTTGCCTTTTGTTTGCCTTTTTACGTACAAACGTGTTGTGAAAGCCAAAGCAAGGAAAGCGGCGCCTGAAAACCGAGGGGAGGCTCAGATTTTTGAGGGAGTGAGGGTGCGTGGGCGACAGAAGGAACATCAAAAGCGGCTTCGTTCTCGTTGGTGGGGCGGGGAGATGCGCGGCGGCTCTTTTGGCGAGGGAGGTGTGGTATTGTTTTTGATAGACGGCTTCGGTCTTCGGAAGGCACAAAGCACCAAGAGGCAAAGGAGAACCGCGATGGGTAGCAAAAAGCAGCAGGGTCGGAGACACGGGTTGATTGGAGTGTGGGTGGGATGTTTGTTGGGGGCGATGGGATGGAGTGGTTGTGAGATCTCGGTGACGCTGCCTTCGGATCAGGGATGTCAGGCACAAGGGACTTGCAAGGCGACGACACCACCGCCAAAACAGCCGATCCCGTCGCCTGAACCTGTGGAACCCGATCCCAAGCCGCCGACCAAAACATGCAAAGAAGAACCCGGGCTGATCTGCCCGAAGGATCTGTGTCAAAGCGACAAGGATTGCGCAACAGGTCAGAAGTGTCTGGCGGCGGATGACGGGCGGCGTTGCGTGGGGCAGATCGATTGCGGTCGGTTGAGTGAGTTGGATTGTTGGAAAGCGCGACCACAGTGCATCTTGGTGTATGGTGGGCAACAGGATCGATATGTGTGTCGGGCCACACAAAACGAGTGTGAAAAGCTCGATGCGGCGGCCTGTGCAGAAGCAAGTCAATGTTTTTTCGATCCCGGTTTTTGTTATTGTCCGCCAGATGTGACGTGCATTTGTGGTGGTGGGCCGCCCCCGCTTTGTCAGTTACCGTCGGCGTTGTGCGAAGGGATCCAAGGATGTGCCGAGTTTTGCCGAGTGCGTTTTCGCTGTTGTGCGGAAGGGGCGACTTGTACGGATGATCTGGTTGCGTGCAAGGCGATCAATCGGGAGCTTCCAGAGGTGTGTGTGCGCGATGTGGATTGTGTAAAACTTGATGCAAAAGCGTGTGTCCAAGAACCGCGTTGTCAGTGGGTGCAATTGCCCGTTGAACCGAGTTCTTCGCTTTGTTTGCATCGCCCCTGAAGCGGGCGAGAGGAGCGGTGCGTGGGCGGAAGGAGTGTGTGGATGCGGGGGAATGTTTTGTATATGGTGGGATGGGCGTGGCTGACGTTTTTGGGTGGGATGGTGTGGCTTGGTTGGACGGAGAAAGCCGTCGAGCGGGGGGGACAGAGGTTAGAGATCCCACCGTTTCAATCGTATTTTGTGCAGCGGGAGTTGGATGCGTTGCGGGGGTATTTTGTGGGTACACAGGACGCGAGGGAGCGGGCGATCTTGGCGGGGCTGCATTGGATGGTGCGGTATTTGGAGGAGGAAAAGCAATTTCGCTCGGTGTTTAGTGATTATGTATTGGCGTTGCATGAGCTGACGCTGTTTGAGAAGCAGCGGCCTTGGGTGGGGGTGGTACGGGATATCTTGCGGCGTTCGTTTGTGCGGGCGTGGCCTGCACGGGAAAAGATCTTTGCGAAGAGTGTTGCGGGGAAATGGGATTTTATCAGTGTGATCCATTTGCTCTATCAACACGATATCCCGATCGATCCGTACGTGCGGTTTTATCACAGCTATTTTCCAGAGGGCGAAAAGACCCGAGGGAAGACGTTTGCGCGGGCGTTTCAAGATCGGGATTATGATCGTTTGGGGGATTTTCTGATCGACTCTTCTTTCTTGGATCTGTTGTTGCGGCGTCGCCCACGCACACCGTTTCGACTTCCGCCGAATCGGTTGGCGGCGTATGTTCGGGAGATCGAGCGGCTGCCGTTGATCCATACTTATTCGTCCGATCCAGACGGCTATCACCACCAAAACTACTTCGTCACACACGTGATCTTGTCGCTGAACCACTACAGCGAAAGCCCTTTGCCGAAGACCCCGTTGTTGCGGCGGATGCTTGGGTATTTGAAGAAAGAGTTTGCGACGGTGCGTTATCGTGTCGATGACATCGACTTGTTGGCGGAGTTTGTGTACTCGTTCAAGTGTTATGGGTTAGAGCAAGAGCCGAAGGTGTGGGAGGCACAGCAGTTTTTGTTGTCACAGCAAAGGTCGTGGGGGGCATGGGGGAAAGCAGCGGATTGGCGGGGGGATGCTTATGATGCGATCCATCCGACGCTTGCAGCGATTACGGCGCTGAATTATCGCCATCAAGGGTCGAGATGAAGCGAGATCCGCTCGTGGTGTGGCTCTATTTGGTTTCAGCGTAGCGTTTTCGGGCCAGCAGACCGATCATCTCGCGGACACATGGGCGGGTGTAGCCGAAGTCGCGGGTGAGGGTGTCGATGGCGTCTTGGGCGTCTTGGGCTTCGCTGTCGGAGAGGTTGTGTTTGGTGTCGACGAGAAGAACGAGGATGTGGCGTGCGATGCGTTCGAGGCGTTTTTTGTGTTGGGTGAAGAAGTCGCGTTCGAGGGTGCGGATGGCGTCGGCAAAGAGACGAGCGAGGTCGACTTTTTGTCCGGGATTGTCGAGAGAAGAGGCGGCGATCTTGGAGATGATGGCGTTTCGGAAGTCGTCGTGTTTTTCGTCTTTGGACATGAGGACGGTTTCGACTTCGCGCATGAACTTTTGGTCGGGGTCTTCGGGTTTTTGGGTGAGGGGGTTGTTGATCTTTTCTTTGCGAAGATAGGCTTTGACGTGGTCGATGTAGCGTTCGATCTGGCGTTTGAATTGGTCGGGTTGGACAAGTCCCGAAGCGCGGCGGAATTCGTCGTCGATGATATCGAGGTGGACATCGCGCAGGATTTTGATAAAGGCTTCGGGGTCGTAGTATCCGTCTTTGGCTTCGAGTTGAAGGAATTCGTAGACGGAGCGTTCTTGGATCAGGTGTTCCATTTCGTCGAAGAGAGCGAGGGGAGAGAGTGAGGGGTAGGCGTCATTTTGTGCGGCGTTGAGCAGGAGGATGCGGATCTCGCGGGGGGATGCGCCGATGCGGCCTTCGTAATGGAGATCGTTTCGGGTTTCTTGGAGCAAAGCGTCGATGTGTTGGCGAAGGAGTTTGGATTGTTTGGAGTGGAAGCGTTGGGGGATGGCGGCGTGGTCGTAGAGACGGGCTTTTTCGAGAGGCGTGAGGGAGGCGGCGAGTTCGCCGACTTCGTCGGGGAGGCGTTTGGGGTTGGGGCGTCGAAGGCGAGTCATGACGGCCCAGAGAGAGGCGAGTTCGGTGGTGTGTGGGGTGATGTGTTTGGGGAGATTGCTTTCTTGGAGTTGTTGGTCATAGATGGCTTGTTCGATGGAGTAGCGGAGTAGGTAGGGGACGGGCAACAGCTCGATGCGGCTTTTGAAGGAAGTGAACTCGGCGATCTCTTTGAAGCGGTCGAGGTTTTGTTCGTTGGCGGTGCCGATCATGAGCAGGTCGAGGTAGAGGATCACGCGGTCGACGGTGGCGCGGCCCGTTTCGCAGGTGCCGAGGAGGTATTTGAAGGCTTCGACGGGGCGTTTGAGCAGGTCGGTGTATTCGATGACACCGCGATTGGCGTCGACAAGAGCGCCGAGGGGTTCAAAGAGGTTGAGGGTGGAGAGGGCCTTGGGAAGTGCGCCGAGGGAGTGGTCAGCGGTGACTTGGCGGATGGCGGCGTCGACGTGCATTTGGGGTTCAACTTGGACGACGGCGTGTCGGTAGCGTAGGGAGATGTAGAAGCGTTCGATCTGGATGTGGCGCAAGACTTCTTCAAAATCGCCGGCGTAGTGGGCGAGTAGGACATCAAAGATCATGCGGTTGCGGGCGCTGAGGTCGCCTTCGCGGAGGTATTCGGAGAGTTGAAAGTCTTTGGGGAAGAGGCCCTGTTGTTTGAGTTGGTCAAGGAAGCGCAAGCGTTCGGGGCGAGGTAGCAGCAGGAGAGGGTGATCTTTCATAGGAGAAGCGAGGCGGGCGTCGATCTGTTCGCTTTCGAGATGAGCGTAAGAAGAGAGATCGAGGGCGGGCTTGTCTTCGCTCGAAAAGCCGATACCGCTGCGTTTGACTTTGCGTTCGGAAGGGAAGATCCAGTTGAAGCGGTAGAGGACGCCTTCGTGGGTATGGCTGTAGCGTTCGAGGCCATCAAGGATGCTTTGAACGATCGAGGATTTGCCGGAGCCATTGGGTCCGTGAAACAGCAGCAGTCGGGTATTTCGGCCTTGGCGAACAAGGTTTCCAAGCATCCGAAAGAAGGTCTGTTGAACTTGTTCTTGACCTGCGACCCACGAGACTTTGGGAGCGAGAGGTCCGTTGTCGCCGATGCCTTGGTCAAAGATGCAAAAGCGTGTTTCTTTGCCGTAGGGGGTTTCGACGGTGCGTGTGCCAAAAAAGCGAAAGGCGTCTTGGATGTATTGTGCGGAGTTTCGGCTATGTCGGGCGGGATCTTTGGCGACTTCGGTGAGATACTCGCCAAAGGAAAGGATGCTGCGGGCCTCTTCAAAGCGTTGTTGTACGGATCGCGTAAAAGAGAGAAAGTCAAGCGTTTCCATGCGGGTATGCTCCTGATCAGACGAGAGCGCAGGGTGATGATGCGCCGAGACGGGGTTGGGGCGGGAACGAAGGGAGGCTTAGAAGATGGGGTGTTGTTTTCGCCATGTTTTCCATTGTTGGATGACGTTGTTGCGTTCTTTGCGTCCTATCTCCGAGGAGAGGCCAAAGTCTTGTCCTGTGAGTTCGATGAGTTCTTGGTTTGCGGCTTGGACGATGGTTTCGTCTTTGAGTTGGATGGCTTCGATCAGCCAGTCGACGCGTTCGGAGTGAGAGCCGAATTTGTTCCACCACTTGCTCCATGGCTTGTGCTGTGTGGGGAGGATCTGTTTGGTGATGAGTTGGAGTGCTTGTGTTGCGGCTTCAGCGAGTTCGCGATCTTCGTGTTGAACAAGCTCGATTAAGTTGGGAACGGCGACAGTATCACGCAAGACAGCGAGGACTTTGACGGCGCGGATGGCTTGTGTGGGATCGGAGAATTCGAGTTGTTCGCGCATCCATTCGAGGATCTTTTGGAAGGTCATGGAGTGGCTGACTTGGCGCAAGAGTTTGCGACAGGCTTCGACGATCAGGGCGTTGAAGTCGAGAAGATAGCGGAAGAGGTAAGGCAGCAGCGGGTCAAAGGAAGGAAAGATCTGAAGGAGTTTGAGTGAAAGAAGGCGGATACGCGATTGTTTGTGAGCGAGATGTGGAAGCAGATGACCTTGTGTGCTTTCGGGCGTTTGGCACAGCAAAAGCCAGACGTAGCCATCGGGGATTTTTTGTTTTTGGAGATCGAGTTCGCCGTCAGCGTTGAAGTCGCTGAGTTCGAGAGATCCGGGGAAGTGGTGAAGTAGCGTGTGCGTGAGGCGTTGGGGAGGCATATCGCGCAAGACCAAAAGGGCCTCACGATGGAGCGTGTCGCCGGGCAGGGAGAGCAGTTTGACGATCTCGTGGAGGATGGGATCGGGTGCAGGGAGAGCGGGTGGATCTTCGAGGTCGCTGCTAAAGATGTGCTCGATGGAAAGGGGGCGTGGTGTGTGTGGAGCGGTGGGAAGGGTGTCTTGGTTGGCTTGCTCGCGCAAAGACAGCAAAGTGAGGCGTGCGGCCATCTCGGCGATCTGGGGTTCTTGGACGTGAAGGAAGCGTCGGGTGGCTTTGGTGATCTCGGGTGTATGGAGCTTTTGAAGGAGTCGAAGCACGCGTGCGCCATAGTCGGGTTGTTCGGTGGTGATCTGATCGCGCAGATAGGCGGCGATCTCTTGGAGGGTGGGATCTTCTTTGTGTTGTTCGAGCAGAGCGAGCGAAGGTTTGGCGAGGTGTTCGTCGAGGCGGAGGACGAAGTGCATCAGATGAGGCCAAACGCTTTGAGAGAGCGGTAGATGGGGGAGAATACGCAAGGCGAGGGTGTTTTGCTCAGGTGTGAGGTGATACAGCTGATGGCAGAGGGCGGTCGATGCGGCTTCTTTGTGGTGGGTAAAGAGTTGATAAAGCGTATGAATGGGCCGTTGTTGTTTGTCGGCGGATAATTGTCCGTTGTCGAGGATATCTTCGGGTTGAAGTTGTTGAAAGATCGCGTAAAGCAGGGCTGCGATCGCACGATCGCGAGGGAGATCTCGGAAGGACTGGAGGGCGACTTCGCGCATCCGCTCGTTTTCGTCGTCAAGCATAGGCAGCAGAACCATCACTTCTTCGCTGACGGGAGGCAGAGCAGGGGGAGCGTGGAGGGTTCCTGTGAGGAGGAAAGACAGGTCGGATATCTCGGAGGCTTCTTGCGATGGCGTGTGTGTGGAGTCTTCTGCGCGGTCGTCTTGTGACGGGCGTTCGGTGAGGGTTTGGTTCTCTTGTTGTGAGGGGGTTGGTGTTCCCAATGCCTCGGCCTTTTGGGCGATGTCGGGCAGCGCAGCGTTTTCGGACAGGAGCGCGGCAAGGAGAGTGTCGGCATTCCCTTGAGAGGGGTTGGGGTTGGCGGCGTTGCTGGAGATTTCGGCTCCATCGCCGTCACCGCTGCTTGCGATCTCGGCTCCGATCACATCGGCGGATCTGGCCTCTTTGGCGGGCTGTGGTGCATCATCAAAGGCGGGCATCAGTTCGGGGAAAGCCTCGGCTTCGGCGTTTGCGAGGGTCTGCGCAAAAGCAGCGGATGGTTCCAAAGGAGCGGATGGATCAGGGAGAGCGGAAGTCTGAGAAGAGGCCGAAGTGTCGGAGAGAGCGGAAGTCTGAGAAGAGGCCGAAGTGTCGGAGAGAGCGGAGGTGTTGGAGAAATCCGATGGTTCGGAAGTGTCAGGTGTATGCAGAGAAGTGGAGGTTTCAGAGGAGGCTGACGTGTTCGATGGGATCGTGTGATTTGAAGAGGTC
>JAKLKB010000197.1 GCA_023150835.1 Myxococcota bacterium | reverse complement strand
TTTGACGATCACACTACAGGCGGATCTCGTATCACCCCGTTATGCGCTATGGTCCCATACGCCCTCGCTGCCTCGGAATTCTCTGTTCTCCCACACAAAAGCTCTTCTCCCAGTCGGGCAAAAGCTGTTTGTTCGCCTCAACGAAGTTTTCCCAGTCGGGCAAAAGCTGTTTGTTCGCCTCAACGAAGTTTTCCCAGTCGGGCAAAAGCTGTTTGTCCGCCTTAACGAAGTTTTCCCAGTCGGGCAAAAGCTGTTTGTCCGCCTTAACGAAGTTTTCCCAGTCGGGCAAAAGCTGTTTGTCCGCCTCAACGAAGTTTTCCCTGTCGGGCAAAGGCTGTCCGCCCAATCCCGCCCACAAGGCCTCATACTCATACGAGATCCGCGGGGTGCGTGATCGTCAAAAGGGTGGGGCAGCCCCCCGTGGCTGCCCAAGAATCGAGCGTCTTCGCGCTCTCCTTCGATCACAGAGCATTCGGAAAAGTGTAGGGGCAGCCCCCCGTGGCTGCCCAACCATCGCTTCACAAGGCGTGTATGGGGTTTCACCCCACACCCCACAAGGGACCAAAGGCCCCTTGACCCCGTATCAAGGGGGCGAGCAGCCTTTTTCAAAGCCAACAGCTCGACACCTTGAACGCTTGCGAACACGGCTTTTTTGGCTACGGAGCGCTCCTGTATGTGTACGCTTCCAACAGATATCGCTGCTTGAGACACCCTCTCAGACGAGATCCGCCCGTTGAGTTATCGTAAAAATGTAGGGGCAGACAGGTGTGGCTGCCCAATAATCGGGCGGTTTGCCAACCGCCCCTACGTCTTATGATCACAGATCGCTCGGATTTCGAGTTAATAGGCTTGTCCACGTGCGCCCCAGTCGAAGCTGAGGCTGATGTTGGGGTCGAGGCGGAAGGCGACGGGGCCTTGTTCGAGGGGGCTGGATTCTTTGGTGGGATCGCGGCGGAAAAAGCCGGAGTATACGAGGAAACGCAGGCCCAAGGATAGCTTGAGTCCACCGACGATCTGGAAGCTGATCTTGTTGTCCCATGCGAGGTCGTGGATGTAGAGGGCTGCGAGTTCGGGTTTGTCGGGGGCGACGACCACGGTAAACAGATACTCTGCGCTAGAATCCCATGTGATCGGGGTTTTCCCGATCTGACCGAGGCGAAAGGTATTGAGTTTGTATTCGACGGAAAAACCGATGTTAAAGTCGGTGTTGACGACGGGGGCGGAGTTGGGTTGGCGGACCAAGAACAAGGCCAATTGGCGGCGAACAGCGAAGGCGAACTTGAGCTGAAGGTCGACGGGTTGCCAAGAGGGGATCTTTTCTTTGGGGAATTTTTCTTGGAGTTTTTGGACATCCTGTTCGCGGGCTTGGTTGAACAGGTAATCGCGGAAAGGCTGAAAGCTGAGTCCCAACTTGGCCTTGGCTTCGCTGTTTTGGAAGATCTCGGTGACGCCCAAGACTTTGAAAGCGCGTTCGGGTTCGATATCAGGGCGGCTGCCGCGTGTGATCTCGATGTCAAACTGCGCTTCTACGAAGGGGTTGGTGTAGAACCAGCGCTGCTTTCCGGGGAAGAGGGCTTCAAAATAACGGAAGGAGTATTCGGTGCGAAACGAGACGCGGTCATCACTTTCTTGGAAGATCAGATCGCGGGAGGGTTGGGCGGGTGGTCCGGGGGACCACTGGCGGCTGACGTCGATCCCGTAATTGAGGCTGATGCTGGTGACCCAGAGGTGAGCGCGGGTGTCGACTTGGAACTTGGTTTCGGCGGCGAAGGTTCCGGCGTATTTCTCAAAAAAGCCCCCGCTAAGGGTGTCTTTTTGTTGGTAGAAAGTCCCGATATTTACGGGTCCAAGGAAGATTGAGCGGAAATTGAGTTCAACACGGCCTGTCCATTTGAAGGCCACGCGATCGGCGAGGTTCACAAAGTCCCCAGTGAAGGGGATCTCTTCGTTGGTGAATTCTTTGCGTTTGAAAACTTTTTTGTCTTTTTCGTCCATCGAATCGGGGGGTGCAGGGGCGGGGCCTTTGGGGAGTTGTCGGAAGCCGTTGGTTGCGAAGTGATGGATCATCAGATCGCGGATCTTTTCGTTGCTTTGGTCGCTGTAAGCGAAGAGTCGGCGTTCTGCGAGGTTATCTTTTTCAAAGCCGCCTTCTCTGTTGTTGGCGACGAAGCTGATGGTGGCGACGGTGTAGGTTTGGGTGTCTTCGATGGCTCGCCCGTTGACTTGGGAGCCATCGAATCCTGCGAAATAGAATTTGTCGCTGGCGCTGCTGAGTCCGCTCAGGACGGAGCCTTTGACGCGCAGAACTTCGATTTTTTCGTTGAAGGGGAGGGCGCGATAGAGGTCGTCTTTGGTGACGTATCCTGCGAGTCCGCTGTCTCCAAAGGGTCGTTTGCGGATGGCCCCTTTGTTGATGATGGCGATCTCGGCGCGAGTGAGTTCGCGGATGGTGTTGAGCATATAGGCGGCGAATTGATCTTGAGTCATCTTGTATTTGTCGCGGATCCGTCCCTTGCCAAGGGGTGTTCCCCAACGGCGGCAATAGGAGGACTCCCACTTGATTAATTCGCGTCGTAGCTCGGTGTCGTAGTTGGCGTCATTGAGGGGGATAGAGTCGATTTGGGCGGAGAGGACTTTTCCGACTTCGTCGTCTTTGGGTTTGCTGACGCGCAAGCGGACACGACCGAGCAGCGAACCATGTGCGGCTCCGCCGACGATGTAAACGCCCTTGCCATCGCGATCAAAGGTTCCTGTGAAGGTGGCCTTGTCCCCGTCTCGGAGTTCGTTGGTGATCACCAGATCGATCCCCGAAGCGCTACCGAGAACTTCTTTGACTTTTGCGCCGTTGGTTTTGCTTTCTTCGAGGTGGGAAAGCATGATCACCACGTCGACTTTTTTTTCATCGCGCAGCCACGTTGCGATCTCGCTGGCTTTGGAGCCGGGATCGGTGAACTTGAGATCTTTGGCGATCGCGGGGGAGAGTTTTTTTTCCATCTCGTTGGGGAGGAGGTGAAACGCGCCGACTTTGATCTTTTTTTCGATGGTCTTTTCGGTTTCTTTGCCTGTGGCGTCTTTGACTTTGAAGGTGCGGCGGAAGGTTTGATCGAAGATGAAGGCTTTGACTTTTTCGGGGCCTTGTTTGTTGATCAGCTTGGCGATCGGGTGGTCGGCGGGGGCGTCCATGTTGGCGGCGGAGAAGCGGAGGTCTTTTTCGAGGACAGCGCGTTCGATGAAGCCTTGGAGCTTTTTGCGGTTGGGAACGGAGAACTCGTGGTTTCCGATCCCGATCAGGTCATAAGAAAAGCGCCGAAAAACCTCGGCGATGAACTCGACGCCAGACAGATCTTCGAACTCCAAAAGAAAGCGGGCTGCGAGGGAGATCCCCAAGTTATCGCCTGTATTGAAGAGCAGAGGTTTGGCGTCTTGGTTGCGGGTGGGGTCGATGTAGCGGCCTACGATCTCTTTGCGGATGCGGTTGACTTGGAAGAGTAGGTTGGAGACATCGCGTTTGGCGGCTTCGTGTTGATAACCTTCGACATCGCGTCGACGGCATCGAAAGTCGCGGAATTGACCGTTGATATCGGTTGTATAGAGGATGCTTAATTCAAAGACTGGATCGGGCGGTGTTTCTGCTTGAGCGGTGCGTATCCCGCTTCCGCCTACGATCGCGATCAGTGCCGCGAGCAAGCAACGCCACCATCCAACCGCTCGTTTCGCGCTTCTCTGCATCCATTCGATCGCCTGCGTTGCGCTTGTCTGCATCCCTGTATCCTCCGCTTTCTGATGAACATCTCTCGGCATCTACGCCTTGAAGAACGTGAATTGTGCGAAAGGCGCTTATGTTGCAGAAAGCAGCGAACCTTGTCAACGAAGATCCCGCATTTTTCCCAATCCATCGGGCGATCTGGAATCATGCAGAAGGGGCGCAAAAGGTCTCGCCTGTTTGTTGCGATGGTTGTAGGAAAATGGCGGGAGGCGTGTGCGGAGGCCTAGGCGAAATCCGCCCGTTGTGTGATCGAAAAAGGTAGCCCCTACAGGGGGCTGCCCAACAGCAGGGCGTGTACAGCGAATCGTGTTGACGTTTCGTGTACGCGTCTCTGGGATACCGTATTAGGCGGAAGGGGCGGAAAAGGCATCGTCGGTTTGTTGCGGTAGTTGCGAGGACGCGGAGGGATGGCCCGATGACGGGGGACGGGAGCCTCGGGAAAAGAAGCCTTTGATGCGCTCGAAGGTCAAAAACAGAGAGCAATAAAAGACGGGTACGACCACCAAGGTGAGGACGGTCGAACTAATCATTCCGCCCATCACAACGCGGCCAAGACCCACCCAGTTTTCCGCACCTTCACCGATCCCAAGTGACATCGGCAACATCCCGAGGATGGTGGTGGCGCTGGTCATCAAGATCGGTCGCAATCGCACACGACCCGCTTCCAAAGCCGCATCTGTCACGGATATCTCGCGCTCTTGCCGGATCTGGATAATAAAGTCGATCAAGACGATCGCGTTGTTCACGACAATCCCAACGAGCATCACCACCCCAACCACCGCCATAATGCTCAACGGAGTGTTGGTAAGGATCAGCGCCAACAACACGCCGATCCCTGATAACGGGATCGAAAACAAGATCACAAACGGCGCAAACAACGACTCAAACTGACTTGCCATCACCATGTACACCAACAAGATCGAGACCAAAAAGGCCACACCCAGCCATTGGAACGAAGTGATGAAGTCTTCGGCTTTTCCGCCCAGTTTGTAATAAAAATCGGCAGGCATGTTGATCTGTGTGTCCATCGCGTTGCGTACACTTTCAACGACCTTACCCATCGAGCCTGCGGTGATGTTAACGCCGACGATGGCGACGCGTTGTTGATCTTTGCGCTCGATCTTGACGGGGCTAAGGGCCATCTTGACATCTGCGATGGTTTCGAGGGGAACGTTTTTCCCTGTGGGTGTTGTGATCAACAGGCGCTTGAGGTGTTCGATCTTGTTTCGGTAGCGTTCTTGGAAGCGGACAACGACGTTGTATTCGCTGCCTCGGTCTCGAAACAGCGTTGCGATCGAGCCTTTGAAGGCCGTCGAGATGGTGTTTCCGATCGCGATCGGGCTGAGGCCGAGCGCGTGGATGCGGTCGCGGTGGAACTGGATCTGAAGCTCGGGTTTTCCGTCTTCGAGAGAAGAGGACACAGAGGTGACGTTGGGGAGTTGGCTGACGACGCGCTTGACTTGTTCGGCCAGTTCGCGTGCGATGTTAAAGTCGTATCCGTAAAGTTGGATATCGATATCGCCCTGCCCACCGAAGGCTCCCGGGCCCATCTCTTGAACCATGACTTTAAGGTCGGGGATTTGTGCGTACATGCGCTGGATCTCTTCGACGATATCCCACTTGCCGACGCTGCGCTTGCTTAACGAAGACAGCCGCGCACGCAACTGTCCGGCATACGAGCCTTTCCCAAAGAGAGCCGCAAACCCCTCACCAACCCCTGCTTCGATAATCACCGACTCTACGGCACTTCCGTATTTTTGACGAAGCAGGCGCTCCATGTAGTCGCCTGTGCGCAAGGTCTCTTGCAAAGAAGTCCCCGGGCTGCGTTCGTACTGTAGAAAGATCGTGCTGTCATCTGTTTTGGGCAGAAAGTCCGTTTGCATCAAGCCAGCGAGTACCACAACGACGATCAAGGTGGAAAAGCCGATCAGGATGGTACTTTTGCGCCAGACCAAGGACCAACGCAGCACACCCACATACATCCGATCCATCGCAACGAGCATACCCTCGACCATACGACCGAAGGCACCGGGGTTTTTGTGTCTCTGGCGGCTGCTGTCCGTGAGAAGCCTAGAAGACATCATCGGGATCAAGGTGATCGCGACGAGCAACGAAGCCGTAAGCGAAAAGCAGATCGTGATCACCATATCTCGAAACAATGCGCCCGCGATCCCGGGGACAAACAAGATCGGGATAAATACCGCAAGGGTCGTTAGCGTCGAGGCCATGATCGCAACCCCAACTTCTTTGCTGCCTTGGATCGAGGCTTCTTCGGCGGACTTGCCTTCTTCAAAGTGGCGGTACACGTTCTCCAGCACGACGATCGAGTTATCGACCAACATCCCGACAGCAAGGGCGAGTCCAGCCATCGAGATAATGTTGAGCGTGATCTTGGCCATGTACATGACGCTAAAGGTCGCGATCACAGAGATCGGGATCGACAAGGCGATGATGAAAGAAGTGCGAAAGGACCGCAAAAAGAACAGCAACACCAACACCGAAAGAAAAAAGGCTTGAGAGGCCGAGCTTTGCAGGTTGGAGATCGATTGTGTGATGATATCGCTTTGGTTGAAGAGGATGCTGAAGTCGGTGCCGGGGGGAAGCAGCTTTTTGAGTTTGGGCAGGTCGTCTTCGACGGCTTTGACGGCCTGTACGGTGTTGGCGTCCGAGCGTTTTTGGATCATCAACAACATGCCGGGCTTTCCGTCCGAACGGATGGCGCGTTTTTCTTCTTCTTCTCCATCGATCACGGTTGCCACTTGTTGCAAAAAGATCGGCTGTGGCATGACGCCCGGGCCTTGGCTTTTGTAGCCGATCACGACGCGCTTCATCTGATCGACGTCTGTAAAGTTGCCCATCGTGCGCAACGAAAATTCGCGCTTTCCTTGCTCCAAGATGCCCGAGGCGACTTGAACGTTTTCTGCGTTGAGGGCTTGTAGCACTTGCACCAAAGCGATGCCATAACCTTGGAGCTTGATCGGATCGACCATGATCTGGATCTCGCGTTTCGAGCCGCCTGTGATGTTGGCCGACGCAACCCCCGGCAAACGCTCGATCAACGGCTTGATGCGGCGATCGATCAGATCTTGGATCTGCATCAAGTTGCCTTTTGTGTTGACTGCGACGAGCAGGATCGGTTGCAGCGAGGGATCGAAGGCAAACAAGATCGGCTGGCGTGCTTCTTCGGGGATCAACTTGCGAACAAGGTCGATCTTTTCGCGGATATCCATCATGGATTGATCGATATTGGTGCCCCACTCCAACTCCACGATCATCAAAGAAGCCCCAAGCTTCGCGGTGGTCGAGATCCGCTTGACGTTTTTTACCGAAGCCACCGCAGATTCAATGCGTCGAGACACCAAGGTCTCGATCTCTTCGGGGCTGACGCCTGTATAGTTGTTGATGATGGCGATGGTGGGGAATTTGAGTTCGGGGAACAAGTCGAGTTTGAGTTGAGAAAACGAGAACATCCCAAACCCGAGGATCATCAAATAAAGCATCGAAAAGGTGACGGCCCGCCGAACGGCCATACTCGAAAGCGCGCCCATGCTTGTGTGTTCCTTTGCTTAGGTGCTTTTGGAAGGATGTTGAAGTGCTTTTGGACGAATGGATCTGCTCGGGCTACAT
>JAKLKB010000023.1 GCA_023150835.1 Myxococcota bacterium | reverse complement strand
GTAGGGGCAACCCCCTGTGGTTGCCCTGGCTGAAATGTGTTGCATCTTGATACCTCTCTCATGGCGTTGGTTTGAACGGACCCCGAAGAACCTTGCTGCTCAAGCACCAAAGTTACAAAAATCAAGCGATACTGACTTATGGGGTGGCACCCCACAAAAACAAAACAACCGGCCAATTCTATCCTATCGAAAAAGACGCTCCCCATTAAACGCGCAGCGACGGGGAGGATGATGTCTCATCGATGCGGCCCGCACGCAAAGGAAGATGCCGCTGCATCCGCTGTGCGATGCTCATGTCATGCGTCACCATGATCAAGGTGGTTCCTTCTTCATCGTTGAGTTGGAGGAAGCTATCGAGGACTTGTTGCGAGGTTTCGGGATCGAGGTTTCCCGTCGGTTCATCGGCAAAGATCAACAGCGGTCGATGCGCATAAGCTCGTGCGATCGCCACACGCTGTTGCTCTCCTCCCGAAAGTTGATGCGGGAAATGCTCTGCTCGTTCGCGGATCTTGAGTTGCTCAAGAAGCTGTTCGGCGCGTTCTCGTGCTTTCTGGCCGTCCCACCCGAGGATCTCCAGCGGCAAGGAGACATTTTCAAACGCCGTAAAACTCTTGATCAAACGAAAGTCTTGGAAGACAAACCCCACTTCTTCTCGCCGCCAACGCGCAAGCTGATCTTCATCCCAGTCCTGCGTTGCTTGTCCACGCAAACGGATCTGCCCTTTTGTCAAACGATCCAACCCCGCCAGAAGGCTCAACAACGTCGACTTGCCGCTGCCGCTCGACCCCGTCAAAGCGATGCTTTCGCCCCGATGAATCGATAACGATACGCCTTTCAATATCTCCAATGGCCGTCCCCCCGAAAGATAGGACTTGTGAAGATCGATCACTTCGAGAAGGACTTCTTTTGTTGTAGAAATAGGCTCGGAAGATACGGAAGAATCGGTGATCTGCACAACTACACTCCTTTTTGGATAGAACTTCGATGTTGGTACGGTGTTTGTGGGGCTTTGCCCACACCCCACAAGGGAGCTTTGCCCCTTTGACCCCATGTTGACGGGGTGAGCAGAGGTTTTTCAAAACAACAACGGCTCCGCTTGATGGGCCGCGAGCACGGCTTTTTTGTCCACAAGCGACACCGCTCCAAACGAGATGACGCGACCGAAGGGCGATGCGTTGGATTCATCACGCAAGCAACAAGTAGCGGTGGGATGTTAAAAAAGTATGTTGTTCAGGGCAAAAGGTGTTGTTTTTGAAAGAAATGGAGGAGATTGCGTGCGATGATCTGGTGGCCTTTGGGGTTGGGATGGATGCCATCGGGGAGATTGAGGGCCGAGACGCCGCCGACATCTTTGAGCAAAAACGGCATCAGCGGAAGTTTGTGTTGTTGGGCGAGTTGGGTGTACATCTCTGCGAAGCGTTTGCGATAATCAGGCCCGTAGTTCGTGGGCAATTGAATTCCTGCCATCACGACTTGTTTTTTGGCTTCTTTACAGCGTCGGATGATCTTGTCGAGATTCTCACGAGACGCTGCAAGATCCATCCCGCGCAGTCCGTCGTTTCCACCGATCGCCAGAAAGACCGTGTGGACGTCGGGTTTGAGTACCCATGTGAGCCGACTCCACACACCCGCAGTCGTATCGCCGCTGATCCCGCTGTTTCGTGAGCGCCACGGCTTGCCTGCCTTGATCCATGCGGCTTCCACCAGCGCAGGAAAAGCCTCCGCACGATCCAGTTGAAAGCCCGCAGTCAAGGAGTCCCCAAGAAACAACACCACATGAGGCGCGGTGTGTTGGGCGGGTGCGGGTTCGGTGGTGGCGGGTTTGTTTGTGGCTGTCGTGGTTTGGGGTGATGTGGGCGGTGGATCAGGTTGCTTCTTACAGGCAGACAAGATACCGATCCAGAGGGCCAGCCAAAGCGGCCAACGCATCAAAACAACCAAAGGCATCGTCAGATCCTCCCAGAAAAGCAAGAGTACAAAGGAGAGAAACGCATGGAAAAGCGATTGGAAAGCATCTGTGTTTTTTGCGGCTCACGCGAAGGGAAACGCCCCCGTTATGTGAAAGAAGCGCAACACTTGGGAAGGTTGCTTGTACAGCGAAACATCTGCTTGGTCTATGGGGGCGGAAGCATCGGATTGATGGGCAAGATCGCAGATGCCGTACTCGAAGAAGGCGGTTATGTCGTGGGAGTGATCCCCGAAAAGCTCGCTCACAAAGAGATCGTCCACCAAGGTGCACAAGAGATGCACATCGTCGACACCATGCACACACGCAAAGCCAAGATGGCGACGATGTCCGACGCTTTTATCGCGATGCCGGGTGGATACGGGACTTTTGAAGAGCTGTTCGAGGTGATTACATGGGCACAGATCGGCATCCACCAAAAACCCATCGGTCTTTTGAATGTCGAAGGATACTTCGATGCCTTGTTGCAATTCATCGATCACGCGATCGCAGAGGGCTTTGTCCACGCCGATCATCGCCGATTGATCGTCTCCGCCGCCCAACCTGACGATCTGCTCGAAGCCCTCGGCGCTTACCAAGGTGCCTCTTCCATCCTCAAACTGATGGAGATTGAGCAGACTTGATCGGATGCAGGTTTTCGGATCAGGGTTCGAACATGGCGTAAGGCATGAGGCGGAGAGCGTGGACAGCGTGTCCCGCATCGCCGATCAGATCGAGATAAAACTGGTAGGCTTTTTGTTTGATCGGCTGGGGGTTACTGTAAAAGCCGAGAGACTGGAGTGTTTCGATGGCGTTAAGTAGCTGGATCACTCCTTCGCGGGTGGCCTGTCGTTGTGGAGTGGTCGGACGCCATACCCCCCATCGATAGGCAAGCATCAACGTTTCGAGCGCATGACCAAGGAACTTCATTTGTTGAAGATTGAGCAAAAAGCGGTAGTAGTTGGCGTTGGGGTCTTTGGAATCGGACGGGGCGTATTGTTTGAGCATCCCTTGGTAAAGCGCAACTTCGCCTTGCATCCGATAAAAGACGAGATCGATCTGGTTGGCGAGATAGGGCTGCAAGCGGCCTTGGAAACCGGGAAACGCAGACCATCGGATCATCGCTTGGATAAAGTGCATCCCGCCGCAAGCATGGGCGTGTACGCCTTGACGATTTTTTTGGATCACGGAGACGCCTTGTTTTTTGAGTTCGCGTAAAAAGCGCGTATCGGCTTCCAGTTGCAACAAGGCGCTGCGCAACAACGGCAGAAAAGAGACTTTTTGCCCTTCGGCGTTGATCCATTCCCAAGCATGGTTGGGCAGGCGACCGTACATGGCTTCAAAAGCCCACGCAAACTCCGGGATCTGGTACTCGTTCAGCACCGCAGGAAACGACTGCACAAGCCCGTGATGAAGTTGCCCAAGCGTGACGCTTTGGCCGTGTACTTTGAAGCGATAATCCCACGGCACACCGAGAGCGAGCATGATCTTGGTGTGCATAAAGGGGTGGGGTTCGATGCGATGGCTGTCATCTCCCTTCGGAAAATACGGGATCTTTTGGCCCTTGACCTCGCGAAACTGCAAAGCGGATTCGACGATGCGTTCGATCACAGGCTTGCCATCGGGCATACGCAGATCCTTGCCAAAAGCCAACAGCATGTGCGCCAACATCCAAGGATTATCGGGATCAAGGCCATGCTGGATCAACGAAGACGCCAGAGAACCACCGATAAGCTGGATGCGCCGAACCAAGGGGTCTTTGGCACGCCGCGCTTTTTCATCCGCGATGCGCTTCTGCTGTGCCGTTTGCGGATTTGCCGAGAGGGGACGTGTGGAGGGCGGGGAAAAAGGGCGTGGGGTGGGCAGGGAAAAAGGGCGTGGGGTGGGCGGATGAGCAAGCGCAACAGCGGCGACTCCACCCAAGATGCCCAAGACAAGGAACGAGAGCCGAGGCAAGTCAAAGATCAAACGAAAGAACCGAAGCATCGTATCCACTTCCTTTTCGTCGCGTGGGGTGGTTTAAGAGAGGGTCAACGCACGACGGCGAGTTCACGAACAGGAACATCTGCGGGGACTTTTTGCTGGAAGTTCTTCTCGGGAAGCTGGGTGTTGCGTTTTTGTTCTAAGAAGACCCAATCGGCCTTCAATCCACGCGAACGCAGGGCAAAAGCGACGGTTCGAGGGAGGGCAGGGATCCCACGAAAGCCGTCGTATTCGAGCGTGAGCGCAGGTTTTTTGTCCCAATCAAAGACGACACGCACGATCTGTCGGGCTTGTTCGTCGATCCAGAGCGTTTGTTTGTGTGCATCGCCTTGGAGAGAGAGCAGCCACAGGTTTTTTTCTTTGGACCATCGCCGCTGTTTTGCCGGAAGGATGGGAGGATCACCGAGCAAAGCGAGGATCAGTTGATCGAGCGGCAGGGTGGCGGGTAGGTACGATTCGAGGAGGCTGGGGAGACGTTCGGCAGGGCCTTGTAAGAATTCTTTTTGGAGCAGGTTGTGTAGAGCAAAACGCTTTCCGTCGCTGGTGATGATCGCTCCGGGCTGTTGAAGTGCGGCGGTGATCTCAAGATAAAGCTGATTGGGGCGTTTCATCATGTAAAAAAGGCGGAAGATGCGGCGTTTTTTTCCTGATTCGGAGATGCGCAGTTTGGCGCTGCCTTCGAGAGAAAGCAGCGAGGCACGTTGCAAAAGGATCTGCTGAAGCAGGGCTTCGCGAGCAGCATCATCCGATGTCGACGGGCGGAGCGTGTGCTTGTTTGGGCAAGCAGTCAGAAACAACAACGAAAGGCACAACATAACAACACGCAACAAAGGCAACCTCCAGATCGGATAGGAAGAGATCGATATCAAGGAGATGAGGGATGCTGGGAGCGTCGGGAAGATCGGGAGATATCGACTTTGGGGAGTCGTCGCCGCAGGGCTTGGATGTTGGATTCGATCTTGCGCTGGAGCGATGGTTCGGGGCGTAGAGCGCGAGCGCGGCGAAAGGCCCCAAGGGCTTTTTGCCAACGGCCTGTGCGTTGATAAAGCGTGGCAAGGTGCGCCAAGACGGCAGGATCACGGGGAAGGCGCTCGCTGGCTTTGTGGAGAGCTTCTTCGGCTTTGACCCACTGCCTCATCTGCACATAAACCCACCCAAGGCTATCGAGATAAGAAGGATTGTCGGCTTCGATCTGAAGCGCCGTTGCGACGAGCTTTTCAGCTTCGGGCAGACGGATACCCTGTTCGGCGAGCAAGTATCCAAGAAAGTTTAAAGCGCCGGCGTGTCGGGGATTTTTGGCGAGGATTTTTTTCAACTCTTGTTCACAAGGGACATAACGGCCTTGCTTAAACAGCAGATAACTGAGGTGCATCAGCCCTTCTTCGGGAGCAGGCGCTTCTTTCATGCGTTCTTGAAGATCGCGGATCTCGGCGTCGAGATCTTCGAGAGAAGCGCGTTCGGCAAAGGCTTGAGAGAGGCGAATCCACCGACGCATCGAGCTTTTGGGAGGTCGAAAGCGTTTGAGCGATTCGCGAGATTCGCGATAACGGCCCAACTCAGCGAGCAATTCGATCTGGTAGGCTTGTGTTTCAAGGCGGATATTTTTGGAGACGGGGCGGAGGCGTCGAAAAGTCAGGAGGGCTTTTTGGGGCTGCCCATCGGCACGCCAAGCCATGCCCAAGTAAAAGCGGATATTCTGGGCGTGTGCACGATAAAGCTTGTCTTGGGGCGCAGACATCCCACCAACGAAGTCTTGGCGATGAAGGCGCAAAGCCCGTCGCAACCAAACGATGGCATCGGCAAAAAGCTGTTTTTCGTACAAGGTGGAACCGATCCGAAAAGCTCGCTCGTAGGACTCCATCTGTGTGGCTTCGCGCATGATGTAGCGCAGTTGGTAAGCGGCGCGCTGCGTATCAAAAGCAGCACGTCGTTGCAACCAACGAGCGGCGAGTTCCATGCGGGCTTGCCAAGCTTCGGGCTGGTAGTCCAGCAACAACAGATAACAGCGGACGGCAGCGTCGGTGTTCTTTTGCTTTTCGTAGATCTGCGCCATGTGATACAGGGCTTCGATGTGCGAAGGTTGGCGATTGACGGCTTCTTGGAAGAGTTGCAAAGCGCGCTCGATATCACCGGCGGCTTGGTGGATCTTGGCGAGGAGAAAATAGCCTTGGTGGGCATCTGGGCGGCGGCGGATCAAGGATTCGAGAAGGATCTTGCGTGGTTGGGGTTGTTCGGCCTTCGACAAAAGTTGTTCGAGATCGAGATAAGCATCGAGATAGCGGGGGTCGGACTGGATGGCTTGTTTGTAAGAGGCGATGGCAAGGGCCTGATTGCGCTGAATCCAATAGATGCGACCCAAGAGATGATGCGCAGGGGCATAATTCTTTTGTTGTTCGACGGCTCGTCTCGCCCAAAACACAGCTTGCACCCATTCGCCAAGTTGCGTGTATTGTTGGGCGATGGTGTAGTGCAAAAAAGCGGAGTTGGCGTCGTGAACAAGTGCGATCTTGAAGGATTTGATCGCGTGGTGGTGGTGTTGATCTTGGGCCAACAGTCGCCCACGAAGATAAGCGGTGTAGGCTTGTGCGCTCCCAAGATAGCGGGGATTGGGTTTGTGAGGTCGCGGAGGATCATGACGAATCGGCGATGGCAAGGGTGTTTTGCTACCCCACAAAGACTCGTAGCCTTGAAGGTTGTGTTGTGTAGTTTGACATCCAGCCAACAGCAGCCCAACCCCCACCACCCATGCCCACAAAAGCAAAAAACTTGCGGATGCGGGCTGTACAGGTGCGGGAGCGCAGCCCACAAGCCATGCCCACGAAAGCAAGCGTCGTGGTCGCCGAAAAAGTTGGTGTGTGCGGATTTTTTTGGTGTATGGTGAAAACGTGTTGCGGTCCAACATCGACAGCCGCCTTCTCGCAAACAAAACGTTGAACTTGAGACATCAAAGCCCCATGCGCCTCAAGATAACAAACCCATGCACAGAAAGAAAGGTTTTCGCGTGCCTTTTCTGGTGGGCGGGTTGGAGCGTGTTGCTTGCAGGCCACCACTGCAATCCCCCGCCGATCGTGCATATCCGTCGCGTACTCGCTTGGGATCCGCAAACCGCAGAACGGCTCGAAGTCGAATTCTTACGCGGAGATCAACAAACACCGACCCTGTTCTTTACACGCTACCAAGCGCCCGAGACCCTCGTGGAGCGCCACCAAGAGACGCTGCGCCCTCCCGCAACGTTGTCTCCACAACACCCGCTGTTTGCGTTGTTTGCAACGCGCTCGCCCTCTGCTCCCAAAGCCATCGAAGCGGCGCTGTGGGCGCTCGCCCAACAGATCGCGAGACGCCGCTGGCCTTCTCCCAAAGGCGCACCGCGCTGGCGATGGCTTTCTCCTCCGTCACGTTCCATCCCTCTTCGGGGCTTGGGGCTTGCGCTCGACCCCAGCGCGCTTCTCACAACTCTCCCCTTAGTGCGCGCTCATTGGCCCCCATCCACCCGCCTTTTTGTGTCTTTTCGCGCTCAACAAAACGAGGAACCGCACCTTGCGCTGACTCTGTTCGACGAGTATCACCGCTCACTCACCCCTGCGCTCGCAGCCCCCGAACAAGCGCATATTCGGCGACTGTCTTGTCATCAGCGGTGGTGTTGGATCGAGATCGATTACGGACTCCATCAAGGCGGGCATTGGATCACCCAACGCTATCTTTGGGCGCTCGATACACATCTCGCACAACTCTTTCATGCCCGAGGCTACCGCGCCCACGATCAAAAACGCTACCCACAAGCCGCCCAAGACTTTTCCCGCGCAGCCCTGCTCGATCCGCAATTTTCGGACGCACGCTACAACCTCGCTTGCACCTACAGTCTGCTCGGTCGGTTGGAACAAGCCATCGCGCTTTTAAAGCCGCTGCTCCTACAACCTGCCTACCGCAAACTCGCCTGCAAAGACAGCGACTTCGCTCCCCTCCAAAAGATCCCTCATTACGCGGTGCTGTTGTCTTGCTTTGCTCCGCGCTCTCTCCCCTCCTCCTCGGCCCCGATACGCCGAACTCCTCCAGACCCCGCCTCGGCCCCGATGCGTCGGCCCCCTCCCCCCCCTTCCTCGGCCCCGATGCGTCGGACTTCTCCAGAGCGAGAACACAAACCCATCTCCCCATCCGATCGCTCGGCTGCATATCCTCGGCGTTGATCTCTGCGCTCGAAAACTTTGACATTTCGAGCCAAACACCCCACAATGCTTGTGTTCTTGGTGGGTCCATTTCCCAAGAGGCCGACTTCACACGATCCACTGCACAGAAGCAACCCGAGAAGAAACGAGGAAACCCGATGGAGCAGGTTCTTCAACTTTATCTCCACTATATCCGCGTTGAAAAAGGACTGACCCCCCACAGCATCGACTCCTACCAACGCGACATCCGTAAATTCTTTCGCTTTCTCCAAGGCCAACAGATCAGCGATCTCAAAGAAGTCACCCCCACCACGCTATTGGATTATCTGTTGCACGTCACCGAAGAAGGCATCAAACCCCGCAGCCAAGCGCGTTTTTTGATCTCGTTGCGCGGATTTTTTAAGTTTCTCGTCGCAGAAGATATCCTGATGCGCAATCCTTGCGCGACCGTCGAGATCCCCCGTCATGGCCGCAAACTGCCCGACTATCTCACCCAAGACGAAGTAGAAAAGTTGCTTGCGCAACCTTCGTCAAGCCCCTCCCCATCGGCCACACAGATCCGCGACGCTGCGATGCTCGAACTGCTGTATGCCACAGGCGTCCGCGTCACCGAGCTTTGCTCGCTACGCCTCGCCGATATCGACTTTGAAGTCGGATACATCGTCGTGTTCGGCAAAGGGCGAAAAGAGCGCATCGTCCCCATCGGCCAAGCCGCCCAAGAACGCACCGCCCGCTATCTCGAATCCGCACGCGCCAAACTGCTCAAAGATCACCAAAGCGATTACCTGTTTGTCACCACACGCGGCGGCGCACTCACCCGCCAAGCTTTCTGGAAAAATATCCGCCATTACGCC
Source organism: Myxococcota bacterium (assembly GCA_023150835.1). Lineage (GTDB taxonomy): Bacteria > Myxococcota_C > UBA6777 > UBA6777 > UBA6777 > JAKLKB01. Next base: position 52,392 of record JAKLKB010000023.1, on the reverse strand, counting down.
CGATGTGCCGGGATCGAACGCCCGATCTGCCCCCACAAGATCCGCCACTCTTTCGCCACCCATCTTCTCGAACACGGAGCCGATCTGCGGGCTGTTCAAAGCCTTCTTGGACACACCGAGATCGTCACCACACAGATCTACACCCACATCAATCGCTCCCGCATACGCGATGTCTACAACCGTTGCCACCCCCGCGCCTAGACCGAACAGGAAAACCGATCGGCTATCCGTCTAAAACAACCGATCGGCTATCCGTCTAAAACAACCGAACCAGAAAATACACCGCAGCCGCCCCGCCAAACAAGGCAAAGGAGACCAACGTGACGGCCAACATCGGCGCAAGGCTCGGATGTCGGTCGAGATAGCGCAAGAGTTCGTTTCCAGTTCGGCGCGTGAGGGAGTACGAACAAGCGACCGCATTTTGGCCTTCGAGGTAGTCGTGTTGGATGGCGTGACTGAGTTCTTGAACAGAAGCATAACGTTGCGCGGGTTCTTTGGAGAGTCCTTTTTGCAAGAGCGCGGCGAGGATACGCGACGGGGGATCTTGATGGGGATGGCGAACAAAATCCATGCGCACAGGTTCTTCGGTGAGGATACCCATCAGCATGGACTTGATATCGGTTTTGTGGCCCATGTAATGTTGCAGGCTAAAGAATTCGTACAACATGGCGCACAAGCTGTAGATATCGCTACGCTGATCGATACGGTCATTCAATCCCAGCGCTTGTTCGGGGGACATATACGCAGGTGTCCCGATCAAGGTGCCGACGCTCGTTTCAAAGACACGTTCTTCTTTTTGGAGGATATCGCCCGAAAACAGCGATGGATGGGCCTCTGGCAACGCCATCGGAGGGGTAGAAGAGGACGTGCGCAAGGTCTTGGCGATGCCCCAGTCCATGACCATGACTTCGCCGTGTGGTCCGACGATCACGTTGGACGGCTTGAGGTCACGATGGATCACGCCCTGTTCATGGGCAAATTGGACAGCGCGCAAGATCTCCAAAGCGATCTGAGCCCGATAATGTGGTGTATAGAGGCGGTGGGTTTCGGCATCGGCTTTGCGCAGTTTTTCGAGGATCTCTTCGAGGTTTTCGCCACGAACATACTTCATCACAAAGAAGTATCGGCCTTCTGCATCGATCCCGACGTCATGCACAGGCGCGATATTGGGGTGTTCGAGTTGTCCGTTGGTTTGGATCTCTTCGACAAATCGGGCCAAAGAGCCTGTTTGGGGGGTGGGTTCTTTGAGGCGTTTGATCGCGACAAGGCGTTGGATATCGTTGTCTTTGGCGAGGCTGACTTCTCCGACGGCTCCTTCGCCAAGCTTGCGGACCACCTCGTAGCGTTCGCGCATCTCGTTGATCAGTTCGTGTACTTTGCCCGTCATACGGACTTTTGGGAGGATCGTGGTGTTTCGGGAATTTCCGGCGATCGCGCTGTTGGGAGCCGAAGGCAGCGAGGAAGCCGCATGGGTTCCTTGTGGAGGATGGGCAAGCCATGTCTGATCGAGGCCGCTGTCTGGGCTTTGCGGGGCCGTAGCGGTGGGAGCAGGTGAGGCGGATGGCGAAGAAGACTTGGGATTCGGCAGTTCCGAGGGATGCGAGGATTTAGGATTCGATCGTTCCGATGGATACGAGGACTTGGGGTTCAACAGATCCATCGACATCGCCTTCATGGCGGTGGAGACTTCGGCTTCGAGGACGGTTTCTTCGGGGGCGTGATCTTCTTCATTTGATCGAGAAGAAGGCGCAGGGACGGCGCTCCACAAGACGCCTGAGTCGACTTCTTCTTTGGAGATGGTGGTGCGCGTCTTGGGGTTGGGCTTGTTCGGAGTGGCGAGCGGTTGATCTTGCAAGGTGGCCCCCAAAGAAGGCGGATTTGCCAAAGAAGCGCGGGGCGTGTCCTGCAAGGTGGCTCCGACAGAAAGCCCCGAGCCACCGAGCGATGGGCGCGGTGTGTCCTGTAGGGTCGCTGCGACCGCAGAAGGAGGCGGAGGCGTAAGGCCCCGAACAGGTTTGTTTAGGCTAGGAGGCGGAGGCGTTGGAGGTCTTGGGGTATGACCCGTCTCATTTGTCGGGATCGTCGAAAGATGGGGACGTTGCATCGGCAACGTCGTTTCATGGGCGGGGGTTCCTTCCAAGATCTCAAGGGCAGCGCCCCGTGAAGTTTCCGCGAGTGGCGGTGGCAAGGGGTGGCGAAGAGGGGTTCCTTCTAAGATATCGAGGACAGCGCCCTGTGAAGATGTTGATTGTGGCGGTGGCAAGGGGTGGCGCAGAGGGGTTCCTTCGAAGAGACCGAGGGCAGCGCCTTGTGAAGCTGTCGGGCGGGCGAGCGGAAGCGTTTCAGAAAAGCGCGTTGCGGGAAAGAGAGAAGGCGCGACGTTGGGTGGTTGAGCGGTGGGTGGGCTTGCGGCGGGTTCGTTGGGCAAAAGGTGTTCGATGGAGACAGGCGCGAGGGGTGAAGGCTCGACAGCAGAACGAAACATCGCCGTTTGAAGTGGGTTGATCGTGTCGCCCCGCAAGGGGGCGGCTTCGTCGGGAGGCGGGGTCCACTCATCACGTGCGATATCGTCGAAGGATTCGCGGGACGCCTCTCCAAAGGGTTCGCGTGCGATATCATCGAAAGATTCGTGGAGATCGTTGAGCGACGACGAAGCAGTGCTTGGAGCCGCCCAATCTTCGGAGGTTGCGGTGGGGGCGGAAAAATCGCCAAAAGATCCCTTGAGATCGGCTTCGCTAAGTTGCACAAGCTCCACGCCCAGTTCCATCGGATTGATCAATTGCCCAAGCGATAATCCAACCCGTGTCGCGTGTGGATTCAATGACCCATCTTGCAAAGAAGCCGATATATCGGGCGTTTTTGAAGGAGCGGAAGAAGGCACCGCAGCAGGCCCTTTCGATAGGCTCGACGAGGTATCGGCCGCCAGATGAAAAGGGGAGCGCTGCACACCCACCAAAGGAAAAGCCGATGGGATGGTAGAGGGCGAAGTGACGGCTTTTTTGGGATCTGTAGAGGGCAGAGGGATCGGAAAAGAGATATCTCCTTTGGATTCGGGAGGGATCAACGCAGAGGGTTCGACGATCGCGTGTTGCGCAAGTGGCGCAGAGAACTGAAGGGTACTGAGATCCACAGGCAAGGCAGGCGTCGAAAACTGTGTCGCTCGTGGATTGGGGGTCATCGACAAATCGCCGCCAGTTCGGGCATGGGAGGCCACCGACAGATCACCGTCTGTTCGGGCATGTTGCAGCCGCTGCAAAGCCCCCGAAGAAGGAGGCGAAGCAACCACATCCGCATCGGAAAAAGTCGAAGACGAGGGGAGGTTTCCCGTTGGGGAGGGTGTCGCGGCGGCAACGGCATCGAGCGAGGGATGGAAGGTGTGCGGAGCCGAAGAGTCGTGTGGTGCAGCGAGGTGTTCGGTGGTTTTTATGCCGAACACCTCGGCAGCTTCGAGGGCTGCAAGTTGGACTGCGGATTCGATGGAGGTATTTTTTCGACGAAGCAGATCTTCTTCGATGACAGGGGGGTTTTCGGAGAAAAAGAGGCTATCAAAGATATCATCGATGCGCGCATCGTCCGTCGACATCATGGCGTCCAAGGCGCTACTTTTTTTGGAGGCTTTGGGCGCAGCAGCGGGGGTTTCCATCAAAAGCAACGGATCAACGATTCCAAGAACTTTGTCTTGGGTCACGCGCCGCGCATCGTCAACTTTTTCTTTGGGAAAGACAGAGATACTGGACGAAGGAGGAAAAGACTTTCCCTTGGTCATGCGAAAAAAGTTCCTTTGTTTTCGGACCAACGGGGAGACAGTATCAAAAAGCCCGCAACCACGTTGCGATCTGAACCCCGCTGAGGATCAACGTACAAACAAACAAGATCAAAAGAGACCCCGCCCAAATTGGTCTTTCTTCCAAAAAACGCAAGGCACGCGGGAGTGTTCCGTTGTGTGTGATGCCTCCTCCCACGATCACGGCCTCCAAAGCTGCACGCATCTCCGCAGCCGATCCAAAACGTTGGTTGGGATCTTTTTGCAAAGCGCGTGTTGCAAACTGGCTGACAGACCAAGGAAGATCGGGCTGCGCATTGGAACGAAGCAGATGCAAAGGAACAGGTTCTTCGCGAACGATCCCTTCGCTAAGATCATCAAGCGTCTTTTTGGGTCCCAGATAATAGCGCAATCCGATCCATTCGTAGAATAGCGTCGCCAAGCCGTACACATCGCTGCGTTCGTCGATCAACAAAGAGAGGTTTCGGATCTGTTCGGGGGCCATGTAAGCGGGACTGCCTTGGATGCGGCCATCGCGTGTCCGAAAGACTTCGGAGGTGACAAGGCCGGGGATCGGAGCCATCGGTGCAAAGATCGCATCCATCGCTTCTGCGCCCATCGGTTCGGGGTCTTGGCCCATCGAGTGAAACTTGTAAGCCAACTCCCAACCCAAGAGCTTGACTTCGTCGCGTGCGCCAACCACCACATGCGCAGGATTGAGGTTTCGATGCAAGATGCCCTTACGATGGGCATATTCGACAGCGCGAAGCACCTCTCGAAAGATCAACAATCGCGTTTGGAGAGGGAATCGCTTTTGATAGCGAACGTCCCCGCTTGCGAGTTTCTTGAGGATGGAACGCATGGTTTCGCCTTTGAGGTGTTCCATCACAAAGTAATAGCGGCCTTGTTCATCGACGCCAACATCGTGGATCTCGGGGATGTTGGGATGCGCGAGACCCGCCATGATCTGAACTTCTTCGGCCATCCGCAGCACAGCGTGGGGGATGTGCATTTCAGGCTTCAAGCGTTTGATCGCGACGGTGCGTTTCAGATCCAGATCGCGAACGAGTTCGATCTGCCACATCGCATCTTCGGACATGACTTGGATGCTTTCGTAGCGCGCCTGCACACGCCGCAAGATCGCATCCCCAGCAGCCCGCTGTTTGTACTCGGGAAGCACTGTACGCCGGATCTCAGCAGCAGGCGGCTTCGGCAGTTTTTGTTGTGCAATCGAAACCACCAAAGCGATCTCGGCTTGTTCTGTATCGTTCGGGGCTTCGGTGCTTTTCGAGAGATCGATCTTCTGAGAGAGATCTGCCGAAGGAAGGGGGCCGCTCTCGCCACGCGCAGCTTTTGCCAACGGAGGTACCATCGGGTTTGTGCCGCGTTGACCCACAACAGGATGAATCCCCGTGTCGCCGATGGCAACGCGATCTTCGCGCTCGTAGGCTTGCAGTTCAGGCGGCAACATCCACATCGATTGAAGTTTTCGCACCACATCAAGATCTGCGTAAGATGGAGTCGAACGGCGTTTTCGTGATCCATCCTGTAGCGATGGATCGGTCGGATCGTGGGGGTGATCGATCATGGCTTTTCTCTTGGCCTCCTGCGGGGTGGGCTTCTTCGAGGAGCGGGTCTCGCTTACGGTCGGTTCTTCGAGCGTATCTCCGGCGCTTTGACGCACTTCGCGGCGGTGAGAAGAGGGCCGTTGTGTTGGAGGGCTGTCCACGACAGGCAAAGCAGCGGGCGCATGAGGCGCTTCTCCCCACATCGCCATCGCTTGAGCCATTTCAGATGGCTGTTGCCAGTGTTTCAAAACAGACGCATCGCGTCTCAAGGCAGGTGCATCGTTGCGACTCGACACGTCCGCAAATCCCATAACGTCCGAGAGATCCGATGCGTCCGAAAATTCCATAACATCCGAGAGATCCGACGAATCTGCAAACCTCATCGCATCCGACATCTCGGACAAGTTCGGATGCCTCGATGGATTCGGAACGTCAGAGATCGCAGATGGGTTTGCCAAGTGCAAAAATTGCGGGTCATTCGAGGGATCAGGCAGTTCAGAGACATCAGAAAAATCGGACAGCTCCAACAGGTCGGAGGCATCGGTTAGCACGATCTGCGCGAGGGAAGGATCAGAAGGCGCTTTCACCGAAGGCAAGGTGGTTTTCTGCGAGGTGGCGGGTTCAGGTTCGGCGAGCGACCAAAACGCCGCGCTGGAGGCATGAACAGGAGGCGCAGCGGATTCATTCAAAGAAGGCCACACCGCAGAAGCAGGGTTTGTGCGGTGGGGCTTGGGTTCCTCTGTTTCGGGCCATAGCGTAAACGTGGGCATCTCGTCGGTGGGTTGGGCCGCACGCAAAAGCTGCACTTCGCGCTCTTTGGCGGCGAGCGATCGGGAGGATTGTGCGGCCTCTTGGATGTTCGTCTCGATCTTTGATGAAGAAGTCCGTGTCGGCGAGGCTTGAGTGGCCTCTTGGATGTTCGTCTCGATCTTTGATGAAGAAGTCCGCGTCGGCGAGGCTTGAGTGGCCTCTTGGATGTTCGTCTCGATCTTTGTTGAAGAGGTCCGTGTAGGCGGGGCGGAAAGCTCTACACTTTTTGCTTTATTGCGGGTGGAAGTATCCCAAGCACTTTTGGATTCGGCAGGCATGGCGGGCTTGCTGAGATCTTCGAGCTGCGTTTCGTCCTGCTCCATGATCGCGTATCCACCCGAAGGCGATCGCTTCCCAAAGTCCCGAGAGTCGGCCAAAGCATACGGATGGAAAGTCGGTGCAGGGGAATGACCCTCGGCGTCATCAAGTGCAGGGTTCCTGCGCGGGTCGAAGGGGGCAGAGGCGCGATCGAAGTGAGACTGGGTGGAAGGCGGACTCGGAGGTTTGAGCGGATCCACCAACGGGCGAGGAGACGGCTGATAAGGACTTGCTTGGACGTGCGAGGCAGGGGGCGGCAGATCGTCATCGGGAGAAGTGGGAGCATCTTCGACGATGGCCCAAAAAGCCGCAGAAAAACTCCCGTCTTCGTGCGGTGAACTGGGTTCAGAGGCCGGCCACATTGTGGAAGATGGACTCGTACCCGCATTAAATGGGCCTTTGGGGGCCGCGCCCTGCCCTTCCTGCAAAGACAACGAGGCCACCGCTGCAATCGGCGTCAAAGGATCTTGTGCGGCAAGCGATGGATCGGGCTGCATTTGCAAAGAAGAGGGTGCGGGCTGTGCGAGCGATGGGTCGGGCTGTATTTGTGAAGAAGAGGGTGCGGGCTGTGCGAGCGATGGATCGGGCTGTATTTGTGAAGAAGAGGGTGCGGGCTGTGCGAGCGATGGATCGGGCTGTATTTGTGAAGAAGAGGGTGCGGGCTGTGGTGACGGGGCGGGTTCTTGGGGTTGTTCCCAAAGCGATCGGGATTGCTCACGCACAACCTCCGAAAAGGTTTGGTAGTTTCCCGAAGAAGAGACTTTTTGAGTGGGCTGTGCCGAGGCTGGCCGATTGGGGGCGTTTCCCGAAGAAGAGACTTTTTGAGTGGGCTGTGCCGAGATAGGCGAGGTATGGGGAGGCGGTTCAACACGGCGAGGGTCCAAAAAAGCGGCCCCCCCCCAACGCTCCCAACTGCCCGACAAAGCAGAAAAAGGCGTCAACGGTTCGGGGGCGATCTCCGTCAAGGACGCACTCACCGCATTCAGATCGCCTTGGGTTGGCATCGGGCCATCGAACCCCAAACGCAAGAGATGGGTGGGGGGTGGATTCGGCAACAACGGGCCTTTTTCGACATTTGAAGAAGAAGCCGAACTGTCGGCCTCCAACAAAGACTTGGGGTCCACAAGACCCTTTAATCCCCTTGTAAAGGTATCTTTGGCTGGGCTGCGTTTTTCCGGGGAAGAAGCGCTCGCTCTCTTGGCTCCGTCTTCTTGGAGTGCTGGGAACAACGACGCGTCGGGAACATCAAGGGACAGCTTTTCTTCCTCGGGTGACTTCTTCTTTTCTGTCATCTTCCGACAAGCACCCGAGAAAAACACACCGAAAACATCGTGCGTTTTTGTCGGGTTCTCCTTTGTTCTAAGGGGTGTCTCGCTTTGGTCTCTATATGGCGTGCCACAAGAGTCCGCCCGATCGTAGCCGACATCGCTCCACTTTGACAAATATTTTGTCCAGCGCAACCCCCCACGCAAACTCCAACACAATCTTGACAACGCGCATCGCTTCATGTTTTGCTGCGGGCGTTGTGTGCAAACTCAAAAGACCAATCCAACGCGAGGTGACGACGATGGCGAGCAAAGACACTCCCGAAAAAGCGATGCGCTACGCACGCTATATTGTCCAAGACATCGAGATGTACAACAAAAAGAAAGTCGAAGAAAGCGTGATGAAAGACTCTTTCTTTGAAGATCTGCAAAACTTCTTCTCCGAAGGCAAAGAACAATACGAAGCCCAAGTCAAGCCCGAGATCCTCGCCACCACCAACTACTTTGAACGCGCAGTGGTCGACGTGATCCTCTACCGCAAAAAAAACCTCGAATCCCATATCTGGGACTGAGATCCCCCTTTATTTTTGGAAGGAGTGACGTTGTTGGCAAAAAAACCCGTGTTCGCGAACGCCCAAGCGACAGGGTCGTTGGCGTGAAAAACCAGCGATCTGTTCGCCAATACGGGGTCAAGGGGCGACAGTCCCTTGTGGGGCGTGGGGTGACACCCCACAAGACGAAGTCCAACTGCGTCACTCCTCTTTTGGGAGAGAAGAACGCCCTCGGAAAAAGGCCGACTACGTGGACGAAGATATCGAATTAACGGAAGATAGCGAAGAAGCCTCAGCCGAATCCGCTGCACTGGTCCTTCAAGTTTCCCCCCAAGACGCCCAACAACGGCTTGATCGCTTTCTCGCGGCTCTCGATAGCTTGCCTTACAGCCGATCTCAACTCAAGCGTTGGATTCAAGAAGGCCATATTTTCCGCAACCATCGCCCTGCACGCCCAGCAGATCGCATCCATTCGGGCGATACCATCGAGATCATCCCTCCCCCGCCCGAGCCGATCACCGCCATCCCCGAAGATCTGCCGCTCCAGATCGTTTTTGAAGACGAACACTTGATCGTTGTCGATAAAGCCGTCGGGATGGTCGTCCATCCAGCCCCGGGACATTCAAGCGGAACGCTCGTCAATGCGTTGTTACACCGTTGCCGCGATCTTTCGGGGATCGGCGGCGCGTTGCGTCCCGGGATCGTCCACCGCTTAGACCGCGATACTTCGGGCTTGTTGGTGGTTGCCAAACACGATCAGTCCCATCGGGGTCTCTCGGATCTGTTTCGATTGCGCCCCAAAGAACACCTTGATCGCCGTTATCTCGCGATCGCACGCGGCCATTTCCAAGAAGACAGCCTCCACATCGATACGCCCTATGGACGGCATCCTACGCAGCGTTTGCGCTTTAGCTCGTTGGTGGAAAGCGAACGCCGCGCCATCACAGATCTCGTGGTGGTGGAGCGTTATGCGTTGGCGACGTTGGTTCAATTGCGCCTTCATACGGGGCGAACGCACCAGATCCGCGTCCATCTTGCGGATCGTGGACGCCCGCTGATCGGGGATGCTCTTTATGGCGGTACGGCTCCCCACAACTGGCCGAACTTCTTGCGCAACTTCCCTCGCCAAGCCCTCCACGCTGCGCGTCTCGCCTTTACCCATCCCGTCACCCAAGAGCCTCTCTGCTTTGACTCTCCCCTCCCGCCCGACCTCCAACAACTGATCGACCTTCTTCGCTCCTCCCACCAAACCAAGCCAAAAAATTGATCTTTCTCTGATCGCGTGCCACAACAGGCGTATAAACCCACTGCAAGGGCAAGATCGCCCATGGTCTGTTTTGGAGAGAAAGAAAGTATGAACTTGCAAGCCTGTCCACACTGCCAAGCCGAACAAGACGTCAGCCAACTCAAACACGGCGAGCATACCCGCTGCGTCAAATGTCGTGCTTACTTTCGTGTCGCCCTCTTGCGTGCGGTCGCCGCCGACGGCAACCTTGCCCTCGCTTACAACGACCCCACCGAAGTGGGCCTGCCAGAGATGGAGCTACTCAATGGGCAAGCCCAAGAGGCCCAGCCCTCCCCACAAGAACCCGCTGCCTTTGCACACGGCGTCCGCCATCGCCCTCTGCCTACACCCCGCGATAACGCTCGAAAACCCAGCTTTGCCATCGATGGCTACGATATCCAAGATTGCCTCGGGCGCGGTGGCATGGGCCAAGTCTATCGCGCAGTTCAAAAATCCCTCGGACGGATCGTCGCGATCAAAACACTCGATACCCAACTGGCCCGAAACAACGCCTCGATCATGCGCTTCACCAAAGAAGCCGCTGCGATGGCCCAGTTGCATCATCCCAACATCGTGTACGTCATCGACCGAGGAGCCAATCGCCACCGCCATTACTTTGTGATGGAGTTTATTGATGGGCCTTCTCTGCGCGAACTCATGCAAGACGGGGCATTTCCTGCTCAAGAAGCCGTCCGTATCATGCTCGATCTGACCAAGACGATGGCTTATGCCCATAGCAAGGGCGTGATCCACCGCGACTTGAAACCCGAAAACTTGCTCTTTACGGCAGACGGCACGCTCAAAGTCGCAGACTTCGGCCTCGCGGGCGTCACCCACGAAACCACGCACATCCGCAAACTCACCAAAAGCTTTGTCTCGATGGGAACCGAGTGTTATATGGCCCCCGAACAACGGCGCGATGCAAAGAATGTCGATCACCGCGCTGACATCTACAGCATGGGCGTGATCCTGTTTGAACTGGTCACAGGACAACTCCCCTTTCCCCGACTCCCCGGCCCCGACACCATCATCGTCCCCGAACACCCCAAAGTCGATCAGATCATCCGACGCTGTCTCGCCACTTCGCCTCTCAAACGCTTCGATTCGACCGACCAATTGTGGAAGGACCTGCAAGACGCTATCCCCTCCCATTCGCCTGTCCCCGCCCCCCGCGATACGGTCGTCGATCACGAAGCCGCTCACGCACTCACCGAGGCTCCCGAACGCTCTCAAGGCTCTTTGCGCCAACGCCTCACTCTTTGGCCAAGCCGCCTCAAAGCCTCGCTCAGCCGACGCAGCGAAGCCGAAGATCCCGAAACCTCCGACCTCCACGAAGATTGGGAACCGCACAAACTCCGCCAGTTGATCATCACCAGTCTTGTTTTGTTGGCCCTCGCCCTTGCCGTTGGGCTGTTCTTTCTGTTTTCTCCCAAGCCTCCGCACCTTCGCGACCTCAACGGTTCGCCCGTGATGATCCCTTGGGAAAAACAATACGCCCAAACCACAACCCTCCAAGATGGCCGACAACGCTTGTTTTTTGATCTCCGCGCACGACCCGCAACCGACGCTTGGGGCGGCCATCCCCGCACACAGTGGCACAACAAAGGCTTCTGGCAGCCCCTCGATCAAAATCTCCAACAAGACACCTACCACAAAGGTTTCAACCACAACGTCGATCTGCGTTGGGCTCTCTACAAAGGCCACCTTCTTCAAGCCGATGACCTCGAAGTTCAAACCCGCGCCGCTTTCCTCCCCGCGATCGTCAAAGAAGGCCAAAACCACACCCCTCTTCAAAGTTATCTGCGCCACCTCCAGCGCGGACTTGGAAACACCCAATCCGCCAACAAGCGCCAAACCACCTTGGGCCTTGGGCTTCGTGGACTTGACGGCAGCGAGATCAGTTTGCGGATGCGCCCCGTAGCTGGGACATGGAGCTACCAACTCCACTACCATCCCGCACGCAACGCATCCACCGCACCGATCGAACACACCGGCACCTACAACGAAACCTTCCACACGCGCCAACACCTCCATCTCAAACTGATCGTCCAACGTGGCCTTGTTTCCGCCTTTATCCAAGACAAAAGCATCCAGCAACTTCAACTCCCCGCACAAGCCATCACAGAATTCAATGCGGGTGTTTTCTGCCGTAACGCGCACTGCGACTTCAAAGACTTTGAGATCAAGGGTTTCGCCAAACAACGTGGAAAGTAAACCGCTTCGGCCCAACAGATTTCACCGATTTTTCACCCTGTGCCTCTTGCTTTTTCCTCGATCTTCCGCCTATCTAGAGCGGTTTGCACACACTCGGACGCCTTGATCTTGGCGGTACGCAAACCGCCCCGCCACTCCGCTTTTCCCGTCCGATCGCAAACGCTCAAAGAACTCTGGTCAAAGACACTCCGCGTTGAGGCGCTTTGCTACGAGGATCGTCGCGTGGTTATCTTATGGATCGCATTCTTTCTTTCGGGGATCGCAGGGCTGGCCTACGAGATTACGTGGATGCGCTATCTCCACCAACTGCTCGGCGCTTCCACTCCTGCGGTCTCCGTGACCGTCTCCATCTTCTTCGCAGGGATGGCCCTTGGAGCCGTTTGGGGCGGGCGCTTTTTCGACCGCCACCCCGATCCGCTCCGTCTCTACGCCCGCCTCGAACTCTTGATCGCCATCAGCGCCTCCACCGTCCCCTTTCTCTTCCAAGCTGCTGACGCCCTTCTCGCCTACTTACCGAGCCAACACGAAAATACCGCCCTGCTTCTCGCTCTTAGCACCGCCATCCTTTGCCTCCCCGCCACCTTGATCGGGGCCGTCTTTCCAGCGATGGCCGCCGTCGTCCGCCATCTTCCCAACCCCACCCACGCCACTGGCTATTTCTATGGATTCAACACCCTTGGCGCGGTGATCGGATGCTTTGTCGTCGCCTTTTGGTGGCTTCCCTACGCTGGGCAAGCCGCAACCACTTGGAGCATGGCTCTGCTGAATCTCGCGATCGCTCTCTGGTTGCGCACCCTCCGACTCCCAACACCCAGCCCTCACAGCCCCTCCATCGCTACCGATATCGCCCATCCCTCCGTGATCACCACACATCCGCACACAGACGCCCATCCCTCCGAGGATACCACACATCCGCACACAGACGCCCATCCCTCCGCGATCACCACACATCCGCACACAGACGCCCATCCTTCCGAGGATACCACACACCCGCACACAGACGCCCATCCTTCCGAGGATACCACACACCCGCACGCAGACGCCCATCCTTCCGAGGATACCACACACCCGCACACAGACGCCCATCCTTCCGAGCGAACAACGCCTACTTTGCCGTTCATGCTTTTTTTGTTGCTTGCTGCGGCGAGCGGCCTGCTTTCGATCAGCCTCGAAGTCTTGTGGACGCGCTCGCTTTCGTTGGTCTTGCCAACCTCGGTGGCGGACTTTGGGTTGGTCATGTCCGCCTATCTTCTCGGTGTGGGCGCTGGTTCCCTTTGGATCGGACGTTGCGCTCGTGCGCGCCCCCCTTCTGCAAGCACACTTTGGCGCGCTTATCTCGCCATCGCCGCAGCATCCTTGTTGCCTGTGCTGTGTTTCCCACGCATCCCCGCGTGGAGAAGCACCTTGCTTGCTGCGTATGGAACGGCCTCTTGGAACACAACTCTTTTTTTCGACAACTTTTTTGCCTTTGTACTGATGTTTCCTGTCACTTTTTTGATGGGAATTGCCCTGCCGATCTTGATCGGCCTCGCCACCCAAGATCGCCGCCAAACAGGAAGCACCGCAGGTCGTCTCTACGCCGTCAACACCGTCGGAAGCATCCTCGGAAGCCTTGCCGTCGCCTTTTGGTGGATGCCCACCTTCGGCATCGCCGAAAGTCTGTGGTTGATCGCCGCCGCTTATGGGTCGATGGCGCTGGCCCTCCTTTGTTGGCTGCCCTCGACCTCTTTTGTGCGTTTGTCGCTCGCTTCTGGCTTGGCCCTCGCTCTTTGGGTTTGGCAACAAGACCGCTGTCCACAAATCAATCCCGCCAAGCATCAGCCCCACAAACGCTTGTTGTTCTACAAAGACGCTACCGCCCTCACGCTCGCCGTCTACGAGACCGCCACATCTTCAAACGCACCACCTCACCGCAGCCTCGCCATCAACAACGACGACGACACCACCTCAACCCATCCCCACGACCTCCAACGACAATACCTGCTCGGACACTTTTCCTATGCGCTGTCCCCAAAAGCACAAAACGTCCTTCTCTTGGGGCTTTCCAACGGCAGTACGCTCGCAGCACTCGCCCAACACCCCTCCCCCCATATCCAATGCGTCGAAGAACACCCACTCCTCTCGTCCATCGCCCCTCTCTTCCACCACGCCAACCTCTCCGTTTGGAAAAACCCTCGCATCCGCATCCTTCACCAAAACAAGCTCCGCTTCCTTCAACGCTCCAATCGCTCCTTTGACCTGATCATCGACGATCTTTTCCGTCCTTCCGCCCATTTAGATGACCAGCGGTTTTCTCTCCCTTACCTCTCCGCCGTCCAACAGCGCCTTCAACCCGACGGCCTCTACATCTCTTGGCTCCCTCTTCACCGCCTCTCTCCAAACCTTCTCGCCTCGTTACTTCCCCCCTTCCTTCGGACCTTTCAACACACACAACTCTTTGTCGCCGACTGGAACCCACACGCTCCACTTGTTGCGCTCGTCGCTTCTCGCCAAGCCCAACGCATCGCTGCCTTCCCCAAAAGATCACCCCTCCCCTCCCCTCTCCCCCCGATCCTCCAAGCCCTCCACACCATCCAACCCGCCTCTTTTCAACCCCTGCTCTCCCAAAACGCCCTCGCCCTCTGGTCAAAACAAGTCTCCCCTCCCCTCCCTAACGTCTCGCTGCGCGCTGCCATCTTGCACGACCAGATCCAACACAAACAGCGCCCTTCCTTCGCAGAACAACACCACCAACATCTCTTGCGTCTGTGTTCACCCCAACAGCGGTCTTCTGCTCCGCCCCCCTGCGATCTCACTCACACTCCTTGGCGTCCCATGCAAGCCACCTCCCACCGCCCTGCCCTCCCGCCTCCTGCTCTCTCAACTCCTCCCTCCCAAAAACCCTTGCGCAAAACAACGCTTCTGCGCACCAATACTTCGGATATCAGGCTTCATTTGCATCGAACAACGCGGTCAGGGTGGTCTTTCCTGCGCACCAACACTTCGGGTCTCAGGTCCATGCCTGCGGCCATTCACTCCTCACAATACACGGTAAAACAGATATGCGACGAACATTCCTTCTCTTTTTGCTTGCCATAAGTCTGACTTTTTCTCTTTCTACCGCCCATGCCCGTTCTCTTGATGCTGTCCCTGCGCCGACACCGCCCCCTTCTACACCTATCAAAGCCAACGTCACTCCTAAAGCGAACTTCCTCGGTAGCATCGACTATTTCAAATACGGGATCGGCATACGTGGCGGGATGCTGTTTGTCCCTGAATTTTTCCTCAACGGGTTGTTTTTCTCCGAATCATCGGGTGTGGTCAACGGCGGCTTCCAAGTCGAATTCATCTTACGCTCAGCGGGTGATTTCGAGTACGCTTTTGGGGCGGGTTGGCACAATCTCACCTTCGCCAACGGAACCGACAGCAAAGGAAGCCCCATCCCCCACATCTTTCTCAACAAAGGCGACAGCCCCAGCGAGCGAGAGATCGTAGAAAACAGCCTATCTTACATCGCCCTTGATGTGCGCTTTATCAAGCACTTTCCGTTTCATCGCCATGTCAGTTTCTTTTTGGGCGGTGGCATCGGCCTTGGCATCACCCTCGGGCAGATCACCCGCACCGACACCCTCCCCACCGGAGCCTCCTACGAAAACTGGAAAAAAGACCCCGTGAACAACCCCGTCCCCGCCATCCGTTGCCCCGCTGGCTGCAAACTCAATACATCCATGCCCGACAACAAAAACATCGACGATGGTGGGCGTCGCGAAGGGCGCGTCCCTCCCGTCCTCCCGATCCTCGATCTCGTCCTCGGCTTTAGCTTCCCTATCCACGAGCGCTTCGACGTCCGTGTCATGGGCGGCGTCGGCGCACCCAAGCTCTTTTGGTGGAGTCTCGCCATGCACGTCTTCTTTTGATCTTGCTTTTTTCTTGTTTTCTTGCGGGGTTCCACCCCGCACCCCGCAAGGGAGCGCGGCTCCCTTGACCCCGTATCGGCGAGCCGATCGTTGTTTTTTCAAACCGACGACTCTCTCGCTTGAACTGCCCCGAACACGGGAGTTTTTTGATGCCTTTGGCATCTTTAGTATTTTGGGATCTCGAACGTAAAAGATTGCAGCATCGCCTCGAAGGTTTTTTGACGATCTTTGTATTGCTCCGAAGGTGTGCGGATATCCATCACATACTTATACTTTCCCGCGTCGATGATCACTTTGATTAACGTCACTTCGGGGCCATTTTTTCTCGGACGAAACGTCCCGACCATCCGCCATGTTCGATGACCGCGCACCGATAACCAATCCTCACTCTCCGTCACAAAACCCGTCATCTCGATCTGAACGGAGTTTCGCGTCCCCTTCACCAAGTTCTCGATATCCCCATCATCCGGCAATCGCGTAATCTTAATCAGATCACCCTGCCCGCTGTCGATCATATCGTTCTTGATGCCCCATTCTTTCGGCACTGTCACTTGATACCACAATGACTCGTTCTTGATCACTTGCCCCGAACAACCCGACAGCACAACCACCATCCACACCATCATCCACAAACCCGCCCAACATCGGCCATTGTAAACACGTGCGCCCATTCCATTGAACTCCTGTCTTCTTAAAAGCATCGGACACCCACAGCCTCGATATATCGCCGCTTACCACCCCCCTGTCAATGCGCACCTTTCGAACCGTACAAGGCGCAAGCCTCACAAGCCTCCACCACCCCAAAAACACAAACTCCACGCCTCAAAGGGCGGACGCTGCGCGACACAGAAAACCCTTTCAACATCCACCCCCAACACACGAACTGCACGCAAACCACGCACGATATCAGCGAGGGCGGATCATCTGAAAGTAGCGTTTGACCATACGACGGGCGTTTGCGGGAACTCGCTTCTCGGAGAGAACTTCTTCCGTGATACGTGAATAATCGGCGTACACTTTTTTGTAACTACTGCTTGCAAATCCTTCTGCGCTCGCTTCACGGATCACGGTGCTACGCGTCGGCCCACCGCGCTTCTTCCCCGTCAAACTCTCCTCTTTGTAATCTTTCCCCACATCTTGGGCCTCACGATCCGACAGCGCAAAACCATCCCCCGAACTTCCCGCTCCTTTTCCCTTCTTCTGGCCTTTTCCGCCCTTCCCCTGTCCATCTTGACCTTGTTGACCTTGTTGACCTTGTTGACCTTGCTGGCCTTGTTGACCTTGTTGACCTTGTTGACCTTGTTGACCTTGTTGACCTTGTTGACCTTGTTGACCTTGTTGACCTTGTTGACCTTGTTGACCTTGTTGACCTTGTTGACCTTGTTGTCCTTGTTGTCCTTGTTGTCCTTGTTGTCCTTGTTGTCCTTGCTGACCTTGCTGACCCTGTTGACCCTGTTGACCCTGTTGACCCTGTTGACCCTGTTGACCCTGTTGTCCTTGTTGGCCCTGTTGTCCTTGTTGGCCCTGTTGTCCTTGTTGGCCCTGCTGGCCCTGCTGGCCTTGTTGGCCTTTTTGGCCCTGCTGGCCTTGTTGCCCCTGCTGCTGGCCTTTTTGGCCTTTTTGCCCCTGCTGCTGACCTTGTTGGCCCTGCTGGCCTTGTTGGCCTTGTTGCCCCTGCTGTTGGCCTTGTTGGCCTTGTTGGCCTTTTTGCCCCTGCTGTTGGCCCTGCTGGCCTTGTTGGCCTTTTTGCCCCTGCTGTTGGCCTTGTTGGCCTTGCTGGCCTTGTTGACCTTGTTGGCCTTGCTGGCCTTGCTGGCCTTGTTGACCTTGTTGGCCTTGTTGGCCTTTTTTACCGCTGGCTTTTTGCATGAAGCGTTGGAGCTGTTGTTGACGCTGTTGGTTGCTGAGAGATTGCTCTTGGACAGCTTGCTTCATTTGTTGGATTTGTTGTTTGGCGGCACCGCGTGCGTCTTGTTGGCCGGCTCCTTGGGCCATTTTGGAGACGGATTTTTGTGCGGACTGCATGGATTGTTGGGCTTGCTGGCGAGCGCCTTGTTGTTGTGAAGCTTTGGAGCGCCCAAGTTGTTGAGCAGCTTTTCGGATCTGGTCTTGCATTTCTTTGGGGAGATGCTTGAGCATTTTTTCCATCATTTTCGCGAATTGTTGAAGTTGTTGGGGTGACATTTTTTTCGCGAGGTCTTCGGCCAATTTTTTCATGGCGTCGGAGATGGCTTTTTGATCGCGGGATTGGAGGGCTTTTTCAAAGGCTTTCATATAGGGGTTTTTGTTATCGCGCATGGAGCGCATGAGATCTTGGAGAGCTTTGGAGGCTTCGCCGTCTTTTTTGGCTTGTGGGGTTTGTGCATTTTTTTCGAGGCGCTGTTCGAGTTCGGCCAGCTTTTGGTAGAAAGCGCGGCGGGTCATGGAGCCTTCTTCGAGGGCCTTCCACATCTTTTGGATCTCTTTATAGATCTGCTTGAGTTCGGGATCGGTAATTTTTTCGAGGGCTTTTTCTTGTTCGCGCTTTTCCTCTTCGGTGCGTTGAAGCGCCATCTCTTCTTGATCGATCTGGAGCTTTTTTTCCGATGCGGTGGGGGGTTTGGCTGCGGGGGAATCGGGGGGAGCGGGCGGGCGAACAAAAGGAACGATCGCGAACGCAACCGTCATCGAGACGAGTTCATAGAGGCCGTGGGGTCGTCGCCAAGGCGAGACTTGTTTGGGATCGACATCGTTGGCGCGGCGTGCGGCATCTTCGATGGCGGCGAGGGCAAAGCGCGAGCGCTGCCCTTGTGCGAGCAGTTGAAGGGCGGCGGTGAATCGGTCGGAGAGTCCGGCTTGTTTGTCGATCAAATGAGCGACGCGCAAAGTATCAACAGGCCAGATCCATCCGACGATCACAGCCGAAACCAACATCGCGATCGCTGCGCCCCAACATACGGAGGCCCATGCTGTCTGGATATCCAATCGCCCCAACAACAGCGCGATCAAGACCAAAAAACTCGCAGGGACGGCCATCCACAACATCCCTTGCGCAACGCGTTGCAGGCGCAATCGCGCTTCCACAAAACGGATCACACGTTCGATCTTTTGTTGTTCGCTCATCAAAAAACACTCCTTCACCACGAATCCACCAACGGATTCCACACAAGCTAGGCGACACGGTCGCTTGACGCAAGACACCACCGCCGCGCAAAGGGTTCCAACGGATGCCTGCTTTGAAGGATCTTTCTGTGTTGGGGCTGGCTTGTTGAATGGGTTTTGTGGGGTGTCACGCCACGCCCCACGAGAGCGCGGCTCCATTGACCCAGTATTGGCGGGGTGAATAGAGATTTTTCAAACCGACGGATCTGATCACGCAAGCCTGCTGGGTCGTGATATCGTTGGGCGCTCTTTTGGCGACAGCTAAATTGGCGTGGCCTGAGACGCCAAGGGATTTATCCCGTGGAGTCTCACCAACAAAATTGTGTACACGGAAGACGTAGGGGCAGCCCCCCGTGGCTGCCCAAGAATAGGGCGTCTACGCACGACCCTTCGTGTACACATTTGGGTGAATGGTGTCAGAGGCCCAACCATGCCATGCACGCGGACTCAAAGGCATCTTAACGTGAGTTCGGGCTATTTAGCTCGAACTCAGTCGATCGAAGGGAAGACATCAGTCCTGCTTTTCGCGTTGGAGCAAAGAGCCGGGTTGCCACCAAGGTTGGATCGAAAGCATGGTGCGGCGGGGTTCCATGAGGTGGCCGTAAAGAAAGCGATAGGTGGCATAAGACTGGAGGACATAACGGGCGTAGCGGCGGGTTTGTTGGATGGAGATGGCTTCGACCCACTCATCGAAGGGGAGTTGGGGGTTGCGTTGGAGCCAGCGTTTGACCCACAAGGGGCCTGCGTTGTATCCGGGGATGGCGACAGGTTCGCGTTGGAATTGCTTGACCAACATCCGCAAATAGCGCGTTCCAAGGGCGATATTGATCTCGGGGCGATAGAGGGTTTCGGGATCCATGGACTGGCGGGGGAAGACTTGACGGGCGACTTGTTTGGCGGTGGGCATGATCAGCTGCATCAAGCCATAGGCATTGGAAAAGGACTGTGTGCGGGGATTAAAGGTGCTTTCTTCGCGCATCACGCCATAGACCATCGCGGGATCCATCTTGTTCTTTTTGGCTTGCACCTTGACGTGATCCCAGTAGGCCAGCGGATAAGCGAGATACCAATTGTGAGCGGTTTTTGCGGAGAATTCGAGGTTCCCAGCGACGGCTCCGCGCCGCCGAAAGAAGCGATCCGCGAGGTGGTATTGGCCAGCCATGCGAAAGTGCATCGCGAGAAAGTCTGCGCCGGGATCGGGATGCAGCGCACAACGCCATCCATTGGGCTTGTTGGCGGGTGCAGCAAAGTGATCGCAATTGATCAAGCGCAACCATTCGGAAGCTGCGAGATCTTCCATATCCAAACGATAGAGTTCAACCCCCTTCCGATACGCGGGGTGTTCTGTAAAAGCCGGTCGTGGTTTGTCTGCAAAAGCCGACATGATATCTTGAGGGATGGGGGCTTGTGTCCAGCGCGGTCCCCACGGAAGTGACGGAAGTTGCACGGGCTCCGCAGGTGGCTCGACCGTGAGGATATCGTTTGCGATGGCGCTTTGGCGCAACAGCGCTGCGATCGGCAATTCGGGGACGCGCCACGGGCGTTTTCGTAGCTGCACAAGGCGCTCGACCGCAAGAAAGCTGTAATAATGCAAGGGATGCCGCTCCACCAGTTGCAAGTACAGCTTTTCGGCCTTGGGATCATCCAGCTTTCCCGAGGCATTTTGTGCGGTACGTGCGGCGAAATACAACGCCCCCGGGGCATACTGCTCTTTTTGAAAGCGCGTATACATCGCGCCAAACGATTTTTGCGCCTCATCCCACCGCCCTGCCCGATACGCTTGATAAGCCAAGCGCCATCGCGCATACAACGCCATATCGCCCTTGGGAAACTCTCGCAACAGTCGCGCATAGGTGGTCTTTGCGGCTTCTTCTTGTTTGCTGCGCTCCAACAGTTCGGCGACCGCAAATACCGCATCATCGGCGAGAGTATGCTTGGGATAACGAGCCGCAAGGCGACGCATCCACAAGATCGATGGAGAGACTTTTCCAAGACGCCGATACGACTGGCCAAGTCGATACAAGACGCGCACTTCTTCGTGTTCCATCCCTTTGCAAAGAGCCGCAGCAGGGACAAGATCGCGCAAGGCGTCTCTGTATTTGCGCAGCCGAAACCACGCAAAGCCCCGTGCATAATGGAATCGACAACGCAAAGTGCGTGGAGACTTGGCGGTCAGTTGAACCCCCCCCAAGATATCCAACGAGAGGCGATACGCAAACACGCCGTTGAGTCGGTAAGCTTGGCGGATCTTGTCTTCGGGACTCAACTCCAACGGGATCGCGTGGGTGGTGAGCCATTGGGTCGCAAGTTTGCTTTGCCACGAAGAAGGGCGCTCGACAAGCAAGCGTCGCAATGTCCCCAATGCTTCGCGACGTTGGGCTTTCTTTCCAGTCGCCCAACGCGCTCGCGCTCCCAACCACCACGCCGTCGGATCCTTGTCGAGTGCCTCACCTTCTAAAACGTCCAAGACACGGCTATATTGCTTCTCTCCAAGCAAAAACTCCGCTGCTTGCAATCGCGCCATCTTGTAAAGCTTCGATTCACGCGGGATCTTTAAATACGCCTCGATCGCTTTGTCCAAGACTTTTTCTTCTTGCCACGTTCGACCCAACCAGAAAAACAAGTAGTCTTCCAACAAGTCCCCTTCTGCTTTGATCTTTTCAAAGACCGCTCGCGCTTCACCCCACGACTGCTTCTTGAACCAACAACGCCCCAACATCAACATCACAGCACGTTGTTGGACAGGCGAATAATTCTTGCCCTTCACGGTGTCTGCGGTATTTTGACAATCGTCCTGCGCCAGATACCGCCGAATCACCGCTGTTTCAGCGTTATTCAGATAAGGCTCTAACGTCCATCCTGCCGTAGCCGTTTGCGAAGAGGCCGCAGGGCGCGCAACGACGGACGTTTGATTGGAGGATATCTTTGCAGAAGAATGACTTGCAGAGGGCGTGTGCGCCGTCCCACGCGACAGCGGAGGTGTCACTTGACGGGTGACAACGGGCCGCGAAGACGAGGCATCTTCTCGCGTTCCCCGTGTCTTACAGCCTACAACAACGCACATCCCCAGCCCCAACGGACCCAACCATCGCACAAATGAACGCATCTTCTTTCCCCATACGATACCATGCACCGTTCCATCCGACGAAGCCGTCTCTTTTTCCACAAAGCCCCGTCGAACGGGCGCTTCACGGATTTTCCATGAAGCCCAAACCTCTAAGCTTGGGTTGTTGCCTTGTCGCATGATCAGGCCGAGCCGTCAAAATCTCAACCGCCTCCCCATCCTTTTCGATGTCGCTTGCGGACAACCCCTTCGCGCCCCACCAAACCTACCCAGCCGCCTCTCCATCCATTGCGCGCCGTTGCCGCCATCGCCATCCCGCCCACCAAAGCATCGCCCCCACAAACGCGCCGATCACATCCGCGATCACATCCCCACCCGAAGCATCACGCCCCGGAACAAAGCTCTGGTGCAACTCGTCGCTAAAGCCATACAACGCCCCCACAACAGTCGCGCTCCACACCACCCAATACGCCGACCGCAACCAAAACGAAAAACCACTCGCCAACAACCACCCCAGCAACGCATACGCGATGCCGTGATACAGTTTGTCCATCCCCACCGTCGGAAACATCACCGAAGGTAGGCTCGTGCGAGACGATGCCCAAAAGATCGCCGCCATAAACAACAGCGCCGCTCCCATCGGCCAGTTCCATCCCTGCGAAAGAGGCCGTGTTGCCGCCTCTTGCGCGACCACAGATAGCGCAGAAGATCGTGGCGTTGGGAGGGATTTGGAAACTTTCGTTGAGGATGTCTGCTTTGATGGCGCTTGTTTTGCGGTGGGTGTCTGTTTTGTCGTGGTCGTCTGTTTTGCGGTGGGTGTCTGTTTTGTCGTGGTCGTCTGTTTTGTCGTGGTCGTCTGTTTTGTCGTGGTCGTCTGTTTTGTTTTGGACATGGATCTCATTGTTTGTATTTGTCGAGGGAATCTTCGTTGCGGCGCTGCAACGAGTCTTTCCAACGTTCTTCTTGTACTTCGTCCAGCTCTTTGATCTCTTTGGCCGGTGACTTCTCGCGCTGTTGCGTCTTTTCAAGAACGCGGTCGTGAACAAAGATATCTGCGCCAAAGCGAAGAGCCAAAGCCAAAGCATCGGAGGGACGGGCATCTAGCGAGATCACTTCTTCGGCAGATCGACGAACTTCGATCGCGGCGTAGAATGTATTCTCTCGGATGTCCGTCACGATCACACGAGCCACCGCTCCACCCATTGCAGCGATCGCTTGTTTCAGCAGATCGTGTGTCATCGGGCGAGGCGTTGCGATCCCAAGCAATTCTGTTGCGATGGCGTTGGCTTCGGCCTCGCCGATCCAGATCGGCAACAAGGCGCGCCGCTCGTCGTCCTCTTCCCCTTCCCTATCGCGTTCGACAGCACGTGGCGATTTTTGATCCGATGAATCGATCGAATCCTCCGAGTCCGTCGATCTTTTCGAACGCATCGCAACCTCGGAAGGCTCCGCTGTCTCCGTTGTTTGTTCTTGTTGATCTTGTTGTCCTTGAGAGGACGGGTGAGGGATGCGTACTTGGGGGCCGCCCTGCATTGCAGCCAACATCCGCTCGACATCTTCGGCTCGTAAGGCTCGCCTCTTCGGCGTTTTTGCTGTTGAAGCCGATACCTCGGAGCTTTCGCTTGTTTGCTGCGCTGACACTTCCGCAAGATCGTCAAACGTCCGACTCTCCTCAACGTCATCCGCTTGCGCTTCGTCCGCGTCTTCGGACGCCCCGATTGTTCCTACCACCGCGATCTCTTCCGATGTATCGGCCTTTTTCGAGGCATTCACGATTTCTTTAGAGAACGAAGGATTTTGTGATAAAGCTGCGATATCTTCGGATACATCGACATCTTCAGAGTCGATAGAATTTTTGAGCGCATCGACCTCTTCGGAGGCATCCGCGATCTGTTCGGACGCATCGACCTCTTCGATGTAAAGATCATCCTCCGACGAGGGATCCTCGTCGAGGATCTCGATGCTGCTGAGATCGAAGGAAGGGTTGATCCTGTACAAATTGAGGTTGTCTTGGCTGAGGATATCGTCTTGTTGGGGTGGGGAGGGCTGTGTTGCAGCGCGTTTTTTGCGCATCGCCGCGATGATCTCGAAGAGCGGACGTTTGTCTCGCAACAAGACGATGGGTGAGTTGTTGAAGGGGTCCATCGCAAGGCCAATGATGCGCATGGGGACAAGTTCGTCTTCTCTTCTGTCGTTGGCAGACATCCATCTTCTCCAAGGGTCCGACGTCTTTGGAAGCGAGGGTCAGAGGAGTTCACCCCAAAGTGCGGTTGCGTGGGCTTCGGCGATCCGAACAGGAACGATCTCACCGATCAGCGAATCAGGTCCGACAAAGTTGACGATCTTGTTTGTCGTGGTTCGGCCTGACAAACGATCGGCATTGCGGCGAGAGGAGCCTTCGACGAGGACTTCGAGCGTCTGGCCGTTGAGGGCTTGGTGTCTCTCCAAAGAGATCTGCAATTGGCGCTCCAACAAGATCGCAAGGCGTCGTTGTTTGTCTTCTTCGGAGACCTGTTGTGTGTTCCGTGCAGCGGGCGTTTTGGGGCGTGGCGAATATTTGTAAGCAAACAAGTTATCAAAGCGCACGCGCTCGACTAGATCCATCGTCTGTTCAAAGTCCTGCTCTTCTTCGCCCGGGAATCCGACGATCACATCGGCGGTGATCGCAATGGACGGACAGCGCGCCCGCAAAGCCTCGACCCAACCGAAGTATTGATCGCGTGTATGTCGCCGATTCATGCGATACAAGATGCGATCCGAACCCGATTGAAACGGCAGATGGACATGATTGCACAAGATCGGTACTTCTGCAAAGCAATCGATCAATTCTGGGTGAAAGTCCCGAGGATACGGCGACGTAAAGCGCAAACGCTTCAGCCCTTCCACACCATCGAGCGAGCGGATCAACCGCGCAAGATCCCACACATCCGCTCCCTCTTTCCACTTGTAAGAAGTGACGCTTTGACCAAGCAGCATGATCTCACGCACTCCTTGGGTACACATACGGCGCACCTCTTCTTGGATCTCGGCAGGATCGCGATAACGCTCACGCCCCCGTACATACGGCACGATACAAAAAGAGCAGTACTTGTCACAGCCCTTCATGATCGTCACCATCGCGGAAAACTTGGAATCGAGGACTTGGGGAGCGATATCCAAAAACCGCACGTCGGTGGGCGTATCAAAATCGGTTTCGACTTGGGGCTGATGTTCGTCGCGGATCGTTTGCAACATCTTCGGCAGTTCGGGGATATTGTCAGGTCCAAACACCAGATCCAAAGCAGGGGCGCGGCGCAGCAGATCTTCACCTTCTTGCCGCGCAAAGCACCCCCCGACACCGATGATCAGATCGGGGCTTTGCTCCTTTAATTCGCGGTAGCGCCCCACCGCGCTCAAGACCTTCTGTTCGGGCTTTTCGCGCACACTGCATGTATTTAACAAGATCACTTTTGCTTCTTCGGGCGTTTCGACGGCTTGGTAGCCCTTTTCCGAAAGCAGCGTCAGGATCTTTTGGGAGTCATGGACGTTCATCTGGCAGCCAAAAGTATGTACATACACCCCCGGTTTTTCGGTGGGATTTTTGTCTTCTTGCATGGTTTCTCTCGTTGTCAACTGAGCCTTTGTAGGAGGCAAACAGATCGGATCGTTTTCTCTGGAAGGCGTACATTCGATCCATTCCACAACGGAATAGAACCGAAGACCGTATGCGTCAACCCACGCGACTCTTCCACAGACGTCTCACCCCCTACGCAACCCGCGATGGCGCGGTGCGAAAAGTCTTGCCCTCGCCCTCCCCCAAACTGAGAAACCCGCCCTCGTCATACTTCTGATCG
The DNA here is from genome assembly GCA_023150835.1 of Myxococcota bacterium. GTDB lineage: Bacteria > Myxococcota_C > UBA6777 > UBA6777 > UBA6777 > JAKLKB01. Next base: position 26,684 of record JAKLKB010000023.1, on the reverse strand, counting down.
CAATACGCCTTGTATTTCTTCGGTGCATTGGGCGGTTTGATCGAGCAGGTGCCGTTGTTTTTTTGCGGCTGGTAGCCCGATTCGGGATGACGATACGCGGTGCAGCTTTCTGGCAACCACTGATCGCTTGGCTGATAAGCGTTGTCTGAATGGGAGAAGTGGGGGTGGATACTTGACAAGGGAAGTGTCGGGCTTATCACTTGGGAGGCGGAGAAAAAACAGCACAAAGATCAACGAAGCATCGATTTTCATTTGGGAAAAGAAGGCATACTGGTTTGTGTGCGTGAGGTGGACTGAAACGCAGAGGGCTGTAAAAGTCCGAAACACCGAGAAGATCGGGGGAGAGCGTGATGGACTTTCAGAAATTCACGAACAAAAGTCGCGAGAGTTTAGGGGAAGCGCAGATCCTGAGCGCAAAGCGAGAGCATGCAGAAGTGACGAGTGCGCACTTGTTTTTGGCGCTGCTAGAGGACACAAAAGGTCCGATAGTGGGGATCTTAGGTCGTTTAGAGTCCGACATTGGGGAGGCCAAGCAAAAGGTCGAAGGGTTGCTCAAGAAGATGCCGCGAGTGAGCGGAGATACAGATCGCCCGATATCGCGGGATCTCCAGCAAGTGTTAGAGCAGTCTTTTCGGGAAGCCGAGCAATTAAAAGACGAGTTTATCAGCCAAGATACCTTGTTTTTGGCGATGTTGCAGAAGTCGTCGGAGTTGCGTTCGACGTTTGAGGCATTGCGATTCACTTATGACCGCGCACTCAAGGCGCTGGTCGAGATTCGAGGGAGTCAACGCGTGATGGATGCAGAAGCGGAAGGTCGTTTTCAGGTGTTGGAGCGCTACTGTCGGAACTTGACGCAGCTTGCACAGACGGGAAAGCTCGATCCTGTGGTGGGTCGTGACGACGAAGTGCGGCGCGTGTTGGAAGTGTTGGCACGTCGGACGAAAAACAACCCTGTATTGATCGGAGATCCCGGGGTTGGGAAGACGGCGATCGTGGAAGGGATAGCGCTGCGGATCGCCCGAGGGGATGTGCCTTCGGGGATGAAAGAGTTGATGGTGTTGCAGTTGGATCTGGGGGCATTGATCGCGGGTGCGAAGTATCGGGGAGAATTTGAGGATCGGCTCAAGTCGGTATTGAAAGAGATCACCGAATCGAACGGAAAGATCGTGTTGTTTATCGACGAGATGCACACCTTGGTTGGTGCGGGAGCAGCGGAAGGGGCGATGGATGCGTCCAATATGCTGAAACCAGCGTTGGCGCGAGGCGAGTTGCATACCATCGGGGCGACGACGTTGGACGAATACCGCAAGCATGTAGAAAAAGATGCGGCCTTGGCGCGGCGCTTTCAGCCCGTATATGTAGGCGAACCGACGGTCGAGGACACCGTGCAGATCTTGCGGGGGCTGAAAGAAAAATACGAAGTGCATCATGGGATTCGGATCCGCGATGCAGCGTTGGTTGCAGCGGCCCAACTGAGCGACCGCTACATCAACGACCGTTTCTTGCCAGACAAAGCGATCGACTTGGTGGACGAAGCGGCGAGCCGTATCCGCCTTGAAAGTGACAGCCTTCCTGCGGAGTTGGAGCAATACCAACGCAAGCTGACCAACATGGAGATCGAACGCCAAGCCTTGCGCAAGGAAAAAGATCCTGCCTCCAAAGAGCGGCTGAAAGAGCTTGAAGCGGCGATCAAAGAGACGCAAGGGCAGTTTGAGAAAGAAAAAGCGCGTTGGGACAAAGAGTTGGTGGCGATCCGCGATATCCGCCGATTGAAGGAAGATTTGGAAAAGACGCGCACCGAGTTGGGGTTGACCGAACGCCGCAATGACTACGAGAAAGCGGCAGAGATCAAGTACGGGATCTTGCCGGACCTTGAAAAGCGGCTTCAGTTGGCCGAGTTGAGCTTGCGTGATCTGCAAGTGGGAGGATCGTTCTTGCGCGAAGAAGTCTCGGAAGAAGATATCGCGCAGGTGGTGTCGCGTTGGACAGGTATCCCTGTGTCGAAGATGCTCGAAAGCGAACAACAAAAGCTGTTGCAGATGGAAGATCGATTGCGCTTGCGGGTGGTCGGGCAAGAAGAAGCCCTCGAAAAAGTCGCCGATTGTATCCGCCGCGCCCGCGCCGACCTCAAAGATGATCGCCGCCCGTTGGGATCGTTCCTTTTCCTCGGTCCCACGGGGGTTGGCAAGACAGAGTTGGCACGCAGCCTTGCAGAGTTCTTGTTTGACGACGAAGACAATATCGTGCGCATCGATATGTCCGAATACATGGAGCGTCACGCTGTCAGTCGATTGATCGGTGCGCCTCCCGGCTATGTTGGATACGATGAAGGCGGCCAGTTGACGGAGCGCGTGCGCAGACGCCCCTATTCGGTGGTGTTGTTTGACGAAGTGGAAAAAGCCCATCCCGAGGTGTTCAACGTGTTGTTGCAACTGCTTGACGATGGTCGTCTCACCGATGGACAAGGCCGAACTGTGGACTTTCGCAACACCATCGTGATCATGACCTCGAACCTCGGCAGCGAAGCCATCCAAAACGAACGAGATCCCGCACGTATGAGACAGATCATCGAGACGGCCTTGCAAGCGCAGTTTCGCCCCGAGTTTCTCAACCGATTGGATGAAACGGTGATCTTTCGTGCGCTTGGCCGAGAGCATCTGCGCCGAATCATCGAGATCCAGCTTCAGCTATTCAGCAAGCGCCTACAACGCCGCCAGCTACATCTGACGATCACCGAAGAAGCGAAAGATCTGTTGAGCGAAGAAGGTTACGATCCCGTGTTTGGTGCGCGCCCGCTCAAGCGCACGATCCAACGCCTGCTCGAATCCCCGCTCGCCAAAAAAGTCCTTGTAGGGGAATATCCCCCCGGTTCGACCGTCGAGATCGACGCAAAAGACGGCGAGATCCTCTTTACGACCCCCCAGATCCTCGAAGCCTAACTCTCCGTGCGATAGATAGAGCGTTTGCGTAGTTATGGACGCGAAGGAAAGAGCGCACAAGGGGTTTTTGCGATGGCTTTGGAGCCGAGGCGACCGGGCTGAAACAGAAAGATATTGGGGAATGTTGAGGTGGAGGTGCCCGAAGGGGATTGGAAGACGCCACCAAACCAGACAAAAGCTCCTGTGGCGGTGCGCACACCTTCCGCGCCGCCCCAAGAGCGCCAAGGTGCGGAAGATCGTTGCGCGAGGGTGGGAGAGAGGACCTCGGAGACGCGCAAACGGATCACAGCGTCGCCGATTGGAAAAGTCAGTTCGGGTTCTCGGTTTTTTGAATCGAAAGGTTCACGGCTGATATCCACTCGAATGAAGGGGCTTTTGGAGTTTTCGATTGCGGTGATATCTTGAGCGACACCCCCTGCAAAGACACCAAAAAGCATATCGGAATCGTTGGCGGTGGGAAACGCCGCAGCAGAAGCAAAACTGCGAAGCAGCAAAACGGCCTTGCCAGCGGTATTTTTGAAGTCGAAAGGCAAAAGGATGGGGGCTTGTTTGCGATCGGTGATCTGCAACAAAAAGGCTTGGTGGGAAAAGTTGAACGCGCTGCTGCCGAAAATTTTCAGATCGGGATATGGGCCTTTGGTGTGGCCGAAAGGACTCCAGCCGCCGACGATCAAGAGGGTATCAAGGGCGGTGTTTCCGCTCAGTTGGAGGTTGTGTTTGCCGAGATAGAGGGCTTGGTGCGCAAAGAGAGAAGAGAGTGTGTAGGGTTTGTTTTTTTCGGAGTAGCGGGAGAGGTGGGTGAGATGGGCGTTGCGAGCGCCCGATGCGTTGATGTGCAAGAAGACGAGGTAGGGGTTGGGGCAAAGGGTCGCGCCATTTTTGAGGTCGGTGCATGCGTCGGATGGAGTGCCTGATTTGAGCAAAACAAAGCCGCCTGAGAGCAAGAGGTGGGCCTCTCCTTGGGCGGGTTGTGGGAGAAAAGTGGTTTGGTGGAGGAAGATCGCATCTTCGATGCCGGCACAGATCGTATCGAAATTGGCTGGAGTTTGTTGTGCGATACATTCTTGGGGGAGGAGTTTGGCTACGTCACAAGAACTGTCAAGCTTGGTTTGAAGGCAGGCGGTGGGGAGTCCACCGACTTGCTCGGCAAAGACTTTTCCGCTGCGTTCGAGGGCAAAGGCTGTTCCAAAAGCACGGCGCATCGGTTCATTTCCGCCGGCAACAGCGGTTTGAGAGAGCGGTTTGGTTTGTCCGGCGGGAGGGATCTCCCACGTTTCAGCGGCACTGGTGCCGTCTGCGGTGAAACCGCCTGATAGGACGAGCTTTGCGCCATTCCAAAAGGCTTGGTGATAAGCGCGAGAAGTGGTGCCGAGGACTTGGAAGCGCAGGGCGTCGTCGGTGGCGTGCGGATCGAGGAGAAGAATCTCCGAAGAGAAGGCTGTTGCGGCGACGATCTGTTTGCCGAGTTGGTCGAGGGGTTGTGCCAAGAGGTCGGTTTTTCCAGAGATGCCGCCAGAGATCACCACGCGCCCATCGGGAAGCGCGGTGACGCGGTGTCCAAAGCGAGGTGTGGTGAGAGAAGCAGGTGGGGTATTGGTTGTGGTGATGGCGCTCCATGTTTCGGAAGGATAGAGCGCGACGCGAGAAGGCGTGGATCCGTGTTTTTTGTGTTGGCAAAACCACGAATCGGTCAAACGAGCGGCAGCAAGGAAAGAGGTGTTGTTTCCGCTGAAGCACGACTCCACGAGCGTATAAGGAAGCTGATCGTAGGGGCGAAACAGCGGGGATTGTTCGTTGATGGACGGAGGAAAAAGACCGAAAGACTCTTTGCACGAAACTTCGCGATTGCCGAGGCTATCGCTGCCGCTGAAGGCCTTGCCATCAAAGTATCCGAGGGCGCCTTGGGCTGGCGCTGCGTTTTCGCGGGGGATAGAAAAAGCGCCTGAGAGTTCGGGAGGAACAGTCAGTTCGAGGGTGAGTTCAGAGCCGCAAGCGGAGAAAAGCAAAAGCAACAGGGCAAGCCAACCCCCCTGCCGAAAGACTGCGGAGCCGAGAGAGGAAAAGACCATGATGAAGACCTCCAAGTCTCGAAACAGCGGGATTATCGGAAAGAGACAGTCACTTTTTCAAGAGGTCGAGTGGCAGCATAAACACCGATGGCAACGGCCCCTCCGACGACGACAACACCTGCGGCCACCGTAATCCAAACCCATGTAGGAGTGGGGGGGGGGGCAACAGGTTTGACGGGGCGGCGGATCACGACGGCCACATCGCGTTTGCGGGGTTGGGGCTTTAGGGAAAAGACGAGGCGCATCTCTTCCCAAGCGAGGACTTGGATATCTTTTTCTTGGGGCAAGAATCCTGCGGCGCGGATGCGCAAACGAAGCAGACCGGGGAGGCGTTGGATCGGGGATTGGACAGGCATCCAAGACGGTGCAACAGTCGTGGGTTTGGTCGGCGAGGGTGGCGTTGTGGTGGAAGGAGACGGAGCGGGTGTTGGGGTGGTGGAGGGAGCGGTGGGTGTAGGCGCAGGGGCGGGAGAGAGCGTTTCAACGACGGCATCAGGAGGCGTCAGCGCCCACGAGACGACGGAAGGGACAAGGTTGCATTCGTCGAGTCGGCGTTTGGAGAGGGCGAAGCGTTCGGGGAGTTTGGTATTGATGGGCCAACTTTCCCATCCTGTGGGGAGTTTGTCGACGCGATCGCGGATCTTTTTGTAGAGTCGGCAAGCAGGGAAGATCTCTTTTTGTTGATCGGCGATCTGGGCGAGATGGAAACGGACATCGCTACGGCCGATGATAAAAAGGTGGCGTTGTCGCTCGGTTTGGCCCTTGACTTGGGAAAGAAGCTCAAGGGTTTCTTGGAAAAGCTGTTTGGCTTCTTTCCAGTTTTGGTTGAGGAAGGCGCGTCTTGCGAGCAGATACTTGTCTTTTGCAGCGATCTCAGGGGAGATCGGAGCAGCGGACCACAAAAACAAAAACAAAGACAAAGAGATAGACATGACTCAAACCTACATTAACGCGGCTTTGCGCGCTTGAACTGCTTACAGATCTCCCACGTTACACCGCTATTGCATTCACATTCAAGGATGCGCCGTTGAAAATTTCGGGCATCATGGGCGCGAGGAAAGAGTTTTTGTGCTTGTTTGTATTCGTAGACGGCTTGTTCCCAGCGCTCGTTTTGGGCGTATTGATCGCCTTTTTGGCGGAAGCGCATATAACGTAGCCGCTGTTGTCCCCAAGCGAGATGCTCTTGTTTGAGGACGCGTTTGGCGGGGCTTCCATCGAGCAGCGGCATCACCGCATCAAAGCCTTGGTTGGCGGAGGTATTGCGAAGGGCCTCACGATCTTTGCGTAGCTGGTCGAGCAGCGGGGCTGCTTTTTGGAGGCGTTCTTGCCATTGCAGAGAAGAGGCGACGCGCCCTTCGTGTCGTTTGGCTTGTTCGGGTTCAGCGGCAGCAAGCTGTTTCCAACAAGACACGCCTTTTTCGTAGTATTTCTCGGCATCACGAAGTCCACCACGCCCAAGAGAGCGCTGCGCAGATTGTGCGAGCCGCTCGCAACGCTGGGAGTATTCGGCCTTTTGGTCTTCGAGGCGTTTTTTGTACAAGGCCACGGCAGCGGGGTTGTCTTTGAGCGTAGCGAGCAAGGCATCGCCGCTTTTGCGCGCTCCGAGCAGATCGCCCGATTCGGCCATGGCCGCGATCTTTTTCCACGTTTCATCGGCTTGTTGGAGGCTGGATTGAGCGTTGTTGGCTTCATGGATCAAACGCTGAAACAGCGGTGTCAAGAGGCTTTCAGGCGTTTCGATCGATCGTTTGAGTAGCTTGGGGACAGAGGAAAAGATCGGGGTGGCTTTTTTGATCTCGCCCTTTTCGAGGAAAGCCCGAGCGCGTTTGTGTGCAACAACTCCTTTGATGCCGAACTGTCCGGCTTTGATGGTTTGGTCAAGAGAGGGGACGGAAGGGAGTTCTTTTCCAACAAGGCGGCGATACCAAGCTTGTGCATCGGGGCGCAAGGTCAGCTTGATCTCGTCACGGTACAAGCGCAACAGAACAAGCGAGGCTTGGGGGTTTTGATAATAGTCGCGAAGCAACAGCGAGCGGATGCGCCGATAGATCGAGGGATCGTCGGTGTTTTCGCTCAAGAGGCGGCGAAGAGAGGCTTGTGTTTGTTTGCGGTCGTTGGATTGAAGAGCCGTTTGGAGTTCTTTGAGGCCGTCGTCTTGGCGTTTTTGGATGGCACGTTTCATTTCTTCGTAGCGCAAGACGAGTTTGCGTTGTTGTTTGGGAGGGAGTCGGATCTGCGAGGCTTTTTTCAACAAAGCCAAGGAAAGGCCGGGGAAGCGTTGTTGGAGAAGCTCAGCGGTGCGTGTGTAGGCGCTGCTGAGCGAGACATCGGGGCCATAATCCAATCGCCCGAGGGCTTCCTTTTTTTGCAAAGCAAAGGCGGTATCCAAGACGCCCAGCGTTGCGTTGTCATCGCCCGATTTAAGGTGTTTTCCAAGGGCGCGCAACAGCTCTTTGGTGGCGCTCTCGCTTGCGGCAACGCGCTGTTCGAGACGCTGCACGTTCTTTTCAAGGGCTTCTTTTTCGCCCGCATCAAAGGACTTGGCTTGTTTAAGGTAGAGTTGAAAAAACTGTAAAGCCGCAAAGGCGGGCTTTTTGGACGGATCTTTTTCGGCTTCAAAAAGTGCGGTCGCCATCAAGCGGTAGACTTTGGGGTCAAAGTCTTTGGAGGAGCTTGTCCAACGCTTGCTGCTGACGATCTGATCGAAGCGTTGGAGGGCGCTTGCGAACTTGCCTGCTTGAAAATCTTGGATCCCGAGTTCTTTGAATTGGGGGATACCCGTCAAACGCGGGGGAGGCGGAGGGGGCGGAGGAGTCTGGAAGATCGAGGCCAGCCACCAGCTTCCACCGCCCACCACAAGCAAGGCCAGAAGCGCAAACACCCAGCGCAGCCGATAGAAGAGCGAAGGGGGTTGCTCTTTTTCAAGGATATCTTTGTAGGTCTTTTCCCAGACTTGGCGCAGGGCGGTATTTTCTTGGGCATCCTCCAAAACGCCCATGGCTTGGTCAAGTTCTTCCCAGAAAGCGGCGACGGTGGCAGGACGAGACTGTGGGGATTTGGACAAGGCGCGTTGCAAAAAGAGTTCGAGGGCAGAGTTGGAAAAGGGGGGCAAGACTTCGCCGAGCATCGGTGCTTTTCGTGTGAGGATCGCGACCATCTGCTCGGCGATACTGGGTTCTTCGATCGGCAATTTTCCTGCGAGGAGTTGGAACAAGATAACGCCAAAGGCATAGATATCGACACTTGCGCCGAGTTCGACACCTTGGCGTCGGGTGAGTTGTTCAGGAGAGAGATAAAACGGCGTCCCCAAGACAGTACCTGTGCGGGTGAGTTTTTGGTTTTCCTCGTCCAAAAGCTCGGACTCTTGGATCTTTGCGATGCCAAAGTCGAGGATCTTGACTTGGGGGATATCGGAGCCTTCGCGTGGGACGAGAAAGATGTTCGAGGGTTTGAGGTCTCGGTGGATAATGCCGGATTCATGGGCGGCTTGGAGTCCACGTGCGATCTGCTTGGCGATCTCTTTGACAAAACGCGGAGGCATGGGCTGTCCCGTCAGGTAGGCTTCGAGGTCGTTTCCCTCCAAGAACTCCAAGACCATGTAAAAGCCGATGCCTTTTTGGAATCCAAAGTCCATCACTTGGATGACGTTTTCGTGTCGGAGATGACTTGCTGCGAGGGCTTCTGTGCGAAAGCGTTCGATCACTTCGCGTTTGTTGGTGAGATCGGATCGCAAAAGCTTGATGGCGACCTTGGAGCCGAGCATGACGTGGCGAGCGAGAAAGACCACCGCCATCCCGCCCTCCCCAAGGGGTTTTTCAAGTCGCCACTGGCCGATCTGTTCTCCCTCGAACGTTTTGGGATCGCGTGGTGCTTGACAGCGCGAACAAAGCTCGCTTCCTGCTTCATTTTCTTGAAAACCGCACTCGATACACTTCCACATGGATCTCTCAATCGTTGCTAAAGGTTGCGTATCGGTATGTTACGCAACAACGGGTGGAAAATGCAAGAACGCATCACGCACTCGGTGCGAAGCCAAGACCCGACGGGCTTGCGAGCGGTCTTGAAAAACCGCTGTAGTTCGGGTCGTAGAGGATCTCCCCGTGTACCGATACGAGTTCCGCAGGGCGCGTGATCGTAAAACGTAGGGGCAGACAGGTGTGGCTGCCCAACCGTAGGGCATCTACACACGATCCTTCGATCACACATCTTGCGGATACCGTATGAGTCCGATGAACCCAAGGAGGCTTCGTGCACGAGAAATTTTGCGCTGCCGTCTGGACCTCGCTACAATCGGCGCACGAGAAACGCCCAGACGTTCTCGCCGCAGGCCATCCAAGCCACCCCCTCTACGACGCCAAACACAAGGAGCGCCGCGATGTTTCAATTCGGCAACCAAGTGGAGTTTCGTGTTGATCGACGCCATCTGCTGTTTCTTGGGATGGGTGCGATCCTTTGGACCTTCTTGGTCTTTTTCCTCGGTATGTGGACGATCGCCGAAAGCAAAAAGCGCCCGATCGAACAAAAGCTCCGATTGCTCGGCTGGCTCGATCAACAACGCCCCGAAGATCCGGCATTTGCGACGCTTTCCGCTTCTCAACGTGTCCCGGCCTCTGGTTTGCGAGTGGCCACTTCGCCCCAAAAGCCGCAAAATCAGCCCTCTCGTGCTGCTACGGCATCTCGCATCCCGCCTCCCACAAGAGACACCGAACCCAGCGAAGACAACGAGGACAACGAGGATACCGCAGCCCCTGCGGCTCCCGCGCCTCGCTCTCGCACAGCTCCTCCTGCTCGACGTTTGCCACAAGAGACCGCCCAAGCATCGCGCCGAACTCCCCCACCCACGGCCTCCAAAGCCGCCGAGGCTGCAAAAACCCAAGAAGAAGCAAAAAAGCAACACGCCTTGCAACGCCAGATCAAAAAGATCGCGATGGTCCCGTCGAGTCGCGCACAATACACACTCCAGCTTCGCTTTTCGAGCGATCTTTCGACTCTGCAACGCATCCATCAGCGCTTGCTCAAAAAAGGCTACTCCTCCGCAACGCTCACCCGTGAGGTGTTTCGCCAGAAGCGTTATTTTCGCCTAACGATCGGCTCTTTTCGCACACCCCAGCAAGCACAACACTATATGCGCTTGTTTCAACAAGCAGAAGGCACAAAGACGACGCTGCACAAACTGACGAGATCCGTCCAACCTCCGCGTGACTCATCTCCCGCCGAGTGATCCCCCCACAACATCCGCCAGAATCCACCACCGAGTGATCCCCCCACAGCATCCGCAAGGTGCGACAGCTTAGAGGATGCGGGTGCGCCAACCAAAGGGATCTTCGATGCGTCCGTATTGAAGGTCGAGGATGTATTTGTAGAGACGTTGGGAGAGTTCACCGCTGCGTCCGTCGCCGACTTGGATATCGCGGTCTTTGTAGTGGAATTTTTTAACGGGGGCGATCACAGCGGCAGTTCCGGCCCCAAAGACTTCTTTGAGCGAGCCTTTTTGTGCGGCATCGAAGACTTCATCGACAGCGAGCATACGTTCGGAGACTTTGACGCCCCAAGAGCGGGCGATCTGGATCACGGAGTCGCGGGTGACACCGGGCAAGATGCTGCCTGTGAGAGGGCTGGTGATCAGTTCGTCGTTGATGCGGAAAAAGATGTTCATGGTTCCGACTTCTTCGACAAAACTGCGTTCTTTGGCATCAAGCCAGAGGACTTGGGAATAACCTTTTTTGCGGGCTTCTTGTTGTGCAGCGAGGCTTGCGGCGTAGTTTCCGGCGGTTTTGGCTTCGCCGATGCCCCCCGAGACAGCGCGAACATATTTGTCGCTGACGTAGATCGAGATGGGGTTAAAGCCTTCGGGATAATAAGCTCCGACGGGGCCGGCGATGATGTAGAACAGATAGGTATCGGAGGGACGAACCCCCAAAACAGGGTCGGTTGCGATGACGGTGGGTCGGATGTACAGGGCGCATCCTTCGCTGGTGGGGATCCACTCTTGATCGACGCGGATGAGTTCACGGAGTCCTTGTTCGAGGACATCGATATCCAGTTCGGGGATGACGAGACGGCGACAAGAACGGTTGAGGCGTTCAAAGTTTTTTCGGTGACGGAAGAGATACACCCCGCCATCAGCGCCGCGATAGGCTTTCATCCCCTCGAAGACTTGCTGGCCGTAGTGCAACACCATCGTCGCAGGGTCCAAGGAGAGTTTGTGATAAGGCTCGACACGCGGATCAAACCAGCCGCGTTCGGGGGCATAATCCATCAAGAAAAAATGGTCCGAGAAATGGCGGCCAAATCCGAGCGTGTTGCCATCGCGAGGAATGGGCTTTCTTTGTTCTGGGCCAGCAAGTGTGATCTTGATATCCATCTCTTCCTCCAAGCTTGTGCAGCGTAGATCGCCGTGCGTCCGTATACATGGTCAAGGCGCGGTCGGTGTACCAGCACAAGCGAAAACAATCAAGACTTTTTATAAGGATCTCCGTGCGGGTAGCCTCCTTGTTGTGGATAACCTCCTTGTTGTGGATAACCTCCTTGTTGTGGGTAGCCGCCTTGTTGCGGGTAGCCGCCTTGTTGTGGGTAGCCGCCTTGTTGTGGGTAGCCGCCTTGTTGTGGGGGGAAAGCTTGAGCAGGAAACCCGCTTTGAGCGGGTGATGGGGCCGATCCAAGCAGCGAGGCGGCATTTTCGTTGACGTTGTTGTTGATCAGAAGGTCGGGAGAGATCGCGTCCACTTCACGACTTTGCGAGGCGAGGAAGTCGAGAGCGCCGCCACCGCGTTCTCGGGAGTCAAGTTCGTCAACGGTGGCGATGGTGGTTCCGGGCTTCATATCGGCTTCGCCGAGACCACGTTCGCGGATCATCGAAAAGATCTTGTTGATCGAGCGTGCCAGACCTTTCCAAGGCCCGCTCAATCCGTTCAATGGGACGTCGGGAAAGCCTTCTTGGGGGGCTGTTTGGAGGCGTGGAACGACACGGCGAAAGTAAAAGATCTCCGCGCCCGAGAGCCAAAGCGCCAAGAAGAAGGCCAAGACCAAGAGAACGGTGGCCAAGATGCGCGGCCCGCCGCTTTCATAGAACTTTTCTTTTTTGACTTCGACAAAGCGATTGGGAACAGGAACCATCAGAACATAGCCGATGTTGCCGGGGCTGAGGTCCGCAGGAAACCGACCGACCATATAAGAATAGGGCTGTAGTTGGATATCGGCTTTGAGCAGGTCACGGTTCATACCGTTGGCGTATTTATCGACCACGACGTCATAGGCTTTTTGCTTGAACCATCCGCGAAAGAATGGGATGAGTTTTTCGCCGAGGTTGTAGGCGATGGGGCCGAGATCCATATCGCCCGAAGCAGCGGTGGTTGCGGTGAAGAGGATCAACTTGGTGTCTTTTGCGCCCGGGATATTGTTGTCTTGGGGGAGGAGTTCTTTGTGTTCGCGAAAGAGTTCGGCGTTGAAGGCTTTGACGTACAAGAGGGCGGCTTTAACGGTTTTTTTCTCAGAGGTGTCGTGGATCGGGACGGCAGCAACGAAGCTATTGGTGCCTTCGATCGGCCAGATCCCGGTGCGTGGGTTGTCTTTGAGGGCGTCGTTGAGGTGGGGGATGTTGGGGAGGCGATCTTTTTTGTAGCGGAAGGTTGCGCCGGGTTGATCGGAGCGCAAGAGGACGATGCCTTCGCGGGAAACCACGTACAGTCGTTCGACTTTGGCGTCTAGTTTTTGGTAGGCTTGAAAACCGCGTTGGACCTTTCGGCGCGATTCTTCGTAAGTTTCGAGCTTAGAGAGATCGTCATCGGCTTCGTAATTGATGGAGGAGACGGCTTCGCGCAGGCCTGTTTCTTCGGCCATTTTGGTAGCGTTGACTTTGAGTTTTTCATAAAAGCGGAAGAGGCCGCGCTCAAAGCGCTGCCCAACCAAGATCGGGCGCAAGCGATCTTGCTCCTCTGCGACCTTGTAGATCAGCAGGGGTTGCATGATCCAGATCTGCAGGGTGACGATAGAAAAGAAGATTACACCCAACCAGACTTTGACGTGAAACATCGAGCAGCCTCTTTGCGTTGAAAAGGAGGAGTGATCGCGAAGCATCGCGTGTTGCGGGGTGTAGCCGAACCAAAGCCGCCCCCCGAAGATACCGAAAACACACAGGATGACAACGAAAACACGCAGGATGACGAACAAGAAAATGGCGGTGAGAAAGCCGTTTCACCGCGAAGTTCTGCCTAACATATACGTTTTAGAGAACACGGTCAAGCCTATCGAACGCGCAGATCGCGCCAAGTAGAGGGGAGGGCAAAGGGCTTGTGTGGGTTAGCGGAGGAGGATGGACTGGACTTCGTTGAGCATCTTGCTGGCTTTGAGGGGTTTTTGGAGCATGATATCGTGGATAAAGATCTGCGTAAGGATCTCGTCACATCGGCGGTCTTGCACGATAGAGAGGCGTTTTTTACGCTTTTTTTCTTTGTACAAGTTATTGAGAAATTTGTATTTCCTTTTGAGGATTTGAGTATCGATATAATCTTCTTGGCCGATCTTTTGGTTGGAGAGGCGTTCGATGTACTCGCGAAGCTTGCGCACGTTTTTTTGTCTGAGGGCTTGGCTGGAGCGGATGTAATCTTTCCATGAGGAAGGTTCGAGGTATTCTTTGCGGATCCCGTGATGGCGCATCCACAGCACGATCGATTTGTGCTGTTGCGCGAGATCTTGAAGTTGGTTCTTTCGGGCCGACTGATGGGAAGAAGAGGCGCGAGCAACAGCCCGCCGCTTCCAAGGGCGTGGTGGAGGGGTGGTTTTTTCGATGCGAGGATCGGGTTGAGGGCGTGGCGGAGTGGTGGGGGGTTTGGGTTGGGGTCGTGGGACGTGGGGCAGAGGTCGCTCTTCGACGTCAGGAAGGGTGTTTTGAGGATCGGTTTGAGCAGCAAAGCGCGTGTAAAGGTAATAACCGCCGATCCCGCCGGCAAAGAGCAGCAACAACAAGAAGATCCAGCCTCCGCTGCCTTTGCGCTGGACGACGGGTTCGCTGACTTCGTCAAAGTTGTGTTTGGCGTGGTGGGGCAAGACAGGAGCGGGTCGGATCCCCGAGAGAGCAGGCGCAGCGTTGGAGAAGGGAAGAGGCTCACGCTCGGGAGGGAGGATCGAAGAAGGAGGTGGGGGAGTGGCAGGGACAACATGGGAGCGCAATTGGGTGGGTGGTGCAGAGGGCGAGGGAGCGCGGGATTGGGTGATGGCGCTGATGGAGTTATTGAATTGAGGAGAAGCAACGGGAGGGGTGGGAGCAGGTCCAACCCGCGTGGGTCCAGAAGGAGGGGGGGTGGGAGCGGGTCCAACCCGCGTGGGTCCAGAAGGAGGTGCAGGAGTGGCGGCAGGCATGGGATGAGGGGTGGATTGAAGAGGGCGGCCACGTGCGATGGCGATCTGAGGAACCGAAGTCGAGGATGAGGAGGGCGCAAGAGAAGGCGCGCCCGCGATGGCCGAAGAAGGTCGGACAACCGTTTCGCCCTGAACGGAAGCGACCGTGGCTACGGGGATAGACATCCCAGTGGGTCTTCGTGCGGTGTCTTCGGACGTTTGAAGAACACGCTCAAGTTCGAGATGAAAGGCGGTTTCTTCGCGGGCTTTTTCAAGAGCGACACGGAACTCGTCGGCGGAAGCGAAGCGTTCGTTGCGATTTTTGCGCAGGGCGCGCATGACGACATCTTCGAGAGCGCGGGGGATTTGAGCATCACCTCGGATCTTGCTCGGTGGGACCGCCTGATCGGTGAGGTGGCGAGCGATGACTTCTACAGGCGTGCTGCCTCGGAAAGGGACTTCGCCTGTGAGCATCTCGTAAAGGATCACGCCCATGCTGTAAAGGTCGGTGCGTCCGTCCAGTTCTTCGCCTTTGGCCTGTTCTGGGGACATATAATAAGGAGTTCCACAGATCATCCCGAACATGGTCAGCGCGGATTCGCCTTTGTTGGTTTCGGGCTGTTGGATCTTGGCGATCCCAAAGTCGCAGACTTTGACGAGTTCGTCTTGTCCGGGCATTTGGGCGAGCATGATGTTTTCGGGTTTGAGATCGCGGTGGATGATCTTGCTGTTGTGCGCGAGGTGAAGGGCAGAGAGGACTTGCGAGCCGATCTTGATTACTCGCTCGATGGGAAGGGGAGAATCCTCCGAGATGACATGAGCGAGATCGGGGCCAACGATGTACTCCATGGCGATGTAGAGAGATTTGTTTTCGGTTTGTCCGAAGTCAAAGATCGCGATGGAGTTGGGGTGAGTAAAACGACTGGCGGCTTCTGCTTCGCGTTGAAAGCGGCGAGCGACGCGTTGATCTTCCATCAGGTGTTGGTGAAGGATCTTGATTGCGACTTCGCGGTTGATGGGTGCTTGGACAGCGCGATAGACGCGACCCATCGCTCCTTGGCCGATCAGTTCTTTGACGTGAAATTTTCCGACAAGAACTTGGCCGACGAGTGGATCAAGCCCGTCAGAAGCGACAAGCGAGATATCTGCGCCGCACTCTTCACAGGTGTCCATCTCTGGCGGATTGTCGTGCGTACACTTGGGACAGACCTTCACGGAGCCACCCTATCAAAGCTGAAAAGCGAGCCAAAACCAAAGAAGCCCACAAGAAACAGAGGATAGCATGAGACCTTGCAGGACTTCAAGCAAACATTTTGCAAAAAGGCGGACGGCGAGATGGAGAGTGGGCGCGGTTTCCGCCGTAGTACGGGCGATTTAGAGTCCCGTTTGAACCCGATAGACTTGTGACTGCGTGACGCCCACCACAACGCCTACGGTGACGCCTACAACAACACCTGCACCGATCACCCAAACCCACCATTGTTGATGGAGTGGGGTGGTTTGGGGTGGTGGAGGCGGTGGACGATGAACGATGCGGCGTTCCGCAGGTTTTTTTTCCAAAGCGACACGCAAGGTCATGATGCGGTTGGGCAAAAGCGTCAGCCGCTTGGTATTGTCGAGGTATCCGGGGTAAGAGACGGAGACGGTGATCTCGCCAGAGGCCCAAGACAAGGCGACTTTGGGCAGTGTTCCGACTTGGCTGTCGTTGATCTTGACGATGGCCCCTTCGGGGGAACCTTCGACGACAAAACGCGTCCGCCCGGGGAAGATCGTCAAGACCAGTTGGGGGAGTTCTTTTTCAAAGGCAGCGATGCCGTTGTAGCGTTTTCCTTCGAGAGTGCGGGGAGGTTGTTCTTGTTTGATGCTGGCGCTGCGGATGCTGACCAAAAAAGCCGAGCCAAGGACTCCTACGCTAAGGAAGACGACTTGTGAAACGGGGAGTTTTTTTCGTGAAGTGTCGAGCATACAGATCAGCTCGCCTCGACAATCATTTCCGAGGGCTTGCAATCCGAGATCTTTTCCGAGAGCGGCTTGCGTTTCGGCAAGCGGCATGACTTTGAGGCCGATATCGCGCTCGATGGCTTGTTGAAGCTTGCCAAACAGACTGTCAATTTGTGCTTCTGCTCCGAGAGCCTGATAAAAGGCGATCGCGACATCGTATTGTTTGGCAGGCGGTTTGTTGGGCTGGTTTGCCCACGCATGACGAGGGCTGAATCCCAAAAGCCATCCCCCGCCCAAGGCAAGCATCCACACCATCCACCTTTGCCGACCGACAGCAGCCACCATCCGTTTGTTTCTCCTTTTGCTCATGGTGCCCCCAAACACACAGGCTCCAGCCAAGTTGAGGGGGGATTGTATTTCCGCCAACCAGACGTGTCAAGTTCGCCCTAACGCAAGTCCAAGCCGCACCAACGAAAAGGCGTGAATGCTGGGATTTTTGTCTACCATAGGACTTATACGATATCCGAGTGATCTGTACACAAAGGAGAGTACGTAAACGTCCTATGATTGGGCAGACACGGGGGTTTGCCCCTACGTCCTGACGATCACACAACAGGCGGATCTCGTGTCGCTTTGACGAGAAAGTGATTGACTGGCGAGAAACGGAGGGTTGCGATCTTGTGGGGGGACGAATAAGGCGGAGAGAAGGGATAAGGCGGAAGGAAGGGGCAAAACAGCGTTTGCCCCAGAGGGAGCAGATTAGAGTTTGCCGACGAGTTGGAGTGCGATGACGAATGCGTAGATGACGAGCGATTCGATCAAAGCAAGGCCAAGGATGAGGGGGAGAAAGAGTTTGCCGGATGCTTCGGGGTTGCGAGCGATCCCTTCGAGGGCAGAGGCCGCAGCGCGGCCTTGACCAAGAGCGCCACCGAACGCAGCGATCCCCAGACCGATACCAGCGGCCAGCGCGATGGCCCAACCCGCAGCGTTAGAACCTGCTTTGCTGGTCTCTGCTGCAAAAGCCGAAGCCATCGGAAGGAAGCAAACAACGAACGTTACGATAGAAACAAGCCACTTTTTCATCTAAACAATCTCCGTAGTGTTTCAAGGCGGATCCGTCTCGAAAAACGGACGCGATGCGACTTTAGATGGCGATCTTTCTCTCAAACGGATTGCTTGAGCAAGATGCACCAAGGATATCAATGATCGTGGGAAACGGCCATTGCGATGTAAACGCTCGAAAGCAGCGTGAACACGAATGCTTGGAGGAAGCACACAAGGAAACCAAGGGCCATAAAGATCACAGGGACAAGCAAAGGGGTCATGTTGGAAAAGACACCGAGGACTTGGTGATCGCCTGTCATGTTTCCAGCGAGGCGCAAGCTCAAGGAGATCGGGCGAACGATATGGCTGACGAGTTCAATCACAAACATCAAGGGGATCAAAGGAAGAACAGGCCCCATAAAATGTTTGAGGTAGGCAGCACCCGACTCTTTGAATCCTTGGTAGTTGTAGTACAAAAACACCACCAAACCGATAGCGAGGTTGGTGTTCATGTTGTCGGTGGGCGGGAGAAAGCCGGGGATCAGGCCCATGAAGTTGCTGATCAGGATGTACAAGAAGATGCTTGCAAGCAACCCAAAGTGCTTTTCCGCGTCGTGGCCAAGGATGTTTTGGAACATTTGATAGAGGCGTTCAAGGCCGATCTCAACGATGTTGCGAAGAGATAGTTTGTCGTCAGGAACGAGTGGATCGCGCCCGATCTCTTGATCGCGCTTGAATGAGCGGTGAATCAAGAGAGAGAGCCACACGATCAACAGCGTCACCGTCGCAGCCATCGCCACATGAACGTAGCCGTGGTTCATCTTGAGGAAATAAGAAAAGAGCGAAAAGTGTTCGCCGGAAGCCAAAAAAAGAGAGAACATGGAGAAATCACTCCGTCGATTGCGGCAACAAGGGAGAAAAGAGGATCGCGATCACGATGTTCCCAAGGCCCAAGGAAAATCCCGCGACATGGAGCTTTAGCCCCCACAAGCACAGGATCAAACCGCCAAGCAAAAACAAATGCTTGAACAAGAAGCGCCCCGTCAAAAGCAGCGAGCGCTGAACTGGCGCAAAAGAATGCACCTTTTGAGGCACTGCGTTATCCGCCTGTGGGTTCGAGATGCCCACGATCTGCGCCGAAGGTTCGGCATCTTGGTTCGAGGCATTCACGATCTGCGCCGAAGATTCGACATCTTGGTTCGAGGCATTCACGATCTGCGCCGAAGATTCGGTATCTTGGTTCGAGGCATCCACGATCTGCGCCGAAGATTCGGTATCTTGGTTCGAGGCACCCACGTTGTGCGCCGAATCATCGGCGTTTTGCGTTGGCGGAGATTGGGAGTGGGTCTCTTTGGCGACTTGTGCGGGTGGAGCGGCATCAAGCATGGGAGACCAGTTCCAGATCAAGAGGCGAAGATTTCCAGAGCTAAACAGCGAACCCAAAAGGGCCGCCAAGGCCACTTCGGAACGAAGAGTCCACCACCAGGCGGCGAGAGACATCACGAAGCCGAAGAGTAAAGCACTTGATTCGAGCAGAGCGAGGAAACGCAAGGGGTGGCGAGTCATGGACGTGGATCGCGATCTGCGGGGCGCGAGAAGCGCCACAACAGCCAAAATCCAGTGCCGCCTCCGAGCGCGACACATCCCAACAAACCAAACGGGCCGCTTTGAAAGAAGCGATCCAACCACAACCCCACCCATGCGGAGGCGAGGATGCTTGCCGTCAATTCAAGGACGGCAGCCATCGCCCACAACGCCTGTCGCCATTCGCTTGCCGAGTTGCTGGAGAGTGGGGTCGTTGTTTTTGATTCGTTTGGATCTTCGGTCATACGGGCGTCCATCGTTGGGACAGGATCGGACTCAAAAAGCGCGAACATCCGCGTAAGCCAAAGCGCTTTTGTGATCTCTCACCCTTCGTTGGGGTCGCGTTCTACCACAGGCCCCCATCCACGTCAACGATTTTTTGCTTCGCAAGATAATTTGCGCATCACCGATCGATCTCTCCGTTGTAATGGGATGGATCGAGATCGTACCAAGCACCGCCCCAAGACGTCAGTCTTGAGGTTCGTCGAGCTCCTCGTGATCGTCGGATGTTGGGACAGGCTCGATGGTGGAGCTTTGATCAACGATCTCGACGGAAGCATCGGGCGCACCGATCTCGTCGTTGTTTTTGCTTGGTTCGAGTGCATCCTCTTCGGTGGCGTCAGCGACGATCGCAACGGAAGAGATGCGCTCTCCTTCATCGACGCGAAACAGCCGAACCCCTTGGGTATTGCGCCCTTGGACGCGGATCTCTTTGGCCGCAAAGCGGATAATTCGGCCTGTATCGGTCGAGACCATGAGTTGATCTTGATCGGAAACTTCGAGTGTTGCGGCGACATCGCCGTTGCGCTCGTTGCACTTGATCGTGATCACGCCTTTTCCGTTGCGTTTGGTGATGCGGTATTCGGAGACAGGCGTCAGCTTGCCATAACCGTTTTCCGTGATCGTCAGCAGGTTTTTGTCTTCTTGGGTGGCGACGAGAGACACCACTTGATCGCCTTCGTCCAGTTTGATTCCTGCGACGCCACGTGCATTTCGACCGATGGGACGGACATCGCTTTCATGGAAACGCACCGCTTGCCCTTTGCGCGAACACAAGATCACTTCGCAGTTTCCGTCGGTCAGCAAGGTTCCCACCAGTTCGTCGCCCTCGTCCATGTGGATGGCGATCAGTCCGCCCGTTCGGACGGCGACGTTGGCGTAGGCCATCAGCTCGGTCTTTTTGACAACGCCGCGACGGGTGGCAAAAAACAAGTACATACCTTCTTTGAATTCTTTGATCGGCAGGACGGCTTGCGGCGTCTCGCCTTCTTCGAGGCCGACCAAGTTGACGATCGGTCGTCCGAGCGCAGTACGCGAAGCTTTGGGGATCTCATGCACTTTGGTTTGGTACATACGGCCCAGATTGGTCAAGATCAGCATGTGAGCGTGGGTGGACGCGACGAAAAGCTGCACGACAAAGTCCTCCTCGCGAGTGTTCATCCCGACGATTCCACGGCCACCACGACGTTGTGCGCGGTATTCGGTCAGCGAGTTGCGCTTGATGTAGCCGGAGTTGGTGATGTTAACGACCATCTCTTCTTCGGCGATCAAGTCTTCTTCGGAGATGTGGTGCAAGGAACCTGCGATGCGTGCGCGGCGTTCGTCGCCAAACTCATCTCCGACTTCTTGTAGCTCTCGCTTGATCAGCTCTTTCAGAAGGGCCTCGTTTTGGAGGATGTTGGTCAGCCGCTCGATCTCCATGTTGATCTGCGTGAGTTCTTCGATGATCTTGTCGCGCTCAAGGGCCGTTAAGCGTTGCAGCCGCAGATCGAGGATGGCTTGGGCTTGGAGGCGGGAGAAGTCAAAGCCCGCCATCAAGCGGTCGCGTGCTTCGTCGGTGCTCGTTGAGGAACGGATCGTCTTGATGATCTCATCGATGTAATCGAGTGCTTTCTTCAAGCCTTCGAGGATGTGGGCGCGTTCTTTGGCTCTGCGCAACTCATAACGACAACGGCGGATCGTCACTTCGCGGCGATGGTTGATGAACTGCTCCAACATCGCCTTGATATCGAGGCATCGTGGTTGGCCTTGCAAGATCGAGAGGAAGATGATCCCAAAAGAGCTTTGCAGCGGAGAGTGTTTGTAGAGCTGGTTGAGGACGACTTCGGGCATCACGTCGCGCTTGAGTTCGATCACCACGCGGATGCCTTCACGGTTTGATTCATCCCGCAGATCCGAGATGCCTTCGATCTTTCGTTCCCGAACCAGTTCCGCGATCTTCTCGACAAGACGGGCTTTATTGACTTGGTACGGGATCTCTTTCACAACGATCCGACTGCGGCCCGAACGCTCGTCTTCCTCGGTCTCGCACGTCGCTCGCATCTGGATGATACCCCGCCCTTCTTTGTAGGCTTTGAGGATATCGCGCTGCCCGTGGATCGTCCCCCCTGTCGGAAAGTCGGGACCACGCAAGATCGGCGGCATCGCCGGTCTATCCGACGTTGCAGGTCGTCCCATCACCAGCTCGTCGATGGTGGTCTCGGGTTCATCGATCAAAAGAACGCAAGCGTTGATCACTTCGCGCAGGTTGTGGGGTGGGATCTTGGTCGCCATCCCCACCGCGATCCCATCGGAGCCATTGACCAACAGCGTTGGAAAGCGCGTCGGCAACACCAACGGCTCCATCGTTGAACCGTCGAAGTTCTCCGTAAAGTCTACTGTTTCTTTGTCGATATCTTGGAGCATCATCTCGGCCAACCGCGTCATCCGTGACTCGGTGTAGCGGTACGCTGCTGCGGCATCCCCATCGATCGAACCAAAGTTTCCTTGCCCATCCACCAGCGGATAACGCATATTCCAAGGCTGCGCCATTCGGACCAAGGTGTCATAGACGGCGGAATCCCCGTGAGGATGGTACTTTTTCAACACCTCGCCGACCACACCCGCACACTTCGAGTACTTGCGGTTGTGCAACAGCCCTTCCCGAAACATCGCGTACAAAACGCGCCGATGTACGGGCTTTAAACCATCACGGATATCGGGCAGCGCCCGCCCGATGATCACGCTCATCGCGTAATCGAGATACGAAACCTGCATCTCATCTTCGATATTGATTGGGGTGACAGAAAGATCACTCATGTCCTGTACAGGTCCTTTCTCTGTGTGCCTTGCTTCTTGCACCCAAGGCGCAAGAAGCCCTCTTGCATAGCAGCGATCCCTTGCAAGCGCAACGGGTCATCTCATGCCTCAACACGCTCCTCCTCCCCCGCTTCCAAAGCACCCCAGACACGGGGAAAAACCACGCCCTCCTCCACAAGCCGCAGCCTTCGTCGGCGTTCTGCTCGGCACAACACCGCCCCCTCAACGACGGTGAGACCAATTCCCACCTCAGCAAGTCTAGCATCCCAAACCAGCAGACCATCTATGGGTTCTGTTGCGGCTTGACGGGCATTTCGTGTCCCTGTCGCTTGTTTGACGCCTTCGCCCGAAGAGCTTTCTTGCCCGCCAGCGCGGAGCGGAAAGAATGCTGCTGGTGTAAAAGTGTCGGTTCTGTGACGTGAGGGGCCTTGCTTTGCAAAAAGATCGCGTGGTATGCAAAGAACTTTCTTTGTGGGCCGAGGTGTTGCAAGATGGCCCATCTTCCTCACAAAGAGGCAGTTTCGCCGCGCCTTTTGAAAGGTATGTGCATCTTTTGTAGATTGAGGGATTGCGGTGTTGATGTGTTTTTGGTGGTTTGATTGTCGACTCATGGGTTTGTTTCTCTCGCCTGCATTCATCCCAGCCCCGCTCTCTCTGGTTGGGGGAAGATCACTCTCCCCACAGAAAAACGTCCAACAGCTTACTCTTTCTTTGTGCTATAAGATGGCACACCGAAGTGTTCCATATCCACCCACGTCTTGTTGTTTGCGACCGATCGGGCCTTTGTCATCCGACAAAAAGCCCATCAAGTGCGCGACAAAGACACGAACGTTGTTGAGCCAGAAAGGAGTTTCCGCGTGAAGTGGCGTAAATCCTGGTCTCTGCTATCGGCAACTGTCATGCTCACCGCATGGCTTGCCGCCTGTAATCCCCCCAAGAAAAACGAAGGTGAAGCCTGCAAGACGAACTTTGACTGCGTCGAGGCCCTCGTTTGCATCCAAGAGAAATGCCAAAAGGCCGAAGTCAAGCCCGAAGGCAAAAAACCCGAAGGCAAGATCACGGGTGCATTGCGCGCCAAGGTCGGCGAAAATGCCACCCTTAGCGCAACAAGTAGCCTTTTCTACAGCACCTCACCCAAGCCCAAGTACACTTGGAGCCTTGCCACCAAACCCGACGGCAGCACCGCCAGTCTTTCGGATACTGCGGCTTCTCAAGTGACGATCAAGCCCGATATCGCAGGCCCTTACAAGATCTCCTTGAAGGTCGCCGATGACACCCTCCAAGGCGATGTTGTCGAAGTGACGCTCGAAGCCTTCAAAGACAACGTCCCTCCCGAAGCCAAGATCACACCCGCAGAAGCGACCGTCAAAGCGGGCGATGCCGTTACGCTCGATGGCTCTACCAGCACCGACGCCGACAAAGACACCCTCACCTACGCTTGGAGCTTTCGCTTTAAGCCCGACAACAGCAAATCCACCCTCCAAGATGTCGACAAAAGCAAAGCCTCCTTTACACCCGACGAAGGCGGACTCTACGCCGTCGAACTCAAGGTGACCGACGGAAAAGGCGGCGAAGGCATCGCGATTGCTTACATCACCGCGACCAAAGAAGCCCCTGCCCCCACATTGACCACGCTCACACCGAACTCCGGGGCGATCGGCGCAAAGCTCACCGTCGACTTTGACGGAACGGGCTTTCTCTACGGAGCCAAGGTTAACTTCGACGGCGCTGATCTCGCGGGTGTCGAATACGTCAGCGCAACCCGCTTGCGCGCAACCATCGATCTTGCCGGAAAGACCGCCAAAAAGGCCAAGGTCAAAGTGACGAACCCCGACGGAAAAGCCACCAGCGAACTCGAATTCAATATCGTTGAAGGCCAAAAACCCGAGATCACTTACGTCGGTCCTGCCCTTGTAATCGCAGGTCAGATCGTCAACCTCACCGTTCAAGGCAAAAACTTTGTGCGCGGTGCCGTGATCAAGTTCGATGGCAAAGACCTCAAAACCGAGTACGAATCCGATCAAAAAGTCTCGGGCGTCTTGACCGTCCCCAACGACGGTGAATACGACGTGATCGTCACCAACCCCGACGGCAAAGCCTCCGACGCCTACAAGTTCCGCGTCTCTTCCGTCAGCGCCCTGATCGACGGGATCTCCTTCAACCGTATCGGAAAAGACTGCGCGAGCGAAACCATCGTCATCAACGGGCGCAATATGCTCTCGGGTGTCAAAGTCGAACTCGTCGATGCCACCGATGCCACAAAGGTCTTTGCTCCCGTCAAACTCACTTATCTCTCGATGACCCAAGTTCGCGCTGAATTCGACTTTACCAAGCTCGCGGCGGGCGCATACAAACTCCAAGTCACCAACGTGGGAACCAAAACTCCCGCAGAGATCGGCTTTACTGTCACGGAAACCACCTCCACGCCTGCGCTTCTCTCGATCGCTCCTCGTCGGATGTTCATCGGCTCCAAAGTCCAAGGCTATGTCGTCGCCATGTATCTCGAAGGCGCTTCCGTTTCTTTGGACGGCAAACCCCTCACGCTCACCAAACTCAACGACACGCTCTACAGCGTCGAAGTCGATGGTTCGGCACTGACCGCCACAAAAAAACTCGAACTGACCGCTCTCGGCCTCTGCAAAAAGGCCAGCAACAAACAAGAGATCGAAGCCGTCGAGATCCCCACTCCCAAGATCTCGGGTATCGCTCCTTCGCCCGTTCCTCCCGCTGCTCCGAAAATCTCGATTATCGGCGAAGGCTTCCATCCAAACGCCACCGTTTCCGTCGATGGGACCGCCGTTGCAACACCTACTTACGTCAACAGCGGCCTGATCACCATCAGCGGCACAAGCTACACCACCAAAAAAACCTACAAAGTGATCGTCACAAACCCCGGCACAAAGGCTTCTAACGAAGCCTCTTTTGAAGTCGATGAGTTTATGAAGATCAACTCCATCCCCGCCGACGAAGAATATTATCTGCGCGTCTGCGGAACCAACCTCCAAAATATCAGCCCTGATCCAGTCCCAGAGATCGAAATCCTGAAGTCGGGCACTTCGATCGTCAAAAAAACGGCCACCAACGCACACGGCTTCGCAGGCGGTTGTGTCCAAGCCGCCCGTAGCGTCTTCACAGGACTCACCGCAGGCGATATCTACGATGTCCGCGTCTGTCGCAAAGTCGGAGGCATCGACATCTGCTCGGTTGCGGTGTCTTGGACCAACAAAGCCCCCGCAGCAACCGCCAAGCTCAAAGTCGAGCATGTCTATATGCTCGCTGCTTCGGGCTGGAATACGATCTACGTCTGCGGCGAAAACCTCCGCTCCGCCGTCTCGTCGACAACCGAAAACCCATCCGTCAATTTTTACCAAAACGGCGCGCTCGTCGGCGGCGTCAACTACGAAGATAACTTTTCCTTCTACAACGGCAGCGGAACGGCCCAAGGCTGCGTTCAGTTCGATGATGACGACTCTGACCTTCCAGCAGGTTTGACAGCCGGCCAAACTTACGACGTCGAAGCCTGCCGAACCCTCGGCGGAACCTCCGTCTGCTCTGCGAACAAATTGACGTGGACATGGGCTGTCAGCCCCGCTCCCGGTGCGCCCGCAGGTGGCACAACCACCTCCGAACCGACCTTTGCACCCGCCATTCAGGGCATCCAACCTGTCACTCCTGCAACCCTTGTGGTCAATCCCGCCACACCACCCGCCAAGATCACCTTCAAGATCCACGGCATCAACTTCTCTACCACCAAAACCAAGGTCTACATCAACAACGTCGATATCTCGACGCTTGCAGGTGTGACGGTCACCGCAACCGCCAGTGTGATCGACGTCAAAGACTACCCGATCACCCTCGGCACCAACACCCGTCTTGAACTTCCTGTCGAAGTCACCAACGACAAAGGCCGCTCCAACACCTCGATCCTCGATATCAACACCCAACAGCGCGTCCGCGTCCTCTGGCTCGAATCGATGATCATCCCCATCGATCTGACCAGTTTGACCTTCTATCTTTGGGGCTACGACTTCGCCACCACCCACAAGATCCTCGATGGCGCAGGAAATCCCATCAAGAGCGGTACTTCTGACCTCAACTTCAGCACTTCGAGCAAAACGCCTTACCAGCTTCAATCGTTCTCATGGAGCAACAGCAACTTCAACACCCTCACTCCCGGTCTTGCGCCTGTTCAGCTTCAAAGCACCGCTGGCACCAAGAGCAACACCATCAAGATGCGCGTGATCGGCCCCGGCCAATGGGGTACCGAAGAACTCGGCATCGTCTCCATGTACGGCTCGTCTTCCACCAGCGATGCAAACGCCCCGCTGATCGGCAAAGACAGCGTGATGCGCGTCGTCGCAACGGGCTTTGATCTCGGTGGTGGACTCGGTGCGGCGGGTGAGATCTTGGTCGGCGGTCAGCCCATCAAGATCTCCAAAACCGAAACCTCTTTCCTTGGCTACACCTACTTTGAATTGGAAAAAGTCAACTTCGCCCAACCCGGCATCGTGCCTGTTGTCCTCAAAAATCCCAGCGGCACCCAAAGTACCCCCCGCTTCCTCACCGTCACCAACGGCGAAGGTATCCGCATCACGATGGTCACCACAAGCACTTCCACAGGTCACTACTACACCAACACCATCCGACCCGGTGCCAACAGCAACTTCTATGTCTACGGCAAAAACCTCACCAA